>JBBQAO010000009.1:0-77237 GCA_038316355.1 Burkholderiales bacterium
ATGAGGTCGCACACGTGACGCAGCGCCATATTGCGCGGATGATCGGTCAGCAGAGTCAGAACCAGTTGCTGTCCATCGCCGCCCTGGCGGTCGCCATACTTGCTGCGCGCTCCAATTCACAGATTGGCGAGGCTGCGGTGGCGTTCGGGCAGGCGGGCATTGTGCAGAGCCAGTTGAATTTCACGCGCGACAATGAGCGCGAAGCAGACCGCATCGGATTGCAATTGGTGGAGGGCGCAGGCCTTGATCCCCGCGGGATGGCGGTTTTTTTCGAACGTCTGCAGCGCGCGACGCGGATTTATGAGGGCGGCGCGCCGTCCTATCTGCGCACCCATCCGCTGACCTTCGAACGGATTGCCGACATCCAGAACCGTATCGAAAACCTGCCGTACCGGCAGGTGCCCGACAGCCTTGATTTCCAGTTGATTCGCGCGAAGCTGCGTGCCGAAACCGGATTGCCCCGGGATGCCGTGGCATTTTTCGAGACGAGTTTCACCGAACGCAAGTTCCTCTCGGAAGCTGCCAGCCGTTACGGGCTGGTTGCCAGTCTGATGCGTGCCCGCGATTTTGCCCGCGCCCAAAAGGAAATCGTGCCGCTGCGCAAGACGGCCAGCCCGATCATCGAAACGCTGGCCTGCCAGCTGGCGGACGCCGCAGGTGATTCCGCCAACGCCCTGAAATGCTATCAGGACGCCCGGCGCGCATATCCCGGCTATCGCGCCTTGTTTTACGGCCATGCCGAACAACTGTTGCGGGCGCGTCAGCCGGCCGTCGTGCTGCAGATGATCGACAGTCGCATGGCGACACAGTCCTCCGATTCCCGGCTCTACCGGTTGCAGGCGCAGGCTTATGCTGCGCAGGGCAACAGTCTGCAGCAGCACCGCGCCCAGGGGGAGGCTTACTTCAGAAGCGGACAACTCGGTCTGGCCGTTGAGCAGATGCAGATCGCATTGAAGGCCGGTGGCGGGGATTTTTACCAACTCTCCGCGATCGAGGCCCGTCTGCGCGAATTGCGCCGGCTGCAGCTTGAGCAGGAGCGCAAGCGCTGATGCACAGCTGTTTTGTGTGACACAGCGGCTTTGCCGGATTAGTGATACTTTTGCCTGATGAACAACGATGCCGGCACAGACACTGTTCCGCAGCCCGCCGAAAAACGGCGGATCGGCAAGTACGAAATCATCAAGGAACTGGGGCGTGGCGCAACCAGCGTCGTGTATAAGGCCTATGACACGTTCCAGGATCGGGAAGTCGCGGTCAAAGTCGTGTTTCCCGATGCGCTGGGCGATCTGGAATACGGACGGCGCTACCGCAAACTCTTCGTGACCGAGGCCTCCCTCGCCGGCAAGCTGTCGCATCCGCACATCGTGGCCATTTACGATGCGGTGGCTGAAGATGAGGCCAGTTATATTGTCATGGAATATGTGGATGGCACGACACTTGAGCCGTACGCGCGGGTGGACCATCTGCTGCCGCTGACGCGGGTGCTGGAAATCATCTACAAATGCGCAAGGGCGCTGGATTATGCCGCGCGCGAGGGCGTCATTCACCGCGACATCAAGCCGGCCAACATCCTGCTCGCCGGCGAAACCGACATCAAGGTGTCGGACTTCGGTGCCGCGCTGAATGCGGCCAGCAACTCGACCCAGATCACCGGCATCGGCTCCCCGGCCTACATGTCTCCCGAGCAGGTCAGGGAGCAGCCACTGACTTACCAGACGGATATTTTTTCGTTGGGTGTGGTGTTCTTTCAGCTGCTGACCGGACGCCTGCCGTTTCTGGGCACCAACAACTACAGCATCATTTACCAGATCATCAATGCGGACCCCGCCCCCCCCAGCCGCTTCCGCAACGAGGTTTCGCCACAGATTGATGCCATCGTGCTGCGGATGCTGAAAAAAAACACGGTTGATCGTTATCAGACTTGGGGGGATCTGGCGGGAGATCTGGTTGATGTGCTGGGGGGATCCCGCGCCAAAGCCAGGGATGGCATGCCCGAGGCGGAAAAATTCGACACCCTGCGCAAGCTCGAATTCTTCCGCAATTTCACCGATGTCGAACTGTGGGAAGTGCTGCGGCTGGCGAAATGGCACCGGCTGCCGCTGGGTTCGGTATTGATTGAGGAAGGCGACATCGGTTCATCGTTCTTCATCCTCGCCGGCGGCGAGGTGCAGGTGCGCAAGCAGGACCGGCTGCTGACGGTGCTGAAATCCGGTGAATGCTTCGGGGAAATGGCTTATCTTGGCAAACAGAAATTCCAGCGCACGGCGAGCGTGGTTGCCACCACCGACATTGTGGTCATCGAAATTCGCGCGGAAACCCTGCCGCAGGCATCCGAGCTTTGCCGCCATCATTTCAATGGCGCGTTTCTGGAGCTGCTGGTGGACCGTCTGGGCATGGCTAATCTGCGGCTGTCACAATTGCTCGCAGAGCGGAATATCAGCGTTTTTTGAGGTGTCAGCGTGGCCTGCCCCGGCCAGTGAAGGGGTGTCGGGAGCGCGGACGGGGCCCAGCACCATCTGCAGTACAAGGTCGCCGTGCAGTTTGCACACGCTCCGCAGGCGCGCAGCAAGGAACTGCGCGAATACTCAAAAACGGGCCGTCACGCGGCCTGACCGCCAGCATCAGGTGCCGCGCGCAGTCTTCCGCCCCGGGAATCTTTGCGGCGAGTCTATAATGCGCGATCCGCCGCAGGGCGGATCAATGTTGCGATCATTTGGAGGGCGAGGCTGAAATGCAATTTGACAAGGAACTGGATGCGCGCGGCCTGAACTGCCCGCTGCCGATACTGCGCACCAAAAAAGCGCTGACCGACATGACTACGGGCCAGGTGCTGAAAATCATGGCCACGGATGCCGGTTCGGTGAAGGACTTCCAGGCATTCGCGCGGCAGACGGGCAATGACCTGCTGTCCTCCGAGACCGTGGAAAAAGAGTTCATATTTTTCATGAAAAAGAAATAAACTGTGGCGCGCCGAGGGATTGAAGCCGGTTTCAGCCCGGGTCGCCGCAGCTGGTTGCGCGGCGCAACGGCTGCGGCCATTGCTGCCGGCATGTTGCAGTTGCGTACTGCGCTGGCCGCGGGCACGCTGCCGCCGGGCGTGGCGCAGATCAAGGGCGATGTGCGCATCAACGGCAAACCGGCGGAGCGCGGGCAGCGCGTTGCGCCGGGTGATGTGATCGTCACCGGCAGGAACGGTGAACTGGTGTTTGTCACCGAGCGCGATGCGTTCCTGGTGCGCGCCAACAGCCGGATCGAGTTCGGATCCGCCGCCGCCCGAGGTGCTGCGACGGTGCTGCGGGTTCTCACCGGTGCGATGCTGTCGGTGTTCGAGTCTGGTGCGCGCCGTGAAATCCGTACCACCACCGCCACCATCGGTATCCGCGGCACCGGCATTTACATCGAAATCGAAGCGCAGCGCACCTATGCCTGCACCTGTTACGGCGAGGCGGTACTGACGCCGATTGATGATCCTGCCGCGGCTGAAACCGTGCGCACCAAGCGCCACGACCAGCCGCGTTATATCTACGGTAAAGCCATGCCGAAGATGCTGGAGGTGGCGCCGGTGGTCAATCACACCGATGCCGAGCTGCAGATGCTCGAAACCCTGGTCGGCAGGAAAGTGCCGTTCGAACCCGGCACCTATTCGGTGCCGTAGCGGATGGAATGTGGTTTTGCGCTGACCGCCGCGTCAGACGCGGTCCGGCGAGCGGAAAATCACGGCAGCAGCACGCCGCAGGCCGCGCCACAATTTCGGCAGCAGCCACAGTGCGATCAGCACAAACAGCGCCAGCATCCCGAGAAACAGCAGCGGATATTGCAGCGCCAGCCACAATGCCCCCAGCGATACCGCATCTTCGGTAAACGACGCGGCCCAGTTGCTGAACGGTTCGGGCGAGGTGTTGATCAGGGCGCGGCTGCCGGCCTTGGTGAAATGCGCGCCGGCGGCCACTGTGCCGCCGAGCAGTCCCGCGGCCAGCGCCAGTCCCGGGTCGCCGCCGGCAACCGCGCCTGCAGCGAGCAGTGCGCCGCCGGGTATGCGGATGAAGGTGTGAACTGCATCCCATAAAGTGTCCACCCCGGGAATCTTGTCGGCGAAAAATTCCGTGGCGAACAACAGTCCGGAGATGGCGAGCACCCAGGGATGAGCCAGCATGTCGAGGGACCCGGGCAGCGGATAAATCCCGGTACGATGCAGCAGCCCGAGAAAAAACAGCACGGCATAAAAACGCAGACCGCTGGTCCAGCCCAATCCGGTAATTAACGCCAGTGTCAGTGCATCCATGCGCGGCAGTTTAACAATAGCTTGTCGCAGTGCCGTTGCGCACACTCGGACAATTGTTATAACCAATTGTTTTTATTGGATTATTTTAAGACGCTGGTAAATCGGGCGGAGGTGCGCACGCAACGCTGGCATGCGTCGCCACAGCACCAGCGCAACGATGGTGCAGATGCTGCCGCCGATGGCCAGCGTCGCCGGCGCGCCGATCACTTCCGCCAGCGCGCCGCCGGCGAGACTGCCCAATGGATACATGCCGAGGAAGGCCACTGAAAAAATGCCCATGATGCGCCCGCGCATGTGGTCATCGACGATGGTCTGGATCACCGTGCTCACCGACATGCCGTTGACGACGATGCCGAAGCCGGTGAACGCCAGCGCGACGAGCGACAGCGGCAGCCACGGTGACAGCGAGAACACCAGCACGCCGAGTCCCGCGCACAGCGAGGCGGCGGTGATCCAGCGTGTCAGTCCGCGCACGTCGCGGCGTGAAGCCAGCGCGAGCATGCCGACGACACCACCGCAGCCCGCGGCGCCGATCAGGAACCCCAGCATGCCGGCGCCGCCGCCGTACACCTCGGCGGCAAAGATCGGCATCAGTGTCTGGTATGGCGTCACCATGAAGCTGATCGTTGCCACCATCGGCAGCAGCCAGCGCAGCGGAATCAGGCTCCAGGCATAACGCGCGCCTTCGGCGAGCTGCTGCCACGGCGATGCCGTGCTGCCGGAGCCCGGCTGTGGCGTGATGGTCATCGCCAGCACCATGGCGACGATGGCGATTTTGCTCAGTGCATTCACGATGAAGCAGAAGGCCTCCGTCGATACCGCGAGCAGCAGGCCGGCGATTGTCGGGCCGATCATGCGACCGGCGCTTTGCATCAGCGCATTCATCGCGATCGCGCTGGGCAGGTCTTCACGTGCGGTGACCATTTCAGTCGTGAAGGCGAGGCGGATCGGCGTGTCAACGGCGTTGATGATGCCGAGGAACAGCGCCATCACGATGATGTGCCAGACTTCGATTGCGCCGGCCCAGGTGAGCGCGGCCAGCGCGACCGCCGGCACTGCGGACAGCACCTGTGTCAGCAGCAGCAGTTTGTATTTATCGAAGCGGTCGGCCCACATGCCGCCGAAGGGCGCGAAGACCAGGATCGCAATCTGTCCGGCGAAACCGGTCAAGCCGAGCAGCCACGCCGATTCGGTCAGCCGGTAGACCAGCCAGGCCATGGCGATCTGCTGCACCCAGTTGCCGATGATCGACAGCGACTGGCCGTAGAAAAACAGCCGGTAGTTGCGGTAGCCCAGCGCGCGCAGCGTGTGCCTGATGCTCATCAGGCGGGACGGGCGCGCGGCGGTGGTACCGCGTATGGCATGCGGTCAGCCGAGTTTGGCGAGTTGCGCGCGCATCTGTTCGAGCGTTGCCGAAAAACGCGCCAGACGCTCCTTTTCCTGGGCGACCACCAGCGGCGGCGCCTTGGCGACGAAGCTCTCGTTGGCCAGCTTGGCCTGCGCCTTGACGGTTTCGGTTTCCAGCCGCGCGATTTCCTTGGCCAGGCGCTCGCGCTCGGCGACGATGTCGATTTCCACCTTCAGCATCAGTTTGAAGTCGCCGACGATGGATACCGGAGCGTCATCCGCCGGCAGTTCGTTGACCACCAGCACCTCCGACAGCCGGGCCAGCATGGTGAGGTGCGGTGCCCAGGTGCGCAATTGCGCCGCGTCACCCTGCACCAGCAGCGGCAGTTTCTGCGAGGGCGCGATGTTCATTTCGCCGCGCAATGTGCGGCAGGCCGACACCAGCTGTTTCAGCATGGCGATGTCGCGTTCCGCCGCGCCGTCGATTTTGGCGGGCTCGGGCTGCGGATATTTCTGCAGCATGATGCTGGCGCCGTTTTTGCCGGAGAGGGGTGCCACTTTCTGCCACAGCTCCTCGGTGATGAACGGAATCACCGGATGCGCCAGGCGCAGGATGGTTTCGAGCACGCGCACCAGCGTGCGGCGGGTGCCGCGACACTGTGCTTCGTTGCCGCCGGCCAGCTGCACCTTGGCGAATTCAAGATACCAGTCGCAGTATTCGTCCCACACCAGTCCGTAGATGGTGCGCGCGAGATTGTCGAAGCGGTATTCGCGGTAGGCCTGCTGTGCTTCGGCCTCGGCGCGCTGCAGCCGGCTGATCAGCCAGCGGTCTGCGGTTGACAGCTCTACCGGCGCATTGGCATCCAGCCCGGTGTCCTTGCCTTGGCAATTCATCAGCACGAAACGCGTCGCGTTCCACAGCTTGTTGCAGAAGTTGCGATAACCCTCGCAGCGTTTCTGGTCGAACTTGATGTCGCGGCCGAGACTGGCGAGGCTGGCGAAGGTGAAACGCAGCGCGTCGGTGCCGTAGGCAGGGATGCCGTCGGGGAATTCGACCCGGGTGCGTTTGGCGATGGCTTCCGCCTGCTGCGGATTCATCAGGCCGGCGGTGCGTTTGGCGACCAGTGCATCAAGGCCAATGCCGTCGATCAGGTCCAGCGGGTCCAGGGTGTTGCCCTTGGACTTGGACATTTTCTGGCCTTCGGCGTCGCGTACCAGGCCGTGCACGTAAACATGGTGGAACGGCACTTTTCCGGTCATGTACTTGGTGATCATCACCATGCGCGCGACCCAGAAGAAAATGATGTCGAAGCCGGTGACCAGCACCGACGAAGGCAGGTAGAGGTCCAGTGCCGGATTCGATTTCGCCGGCCATTCCGGAGTCCAGTCCAGAGTGGAGAAGCACCACAGCTGCGACGAAAACCAGGTGTCGAGCACGTCGGGATCCTGTGTCAGCGGCTTGCCGCCCGATTGGCGCAGGGCCTCGGCTTCATCGTGCGCGACGTAGATATTGCCGGCGTCGTCGTGCCAGGCCGGCACACGATGACCCCACCACAGCTGGCGCGAGATGCACCAGTCCTGGATGTTGTTGAGCCAGTGGTTGTAGGTGTTGATCCACTGCTCGGGGAACAGTTTGACTTCGCCGCTTGCCACGGCATCGAGGCCGAGTTTCGCCAGCGGTTCCATTTTGACGAACCACTGGCTGGTCAGCATGGGCTCGATAGCCACGCCGGTGCGGTCGCCGCGTGGCACCACCATGCGATGCGGTTTTTCCGATTCGAGCAAACCCTGCGCCTGCAGGTCGGAGACGATGCGCGCGCGTGCAGCGTAACGGTCGAGGCCGCGGTATTGCTCCGGGGCGTTTTCATTGATCGCGGCCTCGAGCGTGAATATGTTCAGTTGCGGCAGGTCGTGGCGCAGGCCGACCTGGTAATCGTTGAAGTCGTGCGCCGGCGTGATTTTCACACAACCGGTGCCGAAGGCCTTGTCGACGTATTCGTCGGCGATGACCGGGATGGTGCGGCCGGTCAGCGGCAGCACGACCTGGCGGCCGACCAACGCGCGATAGCGTTCGTCTTCGGGATGCACCGCGACGGCGGCGTCACCGAGCAGGGTTTCCGGGCGCGTGGTGGCGACTGTCAGGTGGCCGCTGCCGTCGGCCAGTGGATAACGAATCTGCCACAGCTTGCCGTCTTCTTCCTCGGACTGCACTTCGAGATCGGAAATCACGGTGCGCAGGACAGGATCCCAGTTCGACAGGCGCACACCGCGGTAGATCAGGCCGTCCTGATGGAGTTTGACGAAGGTGTGGGTGACCAGTTTTGCCAGCGGCTCGTCCATGGTGAAACGTTCGCGCTCCCAGTCGCAGGAGGCGCCGAGCCGGCGCATTTGCCGCGTGATCGTCGAGCCGGACTGTTCCTTCCACTCCCAGACTTTTTTGATGAATGCATCGCGCCCCAGTGTGTTGCGCGACTGGCCCTGCTGTTCGAGCTGGCGGGTGACCACCATTTCGGTGGCAATGCCGGCGTGGTCGGTGCCGGGTTGCCACAGCGTGTTGTCGCCGCTCATGCGGTGATAACGCGTGAGGCCATCCATGATGGTCTGGTTGAAGGCGTGGCCCATGTGCAGCACGCCGGTGACGTTCGGCGGCGGCAGTTGGATGCAATAGGCGTTGGGGTTGGCCTGGTCGAGGCCGGCCTTGAAGTAGCCGCTTTTTTCCCAAAGCGGGTACCAGTGCGACTCGATGGTCGCTGGTTCAAAACTTTTCGGAAGTTCCATGTGTGGTGTTGCCGGAGGAGGCGGTGCGGGAGCGTCGGCGATTATACCGGAGGACTGCGGCGCTTCCGCCTGCGGCGCCTGCAGTTGTTTGAATTGTGCCTGCAGGGTTTCTGCGACCGTTGTTCGCACCAGTTCGGCGATGCCGGACTGCAGTTGGCCGGCAACGCGTGACAAGGCCTGTTCCAGCGCGGCGCCGATTTCCGGCAGATAGCGGTCCTCCACGACCTTTGCGATCTGGTCGTTCAGGCTGCGCTTGATGCGGAGGTGGACGGCGTGCTCGATGTTCTGCGCCTGTACGCGGGAGACTATGGCTCCGCCGGACGAGCGCGGCGATTGCGGCGGCGGCTCCGTGCGCGGCAGTACTTCGCCTTCAATGATGATGTCGGTCAGGGTCGGAATGTCCGCGCCGGCATCGTCCGCAGCGGGTGTGCGGCGATGCCGCTGCAGCAGGGCGTCGGCACGCTGGAGCACGTCTTCGCTGCTGTCGCCTGGGGGAGGGGTGTCGGCCATGGTTGCGCTGATGGTAACGGACTGGCGGTGTGGCGCTCAACCGGCGCCGGTTTTACGGCTGCGGTTCCCGTTATGCGGGGGTGCCCGAGAGGTCGTGGGTGCGGATGGCGTAACCGCGATCGCGGTAAAACTTGTAACGCTCGCGTGCCTGCGCGCGGTCGGCGTCATCACCGCTGACGATTTCTGCGAGGCGCTGGTAGCGGCTGAAAAAGGTTGGCCACTCCGAATGCAGGTTGATCAGCATTTCATCATGAAGATGCGTGTCGCCGGTGCTGTCGATCAGCACCGGCGTGACCGTGGCCAGCCGGTCATCCGGGGTGCAGTGCGGCAGGAAGCCGGTGGCGGGCACGGTCCACAGCAGGCGGTCGAGGCGCGTTGCGGTTTCACGTTCCGGGCAGTAGAAGGTCACGCGCAGGCCATGACTGCGTGCCTTGGCCGCAAGCCGGCACGCAGTATGCAGCCGGTCGCCGCTCCGGGTATAAAAATCAATCTGGGTCATGCCGGGCCGCCGCCGCTCAGCGTTTATCCGCCCGGGAGATCAGGAACTGGGTCAGCAGCGGCACCGGTCGACCGGTGGAGCCTTTTTCCTTGCCGGATTTCCAGGCGGTGCCGGCCACGTCGAGATGGGCCCAGGGATATTTTTTGGTGAAACGGGAGAGGAAACACGCGGCGGTCACCGCGCCGGCGGGACGGCCGCCGATGTTGGCGAAATCCGCGAAGTTGCTGTGCAGCTGATCCTGGTATTCGTCGTGCAGCGGCAGGTGCCAGGCGCCGTCGCCGGCGATCTCGCCCGCGGCCAGCACTTCGTGCGCCAGCGGGTCGTTGTTGGCGAACAGGCCGCTTACCACATGACCGAGCGCGATGACGCAGGCGCCGGTGAGCGTGGCGATGTCGATGACTGCGGCGGGCTGGTAACGCTCGGCGTAGGTCAGCGCGTCGCACAGGATCAGGCGGCCCTCGGCGTCGGTGTTGAGGATTTCCACGGTCTGGCCCGACATGCTGGTGACGATGTCGCCGGGTTTGGTGGCGCGTCCGCCGGGCATGTTTTCGGTAGCGGGTATGATGCCGACCATGTTGACCGGAAGTTTCATTTCGGCAATGGCTTTGATGGTGCCCAGCACGCTGCCGGCACCGCTCATGTCGTACTTCATTTCATCCATTTCCGGCGCCGGCTTGATCGAAATGCCGCCGGTGTCGAAAGTGACGCCCTTGCCGACCAGCACCACCGGTTTCTGCCGCTTCGGTCCGCCGCTGTATTCAATAACGATCAGTTTCGGCGGTTCGCTGCTGCCCTGCGCCACCGACAGCAGCGTGTTCATGCCAAGTTTTTTCATGTCGGCACGTTCGAGCACCTGGATTTTCAGGCGGTAGTGTTTGGCGAGTTTGCGCGCTTCGTCGGCCAGATAAGCGGGCGTGCAGACATTGCCCGGCAGGTTGCCGAGATCACGGGCGAGGTTCACGCCATGGGCGAGTGCGAGTCCGCGCGCGAGTCCGCTTGCGGCGCGTTTGACGTCAGCCTGGGTTTTCACCGAGAGCACGGCCTTGCTCAATGCCGACGCGGTTTTTTCCGGCTTGCTTTTCATCTGTCCGAAACGGTAGTTCGTGGTGCGTGCGGCACAGGCAGCCTGCATCGCCTTCCACTCGATGTCGCGGTGGCCGACACTGAGCTCGGTGAGGTGCAGTTCGGCATCGGTTGTACCGGTGCTGGCGAGGGCGCCGATGGCCGCGGTGACGCTGCGGCGGAATTGTTTTTCTCCGAATTCGGCCTCTGCGCCCAGTCCGACCAGCAGCACGCGCGCACTGCCAATGCCGGACACGTCGTGCAGCAACAAGGTGCTGCCGATGCGGCCTTCCATGTCGCCGCGCTGCAGCACGCGGCGCAGGTAACCTTTGGTGGCGTGATCGATTGCCGTGGCGGCGTCGCTCAGTGTCCTGCCGGCGTATACGCCGACCACGGTGCAGCCGCTGGCGTTGCGGCCCGGAACGAGGGGTTTTATGCTAAATTCCACGCGTCAACTCCTATGCGCATTAGGTTCTTTTCAGGAACATGTCTGGCGATCCGTGTCGTACCGCATTGTGTGCGGAACCGGCCATCGTGAGCATCGTTGAAACCCGGCGACAAGTGCGGCAAAAACATGTGCAAGACGTGCAACACACCGTGCAGCAACACACCGGCATCCAGCATCATCCATTGATTATCTGCGCGTTCATTTCAAAAAGCAAAATGCCGGCATGATTTTCCGCTCTGCATTGCTGCGTGAACTTGCGACCTCGGCGGTCGCGATATTCCTGGTCCTGCTCGGCATTTCCATTACCACCCAGCTGGTGCGTCTTCTGGGTCAGGCAGCCAGCGGGCTGATAACCTCCACGGGTGTCGTTGCCCTGCTCGGGTTCACACTGGTCGGCTACCTGCCGATCCTGCTCTCGGTGACACTGTTCATTGCGGTGTTGATGACGCTGACCCGCAGTTACCGGGATTCGGAAATGGTGGTGTGGTTTTCCTGCGGCCTCGGTCTGACCCGCTGGATCCGGCCGGTGCTGACTTTTTCCCTGCCGCTGGTGCTGACGATTGCGCTGCTGTCGCTGTTGCTCTCGCCATGGGCGGTGCAGAAGGCCGAGGATTTTCGCCGCCAGATGGACAGCCGCGATGAAGTGGCGCAGGTGACGCCGGGCGTGTTCCATGAATCGCGCCGGGCCGACCGGGTGTACCTGGTTGAGGAGGTTGCCGGCAAGGCCAACCTGGTGGCCAATGTGTTTGTCAGCTCGACCCAGAACGGCAAGCTCGGCGTGATGGTCGCGCAGAGCGGTTTCCAGGAAACCGCAGCCAACGGCGACCGTTTCCTGGTGTTGCTTAACGGCCGTCGTTACGAGGGTGAGCCAGGCTCCCCTGAATACAAGATTTTCGAGTTCGGGCGTTACGCGATGCGCATCGAGACTGCGGAGTCCGTGGCTCGGGCACCCACGACCAAGACCATGTCGACATTGGACCTGATGCGCGATCCGGATCCGCGCAATCTCGGCGAATTGTCCTGGCGCGTGGGCCTCCCCGCGAGCGCGCTGATTCTGTGCCTGCTGGCCATTCCGCTGTCGTTCGTGAATCCCCGCGCCGGCCGCTCGATGAACATCGTGCTGGCGATACTGGTGTACATGGTCTACAGCAATCTGCTGTCGATCATGCAGGCGTCTATCGCGCAGTCCCGGATTGATTTTTTCATCGGCATGTGGGGCGTGCATGCGGCCATGGTGCTGCTGCTGCTGGGAATGTTCTATCGGCGGCTTTCGGTGTTCTCGTTGTGGCGGCTGCTGCGGTGAGGACGCTGCGCAACTATGTGGCACGGGAAGTCGCGATGGCGACTTTTCTGGTGTTCGTCGCGTTGCTGCTGCTGTTCGCGTTTTTTGATCTGGTGGAGCAAATGAAGGATCTCGGGCGTGGCGGCTACCAGTTGCGCCACATCCTGCTACACGTGCTGCTGTCTGCCCCGAATCATGTCTATGAGCTGTTTCCGATTGCCGCGTTGATCGGCACGCTGTTTGCGCTGGCGCAACTGGTGGCGAGCTCGGAATACACGGTGATGCGCGCCTCCGGCGTGTCGCTGGTGCGCATAGTGGGCGCGCTTGCGACTGTGGGCGTGGCGTTCGGCGCGCTGACTTTTGTTGTCGGCGAGTTTGTCGCGCCGCCCGCCGAACAGTACGCGCAGAGGCTGCGCTCGCAGGCGATTTCCGGCATCGTGGCGCAGGAGTTTCGCTCCGGTTTGTGGATCAAGGACGGCACCGCTTTTGTGAATGTGCTCGAGGTCACACCTTCCGGTGGACTTAAGGGGCTGCGGATTTACGAATTCGATGCAAACTACCGCCTGCGCAATCTCCGCTTTGCCGCAGGCGCGGAGTACAAGGGCGACAACCGCTGGCAACTGATGGATGTTGCGCAAACGACCTTTGAGGGTTTGAAAACGCGGGTGAGCAATATTGAGCGCATGGACTGGCAGTCGGTGCTCGAACCGGCGTTGCTCACGGTGCTGCTGGTCAAGCCGGAGAAAATGTCGGCGTGGAGCCTGTATTCCTACGCACAGCATCTGAAGGAGAACCGGCAGAAGGCGCTGCGCTATGAAATCGCCCTGTGGATCAAGCTCCTGTACCCGGTGGCGGTGCTGGTGATGATGGTGCTGGCGCTGCCGTTCGCCTACTTCCAGAGCCGTCAGGGGGGGGTCGGTGCAAAGTTGTTCGCCGGCATCATGCTGGGGCTGGCATTTCATTTCCTCAATCGCCTGTTCGGGCATCTGGGGCTGCTCTATGACTGGCCGCCGTTCTCCAGCGCCGTGGTGCCGACGATGCTGTTCCTCAGCATTGCGCTGGGCATGATGTGGTGGCAGGAACGGCGCTGAGCCTGCTACTCATCCGCTGACGACCAACCGGGTTCCGGCCAGCCGGTCGTGCAGAAACTGCCCGTCGCGGTCGATCAAAGCCCAGATGATTGACAGGCCCAGCAGCAGATAACCGGCGGTTGCGAGAGCGGCGCGCAATAACGCCCGCGGCACTTCGACGGGGGTGCCATTGACGGTTTCAAGGCGCATGCGCCAGGTTTTCATCGGCAGCGTCTGCCCGCTGCGCTGCCACTGCCAGACAAAATAAGCAGCACATGCTGCGCTGCCGATCACCTGAGTGAACAGCCGCGCGTACCCGGGATTGGTGATTTGCGCCAAGGCTGCTGCAGCGCCGCCGGCGGTCAGCACGACCACGGTGAGAAGCAAAATCTCGTAGACGAGGCTGAGCAGGCGTCTGCCGATGCCTGGCGTTCTGGAGCTTGCCGTCACTGCCGTTGGGTTGAGGGTGCTGGAGCAGAACCGGTGCCCGGTGTGATGAGTTCGCCAACCGGTGGATCAAACGGAGTTTCGGACTGGGCCAGGGAACTTTTGTAGTCGCGGTATTGCTTGGCCATGTTGCGGCGCTGTTCCGGAGTCAGTTTTTTCAGTTCCTTGTAGCGGTCCCGCGCGGCCTGGCGCTGGGCAGGAGTCAGCGCGGCCCAGTCTTTCATCCGTTTCTGCAGCCGCTGCTGGTCGGCAGGCTTCATTTTCGGATAACGGTCGGCGATGGCGACCCATTTTTTGCGCCGCGTGGAATCCATTTCGGGCCACTCTGCGGCAAGGGGGGCGAGCACCTGTTGCTGCGCGGGCGCGAGTTCCGACCAAGTCGGTTTTACGGGTTTAGCGCCCTGTTTTGCAGGCTGTGCGGCGACGGCAGGAAGCGCAAGGCATAGCCAGAGGATCAGCGCGATTGCCGGTTTAGCCATGAATCGAAGCCCTTGTCGAGGTAGGCATCGATCGGCAGGTCGTCGGTCAGCAACCGAACGTCAAGATCGGCCAATTCATTATTTTGCCAGCTGCCGGATTGCCAGTAACCGATGCTGATCAGCCCCATGACCAGCAGGGCGATGGGCAGCGCGTAGTGCAGGCCCGTGGCCGGACGGTCGCTGTTTCGCGATGACCATGATCCTGCCCAGGCGAGTTTCCAGCCCGGCGCTGTGCGAAATCCGGCCAGCGCGTGTTTACGTGCTGCCGCCAGTTTTGCCACGGTGTCGCCACCCATGTCGCGGGTACTGCGGTCGAGCACCCGGGCGATTTTTTTCGCGGTCTCGTGTTCATGGGCATTCATAGCTCAATTCCCTGTTTTCTGAGCAATATCGCCAATGCATGCGTGGCCCGGGAGCAATGCGTTTTAACGCTACCCTCCGAGCATCCCATGGCTTTAGCGGTTTCGGCGACATCCAGTTCCTCCCAGTAACGCAACATGAATGCCTGACGTTGACGCAGCGGCAGAGTTGCCACGGCTTTCTCAATAAAATCAAGAACTTGTTTTTGTTCGAACTGTTCGGCAGGGCGGTTGGCGACTTTCGAGGTGTTGTCGACTTCCAAGGTTTCCAGCGGATCATAGTCTTCGTCGGCGTCGCTGCCAAACAGCGTGCTGAGCGGGGTGAGCCAGGCGGAGCGTACTTTCTGGCGGCGGAAGAAGTCGCGGATGGCGTTCTGCAGGATGCGCTGGAATAGCATCGGGAACTCGGTGACCGGGCGGTCCGAGTATTTCCCCGAGAGTTTAAACATGGCGTCCTGCACGATATCCAGCGCAAGATGTTCATCCCGCACGGAAAATACCGCCTGCTTGAACGCCCTGCGCTCGACTCCGGCCAGGAAATCCGCGAGTTCCTTGTATGTGGCCAGCTGGGTGCCTTTTTTTATGTGCCGGCGCCGATGGTGGCGCGACGGGGGCTCGGAAATCCTTGGGTTCGCGGCATCTTAGCAAAACAGCGGGTTGAGGCAAGGGCTGTTTAGTGTGCTCTGCAAACGCTTGTATCCTGCTGTTTACAGAGATATTTTGCTTGACCGACGGAGCTTCGCGCGGTAACGTTTCCGGTTTCCTCCTCGCCTTAAACTCGCGTTGAGCGTTCCAACACGAGCGGGTCCAAAATCATGCAATTGTCGGGTGCAGAGATCGTTGTGCGCTGCCTGCAGGAAGAAGGCATAGACCATATCTTCGGATATCCGGGCGGCGCTGTGTTGTTCCTGTATGACGAGCTGTTCAAACAGGACAAAGTCAAACATGTGCTGGTTCGCCACGAGCAGGCGGCGGTGCATGCGGCCGATGCCTACGCGCGGTCCACCCACAAGGTCGGCGTCGCGCTGGTGACCTCCGGTCCCGGCGTGACCAATGCGATCACCGGCATCGCCACAGCGTACATGGATTCCATCCCGATGGTGATCCTGACCGGGCAGGTGCCTACCCACGCCATCGGCGAAGATGCTTTTCAGGAGTGCGATACCGTCGGCATCACGCGTCCCTGCGTGAAGCACAATTTCCTGGTGAAGGACGTCAAGGATCTGGCGCTGACCATCAAGAAAGCGTTTTACATCGCGTCCACGGGCCGGCCGGGTCCGGTGGTGGTCGATATCCCCAAAGACATCACCGCAATGAAGGCGGACTTCGAATATCCGAAGTCGATCAGCATGCGTTCGTATAACCCCGTGGTCAAAGGGCACGCCGGGCAGATCAAGAAAGCCGTGAAACTGTTGCTCGAAGCCAAGCGCCCGATGATTTATGCCGGCGGCGGCGTGATCCTCGGCAATGCTTCGGCGGAACTGACCCAGCTGGTGAAGCTGATCGGGTTTCCGTGCACCAACACGCTGATGGGGCTGGGCGGGTTCCCGGCCACCGACCGCCATTCGCTCGGCATGCTTGGCATGCATGGCACCTACGAGGCCAACATGGCCATGCAGCATTGCGATGTGCTGCTGGCCGTTGGCGCACGTTTCGATGATCGCGTGATCGGCAATCCCAAACATTTTTTCGAGCAGCCGCGCCAGATTATCCATATCGACATTGATCCCGCCTCCATATCCAAGCGCGTGAAAGTTGATGTGCCGGTGGTGGGTAATGTGGGCGAGGTGCTGAAAGAGCTGATTCGCCAGATCGAAGCGGCGCGCGGCGGTCCGGACAAGGAATCACTGAAGGCATGGTGGGCGCAGATCGAGCAGTGGCGCGGACGCGACTGCCTCAAGTACGACCGCTCAAGTGCGATCATCAAGCCGCAGTTTGTGATCGAGAAGCTCTACCAGGTGACCAAGGGTGATGCATTCATCACCTCCGACGTCGGCCAGCATCAGATGTGGGCGGCGCAGTTCTACAAATTCGACAAGCCGCGGCGCTGGATCAATTCCGGCGGCCTGGGCACGATGGGGGTTGGCCTGCCATACGCGATGGGCGTGCAGATGGCGCATCCCAGGGCGACGGTTGCCTGCGTGACCGGCGAAGCGTCGATTCAGATGTGCATCCAGGAATTGTCGACCTGCAAGCAATATCGTTTACCGGTGAAGCTGGTGAACCTGAACAACCGTTACATGGGCATGGTGCGGCAGTGGCAGGAATTTTTCCATGGCAATCGCTACGCAGAGTCGTACATGGATGCGCTGCCGGATTTCGTCAAGCTGGCCGAGGCTTATGGTCATGTCGGCATGCGCATCGACAAACCGGCGGATGTCGAGCCGGCGCTGAAGGAGGCCTTTGCCCGCAAGAAGGATCTGGTGTTCCTCGACTTCATCACCGACCAGACTGAAAATGTGTTTCCGATGGTGCCGGGCGGCAAGGGCCTGTCGGAAATGATCCTGGTCTGACGCCATGAGACACATCATTTCGGTTTTGCTGGAAAACGAAGCGGGCGCGCTATCCCGGGTGGCCGGACTTTTTTCGGCGCGCGGCTACAACATCGAATCGCTGACCGTGGCGCCGACCGAGGACGCAACGCTGTCGCGGATGACCATCGTCACCTCCGGGTCTGACGACGTCATCGAGCAGATCAACAAACAGTTGAACAAGCTGGTGGATGTGGTCAAAGTCGTCGATCTTTCCGAGGGCGATCACATCGAGCGCGAACTGATGCTGGTCAAGGTGCGCGCGATCGGCAAGGATCGTGAGGAAATGAAGCGCATGGCGGACATTTTTCGCGGGCGTATCATTGACGTCACCGACAAGGATTACACAATAGAGCTGACCGGGCCGGGTTCGAAGCTCGACGCGTTCCTGAAAGCCATCGACCAGACCGCTATTCTGGAAACTGTCCGCACCGGCGCTTCCGGCATCGGCCGCGGCGAACGCATTTTAAAGGTTTGAGGGGGCGGGCAGGGCGCTTGCCATGCCTGCGCATGATTACCGTTTACGTTTCAAACAGAGGAAGAAATGAAGATTTTTTACGATAAAGACGCTGATCTTTCGCTGATCAAGCGCAAGCAGGTTGCCATCATCGGTTACGGTTCGCAGGGCCATGCCCACGCGAACAATCTGAAAGATTCCGGAGCCAAGGTTACCGTGGGGCTGCGCAAGGACGGCGCCTCCTGGAGCAAGGCAAAAAAAGCCGGTATTGCCGTCAAGGAAGTCGGTGATGCGGTAAGAGGCGCCGACCTGGTGATGATCCTGCTGCCGGATGAACTCCATGCCGACGTTTATCGAAACGAGATCGAGCCCAATATCAAAAAGGGCGCGACGCTGGCGTTTGCCCACGGCTTCAACATCCATTTCAACCAGGTTGAGCCACGTGTCGACCTCGACGTGATCATGATCGCGCCGAAAGGTCCCGGCCATCTGGTGCGTTCGACCTACACCCAGGGCGGCGGCGTGCCGGCGCTGATTGCGATCTACCAGAACCCGAGCAAGAATGCGCGTGACATCGCGCTGTCGTATGCGGCGGCGATTGGTGCAGCCCGTGCCGGTGTCATCGAAACCTCGTTCCGCGAGGAATGCGAGACCGATTTGTTCGGCGAGCAGGTGGTGCTGTGCGGTGGTGTGTCGGCGCTGATCCAGGCCGGCTTTGAAACGCTGGTCGATGCCGGCTATGCGCCGGAAATGGCTTATTTTGAGTGCCTGCACGAAGTGAAGCTGATCGTCGACCTGATCTACGAGGGCGGCATCGCCAACATGCGTTACTCGGTGTCGAATACCGCCGAGTACGGCGATTTCACGCGCGGGCCGCGCATTGTCACCGACGAAACGCGCGCGGAAATGCGCAAAATCCTCACCGAAATTCAGACCGGTCAGTTTGCCAAGGAATTCATCCTGGAGAACAAGGCCGGGGCCCCGACGCTCAAGGCATTGCGGCGCATCGGTCAGGCGCATCAGGTGGAAGTTGTCGGCGCGAAACTGCGCGACATGATGCCCTGGATCAAGAAAAACCGCCTGGTTGACCAGTCGAAAAACTAACGAACGCGTGAAAGGCGGTTTGCGCCGGGGAAATCGTCTCGAACGGCGAGCCCTGCGTAAACCGCCTTTCGCCATTTGTTGATGACCCACTATCCCCATCCGATCATCGCCCGCGAAGGCTGGCCGTTCATCGCTACAGCGCTGGTGGTGGCCGCTGGCGTGCACGGTTACGCAGGTTTCGGCTGGGCGGCGTTCCCGTGGCTGATCCTGCTTTTCATGGTGCAGTTCTTCCGCGATCCGCCGCGGCAGATTCCCGCGGAAGCCAGGGCAGTGCTGTCGCCCGCGGACGGGCGCATTGTTTCCGTGGAAAAAACGCGCGACCCTTACCTCGAACGCGACGCGCTGAAGATCAGCGTGTTCATGAACGTGTTCAATGCGCATTCCAACCGCAGCCCGGTGGATGGCGTGGTGGAGAAGACCTGGTATTTTCCCGGCAAGTTTTTCAACGCCGATCTGGCCAAGGCTTCCACGGAGAACGAGCGCGCGGTGATTTACCTGCGGACACCGGCTGGCCAGGATGTGACCTGCGTGCAGGTCGCCGGACTGATTGCCCGGCGCATCCTCTGTTACGCCAAAGAGGGGCAGCAACTGGCGCGTGGTGAGCGTTTCGGATTTATCCGTTTTGGTTCCCGCGTCGATGTTTATCTGCCGCTTGCGGCGTTGCCGCGGGTGAGCGTTGGCGACAAGGTCTACGCAACCGAGACCGTGCTGGCGGCGTTGCCTTGACGCCCGGTGTGCGGCGGACTTCCCTGACGCTGCCCTGGTCTATGGTTTAAGATTGCCCACCATGTCCGAATTCAAGGAACACAAACAGTTCATCAAATCCCGCTTTGCGCGGCGCGGGATCTATTGGCTGCCCAACATGTTCACTCTCGCGGCGCTGTTTGCCGGCTTCTATGCCATCGTGCAGGCGGTAGGCGGTCGCTTTGAACAGGCGGCGATTGCGATATTCGTGGCGCTGGTGCTCGACGGCCTGGATGGTCGCGTGGCGCGGCTGACGCATACCCAAAGCGCGTTCGGCGCCGAACTCGACAGTCTCTCCGACATGGTGTCGTTCGGCGTGGCGCCGGCGCTGGTGGTTTATGTGTGGGCGCTGAAGGACTTCGCCGCAATGAATACCGTGCCGCTGCTCGGGCCGTGGCTGTCCGCGAAACTCGGCTGGATTGCGGCTTTTGTCTATTGCGCCTGCGCGGCGTTGCGGCTCGCGCGCTTCAATACCAACATCGATGTTGTCGACAAACGTTTTTTCCAGGGACTGCCCAGCCCCGCGGCGGCGGCACTGGTTGCCGGGCTGGTGCTGGCGATGAGCGAATATCAGGTCAAGGGCGCCGACGTGAAATGGCTGGCCTGGGGGCTGACGCTGGTGGCTGGTCTGACCATGGTCAGCAATCTGCGTTTCTACAGCGGCAAGGACATCAACCTGCGCAAAAGCGTACCGTTTTCAGTGGTGGTCGCCATTGCGCTGGGTTTTGTGCTGCTGATCTCTTTTGCGAACACGATACCCGAACTCCTGTTCACGCTGTTCGGGCTGTACGGTCTTTCAGGATATGCACTTTGGGTTTATGACCGGTTCCGCCGCAAAACCCCGCTGCCGGCGACCCCAGAGTAGTCGGCTTGCACGGCCGGAAAAAAGCCGATATATTTCCCGGTATGGATCGTTTAACGCAGACCCAAAAATCCCGAAAGCTTTTGACTCAAAAGCTTTTCTCCGTTGCCGCGCTTGCGCTGGCCGGTCTGCTGCTGCGCGGCCGCGCGCACTAACCCCCCCTCCCATTTTGCAGTTTCAGTCCGGCCCGGAACACGGTGCCGGGAATCCCGATTCCGGGCGCGCAGTGTTTGCGCCCTGCGTAAAGATTGAGGTTTGAATCATGGCCAAAGAAAAATTGATCATATTTGATACGACGATGCGTGACGGCGAGCAGAGCCCCGGCGCGTCAATGAGCAAGGACGACAAACTCCGCATCGCGCGCCAGCTGGAGCGCATGCGCGTGGACATTATCGAGGCCGGATTCCCGGCCGCCAGTGACGGCGATTTCGAGTCGGTGCAGGCCGTCGCGCGTGCGATCAAGGACAGCACCGTCTGTGGACTGGCACGCGCCAACGAAAAGGACATTCGCCGCTGTGGCGAAGCGGTCCGGGTGGCCGCGCGACCACGGGTGCATACCTTCATTGCGACGTCGCCGATCCACATGGAAAAGAAGCTGCGCATGGAACCTTCACAGGTCATCGATCAGGCGGTGCGTGCGATCAAATGGGCGCGTGAATACACCGACAACGTCGAGTTTTCCCCGGAAGACGCCGGCCGTTCGGATCTCGATTTCCTCTGCCGCATCCTCGAGCAGGTGATCAAGGCCGGCGCGACAACCATCAACGTGCCGGACACCGTGGGCTATACGCTGCCTGACCAGTTCGGGCGGCTTATCAAGAATCTGCGCGAACGGATTCCGAATGCCGATCAGGCGGTCTGGTCGGTGCATTGTCATAACGATCTCGGCCTGGCGGTGGCCAACTCGTTGGCCGCAGTACAGAACGGCGCGCGCCAGGTGGAATGCACCATCAACGGCCTCGGCGAACGTGCCGGCAATGCCGCGCTCGAGGAAATTGTCATGGCCGTGCGTACCCGCCAGGATCTTTTTACCTGCGATACCAATATCGATGCGACGCAGATCGTGCCGGCCTCGAAACTCGTGTCCGGCATCACCGGTTATCCGGTGCAGCCGAACAAGGCCATCGTCGGCGCCAATGCGTTTGCGCATGAGTCGGGTATTCACCAGGACGGCGTGCTGAAACACCGTGAAACATACGAAATCATGAGTGCGGAATCGGTGGGCTGGACCACCAACCGGCTGACGCTGGGCAAACTGTCCGGGCGCAATGCTTTCAAGACCCGTTTGCACGAAATCGGTGTTGACCTGGAATCGGAAGAGGCACTCAATGCCGCGTTCAAACGCTTCAAGGAGCTCGCCGACAAGAAGCGCGAGATTTTCGACGAGGATCTGCACGCGCTGATTACCGAAGAGAACCTCGAACACATCGAGAACGAGCGTTACAACCTCGTTTCGCTGACCGCGCATTCCGAGACTGGCGAACAACCCTACGCGCGTATCATCATCTCCGATGATGGAAAGGAGTTGCCGTCACAGTCGGAAGGCAGCGGACCGGTGGATGCTGCGTTCAAGGCCATAGAGGCGCTGGTGACAAGCAAGGCCGAACTGCTGCTGTATTCGGTCAATGCCATCACCACCGGCACCGATGCCCAGGGCGAGGTCACCGTGCGGCTGTCGAAGGACGGGCGCATCGTCAACGGCCAGGGCGCAGACACCGATATCGTGGTGGCTTCCGCCAAGGCCTACATCAACGCGCTGAACAAACTCTGCGCCAAAGCGGAACGGCTGAATCCGCAGCTGTAACCGCGGTGCGGGCGGACGGCGGGAAGGGCGGGCATGCTGAAATGGCTGATTACGCTGCTTGTCGTCCTGTTTGCACTGGGCCTGTTGCGGCCGGTGCTGGTCAAACTGGGCTTGGGCCGGCTGCCCGGTGACCTGGAAGTGCAGCATCGCGGACGGAAGTTTTATGTTCCGCTGGCCACCAGTGTCATTTTTTCAGTGCTGATTACGCTGCTGTTGTGGATGACCTGATCGCCCGGCTGGCGCGGATCCAGGCAATCGCTGCAACAAAAAACACCATCGACAATACGATTTCCGCGATGGCGAGGCTGGCGCTCATGCCCCGGTCGGACCACGCACGCACCACCCCTTCGGTGAAGTAGGCGAGGATCAGCATGGTTGATGCGCGGCAGGTGTAGATCCGGCCGCGTGTGATGCCCGGCGCGATCCACAGCAGCGGCAGCACCTTCAGTGCCAGCCATGAGCCCCCCGGCCGCAACGGCGCCAGCCACAGTTCCCAGGCGAGACACAGCAACAGCAGTGCGTAAAGGCTGGCGGTGGCCGCTATGCGCCAGCCGCGCACGGCCTGCACTGCAGTCATTTCGCCAACTGCAGTGCGGTCTCGGCGAGCCGCCGGCCCAGCAGCAGGCAGAGTTTTTTCTCGTCCGAGGAGATCGGCAGGTCGCTGGCCGCGCCGGCATGGTGGCTGGCACCGTAAGGTGTGCCGCCGGTTTTGGTGGTCAGCAGTTCCGGTGCCGAATACGGCAACCCGACGATCAGCATGCCGTGATGCAGCAGCGGCAGCATCATCGAGATCAGCGTGGTTTCCTGGCCGCCGTGCAGGCTGGCGGTCGAGGTGAACACGGCGGCGGGTTTGCCCGCCAGTGTGCCTTTGAGCCACAGGCCCGATGTGGAATCCCAGAAGTATTTCATCGGCGCCGCCATGTTGCCGAAGCGCGTCGGCGAGCCCAGCGCAAGTCCTGCGCAGTCTTCGAGGTCACGTAGTTCGGCATAGGGCGCGCCGGCTTCCGGCACCGATGGCTCCGTAGCCTCGCTGGTGGTTGATACGCGCGGCACCGTGCGCAGGCGTGCCGTGGCGCCGGCCTGTTCGATGCCGCGCGCGATCAACTGCGCCATTTCACGCGTTGCGCCGTGGTGGCTGTAATAGAGCACAAGAATCTCGATCATCGCTACAGGCATCCGTTCAGTGTTTTGTTCCGGGTGCGGACGGCGGCAAGTAGCGCCAGGGGCCTTCCCAGGCCCGCCGTACCGTATCCGGATATTCCGCCTTGCCCAGGCTGCCGTTGTAACGGCCCAGTGCGCGGAACAGGTCGCCGCTTTCGATATCGAGATAGTGGCGCAGGATTACGCAGCCGTAACGCAGGTTGGTGCGCAGGTGAAACAGGTTCTGATCAGCAGTGCCGATCAGTTTTGCCCAGAACGGCATCACCTGCATGTAGCCGCGTGCACCGACGCTGGACACCGCGTATTTGCGGAACGCGCTCTCGACCTGGATCAGGCCCAGCACGAGTTGCGGGTCGAGTCCCGCGCGTTTGGCCTCGTAGTGCACCGTGACCAGCAATTCCTCGCGCTCCACACGGCCGGGTATTCGTTTCGCCAGTCGCGACGACATGGCGGCGAGCCAGGCGCGGGCTTCGTGTTCGTTGTCAAAGGCGAGGAAGGGCACGGCATGATCGGCAATCTCGCGGCTCAGCGAGGCTTGCACACTCGCCGACAGCGGTTCGTATTTCTGCCCGCCGCCATGGCTGACCAGCGGTGCCAGCAGCAGCACGAATCCGCAGCATGCAGCGGCGATGCTGTCCCGGGTCACTCCTCGCATACCATTGATTTTATTAATATTTTTGCCTCATTCAGAGGCAGGTTGCGGGCTTCGGTATCGCGCCGGCCCTTGTACTCGATCTGACCTTCCTTCAAACCGCGGTCACCGATGACGACGCGGTGCGGCACCCCGATCAGCTCCATGTCGGCGAACATCGCGCCGGGGCGTTCGTCGCGGTTGTCGAGCAGCACATCGATGCCTTCGTTCAGCAGTTCGGCGTACAGCAGGTCGGCGGCAGCTTTGACCGCGGCACTCTTGTGATAACCGATGGGTACGATGGCGACAGCGAAGGGCGCGATGGCGCACGGGAACATGATGCCGCGTTCGTCGTGGTTCTGCTCGATGGCTGCGGCGACAATGCGCGTGACACCGATGCCGTAACAGCCCATTTCCATGATCTGTGTTTTGCCCGACTCGTCGAGGAAGCCCAGCTTGAGGGCCTCGGAGTATTTGGTGCGCAACTGGAAAATGTGACCGACTTCGATGCCGCGGCAGAGTTCCAGCGTGCCCTTGCCGTCGGGCGAGAGATCACCGGTAACAACATTGCGGATATCGGCGACAGCCGGCTCGGCAAAATCGCGACCGATGTTGGCACCGGTGTAATGATGATCGTTGGTGTTGGCGCCGGTGACAAAATCCGCCATCGCCATCACTGAGCGATCTGCGATCACCGTGCCGGCGAATCCCGCAGGCCCCAGCGAGCCGGGCTCAGCACCGAATGCGTCGCGTATCGCTTCCACGGACGAGAACGTCACCGGCTGTTTGAGTTGCGCCAGCTTGCCGGCCTTGATCATGTTCAGTTCATGATCGCCGCGCACCAGCAACAGCACCGGTTTGCCGTCGGCGCCGTCAACCACCACGGCCTTGACGGTGTGTTGTGCCGGGACTTTGAGGAAGGCGCACAGCTCGGCGATGGTTTTGACGCTCGGCGTATGTATTTTCTGCAGCGTCTGTGTCGCCGCCGGGCGCGGCGTTGCGGGTGCCACGGCTTCCGCCAGTTCGAGGTTCGAGGCGTAATCCGATTGTGGGCAATAGGCGATGGCGTCTTCGCCGGAGTCGGCAAGCACATGGAATTCGTGCGAACCGGTGCCGCCGATCGAGCCGGTGTCGGCAGCGACCGCGCGGAACTTAAGTCCGAGCCGCGTGAAAATACGGCTGTAGGTGTCGTGCATATTGCGGTATTCGCGCACCAGATCGTCGTAATTGACATGGAATGAATAGGCGTCTTTCATGATGAACTCGCGTCCGCGCATGACCCCGAAACGCGGCCGGATCTCGTCGCGGAACTTGGTCTGGATCTGGTAAAAATTCAGCGGCAGCTGACGGTAGCTCTTGATTTCGCGGCGTACCACGTCGCTGACGACTTCCTCATGTGTCGGGCCGAAACAGAAATCGCGCTGGTGGCGGTCCTTGATGCGCAGCAATTCCGCACCGTACTGTTCCCAGCGCCTCGATTCATGCCACAGTTCGGCGGGCTGCACGGCCGGCATCAGCAGTTCGATGGCGCCGCCGCGGTTCATTTCCTCGCGGATGATCATTTCGACCTTGCGCAGCACGCGCAGGCCCAGCGGCATCCAGGTGTATACGCCGCTGGTCAGGCGTTTGATCAGGCCGGCACGCAGCATGAGCTTGTGGCTGATGACTTCCGCTTCGGAAGGCGCTTCCTTCAGCGTCGAAATGAAAAACTGCGAGACACGCATGCCTGTTCCCGATCCGATAAAACCCTTATTCTACCGAACCCTACGACCAACCTTGTGAAACTCGGGCTGTAACCACGCATGAAATTCCTGCCCAAATGGCGTTTGCGCAAGCCGGCCGAAGACGCCGAAACGGTTTATGTCAGCGAGAAGTTCGGTGTGCGTTCACTGCACATCGGCAGCGACACCGTGCAAAGCGCCATGCGCATCACGCGGCCGAACGATTTGGAGCTGTCCTATACGCGGTCGATGATGGCCTGCCTGTTGTTCCAGACCGATCCGCGCAATGTGCTGATGATCGGTCTGGGTGGCGGCTCGGTGGCCAAGTATGTGTATCACCAGTTTCCCGAGGCGAAAGTGCGCGTGCTGGAGCTGGATCTGCAGGTGGTGGCGATTGCCCGGCAATGTTTCCTGGTGCCGCCGGATGATGCGCGGTTCCAGGTCATCATCGGTGACGGTGCCGAATACATGGCGCGACGTGATGCGCGGGTTGACCTGATCATGGTTGACGGTTACGACGCGGAATCGCATGTCGAGGAGCTGGCAACGCGCGAGTTCTACAGCGATTGCCGCGCCCGGCTCAGTGCCGGCGGTGTGCTGGTGGTGAACCTGTGGGGTGGCGACCGCCAGTTCAACGAAGTGCTCAAACGGATTGAGGATGTGTTTTCCGAGGGCACCCTGTGCCTGCCGGCGCGCAAACCGGGCAATGTGATTGCCTTTGGCTTCCGCGACCCGCCGGGGCCGATGCTCTGGGCGGACCTGGAATGCCGGGCGTCAGAGCTGGAAACGCGCCTCGGACTGGAGTTCCCGCTGTTCGTCGCCGGGCTGCGCACCATGAACCGCTGCGATGCCGCCCGCCTTTACGCCCGAAATCTATAGAGGTTGCGGGCTTTCAATGCCCGGGGATTTGTGAAAAAATCAATTCCATATGATTAACAGATTCGGGGATGCCCATGATCGACAGAGATGGCTATCGCCCCAACGTTGGAATCGTTTTATGCAATTGCAAAAACGAGGTGTTTTGGGGTAAACGGGTACGCGAACATTCGTGGCAGTTTCCGCAGGGCGGAATTAATGGCGGTGAACGCCCGGAAGCGGCGATGTACCGCGAATTGCACGAAGAAGTCGGCTTGAAACCGGAGCATGTGCAGGTGCTGGGACGCACCCGGGACTGGCTGCGCTACGAGGTGCCGGTGCGCTGGCTGCGGCGCGAGTGGCGCGGCAATTACCGCGGCCAGAAACAGATCTGGTTCCTGCTGCGAATGGTCGGGCGTGATTGCGATGTCTGTCTGCGTGCCTCGGAAAAACCAGAATTCGACGCCTGGCGCTGGCATGATTACTGGGCGCCGACCCAGGATGTCATCGAGTTCAAGCGCGGGGTTTACGAACAGGCATTGAACGAACTGTCACGGTTTCTGGTCAAGCGCCAGGATCAGCACAAACACCAGCGGGTACCGCTGGCCGGTGCATGACGGCTTGATATTCTCCATCCGGCATCCCGAAAGGCCGGCGGCCCACCGCGCGACGCACATCAACCACAGGTAAGCGAATATGGTACGCAATTACTCTGCAATCAAGCCTGTCAGCCTTCAGGTGGATAGTGGTTATGCTCAACCCACGCAGGCCGTTCTGGATCGCGTGCGCATCGACAGTCCTGCGCGCGATGTCATGACCGATTTCACCAAAATCACTGCGGTCATCATCCTGCAGGGGGACAGTGCCGACGAAGCCCACCTGCGGATGATCCAGCGTGGTGTGCGTCTGCTGCTGGTGGTTGATGCGGATCGCCGCGTGCAGGGTATCGTCACTGCGAACGATGTGCTGGGTGAAAAACCGGTCAAAACGGCGGTGCAGCGCGGCGTACCGCGCAGCGAGGTGCGGGTCCGCGACATCATGACACCGCGCGCCACGCTGGAAGCACTGGAGATTCGTGAGGTCGAAGCCGCGACAGTTGGGCATGTCGTGGCCACGCTGAAAGCTGCCGGCCGCCAGCACACGCTGGTTGTTGATCTCGATGCCAAGGGGCAACAACGGGTTCGAGGCGTATTTTCGGCGACACAGATTGCGCGCCAACTGGGGATTGCCATCACGATCGAAGTCGTGGCGCGGACTTTCGCGGATATCGAGGCCAGCCTCGGTCATTAAGTCTGGATTGCCGCGCATCGGCCGGGCTTTACTGTTGACTCCCTTCCGGGGTTTCACTTACACTTCATTTACAGATTAGATTTAGTCTAAATATCTGTGGAGCATGGTTTGCCGCGGTACGCGCTTTGTATTCGCAGTATATAAGTAAACTATTGTTTTTAAAGGAGTTTTTATGCAGCTCAAAAATTCGCAGACCCACGGAAACCTGAAAGCCGCGTTTGCCGGCGAATCCCAGGCCAACCGCCGTTACCTCTACTTTGCAGCCAAAGCCGACGTCGAAGGTCAGAACGATGTGGCGGTGGTGTTCCGTTCCACCGCCGAAGGTGAAACCGGCCACGCCCACGGCCACCTGGAGTACATGGAAGCCTGTGGCGACCCCGCAACCGATCTGCCGATCGGCCGCACCCGCGAGAACCTGAAGGCCGCGATTGCCGGTGAAACCCACGAGTACACCGACATGTACCCGGGCATGGCGAAAACCGCGCGCGACGAAGGTTTCGGCGAAATCGCCGACTGGTTCGAAACGCTGGCCAAAGCCGAGCGTTCGCACGCCAACCGTTTCCAGAAAGCCTTGGACGCACTGGCCGACTGATCAGGCATGTTGTTTGTGATGGAAAGAGGCGCGCCTGCGCCTCTTTCTTTTCTGACGCTGCAACTATTGAAAGCCCCATAAAATAATGACAAAAACATGCCCTTGCCCAGGTTGTCACGTTTTTGGAAAACATCGATAAACGGTACTGCTCACCATGACTGTACGCGAAGGTAGTCTCGAGGCCCCCACCAGGCACCCGCTGGACTGGCAATCGGCAGATTTTTACGACGAAGGCAAACTCAACCACGAGCTTGAGCGCGTTTTCGACATCTGCCACGGCTGCCGCCGCTGCGTGAATCTGTGCACGGCCTTTCCCAGGCTGTTCGATCTGGTCGATGAAAGCCCGACGCTGGAAGTCGACGGCATTCCCAAGAAGGATTACTGGGAAGTCATTGACCGCTGTTACCTCTGTGACATGTGTTACATGACCAAGTGTCCGTACGTGCCGCCACATGAATGGAATGTGGATTTCCCGCACCTGATGCTGCGTGCCAAGGCGGTCAAATTCCGCAAGGGCGAAACCTCATTCCGCGACAAGCTGCTGTCGAGCACCGATGCGCTGGGCAAGCTGGCGTCGATCCCGGTGGTGGTGCAGATGGTCAATGCTGCGAACAAGTCCGCACCGGTGCGCAAGGTCATGGACAGCGTGCTCGGCATTCACCAGGATCGCGTGCTGCCCGAGTACAACAGTGCGAAATTCCGCACGACGGCGAAACCTGATGCTTCGTTTCCGGTCAGGGACGGCAAAACTGCGCCGGGCAAGGTCGCGATATTTTCGACCTGTTATGTCAATTACAACGAGCCGGGCATCGGCCATGACCTGGTGAAAATTCTCGCCCACAACGAGGTTCCCGCGATCATCGTCGAAAAAGAAGCCTGCTGTGGCATGCCCAAGCTGGAACTGGGCGACCTCAAAGCCGTGGCACGCAACAAGGAACTGAATATCCCCGTGCTGGCGAAACTGGCACGTGAGGGGTACGCCATTCTGACCGCAGTGCCGTCGTGCACGCTGATGTTCAAGCAGGAACTGCCGCTGATGTTCCCTGATGATGCGGATGTACAGGCGGTGGGCGAGGCGATATTTGATCCCTTCGAATACCTGGTGCTGCGCCACAAGGACGGCCTGCTGAAAAAAGAATTCAGCCGGCCGCTGGGCAAGGTGTCGTACCACATTCCCTGCCACCTGCGGGTGCAGAACATGGGGCAGAAGACGCGCGAACTGCTGGAAATGATCCCGGATACGACTGTCACCACTGTAGAGCGCTGCGCCGGCCATGACGGCACCTGGGGTGTCAAGAGCGAGTACTTCGAGCAGTCGATGAAAATCGGCCGCCCGGTGTTCCGCCTGATGAACGACGCCGCGCCGGATTACATCAGCTCCGACTGCGCAATCGCCGGCCGCCATATCGAACAGGGGATTAATGAAAGCAAGGCGAGTGACGGTAAGGCTGACCCGGACCGCGGCGCAGCGCAAAAACAGCATCCCATTACATTGATACGCATTGCCTACGGACTTTGATACCCGCCATGCCCCACATTAGCCAAGACAGCCTGATGCCGCTCGAAACTTACGCCAGGGTGCGGCCTGAATTCCGTGCCAAGGTGATTGCACACAAAAAAGACCGTGCCATCCAGCTCGGTGCAAACGTGACGCTGATTTTCGAGGATGAGCTGACCATCCGTTACCAGGTGCAGGAAATGCTGCGCGCGGAAAAGATTTTTGAGCAGGCCGGCATTGTTGACGAACTGGAAGCCTACAACCCGCTGATTCCGGACGGCAGCAACTGGAAGGCGACCATGATGATCGAGTATCCCGATGAGAACGAGCGCCGCATCAAACTTGCGCAACTGATCGGGGTCGAGGATCGCGTCTGGGTGCAGGTTGCCGGATGTGACCGCGTGCATGCTATCGCGGACGAAGATCTGCAACGCGACAACGGGCAGAAAACGTCAGCCGTGCATTTCCTGCGCTTCGAGCTTGCCGCGACCATGGTTACTGCATTGCGTGGCGGCGCGGTGCTGGCGATGGGGGTGGATCATCCGAACTACGCCGCGACTGTCGTCCGGGTCGGGGATACGCTGAGCGCATCGCTGCTCGCCGATCTCGCCTAGATTGTCACGGGTGCCCGCGCCGGCGCCTGAGGCAGTACAATCCACGGCGTGAAAACCATACGTTTCAGATTCGCATGCTGGCTGGCCGCCGGCTGGCTGGTTGCCGGCCCGGCGCTGGCCCAGTGGGATGGCTGGGATTACGCATTCGACCGTGAAATCAAGCCTTGGGCCGAGATGCAGCAGCAGATCCCGGTTTATCCCGTGGATAACAACCTGATTCCGCTGGATGTCGGTTCCGCCACTTCCCATCGTTTTTTTGTCGACAGCAAGTCGGTATCTACCGGCACCGACGGCGTGGTGCGCTATACGTTAGTGATCAAAACCGCCGGCGGTGCAAGCAATGTGTCCTTCGAGGGCATTCGCTGCGAATCCCGGGAACAGAAATATTACGCCATCGGGCACAATGACCGGACTTGGGCCCGCGCCCGCAGTCCGCAGTGGCGATACATAGAATTCCAGAACATCAATGCACAGCACATTACGCTCTATGGCGAATACTTTTGCCGCAGGAAAATAATGGTGGAATCGGCCGGGCAGATTGTGCAGGCCTTGCGCCGTGGACCCGCGCGGGCCCCGACCGTCGACTGATTTGCTCTGCTAGAGCAGTACCAGATTATCGCGGTGTATCAGTTCCGGCGCGTCGACGTAGCCCAACTTGACCTCAATCTGGCCGGACGGCGTGCGCAGGATGGCGCAGGTGTCGGCGTAGTTGTAATTGATCAGCCCGCGGGCGATTTCCCGGCCTGATTCGTCCAGACAACTCACCACCTCGCCACGCTCGAAGTCCCCCGTCGCGGCGCAGACGCCGACCGGCAGCAGGCTTTTGCCGTCGATCAGCAGCGCTTTTACTGCACCCGCATCCAGAGTGACCCGGCCGCGCACCTGCAGGTGGTCGGCCAGCCATTGTTTGCGCGCGACAACCGTTGCCTGCTGCGCGAGCAACTGGGTACCGAGACGTTCTCCGGCGGCAAGCCGCAGCAGTACATCGGGTTCACGTCCCCAGGCGATGATGGTGTCTGCGCCGCTGCGCGCCGCGCGTTTGGCCGCGAGGATTTTGGTCAGCATGCCCCCGCGCGCAATGGCGCTGTCTGTCGATCCGGCGATGGTTTCCAGGTATGGATCACCGGCAACGCCGTCGGCGATGGGTTTGGCACCGGGATCCTTGCGCGGATCCGCGCTGTACAGCCCGCGCTGGTCGGTCAGGATCACCAGCGCGTCGGCTTCGATCAGGTTCGCGACCAGTGCGGCCAGGGTGTCGTTGTCGCCGAATCTGATTTCATCGATCGCCACCGTGTCGTTTTCGTTGATGACCGGGATGACGCCCAGGTCGAGCAGGGTTCGCAGGGTCGAACGCGCATTGAGGTAGCGTTTGCGGTCGGCGAGATCTTCGTGCGTCAGCAGGATCTGTGCCGTCAGCAATCCGTGGCTGCGGAAACAGGACTCGTACACCTGGACCATGCCCATCTGTCCGACGGCTGCTGCCGCCTGCAGTTCATGCAGCGCATGCGGTCTGCGGGGCCAGCCCAAGCGCTGCATGCCTTCGGCAATGGCGCCGCTGGAGACCAGCACGATCTGTCGTCCGTCACTTTGCAGGCGCGCGATCTGTTCTGCCCAACCGGTCAGTGCGCCATGATCCAGGCCCTGTCCGGCATTGGTCACCAGGCCACTGCCGACCTTGACCACCAGCCGCCGCGCTTTTTTGATGACGGATTCCATGGCTGGTTGCGCGCTCATGCGGCGTCGGCGTCGGCTTTCCGTTGCGTCGTTGTTTTGCGCCCGGCGCTGTTTTCGACGTGTTCCATCACCGCAAATGTCATCGCCCGGCATCCTTCTCCTGTCAGCGCTGAAATATTAAAGCTTTTGCGTTTGATGCCCAACTTTTTCAGCAGCGCCTGCACCAGTTTGCCGCGCTCGGCTTCGGGAATCAGGTCGAGTTTGTTGAACACCAGCCAGCGTGGCTTGCGATACAGGGCTTCGTCATATTTGCGCAGCTCGCGCACCAGGGCCTTGGCGTCGCGCACCACATCGGCTGCGGGGTCGGGCGGCATGACATCGATGATGTGCAGCAACAGCCGCGTGCGCGCGAGGTGGCGCAGGAACTGGTGGCCCAGTCCCGCGCCTTCGGCGGCACCTTCGATCAGCCCCGGGATGTCGGCGACGACGAAACTGCGGTTATCGTCGACGCGCACCACGCCCAGATTGGGCTGCAGGGTCGTAAACGGATAATCAGCAACCTTCGGCCGTGCCGCGGAGATCGCGCGGATCAGCGTCGATTTGCCCGCATTGGGCAGACCGAGCAGGCCGACGTCGGCAAGCACCTTCAGCTCAAGCTGAAGATAACGCGAAACACCGGGGCCGCCGACGGTGAACTGCCGCGGCGCACGGTTGGTGCTGGATTTGAAGTGCAGGTTGCCGAGGCCGCCGTTGCCGCCCTGGGCCAGCGTCACCCGTTCACCGTCATGTGCCAGGTCAAACAGGATTTCGCCGGTCTCGGCGTCGCTGACCACGGTGCCCACGGGCATGCGCAGTACGATGTCCGCCGCGGCGCGGCCGAAACAGTCCGAGCCCATGCCTTTCTGGCCGTTTTTTGCACGGTGGATGCGGGCGTAGCGATAGTCGATCAGCGTGTTGATGTTGCGATCGGCCACGGCAAAAATGCTGCCGCCGCGACCACCATCGCCACCGTCGGGTCCGCCGCGCGGCACGAATTTTTCGCGACGGAAACTGGCAACACCGTCGCCACCCTTGCCGGCATGCACTTCAATCCGCGCTTCATCAATGAATTTCATGGCATTCCCCAAATAAAAAAGCCCTGTCGTTCAACAGGGCCTCTTCAGCACTACAGCAAGAGATCAGGCGGGAACGACGCTCACGGTCTGACGCTGTTGCGGGCCCTTGTGCGCGAACTGCACACGACCGTCGACTTTGGCGAACAGCGTGTGGTCGCGGCCGATACCGACGTTTTCGCCGGGGTGCATGCGCGTGCCGCGCTGACGCACGATGATGCTGCCGGCGGGGATCAGTTCACCGCCGAAACATTTGACGCCGAGGCGTTTTGCCTGCGAATCGCGACCGTTACGGGAACTGCCGCCTGCTTTTTTATGTGCCATGGTGTGTGCTCCTTAGCCCGCGATGCCGGTGATTTCGAGCTCGGTGAAATTCTGCCGGTGGCCCTGGGTTTTGCGATAGTGCTTGCGCCGGCGCATCTTGAAAATGTGAATCTTGTCGCCGCGTCCCTGCGACAGCACTTTGGCTTTGACAGCGGCACCCGACAACAGCGGGGTGCCGAGTTTGACGCTGCCGTCTTCGGCAATCATCAGAACCTGGTCGAGAGTGACTTCCGACCCGACTTCGGCCGTCAGTTGTTCGACCTTGATTTTGGTGCCAGCGCTCACGCGATACTGTTTGCCGCCGGTCTTGACTACCGCATACATGGAAAACCTCTCTCAGCTCGGACTACGGAAAGCCCGCGATTATACAAGTCGGAAGCGGATGAGTCAAAACTTCCGGACAGTCATTTCCCGGTAAATAGTCCAGCAAAATCAATGGATTGCAGATGATTGCCGGGCTGCGTCAGCGGCCGGCACTGTGCCCGGGGTTTCGCGATGTTGTTATCATCCCGGTTTTTGCCCGCTCCGTGTTCCTCGAAAACCTCAGCAAACTGCTCGCCGCCGACATGCACGCCGTGGATCAGGTGATCCGCGATCGCCTGCATTCGGAAGTGGCGCTGATCCGCCAGGTGGCTGAATACATCATCGGCGGCGGCGGCAAACGGCTGCGCCCGGCGCTGGTGCTGCTGTCCGCCGGAGCGCTGGGTTATCGCGGTACTGCCCACCATACGCTGGCTGCCGTCGTCGAGTTCATCCATACCGCAACGCTGCTCCATGACGATGTGGTCGATGAATCGGCGCTGCGGCGCGGGCGCCCCACGGCCAATACCCTGTTCGGCAACGCGGCGTCAGTGCTGGTCGGTGATTTCGTCTACTCCCGTGCGTTTCAGATGATGGTGAACGTCGATGACATGCGTGTGCTGCGGGTGCTTGCCGACGCGACCAACGTCATCGCCGAGGGCGAGGTGCTGCAGTTGATGAATTGCCGCAATGCCGATATCAACGAGGCCAGCTACCTTCAGGTCATACGCTACAAAACGGCCAAGTTGTTCGAGGCCGCGAGCCGGCTCGGGGCGCTGCTGGCGGGGGCGCCGCCGGCGGTGGAAGAGGCGATGGCGGCCTATGGCAGTCATCTGGGCACGGCATTCCAGCTGATTGATGATGTGCTGGATTATTCCGGGGACTCCGGCGCCATTGGCAAAAACGTGGGTGATGATCTTGCCGAAGGCAAGCCCACCCTGCCGTTGATCCGCGTCATCCAGCATGGCGCCCCTGAGGAGGCGGCGCTGGTACGCGCTGCCCTGGTATCCGGCGGGCTGGATGACCTGGATCGTGTGATGGCGGCGATCCGCTGCTCCGGGGCGCTGGACTACACACGCCGGCAGGCCGAGGCAGAGGCGCGCGCGGCAGGCGTGGCATTGGATTCGATTCCATCCACGCAGTACCGGGATTTTTTGTTACAATTAACGGAGTTCGCGGTGACGCGGACGCATTGAAGGGCACGCGCAACGTGCCCTTCTTGTTTGCAAAACTTGTTTGTGAAAATCGGGGTGTAGCTCAGCCTGGTAGAGTACTGCGTTCGGGACGCAGGAGTCGGAGGTTCGAATCCTCTCACCCCGACCACGATTTTCTGGATGCCGTCCGGTCGACTCTGACCGGAGTGGTCTTTCCAATCCCGGAGTGTTACTGATGGCCCGCGTAGCCTATGGCGACGAGAACAGCAGTCCGACCGTGCGGACGCTGGCGGATCAGATTCGCAAGGAGCGCGACGGGCGCATGCTCAATCTGTACAGCATGTTGCTCAACGCACCGCCGGTGGCCCAGGGCTGGCTCGCGCTGTTTACCGCGATTCGCCAGCAGTGCACGCTGCGCGGGGACTACCGCGAACTGGTCATTTTGCGCGTGGCGTTGCTGAACGGCGCTTCTTACGAATATCAGGTACACGTGCCGTTTGCGCTGCGCGAAGGTGTCACCCAGGAGCAGCTCGACACGCTGGATCGCTGGCAGGATTCCGGCGTGCTGACGCCTGCGCAACGGGCGGTGCTGGCCTATACCGACGCCATGACGCGGGACATCCATGTGCCCGACGCTGTTTTCGAGGCCTTGCGCGGGCATTTCAACCAGCGCGAAATCGTCGAACTGACGGCGACCATCGGGGGCTACAATCTGGTGTCGCGTTTCCTGGAGGCACTGGCCGTGGACCCGGAGTCGGCGCACGCTTGACGTGCGCCCCGCGCAGCGGCTGGTCGCCGCCCGCGCCAGGTTGTCCGGCAGTTGAAGCATCAATGGCCAAGATTCTGCTCATCGCAATTGCTTTCGCGGCAGTGTTCTGGCTGCTGCGCAACCATCGCCGGCGAGCGGATCGCAGTGCAGAGCCGCCTCCGGACCCGAAGGCCGAAGACATGGTGGATTGCGCGCATTGCGGCTTGCACCTGCCGCGGGGCGAAGGCATTGTGTCCGGATCCCGCTACTTCTGCTCCGCGGAACATGAGCGGGATTTCCGCGCAAAACGCTGAGCGCACCTGATGATCTCCGTCGGACAACACTCCATGCGGCCGGATTTCCGGGACGCCGAAGGCGCCCACCGGACGCAGGACACCTATTGGCGCTCGTTACAATTGTTCAATGGTTATCGTGCGGCCGCTGCGCTGCTGTTGCTGCTGGCCGGCGGTTTCTGGGGCAGCACTCTGCAGTTCGGCTCTCGGGATCTGCGGCTGTTCCTGATCGGTGCCGCCAGTTATGCCGCATTTGCGCTGGCGATGTTCGTGGTCATCCGCACTCGCGAGCGGTTTACCTGGCAACTGGCGATCCAGGTCGGCGGCGATATCGGCTTTGTCGTGTTGCTGATGTATGCCAGCGGCGGCTTGTCGAGCGGCCTGGGGCTGCTGCTGCTGACCTCGCTGGCCGCCGCAGGGCTGGTCAGCCGCGGCCAGTTGACGCTGTTCTTTGCCGCGATCGCGACCATTGCGGTGCTGCTGGAACATACCTACGAGGTGTTGCGATTTTCCGAGAACGGTGCGCAGTATGCGCAGGCCGGTCTGCTGTCCATTGCCTATTTCGCGACTGCCTGGCTCGCCCATACCCTGGCCACGCGCTCGCTGGCGAGCGAACGGCTTGCGGCACAACGCGAAATCGACCTGGCCAACATGGCGCAGGTTAACCAGCTGGTGATCCAGGACATGGAACATGGCGTGATCGTCGTTGACGGCGAGGGCATCGTGCGCCAGGTCAATACCGCTGCGGAGCGCATGATCGGCGGTCTGCGCGGCGGCGGGGTGGTGGCGCTGAAGGACCGCGCCCCCGCGCTGCATGCCCGCGTCGAGACCTGGTTGCACGATCAGCAGGGCCGAGAAACCCCGGACGCTTTCGAGCTCGGATCGCATCTGCGCGCAAGGCTGGTGCCGGTTGCAGCGCGGCGCGGTGCCGGTGCGGTTATTTTTCTGGAAGACCTGGCGCGTATCCAGGCCGAGGCCCGGCAACTGAAGCTTGCCGCGCTTGGGCGGTTGACGGCAAACATTGCCCACGAAATCCGCAACCCGCTGGGCGCCATCAGCCATGCCGCGGAATTGTTGCAGGAGGAGCCCGAGATTTCCCCCGGGGCACAACGCCTGACGACGATCATCCGCGACAATACCCGCCGGCTCGACCGCATGATCAACGACGTGCAGACGCTGAACCGGGGGGAGCGCGCCATGCGCGAGCGCTTCCATCTGGCGACTTACCTGCAGACATTTGTCGAGCAGTTTGCCGCAACGGAAAAACTGGCGGCGAACGTGATTGAGCTGAATCTGACGACAGATCCCCATGTCATGTTCGACCGCGATCACCTGAACCAGGTGTTGTGGAACCTGTGTCAGAACGCGTTGCGCCATTCGCAGCGCGGCCCCGGCAGCATCAGCCTCGTGGTGGGGCGGGCCAGCCTTGGCAATGCGGTAAGATTGGACGTCATTGATGACGGTCCCGGGTTGCCGTCTGAGTCGCGCAGCAAATTGTTCGAGCCGTTTTTCACCACCTCGCCCGGCGGCACCGGACTGGGCCTTTATCTGGCGCGGGAGATTTGTGAAGCGAACGGCGCCATGCTCGAATACGTGGATTCGGCCAGAGGTGCGCGGTTCTCGGTAACCTGCACTGCGGGTTAATGGGGCAACCAGCGGGGGCAACCAGCGGGGGCAAACAGCGGAGGGGTGAAAGTGGCAACGGGTCAGGTACTGGTTGTCGATGATGAAGCGGACATCCGGGAGTTGCTCGGCATCACGTTGCTGCGCATGGGCCTGGAGCCGCACTGCGCGGGCAGCGTGTCCGAAGCCCTGTCCTTGCTCGGGAGCAATTCTTTCGAGCTTTGTCTCACCGACATGCGGCTGGCCGACGGTGACGGACTGTCGATCGTCGAGCACATCACGCGGAATCATCCCAGCCTGCCGGTGGCGGTGATTACTGCGCACGGCAGTGCCGAGAACGCAGTGGCCGCACTCAAGGCCGGAGCCTTTGATTATCTCGGCAAACCGGTATCGCTGGATCAGTTGCGGGCGTTGGTACGTTCCGCGCTGAAGCTGCCTCGCCCGGGCGGTGAACGTCAGGATCCGGATATCGCGCAGTCTGAATCCAGCGGCCCCTGCCTGATCGGCGATTCGCCGCTGATGGCGCAGGCGCGGCAGATGATCGACAAGCTGGCGCGCAGCCAGGCGCCGGTGCAGATTCGCGGCGAATCGGGTTCCGGCAAGGAACTGGCAGCGCGGCGGATACACCAGAACGGCGCGCGGCGCGATAGTCCTTTTGTCGCGGTCAATTGCGGTGCGATTCCGGAAAACCTGATGGAGTCCGAATTTTTCGGCCACAAGAAGGGCTCATTCACCGGGGCTTTGGCGGACCATGACGGTTTTTTCCAGGCGGCTGACGGCGGCACCCTGTTTCTCGACGAAGTCGGTGATCTGCCGTTGTCGATGCAGGTGAAGCTGCTGCGTGTCATCCAGGAAAAACGCGTGCGCCGGGTTGGTTCTACCGCCGAGGAGCCGGTGGATGTGCGCATCATCAGCGCGACGCACCGCCACCTCGCCGAAGAAGTGAAAAGCGGCGCGTTCCGGCAGGATCTGTATTACCGCCTGAACGTGATTGAATTGCGCATGCCGGCATTGCGTGAATTGCGTGAAGACATTACGCAACTTGCCGCCGCAATACTCGCGCGCCACGCCGGCGAGGGGCGGGCGCCGCGGCTGTCGGCGCAGGCTGAAGCGGCACTGCAGGCCTATCATTTTCCGGGCAACGTGCGCGAACTGGAAAACATCCTGGAGCGCGCGGTGGCGCTGGTCAGCGCTGACGAGATTGCAATCGATGATCTGCAGTTGTCGGACGAACGCGCTGCCGAGCAGGAAGTCGATGTCGAGGGCCTGCCGCTGCCCGAACGGCTTGAGGCCATTGAGCGCAAGGCCATACTCGATGCCCTCGAACGGGCCCGCTACAACCAGACCGCGGCGGCCAAGCTGCTGGGCATTTCCTTCCGCGCCTTGCGTTACCGCATCCAGCGCCTGGGCATCAAGCAGGAACTGGATGCCAGGTCCTGAGGGGCGGTCATGAATATCGACGCTCCCGGATTGGCAGACGAAGCTCTCTATATCGCCTCGCCGAATTGCGACGAGCGGCCGCCCGATACAGCCATCGAGTTGCTGGTCATCCACAACATCTGCCTGCCGCCGGGTGCATTCGGCGGCACCGCGGTCGCGGACCTGTTCCTGAACCGGCTGGATCCAGCGGCACATCCGTATTTCGCCACCATCGCCGGCTTGCAGGTATCCGCGCATTTTTTCATCCGCCGCGACGGCGCCCTGCTGCAGTTCGTACCCTGCGCGCTGCGCGCCTGGCATGCCGGACAATCGTTGTGGTGCGGGCGCGGGCGCTGCAATGATTATTCGATCGGCATCGAGCTCGAAGGCACGGATGACATGGCGTTCAGTGCCGCCCAGTACGACCGGCTGGGGGTGCTCGCCCGCGCCCTCCATGATCGATATCCGATCACCGCCAGCGTCGGGCACTCCGACATTGCGCCGGGCCGCAAGACCGATCCTGGACCGCATTTTGACTGGCCGCGTTATCGGGCCAGCCTGCGGTAGCCGGAACCCCCCTCACAAGCAACGTCGTTGGGCGGCATCCGGAAGCGGCTTTTCGCAATTCCTTGATTTTCATCGTTTGGTGCACCACAGCGTGGCGGCCCGGGCATTTTGCTGCCCACTTTTTGTGCAATAAATCCGGTGCTTGGCGCTGTTTCCTGTTGTTTCTCAATAACTTTTAAAAAAAACGTCAAAACCTATTGCGGATTCAAAACACGGCCACTAGAATTGGTCGAAATTAATGCGCGAACCACAACATATAGTGGTCGTGCCGTGGTTATCGGGCTGGGAGCGCTGGTGTTCCTGGGGGTTAGAAAACCTAAAAAAACCAAGGAGTAACGTTATGCAAGTCGCCGCAGAATCCACCCAATCCCGTGTTTTTCCGCAAGCCACCCCCGCCGAGGAGGCTGCGCGGGAGGCCCTGTATGCCCAATACAAAATCATCCGCCGCAATGGCTCAGTGGTGGGTTTTGAGCCGGCGAAAATCGCCATTGCCCTGACCAAGGCTTTCATCGCCGTCAACGGCGGTCAGGGTGCGGCTTCGGCGCGGGTGCGTGAGCAGGTCGCGGCGTTGACCGACTGCGTGGTTGTCGCGCTGATGCGGCGCCAGCCTTCGGGCGGCACTTTCCATATCGAGGACATCCAGGACCAGGTCGAACTCGCACTGATGCGCATGGGCGAGCACCACGTGGCCCGCTCCTACGTGCTCTATCGCGAGGAGCGCACCAGGGAACGCGCGCGTCAGCGCGAAGCGCAGCCTGCGGCGACGGCACAGCGCGAGTCGGTGGTCAACGTCACCGAAGGCGGCGTGAAGCGGCCGCTCGACCTTCCGCAGATTACCGCTCTGGTGCAAAGCGCCTGTGCCGGACTTGGCCACGAAGTCAGCACGCAGCCCATTCTCGATGCAATGTTCCGTGACCTCTACGAAGGCGTGCCCATCGACGAAGTGCGCAAATCACTGATCCTGGCCGCGCGCGGGCTGATCGAACAGGACCCGGGCTACAGCTACGTGACCGCCCGCCTGCTGATGCACACGATGCGTCTGGAAACCCTGGGGGAAGAGGTGACGCAGGAGGATATGGCAACGCGTTATGCCGCCTACCTGCCGGAATTCATCAAGAAGGGCATCGCCGCTGAACGGCTGGACGAACGCCTGGGTGATTACGATATGAAGGCGCTGGGCGCCGCACTCGACGCGAAACGCGACCTCAAGTTCACCTATCTCGGCCTGCAGATTCTCTACGACCGCTATTTCCTGCACATCGAAGGCCGGCGCATTGAGCTGCCGCAGGTGTTTTTCATGCGCGTGGCGATGGGACTTGCATTGAACGAACCGAAAAGCCAGCGTGAAGTGCGTGCGATCGAGTTCTACAACGTGTTGTCCAGCTTCGATCTGATGAGCTCGACCCCGACGCTGTTCAATTCCGGCACGCGCCGCTCGCAGCTCGCCAGCTGCTACCTGACCACGGTTGCCGACGACCTCGACGGCATCTACGAGGCGATCAAGGAAAACGCGATGCTGCAGAAGTATGCCGGCGGCATCGGCAACGACTGGACCCCCGTGCGCGCGCTCGGCGCCTACATCAAGGGCACCAACGGCAAGTCGCAGGGCGTTGTGCCGTTCCTGAAGGTGGTCAACGATACCGCCGTTGCAGTGAACCAGGGCGGAAAACGCAAAGGCGCGGTGTGTTCGTACCTCGAAACCTGGCATCTCGACATCGAGGAATTCCTCGAATTGCGCAAGAACACCGGCGATGACCGCCGGCGCACCCATGACATGAACACTTCGAACTGGATTCCGGATATGTTCATGAAGCGTGTGATGGAGGGTGGCGAATGGACGCTGTTCTCACCCTCGGACGTTCCGGACCTGCACGAGAAATTCGGCAAGGCTTTTGAGAAAGCCTATATCGAATACGAGGCGCAGTGCACCCGCGGCGAGTTGAAACTCTACAAGAAGGTTCCAGCCAACCAGCTGTGGCGAAAAATGCTGACCATGCTGTTCGAGACCGGGCATCCGTGGATCACATTCAAGGATCCCTGCAACCTGCGCTCGCCGCAGCAGCACGTCGGCGTCGTGCACAGCTCCAACCTGTGCACCGAAATCACGCTGAACACCGGTCCCGACGAAATCGCTGTTTGCAATCTGGCGTCGGTCAACATGCCGGCGCACCTGGATTTGTCGACCGGCCTGCTCGACATGGAGAAGCTGAAGCGTACGGTCGGCACCGGCATGCGCATGCTCGACAACGTGATCGATCTCAACTTCTACAACGTCAACAAGGCGCGCAACTCCAACTTCAAGCACCGTCCGGTCGGGCTCGGCATCATGGGTTTCCAGGACTGCCTGCACATGTTGCGTATTCCCTACGGTTCGCCGGCAGCAGTGGAGTTCGCCGATCGTTCGATGGAACAGGTGACCTACACCGCATACTCGGCTTCGTCGGACCTGGCGGAAGAACGCGGCCCGTATTCGACGTTCAAGGGCTCGCTGTGGGATCGCGGCATTCTGCCGCTGGACTCGCTGAAGGTGCTGGCTGACGAGCGCGGCGGATACGTCGAATGCGACATGTCCACCAGGCTGGACTGGGACAGCCTGCGCAGCCGCATCCAGCGCGTCGGTATCCGCAATTCGAACTGCATTGCGATTGCGCCGACGGCAACCATTGCCAACATCACTGGACTGTCGCAGTGCATCGAGCCGACCTACCAGAACCTCTACGTCAAATCCAACCTGTCGGGCGAGTTCACCGTCGTCAACGAATTCCTCGTGCGCGACCTGAAAAAACTCAACCTGTGGGACGAGGTGATGATCGCCGATTTGAAATACTTCGACGGCTCGCTGGCCAGGATCGATCGTGTGCCGCCGGACGTGCGCAGCCTCTACGCCACGGCCTTCGAGATGGATGCGAGCTGGCTGGTGGAATGCGCGGCGCGCCGGCAGAAATGGATCGACCAGTCGCAGTCGCTGAACATTTACATGGCGGGTGCGTCGGGCAAGAAGCTGGATGACACCTACAAACTCGCCTGGATTCGCGGCCTGAAAACGACCTACTACCTGCGCACGCTGGGCGCGACTTCCACCGAGAAGTCGACATCGAAGGTGGGCCAGCTCAATGCCGTGACGTCGGATGGCGGCGTGAACGGGGAAGAGCAGCCCAAGGCATGTTCGATCCTCGACCCGGAATGTGAGGCCTGCCAGTAGGCGGGTAACAGGCAAGAGGCAAGTGGCAAGGCGCGAATCAGGGAAGCAGTGAATAACGATTGATTGGAAGGCAGTTGTTGGTTCAGGGTTTGCTGCACGGCAAGTCGGCGGTTTCACCGATAACAATCTCAAGAGTCCGCCGACTGTGCTGGAAGGTATCCACCTACAACGCTAATAAAGGAGACTGAAGATGTTGCAATTTGAAGAACCGGGTGTGGCCGGACTGGCAAAACAGCCCGTGATGGCAGATCGCGCGCCCTCGCATGCCCCCTCGCAAAATCATCCCGCTGCTGAAGAAGAGTTACGGCGCGTCAATGTCGCCGACAAACGCATCATCAACGGCCGTACTGACGTCAACCAGCTGGTGCCGTTCAAATACAAATGGGCCTGGGACAAGTACCTCTCGGCCTGTGCCAATCACTGGATGCCGCAGGAAATCCAGATGAGCCGTGACATCGAGCTGTGGAAAAACCCCAATGGCCTGACCGAAGACGAGCGTCGCATCGTCAAGCGCAATCTCGGGTTTTTTGTCACCGCTGACTCACTGGCAGCGAACAACATCGTGCTCGGCACCTACCGCCATATCACTGCGCCGGAATGCCGCCAGTACCTCCTGCGCCAGGCTTTTGAAGAGGCGATCCATACCCACGCCTACCAGTACATCGTGGAAAGCCTGGGGCTGAACGAAAGTGAAATTTTCAACGCCTACCACGAGGTTTCGTCGATCCGCGACAAGGATGAGTTCCTGATCCCGTTCATCGACGTGCTGACCGATCCCACCTTCAAGACCGGTACGCCGGAAGCCGACCAGAAGCTGCTGAAAAGCCTGATCGTGTTTGCCTGCCTGATGGAAGGCCTGTTCTTCTACGTCGGTTTTGCGCAGATCCTCGCGCTGGGCCGGCAGAACAAGATGACCGGTGCCGCCGAGCAGTACCAGTACATCCTGCGCGACGAATCCATGCACTGCAATTTCGGCATCGACCTGATCAACACCATCAAGATGGAGAATCCTCACCTGTGGACCACGGAGTTCCGCGAAGAACTGCGCGAGTTGTTCCACAAGGGTGTGGAGCTCGAATACAAATATGCCGAAGACACCATGCCACGCGGTGTGCTTGGTCTGAATGCTGCGATGTTCAAGGAATACCTGCGCTTCATCGCCAACCGCCGTGCCCAGCAGATCGGGCTGGAAGTGCTGTTTGAGGGCGCGACCAATCCCTTCCCGTGGATGGCGGAAATGATCGACCTTAAAAAAGAACGCAACTTTTTTGAAACCCGCGTCATCGAGTACCAGACCGGGGGCGCGTTGTCCTGGGATTGATGTGCCCCTTTGTTTTTGCAGACGGGAATGGATACGAAAAACGGACACCAAACATGCGATTGAGAACAGGGATCCCGGAACAAAGCGGGGTTCCGTGCTGAAGCAGCAAGACACCCGGCGGCGCATTGCCCTGCGATTAAAACCGCAGGGCGGCGCCGCCGGATTCTTTCCGGGTTGCAATGTTCATCACCATGGAGGGTCGAAACCTTGGCACTCAGTCTGAAGTTCCGCCGTTACCGCAGCCGCAGGACCCATCTGCACACGGTTACCGAACTGCGCGCAGAGGACAACTGCACGCTCTGGCTGCGATTCGATGACGGGCTCGAGGGCCATGTTTACCTGGGTGACCTGGTGGAAGACACGGCGATGGAGGTGTTGTCCGACGCCGCGCTGTTTCGCCGCGTGGCTTTTGATCCGGTATCGAACGTGCTGATCTGGAGCGGCGGCATCCGGATTGATCCGGACATGTTGTACCGCAATCTGGCGAACAAGGCGGGCGCCGCGCTGCACTAGCACCGGGTCAAGGACGGGAGTTGGCAGGAAAGGCGTGCGCCGTATAAAGGCGTGCATCACGCGCGATAGTCCCGCTGGGGAGCGCGCACTAAAGCTGGATATTGAAGGAGGTTCGCATGGCAAAAGCGAAAAAGAAGGCTGCGAAGAAAAAAGTAAGTAAAAAGGCCGGCAAAAAAGCGGTCAAGAAAAAGAAACTGCTGAAGAAAAAGATTACACGCAAAGCCGCCGGAAAAAAAAGCGCCAGCCGCAAAACGGGCAAAAAAAAGCCGGCTCGAAAGCCGGCCAAGAAAAAAGCAGTCAAGAAAAAAGCAGTCAACAAAAAGCCTGCCATCAAAAAGCGGGCGGCTGCCAAAAAGCCCGCGTCCCAGGTAATGCCGGGACCGGCTCCGGTAGCGCCCCGTCCAATTGCGATTCCAGGTGCATGGCCGTTTCCGATGGGAAACAAACCCTGACATCTGTGCCGTGCGGCGGTTCCGGTCTTGGGAGAAGTCCGGTGCCCGTCGCGGAAGGCGGTTCACAACCGCGGACAGCAGGGAGCTAAAGATACCCAATCCATCCGGGTGGGGCAAGGCTTAGGTTGTCCGCGGCACCCGGAAGACATCAAAAATATCATTTATAATCAACAACTTATAAAAATAAAAAAAATTCACCGGCATACTCCGGAGCGGTGCAAGCGGTCGCCCAAAACAGCGATTTTCACGAAAAACCCGAATGTTCGCCGGCGGCCTGCGAGTCCGCGGCGGATACGCAGACCGGGTTCCGCGGCATTACACTGACTGCCTGAGTTGTTGCCTGGAGATGTGGCCGACGCAAACGGTGAAGCGGCGAATCGCTGCGGGCAGATGCTGTTGTGGAAGCGCCACGACAAATGGTGGCGGAATAAAACAGAAAAATTCAAATCGTCAATCTACAAAGGAGGTGGACCATGGTTGTGTTCAGGAATCTGCTGGCAGGGATATTGGTCGCGTTGTGGGCCGCAGTTTTGCCGTCCGCATTTGCCCAGTCCGACGATTGCAGGAACCGGGGGCAACTCGACAATCTGTATTGCGATGAAAACAGGGATCTGGTGGCGGATACGCCCAAGGATCCGAAGCGGCTGAAAAATCCTTCCACGCTGGTCTTCACCTACACACCGGTGGAAGACCCCGCCGTTTACGAAAACGCATTCAAACCCTTCCTTGAACATCTGGGCAAATGCACCGGCAAGCGCGTTGTTTATTACTCGGTAAATTCCAATGCTGCGGAGATCGAAGCGATGCGCGCCGGGCGCCTGCATGTCGGCGGATTTTCCACCGGGCCAACAGGGTTTGCCGTCAATCTGGCGGGCGCGGTTCCGTTTGCCGTCAAAGGTTACGAGAAGGATTTCCAGGGTTACAACCTGCTGATGATTGTCAAGAAGGACAGCTCGTACCAGAAACTCGGTGATCTCAAAGGCAGGAAGGTGGCACATACCTCGCCGTCGTCGAATTCCGGCCATCTCGCGCCGCAGGTGCTGTTCCCGCCCGAAGGGCTGGCGCCGGACAAGGATTACAAGGTGTTGTTCTCCGGCGGCCACGGCCAGTCGGTGAAAGGCGTGGAGTCCGGCGACTATGACGCGGCGCCGGTGGCCTCAGACGTTTTCTACCGGATGGCGGGGCGCGGAGAAGTCAAAGCCGATGATTTCCGCATCATTTACAAGAGCCCGGTGTTCCCGACGTCATCGTTTGCCTATGCCCATGATCTGCACCCGGATCTGGTGAAAACCATGACCAAGTGTTTCTACGATTATCGTTTTCCGGAAGACATGAAAAAAACCTTCGGCGGTGCGGACCGTTTTTTCCCGATTACCTACCAGAAGGACTGGGAAGTGGTGCGCAAGATTGCCGATGGCACCGGCACACCGTTTAACCGCGCGGCCTACGAGAAAGAAAGTGCGCGTGAGGAGGCGGCGCGCAAGAAGGCTGCCGAAGCCAAGAAGTAATGGCCGGGATCCCGGCCGCCGCCCCCGCCACCATCGAGGTGCGCGGGCTGACCAAGGAATACCGTCGCGGCACCCCGGTGCTGCGCGGTATTTCCATCGCTTTTCCCGATCGCGGCATCACCGCTGTGATCGGCCCTTCCGGCACCGGCAAGTCGACGCTGATCCGCTGCATCAACCGGCTGGTGGAGCCGACCAGCGGCCAGATCCTGTTCCATGGCGCCGACCTGGTGCAGTTGTCGCGCAAGGCGCTGCGCGAACACCGCCGCCGCATCGGCATGGTGTTCCAGGAATACAACCTGGTGGAGCGGCTGTCGGTAATGGAAAACGTGCTGTCGGGCAGGCTGGGTTATCTACCGTCGTGGAAGGCGTTTTTGCGCAGATATCCGCCGCAGGACATCGCCATGGCCTGGGACCTCCTCGAAACCGTGGGCCTGACTCCGCAGGCCAACCAGCGCGCCGATGCGCTGTCCGGCGGCCAGCGCCAGCGCGTCGGCATTGCCCGGGCGGTCATGCAGCAGCCCGACATCCTGCTGGCCGATGAGCCGACCTCGTCACTGGATCCGAAGACCTCGGTGGAAATCATGGAATTGCTGGTGAGCATCACGGATACCCGCCATATCCCGGTCATCGTCAACATCCACAACGTGCCGCTGGCGAAACGTTTCGCCAGTCACGTGATCGGCATGGCCGGCGGCGCCATCGTCTACGATGGGCCGCCGGACGGGCTGACCGATGACCACCTGAATCAGATTTACGGCGGCGAGGACTGGCAGGAGTGATGAATCCGGGCCTGACGGCGCGGACCCGCCGCCCCGCTTTTTTGCCCAACTGGCCGGCACGGCTGGCATGGCTGGCGCTGATCACCTATGCCTTCTACGCAGCCTCCATCCTTGACGTCACCTGGGAGCGCTTCGTCACCGGCCTCGACAACGGTATGCGCTTCATCGCGCGCATGTTCCCGCCGGACACCGGTGCCGCCAAGCTGCAATTGCTGGCCAAAGGGCTCTACGAATCGATCGAAATGGCGATCATCGCCTCGGCGCTGGGCATTCTGTTGTCGCTGCCGATCGGCCTGCTGGCGGCGCGCAACCTGATGCCGGCCTGGGTGACGTGGCCGATGCGCCTGTTCATCGCCCTGTGCCGCTCGTTTCACCAGGTCATCATCGCCATCATCTTCGTCAAGGCGGTCGGTTTCGGCGCACTGGCCGGAATTCTGGCGCTGACCGTGGCCTCAATCGGTTTCATCGGCAAACTGTTTGCCGAGGCGATTGAGGAGATTTCACTGAAACAGGTCGAGGCCATCCGCGCCACCGGCGCGCCGTTCATGAGCGTCATCGCCTATGGCGTGCTGCCGCAGGTGTTGACGCGTTTTGTCGGCTTCGCCACCTACCAGGTGGACTCCAACCTGCGCAATTCGACCATGGTCGGCATCGTCGGCGCCGGCGGCATCGGCGGCACCATGTTCGCCGCGTTCCAGCGTTTCGATTTCGACTTCCTGCTGACCATCCTGCTGGCGATCATCGCCGTCATCATGGTCAGCGAAATGCTGCAGAACCAGATCAAGAAACTCTACCAGTGACAAGCGCCGGCAAGCGGCAGGAATGGCAGCGTTACACGCGGCGCGAACGGCTGGCGCGTTTCGCGCTGTATTTCGGCATCGTGACGGCCTGCGTGGTTTCGCTGCGCACGGTCGAGATCATCCCCGAGTTCCTCTACGATGCGCCCGAACAGATGGCGGACCTGCTGCGACGGATGTGGCCGATCGAGTGGCGTTATTACCCCAAGGGCGTGCACGCGGCGCTGATCGAAACGCTGCACATTGCCACGCTGGGCACGATATTCGCGATTGCGATGGCGTTGCCGCTGGGCATGCTGGCGGCGAACAATGTGACGCCCAACGCCGGACTCAACTACCTGGCCAAGCTGCTGCTGGTGTCGTCGCGCTCGGTCAATTCGCTGGTCTGGGCGCTGCTGTTCGTCGCCATCTTCGGCCCCGGCGCGCTGGCCGGCACCATGGCCATCGCTTTCCGCTCCATCGGGTTCGTCGGCAAACTGTTCAGCGAGGCGCTGGAGGAGGCGCGGCCGGGTCCGGTTGAAGCGCTGCGCAGTTGCGGGGCACCCTGGCCGAGCGTGTTCATCAAGGGTTACTGGCCGCAGGTCGAGCCGGCATTCTGGGGCATTGCGCTGTTCCGCTGGGACATCAGCGTGCGCGAGTCCGCAGTGCTGGGACTGGTCGGCGCCGGCGGCATCGGCATGGCCATTGATTCGGCGATGAACCTGTTTCAGTGGGATCGCGTGGCGCTGATGCTGGTGGTGATATTTGCGGTGGTGCTGATTGCCGAGGTCGTGGTGACGGAGATCCGCAAACGCATTATCTGATGCTGTGCTGCCAGATGTCCCTGCACGCGGCGATTGCTGCATCGACCTCGGCATCGCCGATGTGGCGATGAGTCACGAAGCGCAGCGATGACGAGTCTGCCGGACTGACGGCAATGCCCCGCGCCTTGAAATCCTCCGCCCATTGCGCGGCGCTGCGGCCGCTGGCGCGCAGGCTGACGCGCACGATGTTGGTTTCGATACCTGCCGGATCGACCAGTGAGGCATCGACTGCATGAAGTCCGGTTGCCAGCCGTTTCGCCGTGGCGTGATCGTCCTGGAGCCGTTCGACCATGGTTTCCAGCGCGACGATACCGGCGGCGGCGATCAAGCCGGCTTGGCGCATCGCGCCGCCGACCATGCGCCGGAACGGGCGCGCGCGCTCGATGAATGCCTGTGATCCGCATAGCACCGAACCGACCGGCGCCGACAGGCCTTTCGATACGCAGAAGCAGACCGAATCGGTGTGCTGCGCGATGGTCGATGCGGGCACGCCCAAGGCGATCGCGGCATTAAAAAACCGTGCGCCGTCGGTATGCACCGGAATGCCGCGCTGTTGCGCGAGTTCGTGGACCATTCTCATGTGCGCCATTGGCAGCACCGTGCCGCCGGCGCTGTTATGCGTGGTTTCCATGCAGATCAGCGCGGTACCGAAATTGTTACGCGTCATCGGTCGCACGGCCTCACGCAGTGCGCTCTCGTCCATCGCACCGCGCGTGCCTGGCAGCGGCTTGTAATACACGCCGGCCACCGCCGAGAGTCCGCCGAGTTCGTTATTGAGGATGTGCGCTTTCTGTTCGAGCAGCACTTCGCCGGCGCGCGGGGTGTGCGCCAGCACCGCCACCAGGTTAGTCATGGTGCCGCTGGGCATGTAGAGGCCGGCGGCTTTGCCGGTCATCTTCGCGGCCAGCGCTTCCAGTCTGATCACGGTTTCGTCGCCGTCGCGTGAATCGTCGCCCTGGGTGGCGGTCTGCATCGCGGCGAGCATGGCCGGTGTAGGCCGGGTGACGGTGTCAGTCCTTAAGTCTATGATTTTATTCATTTTATATTTGCTTTGAGCAGATGGTCTGCGAGTTCAACAAAACCGGCGCCGGCGGCGGCGACAGTAACATAAGCAGGTTCGTGCGCCAGGCGGCCGGCGAATTCACAGATGTTGGCGACGCCGACTGCATGCGGGAAATGGCTGAACATCGGCGCATCGTTCGGCGAGTCGCCGACAAAGACGTACTCGGCGCGTGCGGCATCCAGATCAATGCCGAAACATTCCGCGTACAGCCGGCGCGTCATCGCCAGCTTGTCGTAGTCGCCGAACCAGCCGTTGACGTGGATGGAACTGATTTTCGCCGTCAATCCGCAGCTTTGCATGAGCGCGACGATGCGCTGCACGGCGGCATCGGGCAGCCGCGGCACATCTTCGCAAAAATCAATGGCAAGATCGGTTTCCCGGTACTGCTGGTCGGCGGCGATGGCGGCGCCGGGCACGGCGGCGAGAATTTCTTCGGCGATGACGGCAAGTGCTGCACGGTGCTGTGTGCGTATCGCCGGACTGTCAACGTATTGCCGTTGCATCGTGCGCGCGGCGTGATCGTAGCGGAAATAAAACGCACCATTCTCGCCCACCACCGCATCAACCGGCCACATCCGCGCGATGTGGTCGCACCAGCCGGCTGGCCGGCCGGTGATCGGCACCACGGTCAGGCCGGCGTTGTGCAGGCGCTCGAGCGCAGTGTAAGCCTGCGCCGTCAACCGGCCGTCGCTGGTGAGCGTGTCGTCGATGTCGCACAGCACGCCGCGTACGACGCGTCGTGCCGCAATGCCGAATGCCGACAGCGCCTGCATCAGTAACATTCCTCCTGTCCGGCCGGCTGGACCGGGCACACAACGAAGCCGAATCGCGCCGGCACTTCGGCGACGCGTACCGGTTTGACCCGAATGCGCGTCGTGCCCAGATCCAGGTCCAGCGCCGCATGGTTGCCGGCCTGCAGCGTGTCCAGCGTTGCGGCCAGCGCGGCTTCGCCGGCCTGCCCGGCGGAGCTGTTGAAGCGCGGCAACAGGGCTTCGAGATCGGCGTCATGCAACAGGCCGATGCCAAGGTCGGTGTCGAGCAGCAATTGCCCGGCATCATCAACGTAGGCGGCGTTGATCGCGGTCGCCGCTGTGCCGCTGTGCGAAACCAGCGCCAGCGCTTCGCCCGGCAGCGAAGTCGCGCGATAAACATGCGGCGTGTAATCCAGCGTGACATAAACGCGTTGCGGCCCGTTCTGGAAAAACCAGCGGCCCTGGTCGTCATGGCTGTAGTTGCGGCCGAAAAAAGCGGCGATGCCGGGATTGGCGACGCGCTCACCCTTCAGCAGCCAGTGACCGCGGCGGTCGAGCGACAACCAGCCGTAGACCGCCGGCACATTGGGCCACTTGGCCATGCCACGAATTACGAGTTCATCCATTGCTGGAATCCTCCGCTACGCCGGCGGTCCGGCGCTGCTTCCCGCAAACGGGCCTGCGGCTAACGGGTCCGCAGCGCGCCGGCACCTTGGGCCATTTCGCCATGCCGCGAAGCACAAGTTCATCCATGACTTCAATTTATCACAGCCGCGGTCGGGCCCGACCCGGTGTCCGCTGTGCAATGCGGATATCAGGCTGACAGGGATCGTGGTGTGGTTTTCGCGGGTGGCAGCAGCCGGGCCAATTCCTTCTTGATCACGGCGTAACACTCACAGGTGCGGGTTTCCAGTCCGGAGCGCTCAAGCACTGTAATGTGGCCGCGGCGGTAGCTGATAAACCCCGCACGCTGCAACGCCCCGGCCGCTTCCGTAATACCTTCCCGGCGCACGCCGAGCGTGTTCGCGATCAATTCCTGCGTCATGATTAATTCGCGTGATGAGGCGCGATCTACGGTAAACAACAGCCAGCGGCACAACTGTTGTTCCACGGAGTGGTGCCGGTTGCACGCCGCAGTTTGCGCCATTACGGTGATCAGCCCCTGGGTATAACGCAGCAACAAGAGTTGCAGCGCTCCGCCACGCTCGAATTCCCCTTTAAGGAGACTTGCCTTGAGCCGGTAGCCGTAACCCGCGGTCTGCACCACCGCCGAACTGGGCGTGGTATCTCCCCCGGTGAACAGCGAAATGCCGACGATGCCTTCGTTGCCCACGCCCGCAGTCTCGGCTGAGGCGCCGGATTCCATGACATAGTGCAGCGAGACGATGGCGGTGGTCGGAAAATAGGCGTGCTGCAGCTTTCCACCGGGTTCGTAGAGCATTTCGCCAAGCAGCATCGGAACCAGTTCCAGATGCGCAGCCAGATGCCCGAACTCCGCTGTCGGCAGGGCGGCAAGCAGATGATTTTGATGTGGATTATGCTGCACGGAGATCGCTCGCAGTCGACGTCAAAGCTTCTATTTTTGTGCGGTGATTTCCACGCCGATGCCGCGGTAACCGATGAAGCGGCAGGTCTCGTCGAACTTGGGTTCTCCGCTGACCCGAAACCTTTGTTGCGAGCCGTCGCTATTGACACGGCTGAAGACGAAATCCAGAAAGGGCTGTCGTGCGGCAATGGTGTTTCGCAGCCATTCCTGCTCCGCCTCATTCCAGCCGGTTACCGGGGCGCTGTCGCCATTTCCCGCCAGGGCGTGGACCCGGATGCCGAGCATTTCCAGGACCGGCCCGGAAACCTTGCTGAAGTTGCCCTGCTCGTCCTGTTCCCAGTACCAATCGGAGGCCAGTTCCGTCAGGCTGCGATAGCGGGCTTCGCTTTCGCGCAGCTCGGCGGTGCGTTCGCGCACGGTTTGTTCCAGTTGCTGGTTGTGCTGATCGAGTTTCTTGTACAGCAGCCGCACTTCAAGCATGTTGCGGATGCGCGTCTTGGCCTCGACCAGATCAAACGGCTTGCTGATGAAATCCTTGGCCCCGGCCTGCAGCGCCCGCAATTTATGTCCGGGTTGGGCGGTGATCACCAGGACCGGAAGGTAACCGTCCGCATCGTTGGTCTTGAGGGCTTCAATCACCTGGAAGCCGTCCATGCCGGGCATCTGCAGGTCGAGCAGGATCAGGTCATAGCGGTTTTTGCGATGCAGCGCGCAGACTTCTTGCGGATTCATGGTCGAGGCAACACAGCTGTAGCCGGCTTCACGCAGTAATTCTTCAAGCAGGCGGACATTGGCCTCCTGATCATCCACAATCAGGATGTTGGCGTCGAGAATCTCCTGTACGGTAATCATTCTGCTTTTCCCTTGTCAGCGGCGCTGACTGATGTTGTCTGCGAGAATCTCAGAGCCACGTCAAGCGCATCCATGAACTCGTTGACTTTGATGGGTTTGGTGAGATAGTTGAAGAACCCGGCTTCGAGACCCCTCTCGACATCCCGCGGCACCGCATTGGCGCTCAGAGCGACGATGGGGATATGCGCCGTTGCCGGGTCCGCCTGCAGGATTTTCATGGCTTCGATGCCGCTGATGCCGGGCAGATTGATGTCCATCAGAATCACCGCCGGCTGATGGGTCCGCGCAAACTCGATGCCGAGATTGCCGTCTGCCGCGCTCAGCAGGCGCAGATCCGGGCGACGCGCGATGAGTTGTTCGACCAGTTCCAGATTGGCCGGATTGTCTTCCACATAAAGCAGGGTGTGCAGTGGTGCCCCGTCCAGCACCCGTGATTGCGCCAGCGCCGCGTGTTGTTCGGTTTCCGCTACAAACTGCGGCGCATGCGTCAAGTTCAATTCTATCCAGAATACGCTTCCCACTCCGACAGAGCTTTCGGCGCCGATGGTGCCTTCCATCAGTTCGACCAGCCGTTTGGTCACCACCAGACCGATGCCCGTACCTTCCTCAGCGCCGGTCTCCTTGCCGAGACGATTGAACGGCTGGAACAGCAGTGCGAGCTGTTCCGGGGACAGTCCCACACCGGTGTCCCGTACCGAAATGCGAATGGCATCCGCAGAGCGCACAGCGTATTCCACCGCAACCGTGCCGTTCGGCTTGTTGTACTTGATGGCGTTGAACAGCAGGTTGATCAGAATCTGCTTGACCCGGGTCCGGTCGGCCATGACAAAGTAGGGAACGTCAAAACGCGGAAATGTCATGCTGATGCCGCGTTTCTGTGCTTGGGGTTCGATCATCGCCTGGCATTCGAGCATGACCTCGACCAGGGAGACGGGCTCCCGCGAAAGGATCACCTTGCCCGATTCGATCAGTGCGAGATCGAGAATTTCATTGATCAGTTCCAGCAGGTACCAGCCGGCCTTGAGGATCTGGTCGAGGTTGCGCTTCTGGGAGGGCGTCGGCGAGGGGGCCCCGGATTCCATGAGCTGGGCAAAGCCGAGGATCGCATTCAGCGGCGTACGCAATTCATGGCTCATGGCGGAGAGAAAATCCGTTTTTGCGCGGTTGGCCTGTTCCGCGGCGACCATGGCCTTGTTCAGTTCCGATTCAACGCGCTTGCGCACCGAATTGTCGCTGCCGATCAGCAGATAGCCGATGATGTCGCCAAAGTCGTCGCGCAGCGCCGTGATCGATACGATGGCCGGAAAGCGGCGGCCATCCTTGCAGATATAGGTCAGTTCATAGTTGTCATCAATTTCACGTGAAGCCTTGAAAGCCAGTGCCTCGAAACCCGGCGCAATGGGGGTCGCCAGTTCGAGACTCAAGGCTTGGGCGTGCGCCATCACTTCCTGCGGGTCATGCAAATCGCTCGGGCTGATGCAGTTGACGACCTCGGCTGCCGTGTAGCCCAGCATGCGCTCGGCACCGACGTTGAACAACTGAATGATGCCTTTTTCGTCGGTGGCAATAATCGAGAAATTGGCGCTGGTGAGGATCGCATACTGCAAGGCGCCCGCTTTGAGCGTGGTCTTTTGGCGCTGCACTGCGGCGGCGCTGTCGGCAAGGGGGGGGCTGTTTGCTGCTTCTGGCATGGCTTGTTTTTGTGAAAAGTGACCTCCAATCCAGAGGCGGAACTGTTTTTGTGCGGCTGCCTGCCGGGGATCACCATGGCACCCCGTCTGCAACTGCCGGAAAAAACGGCGCTTCCACGCAAACAACCATAATTGTTGTCTTGTTTCGGCGCTCCATCTGTACGCTGGCACACATATGGCAGTCCGGACCGGCGATTTTCGGCGTTTAACCCCGATCCGCTGTGGCTGGCGTTTACAGCAGGGTTGCGGGTCTTCCGCACACCACCACAATGAAGGAGCGCCCATGAAACGCCTGATTACCGTTGCGGCCGCGCTGGCCGCCTGCACCCTGTCATTGCCCGCTGCGGCGGTGGGCAGTATCGCCGATATCGTGATTCACGACCGTGCCCAGAACCGCACGCTGCCGGTCCATGTCCACGAAGGGCGGCATTATGTCGTCGGTCATCCCGGCAATGAGTATGAGGTTCGCCTGCGCAACCGGCAACTGGGCGACATCCTGACCGTGGTTTCGGTGGACGGGGTGGACGTGATCACCGGCGACACCGCCGACTGGGGGCAAAGCGGTTATGTGCTTGGTTCGCAACAAGGTTTTGGTGTCAAAGGCTGGCGCAAAAGCCTGGATCGTACCGCTGCGTTTTATTTCACGGCGCTGCCCGATTCCTATGCCGCGCGCACCGGACGTCCCGACCATGTCGGCGTGATCGGTGTTGCGGTATTTCGCAAAAAAGCGGAACCGGTGGTGCAGTATTTACCGCCGCGGCTGGCTCGCAACGTGGTGGAAGCCGAAGCACCAGCACCTTCGGCGATGGCCGAAGATCGTAGTGCCGCCGGCTCTGCGCATGATGCAGCCAGCGGGGTCGGTGCGTCTGCACGCGCCGAGGCGCCGGCCAGTGCCGCGAAAAAATCCGCTCGTCTCGGTACCGGCCACGGTCGCAGCGAAACTTCGGTGGTGACGTACACCGAATTCGAACGCGCCACCGCAACACCGGCCGAGATCATCACTATTTACTACGACAGTTACCGCAATCTGGTGGCGCAGGGCGTGATCCGCGCGCCGTCGCTGGCGCGGCCGGATCCTTTCCCCGCGCCGTTTCCGGCGCGTTTTGCGCCCGACCCACGTTGATTTGACCCACGTTGATCTCCCCCGCGTTGATTTCAGCGTCGTTGATTCCATGGTGGATGCAGTACTACAGCCGGGTTGCCGGTATGCGGAGGCTTCTGCATACTGGCACCCCGTTATGTCTACGGATACCGACGCCACCGATGAAGCACTGATGCTCGGTTATCGCGATGGCGATGCGGCAGCCTTTGATGTGCTCTACAGCCGCCACAAAGGCGGCATTTACCGTTATCTGCTGCGCCAGTGCCGCAACGCGGCGCAGGCCGACGAACTGTTCCAGGATGTGTGGATGAATCTGATCCGCGGCCGCGCCGGGTATAAGGCGCAGGCGAAATTTTCGACTTGGCTCTACCGGATAGCCCATAACCGGCTGATGGACCACTTTCGCCGTGACGATGCCGCTGTATCGCTGGATGACGAGTCGGTGTCGGTCGATGAGCCGGTGGCGCCGCGCAGTGTTGAGCCGGAAGTCAGTGCGACGTCCCGGCAACAGGCGGCGCAACTGCTGGCTTTGCTCGATGATTTGCCGGAAGAACAGCGCGAGGCTTTTGTGCTGCAGCAGGAGGGCGGACTGAGCATTGAGGAAATTGCTGCCGCCACCGGCGTCAACCGTGAAACGGCGAAAAGCCGCCTGCGTTATGCGCTGGCGAAACTGCGGCAGGGGATGCAGGCATGGCAATGACCCCGGGGCCTGACAAAGTCGATATCGAAAACGATCTGCAACTGGCGGCGATGTATCGCGCCGGCGCAGATGCCGCGCCGCCGGCACACTTGGACGACGCGATCCGCGCTGCGGCACGGCGCGAGGTGGCCGCGGGTCCGCGTCGTGCCGGCGCCCGTCGCTGGGCGCTGCCGGTTTCGCTGGCTGCGGTGCTGGTGCTGTCGGTCAGCGCGGTGACGATGATGCGCGAACAGGGGGCCGATCGTCCAGATTCGATGATTTCGCCGCCGGAAGCCCCGACCATGACTCCGCCACGTGAGATTGCACAGCCACCAGTCACGGCTGCGGCGGAAACCACGCCCAAACGCCGGTCGGTCACGTCGCCGCCGGTTACGGCGGCGGATGCACCCGCCGCGCAGGCCGGACCACCGGTGCCAGCGCAGGCAATGTCCGGTCGCGTTGCCGAAGCGGAGCGGGCTGTGCCCGAATCCCGCGCCAAAGCTGCTGCGGCTGAATCCAATCGCACCGAAGCACCGGTTGCCGCCAGCCGTGACTACACGGTATCGCAGCCGCTGCTGCGGTCTGCGCCGGCGTCGATGGCCGCAGAAATGTCGGACGGTGCTGGCGCATCGGCATCGGCCAAAGCCGCTGCACCGGCACCGGCCGCTGCCCTGTCGGCGGTCCCGGCAAGGGGCGCGCTGTGGCAGGACTTGCTCAGGGAACCGCCGGAAAAATGGATCCAGCGCATCGCTGAGTTGCGCCGCACCGGCAAAACAGCCGATGCCGATACGCTGGCGGCCGAGTTCCGCCGGCGTTTTCCGGATCAGCGGCTACCGGATGAGGCGCGCTGAGAGATGACGGCCGGTCTCGACTCCAAACCGGAAAAACCGCCGGCCCCCGAACCCTGGGAGTGCTGCCAGAGCGGTTGCGAGCCCTGTGTTTATGATCGGTATTGGGAAGCGCTCACTGACTACGAAGCCGCGCTCCGGACCTGGGAGGCACGCCAGGCCGAAGCGCTGCCTGATCCCCAAGACGAACTATAAGTGATTGTTTTTATTAATTTTTTAAACAAGAGTTGGTGCCATTCTGCGCTTGTGTCCGGCAGCAATGAACTCTTTGCCGCAGTGCAGTTCAAATCCCTGCCATTTGCCCGGTTTAACCCCGGGTGCGACGCCTGAAAATACTTAAATTCTTTTATAAACAAAGAGTTATATTTTTGTTGCGTTGCAACGCGTGTTGCCGTTACACTCCGCCCCCGGCCGTTTTCCCGACTTGATGAAAATCGGTGACAGGGTTGCGGTCCATGGCTTGAACACCTAGAATTGGCCAGTTTTTTTGAGTAGCCCACAACCTGTAGTGGTTTTAGGCTGACCGCAGTCTTAAGGAGACACCGTTACCGTAGCGAGGTAACACCAGCACAAAGGCGTCCCGCCCGAGGCAGGCGCCACTCCCCAAAGGAGGTTTTGCATGTACGCAAAATCGATTTCAGAAATACCCCCCGAAATATCCACCCAAGTTCGGGCCGCGGCAGCGCCGCACTGGACCCGCAAGATGGTCACCCTGGCGATGCTGATTGCCAGTTTCTCCGCCCTGGCCCTGCTGCTCCACGAACGTTACGGCGCCCACTGGCTGCAATCCGCATATGCCGCCATGGAGAGCGAAGCCAAGGCCGTGTCCGATCGCGTGCTGCCGCAGCCCGCGCCGGCCGTGCACCCGGACGCCGCCCGGCATGAGGCGTTGGCCGAGTTCCTGGCCAAGCGCTACAAGGTATCCCAGGACGTGACGCTGGAGTTCGTGCAGATCGCCCATGCCGAAGCTGGCCAGGTGAATCTGGACCCACTGCTGATCATGGCGGTGATTGCCGTCGAGTCGCGCTATAACCCGATCGCTGAAAGCGGCGTCGGCGCCAAGGGCCTGATGCAGATCATCCCGAAATTCCATGGCGACAAGCTGGCTGAGTTTGGCGGCGAAAAAGCGGTGTTTGACCCGGAATCCAACATCCGCGTCGGCACCCGCATCCTTCGCGAATATCTGTCCCGCACTGGCAACCTGAGCATTGCGCTGCAGATGTATGCCGGCGCCCTGGGCGACGATAACGACACCTATACCAACAAGGTGTTGGGCGAAAAACAGCGCCTGCAGCGCGTCGTCGCCGCATTTGCCGAACCCGCGCCGGTACGGATGGCGCCGCAGCGCGTCGCCTCCCGGCGCATCGATTCCCTCCTCGGCGAATAAGCGCCGCTTTCCGCGGTTACCTGAGCGGTGGCCGCCATCCGTATTTCCTGGCCGACAGGATCGGTGATTGCCGATCTCCAACCGGGCGTCACTGTCGATAAGCTGCTGGCGATCCTGCCCTGTGTATCCAGCGTCAGCACCTGGGGGGAGGAGGTTTATTTCTCCCTGCCGGTAGCCGCCACGCTGGAACCCGGTGCGCGGCAGGTGGTGGATCCCGGCACGGTGTGTTTCTGGGTGGACGGCAGTGCGCTGGCGCTGCCCTGGGGGCGAACCCCCGCATCCCGCGGTGATGAATGCCGGCTGGTCTGTGCCTGCAACGTGCTGGGCCGCATCCGGGGTGACCCGGCGGTGCTGAAATCCGCCCGCGACGGCGAAACGATCCGCGTCGAAGCGCTGTAACAGCATCTGCGGCCTATAATCCCCGTAACGCAGGGCTCGTAATACAGGGTTCGTAACGCAGTGCTCGTAATACAGGGGGAAGCGACCATGGCCGATCAAGACGTACCCAAAGACTTTTTTGAATTCATGCAGAAAATGTGGAACCCGATGGGATTTCCCATGCCGGGCATGATCGCGCCGACGATGAATGTCGAGGATCTGCAGAAAAAAATCGCTGAGCTGAAGGCGGTCGAAACCTGGCTGACCATGAACACCGGTTTTGTGCAGATGACCGTCAAGACGCTGGAGATGCAGAAGGCCGGACTGGAGAGTCTGCAGTCTGCGGGCAAGGCCGCAGCGGGTGAAAAAAGGGCGCCGGGTTAAAGGCAGCTTTTTCTTGCGGGCGATTTAAGCCCGCGCGTCGAGCGTCTTCGGATCAAGGAACGGTTTGTCACCCCTGATCTGGGTGCGATGCGTCAGGCGCCGCTGCGCGGCACCTGCCCGATGCATCTTTTTAAATGTTGTGGCTGCGGCCTGACCCGTGCTGCGCCCGGGCCAGCCTCCGCCGCAACCGCTAAGCCCGCGCGTCGAGCGTCTTCGGATCAAAGAACGGCTTGTCACCCCTGATCTGGGTGCGATGCATCAGACGCCGTGACTCCGGATCAAAGGCATCGCGGCGGTGCATGGCGCTGCGGTTGTCCCACAGCACCAGGTCGCCGACCTGCCATACCTGATACCACTCGAATTCCTTTTTGGTGGCGTGCGCCCACAGCTGGTTGAGCAGATCTTCGCTCTCGTCCAGCGGCATGCCGATGATGTAGGCATTGCGGCGGCGGCCGAGAAACAGGCAGTTGCGGTGGCTGCGCGGATGGGTGCGCAGCAGCGGATGGATGGCGCCCGGCGCATCACGCGGATCGTTGACATCGCTGAAACCCTTGCGCAGCTCGCCAGCGCTGTTGCGACTCGAGTCATGGCGGCAGAAACGGCCAAGAATCTGTTTTTTGATGGCTGCCGGCAGCGTGTCATAGGCTTTAAACATGTTGGAGAAGCCCGTGTTGCCGCCTTCCGGCGGCACTTCCAGCGAATACAGCAGGCTGCCGATCGGCGCCATGTCGTTGTAGGACATGTCGGTATGCCATTCGGCCTCGTAATGGCCGAGGTTACCGATGGATTTACCGTCGACCTTGATGTTCGACATCACGGTGATTTGCGGAAAGGGATTGACCACATCCTTGCCGGCATGAACCGGTGCCTGGTCGAGTTCGCCGAACAATTGTCCGAATGCCAGCAGCGCCGGATCATCGAGCTGCTGATTGCGGAAACGCAGCACCAGATGCGAGTGCCAGGCGTCCTCGATCTGCCGGAACGTCTCCTGCGACAGCGGTTTGGCCAGATCGACGCCGACGATATCGGCGCCCAGCGCCGCGCCGGTGGGGATGACGGTGATGTTGCTTTTTTGCGGGATGTCCATGGGGTTCCTCCTTCTCAGCGGAACATGCTACTGCGCGCCGCCGCGATCCTCAAGGCCGCGGCCATATTGCGGAAGTTCGCGGTGCGCAAACCTCATTTTGCCCCGATTTTGTTGCGCAGCACGCCCAATCCTTCCACTTCAGTCTCAAGGATGTCGCCTGCTTTCATGAATTCCGGCGGGGTGCGTGCATGGCCGACGCCGGCCGGAGTCCCGGTGAGGAACAGGTCACCCGGTTCCAGCGTGAGGCCCGCCGACAGTTCCGCAATCAGCCGCGGCAGCTTGAAATACATACAGCTGGTGTTGGAATCCTGCTTGGTCACGCCGTTGACGCGGCAGGTGATGCGCAGATTCTGCGGATTCCTGACTTCGTCCGCAGTTGTTAACCACGGCCCCATCGGGCAGTGGCCGTCGAGGCTCTTGCCTTTGAACCACTGCTGGCCGTGCTGGCGCTGCACTTCGCGCGCCGAGACATCGTTGGCGATCATGTAGCCGTAGATGTGTTTCATCGCATCGGCTTCGCTGATGTTGCGGCCGCCCTTGCCGATGACCACGGCCATCTCCACTTCCCAGTCGAGTTTTTCGGTGACGCCGGGGTGCGAGGGCACTTCGCCGTAGGGGCTGTTGACAGTCAGCGGCTGCTTGCTGAAAAACGCCGGATGTTTCGGCAGTTCCGTCACATGCGGCCGCGCCTTCGCACCTTCCTCGAAATGTTCAACGTAATTCCAGCCGACGCAGAACACGTTTTTGCGCGGACGGGGAATCGGCGCATGCAGCGTGACCTTGGCCATCGCGTGATGACCGGTTTTCACGCCGGCGACGGCTTTTTTGACCAGCGCCAGACCGGATTTGCCGGCGGCGACCAGTGCGACCATGTCGTTCGCGGCGAAGGGCAGCTTGACCCGCGCTTTTTTCGCCGCGGCCTCGAGGTCGATGATGCTGCCGTCGGCGGCGATCACGCCGATTTTTGCCGGAACGCGTTTGCCTGCAGAATAAGTGACCAGTTTCATGTCATTCTCCCTTGGTGATATTGGGTGATTTTATTGAGTAAGTTGTTTGAATTTTTCGGTGGCCTGGACCAGCGCCGCGCAGATGCCGGGCTCCCATGCCGAATGTCCGGCATCGGGCACGATGATGTATTCCGCTTCCGGCCATGCGCGGTGCAGGTCGTCCGCGGACACGATGGGGCACACCGCGTCATAACGGCCCTGCACGATGACACCGGGAATGTTGCGGATGCGGCCGACATTGTCCAGCAGCGAATTGTACGGCAGGAAAATGTCGTGCTTGAAATAATGCGCTTCGACGCGCGCGAGGCCCAAGGCAACCACGTCGCCGGCAAAATAGGCCACGGTTTCCGGGCTCGGCAGCAGCGTCGAGCAGGAACCTTCGTAAGTGCTCCATGCCCGCGCCGCCGGCATGTGCACTGCTGGATCGGGATCGGTCAAACGGCGATGGTAGGCGCTGAGCAGGTCGCCGCGTTCGGCTTCCGGTATCGGGCCGGTGAAGGCGCGCCAGGCTTCCGGGAACAGGTTGCGCAGGCCGTAGAGAAACCAGTCGATTTCACTGCTGCGGCAGAGGAAAATGCCGCGCAGGATCAGCCCGGTGCAGCGTTGCGGATGCGCTTCGGCGTAGGCCAGCGCGAGGGTGCTGCCCCAGGAACCACCGAATACCAGCCAGCGTGCGATGCCGAGTTTTTCGCGAAGTTGTTCGATGTCCGACACGAGTAACGGTGTCGTGTTGTCGGTGACCTCACCCAGCGGGGTCGAGCGGCCCGCGCCGCGCTGATCGAAAATGATGATGCGGTAATGCGCGGGATCAAAAAAACGCCGGTGCGCGGATGCTGCGCCGGCACCGGGCCCGCCGTGCAGGAACAGCACCGGTGCGCCGCGCGGATTGCCGCTTTCCTCGAAATACATCTGATGCCGGCCGTCGAGCGCCAGCATGCCGCTGCTGCAAGGCTGGATTTCGGGATAAAGATCGGCGCGCAAGCTGGAAGATGTGCCGGAAGATGAGCCGGAAGATGTCTGGACCATGAAAGCCACGTTGTTCGCTGCAAAAAAAGCAGCGCAACGTTAGCACAAAGGCGGCTGCAGCGTGTGCGGGCGGTCGCCCCTGACTACATCATGCTGACGTGTGCGGCGACGACGCGCCAGCCTTCAGCCACACGCACCCACGTCTGCATCTGCCGTCCTGAGCGGCTGCTGCGCTCGAACTGCAGGCTCGAGGTGGCGAAGTCGCGGCCGTAGGTGGTGATCACTTCACGAGAAACCGTTCGCGCCAGCCCTGCCGGCGAGCGCGCAGAGCGGAACTGCGCAATCTCCTGATAACCGTACAGCACTTCCCCGGCACCGTAACGAATGGTATGCGGGCTGTGCCAGAACAGGGCATCAAGTGTCGCCACATCATTGCTGACCAGCGCCTGTTCATAGCGCTTGCATGCTGCGGCGACCTCCGCCACCACTTCCGGAATATTGATCTCCACCGTTTCCCCTCAATCCGCAATCCGTGATCCTCAATCCTGCTCTTCAGTCCGCGCGGGCCCCGGTTTCCTTGGCCACTTTCGCCCATTTTGCGATGTCCTGTTTGACCACCGCGGTGAATTGCGCGGAATTACCATACATCATTTCCGCGCCGCGTTGGGACAGGCCGCTGCGCAGCGGCTTATTGTCGGACAGCAGCGCGACATCGTTTTCAATTTTCTTGGCGATGGTTGCCGGAAGTCCGGCCGGGGCGAAAAGCCCGTACCACTGCGCGGCTTCGTAGCCGGGCAATCCGCTTTCGGCGACCGTGGGCACTTCCGGCAGCGTGGGGTAGCGCTTGGTGGTGGTCACGGCCAGCATGCGCAGCTTGCCGCTTTGCACCAGCGGCAGCGCCGACACGATGATGTCGATCATGTACTGGGTGCGCCCTGCGATCAGGTCCGGCAATGCCGGGCCGCTGCCCTTGTACGGCACATGTACCGCTTTGATGCCCGCCGTGATGTTGAACATTGCGGCGGCCAGGTGCGGCAGTGCGCCGTTGCCCGAAGACGCAAACGACAGTTGGTCGGGTTTGGCCTTGGCCAGCGCAACCAGATCCTTCACTGATTTCACCGGCAGCCCGTTGGTGACCACCAGCAGTTGCGGCGACAGCGCAAACGAGGCCAGCGCGACCAGGTCCCTGCGTGGATCGTAGCTCAGGTCCGGATAAATGCTCGGTGCGATGACGACACCAGCATTGACGCCCATCAACAAGGTGTAACCGTCGGCCGGGCTTTTTGCGACCAGGCCGGTGCCGATGGTGGCGCCGGCACCGCCGCGGTTGTCCACCACCACGTTTTGCCCCCACATTTCCGACAGTGCCTGGGCCACCGTGCGTCCGACGTAGTCGGAGGCACCGCCCGGCGGGAAGGGAATGATCATGCGTACCGGTTTGGTCGGATAGGCGGAGGTTGCCAGCGGTATGCCGGCAAATACAGCGGCGGCGATCAGGCGGGTGATGAGGCGCATGGGGTTCTCCGGTAAATGGCGACAGGCGACAGCAATTGCCGTGCAGCAGATTTAGCAATTCCTGTGCCACTGCAGCAGCGCCACGCGCATGCGACGACAGGCGGGCGTAAGCGCGTACGCGGGCACCGCGCGGGTGCCTGCGCCCCGTTGCGGTGCAGGTAACCGGACAGGCTGGCAGCAGCAGGGCAGCGAGGGGGCTACGGTATAATTCCGCTCCCGCAAAGCCACGCGGCTTGCGGCTGACATCGAAAGGCGGTTTTCGCAAATGCCTGAAGAGCAACTCCGTAAAGCGGCGCTCGAATATCACCGCTTTCCCGTGCCGGGAAAAATCGCAGTCACTCCGACCAAGAGTCTGGTCAACCAGCGCGACCTGGCACTCGCCTACACGCCTGGTGTAGCCAAGGTCTGCGAGGAAATCGCCGCCAATCCGGCGGACGCCAGCCTCTATACCGCGCGCGGCAACCTGGTTGCGGTGATCACCAACGGCACCGCCGTGCTCGGCTTGGGCAACATCGGTCCGCTGGCGGCGAAGCCGGTGATGGAAGGCAAGGCGGTGTTGTTCAAGAAATTCGCCGGCATCGACGTCTTCGATATCGAAATCAACGAACTCGACCCGTACAAGCTGGTCGACATCATCGCCTCGCTCGAGCCCACCTTTGGCGGCATCAACCTCGAAGACATCAAGGCGCCGGAGTGTTTCATCGTCGAGCGCGAACTCCGCAAGCGCTGCAAGATTCCGGTATTCCATGACGATCAGCACGGCACTGCAATCATCGTCAGCGCGGCCTTCACCAACGGCCTGAAGGTCGTCGGCAAGGACATCTCGACAATAAAACTCGTCGTGTCCGGTGCGGGCGCCGCAGCGCTGACCTGTCTCGACCTGCTGGTGTCGCTGGGCCTGAAAAAGGAAAACATCACCGTCACAGACATTGTCGGTGTTGTTTACAAAGGCCGCGCCGAACTGATGGACGACGAAAAATCGCGTTACGCCATCGACACCGACGCGCGCGAGCTGCGCGACGTGATGGCCGGCGCCGACGCATTCCTCGGCCTGTCGGCGGGGAAGGTGCTGAAACCCGAGATGGTCAAGCTGATGGCGGAGCGCCCGCTGATTCTGGCGCTGGCCAACCCCGAGCCGGAAATCCTGCCCGAGCTGGTGAAGGAAGTGCGCCCTGATGCGGTAATGGCCACCGGCCGTTCGGATTATCCGAACCAGGTCAACAACGTTCTGTGTTTTCCGTTCATCTTCCGCGGCGCGCTCGATGTCGGCGCGACCACCATCAACCGCGAGATGGAAATTGCCGCGGTCAACGCGATTGCCGCGCTGGCGCAGGCGGAACAGTCCGACATTGTCGCTGCCGCCTACGGCGAACAGGATTTGAAATTCGGTGCCGACTACCTGATTCCCAAGCCCTTCGACCCGCGCCTGATTGCGCATGTGGCACCGGCGGTGGCCAAGGCTGCGATGGACAGCGGCGTCGCGACGCGCCCGATCACCGACTTCGATGCCTACAAAGAGCGGTTGAACCGCTTTGTATACCAGTCCGGCCACATCATGAGTTCGGTGTTTGCCGCGGCGAAAAAATCACCCAAGCGCGTGGTCTATGCCGAGGGCGAGGAAGAGCGCGTGCTGCGCGCTGCCCAGCAGGTGGTGGACGAGGGCCTCGCGCGGCCGATCCTGATCGGGCGGCCCGATGTCATCAAGACCCGCATCGAGCGCCTCGGTCTGCGCCTGCAGCGCGAGCAGCATTACGACACCATTGATCCCAACAACGATCCGCGCTATCGCGAGTACTGGACCGAATACCACCGTCTCACCAAACGCAAGGGTATTTCCGGCGAGATCGCCAAGCTCGACATGCGCCGCCGGCCGACGCTGATCGGTGCGATGCTGGTGCACATGGGCGATGCTGACGCGATGCTGTGCGGCATCCTTGGCCAGTACGGTCGCCACCTGCACACCATCGACCAGGTCATCGGCCGCCGGCCAGGCGTGAACCAGTATTCCGCGATGAATACGCTGCTGCTGCCCAAGGGCACGGTCTTCATCTGTGATACCTACGTCACCTTCGATCCCACTGCCGAGCAGATCGCCGAATCGACGATCCTCGCCGCGGAGGAAATCCGCCGTTTCGGCATCACGCCCAAGGCCGCGCTGTTGTCGCACTCGAGCTTCGGTGGCAGCGATTCCGTCACCGCGCAGAAAATGCGTCGCGCGCTGGAACTGGTCATGCAGATCGACCCGCACCTCGAGGTCGAAGGCGAGATGCAGGGCGACATGGCGCTGTCCGAGGAAATCCGCCAACGCGCGCTGCCCGACAACCGCCTCAAGGGCGCGGCAAACCTGCTGGTGATGCCCAATCTCGACGCCGCGAACATTTCGTTCAACCTGCTCAAGTCCGCATCCGGCGACGGCATCACCATCGGCCCGATCCTGCTCGGTGCCGCCAAGCCCGCGCACATCATCACGCCGTCATCGACCGTACGCCGCATCGTCAACATGACCGCGCTGTCGGTGGTCGATGCCGGCGCTGAGCGCGGCGAACAACGTCCCTTGCTGTAGCCTCAGCACTTTTTATAACCAATTGTTTTTATTGATTATTTTATAACTTATTTTTGTAACTTATCACCATGGCTAAATTCCGCACCGAACACGACACGATGGGCGCCATCGAAGTGCCCGACAACATGCTGTGGGGCGCGCAGACCCAGCGCAGTCTGCATCACTTCCATTTCCCCGGCGAGACCATGCCGCTGCCGGTGGTGCATGCGCAGGTGATGGTGAAAAAAGCCGCGGCGCTGACCAACATGGCGCTGGGCGCGCTCGACAAAAAGAAAGGCAAGGCCATCGTCAAGGCTGCTGACGAAGCGCTGACCGGACAATGGGATGCACATTTCCCGCTGGTGGTGTGGCAGACCGGCTCCGGCACCCAGACCAACATGAACGTCAATGAAGTGCTGGCGAATCGCGCGTCGGAAATCCTTGGCGGCAAACGCGGCGCAGCGCGCCTGGTGCATGAGAACGACGACGTCAACAAGGGGCAGTCTTCGAACGACACCTTCCCCACGGCGATGCATGTTGCAGCAGTGATCGCGCTGGAAAAACAGTTGAAGCCCGCGGTAAAAAAACTGCGCAACACGCTGGACAAAAAATCCCGCGCCTTCATGAACATCGTCAAGATCGGTCGCACCCATCTGCAGGATGCGACGCCACTGACGCTGGGCCAGGAATTTTCGGGTTATGTGTCGCAGCTCGACCACAGCCTGAAACACGTCGAGGCGTCACTGCCGCATCTGTGTGAGCTCGCGCTCGGCGGCACTGCCGTCGGCACCGGCCTCAACGCCCATCCGAAATTCGCCAAGGATGTCGCGGCGCAGCTGAAGAAGATGACGGGTCTTCCTTTCATCACCGCACCCAATAAATTCGAAGCACTGGGCTCCTGCGACGGCGTGGTTGCCGCTCACGGCGCAATAAAAACGCTGGCGGCATCGCTGATGAAAATCGCCAACGACATTCGCTGGCTGTCCAGCGGCCCGCGCTGCGGCATCGGCGAACTGAGCATCCCGGAAAACGAACCGGGCTCGTCGATCATGCCGGGCAAGGTCAATCCAACGCAGTCGGAATCGATGACCATGGCCTGCTGCCAGGTCTTCGGCAACGACGTCGCGATCAATGTCGGTGGTTCAATGGGCAACTTCGAGCTCAACGTGTTCCGGCCGATGGTGATCCGCAATTTCATGCACAGCGTGAATCTGCTGGCGCATGCCTGCGAGAACTTCGACGAACACTGCGCGGTCGGCATAGAGCCCAATCTCGAACGCATCACCCAGCTCACCAATGATTCTCTGATGCTGGTGACCGCGCTCAACCCGCACATCGGTTATGCCAAGGCCGCGGCGATTGCCAAAAATGCCCACAAGAAGGGCTTGACGCTGAAGGCCTCGGCGATTGCGCTGGGGCATCTGACTTCAGCGCAGTTCGATCAGTGGGTCAAGCCGGAGAGCATGGTCGGCATCAAGATCAAGGCGCCGAAAAAGAAATAGGTTTCAGCGCTGGCTGTCAACCAGAACGCCTGCCGGCGGGAGTCGGTGGGCGTTTTTTTTGGGGATTGACGTCTTGTGGAGTGACGCTCATTTGGTCCCGTAATACGCTGCGCTCCTTACGGGCTACGCTTGCTGCGCTTTACGTCCGATAATGTTGAATATTTGCTCGGCTGCTGTAGTGCGTTCTCGCTGGACGGAGGATGTGGCAACTTGCGCTCGGTTCCAGACAATTAGATTTGGAAATGATTTGCCTCCAAGTTCAATAATCCTTGCGGCCCTTTTCCCCATTGCGATGATTACGCGCGGTTGAATCTCTTCAATTAGCGGATAGACGTAGTTCTTTGCAGCTTTTTTCCCAGCGGTGTCATCAAAATTTGATTCGCTGGCCGTTCGCCAAGGTAGCGCGTTTGAGTATGCAATATCTTCAAACGAAAGCTTGCCTGCACCAATGACTTCAGAGCAATGGCGTCGCCAAATCGGCCACGATTGACACACCGACTTATATGCTTTTTGCGCTTGGATGAACGACGTTATTGAAACATCAGCAGCAAAGCGATGTAGGGCAGGCATCATAGTGTTGTCTTGTCGACTGCGCACGAGATCATTTCCGTTTCCTGGATTAATTCCGAGGAGCAATACCCTGCTTTGGTCGAACTGAGTGCCTACATAACCAAACTGTGGAATGAGGTCGTCGCTTGCTACGAGGGCTGATCGATTATGTGGTAAATCGGAAGTTACAGAACCGAGAAATTCGGCTCTGCCGAAAGCAATCGCGTCCTTTGCTGATTTGTAACCAAGCGGTAGGTCATATTTGGATGTCATGCCAAGCGTAGCCCGTAAGGAGCGAAGCGTATTACGGGATAACATACGCTATGGTTTCCTATCGCCGCAACCATGTCGCTGGAGGCACGTATTTCTTCATCGTGAACCTGCACGACCGCCGGCAAACGCTGCTGGTGGATTACGCCGAGGCCTTGCGCGAGATTGTTCGTGGGGTGAGGCGCGAAATTCCGTTCAAGATTGATGCGATGGTGATCCTGCCCGACCACTGGCATGCGGTGTGGACCTTGCCGGAGGTCGACGCTGCTTATGCGCGGCGCATACGCTTGATCAAATCGCGATTGACGCGAGATCTGTTGAAGGCCGGGGTCCCGCTCACAAAAGACAGGCGCGGCGATTACGATTCATGGCAAAAACGCTACTGGGAGCATACGATTCGCGATGAACGCGATTTCGAGGCGCACGTGAATTACGTGCACATCAATCCGGTCAAACACGGTTACGTGAAGCGCGCGGTGGATTGGCCTTATTCGACATTGCACCGGTATATCAAGAACGGTATCTTGCCGGCGGATTGGGCGTTTGGAGATCAAGGTGGAATGTTTGGTGAGAGGGCCCCCTGATCGCGTAATTCGCTGCGCTCCCTGCGGGCTACGGGTGAAGTTTTGTTGCACATGGCGCTCGCGTTAAATATATAATAAAATCAATTACTTATATAGTTTATGCCAGCTTTCCGATTCTGGCTGATCGCTGATGCCCAAATTGAATCCCGACAGTCCGCTATGCGCCCTGATGGAAACCTTCCCCCGCGCGGGCAAGCTCGAATGGATCGGTCTGCGCCCGGCGCGGCGCGCACCGCTGCAATCCTTCAACCATGTCGAAGTGCTGACGGATCACGGCCTCGTCGGCGATCACAAGGCGCAACGCGCCGGCGGCAAGCGCCAGGTCACGCTGATCCAGCGCGAGCATCTTGATGTCGTGGCGAGGCTGCTCGGGCGCGATGCAGTTGATCCCGCGCTGCTGCGGCGCAATCTGGTGGTCTCCGGCATCAACCTGCTGGCGCTGCGTGATGCGCCATTTGAAATCGGCGGTGTGGTATTCGAAGGTACGGGTCTGTGCGAGCCGTGCTCACGCATGGAGGAGGTGCTGGGTGTCGGCGGTTACAACGCGATGCGCGGCCACGGAGGCATCACTGCGTGGGTTCTGGCGGGCGGGGTGATCGCGGTGGGGGATGCGGTGGTTTTTCAACCCCAGACCGATTACGGGCAAGTTCAATAGATTTGTAGTTACCCCTCACCCCAAGCCTCTCCCCGCCAGCAGGCGGGGAGAGGGAGTTGGTCTGCGTTAAGTCGACCCGATTCAATCAGGCAGCGAAGCAGGTCATCCGAGCCGCAAGCCGCTTACGCTGTCGCCGTGAGTATTTACTGCGGCGTTCCTGAAAACCTCAATTCATGCCCCACAGCAGGCTGGAGCGGTCTTCGGGATTCCAGATGCGCTGGTCACGCCGTTCCTTCCTCCGGATTTCGTGCCAGCGGCGGTAGGCGACATTCTCCGGATTGGTCACCGTGTCGCTTTCGATGAATTGCGCCGCAAGCCGGTCCGGTAGTGGAAAACGTTTGCCGCTGCCCGGGTAGCCGAACAGCGCCAGCGTATCGCCGATCAGGGCCTCCAGTGCTTCCACGTCCGGACGCGGAAGGCGCGTCTTGTACATCTCGCAATATTTGGTCGTGATCGACTCGGATGTTTTCGCGTGCAAGGGATGGCTGCTCCACTTTTCGGCGGACTTTGTCCGGTTGGGGGCGAGCATTGCGCGATCGAAATCCTCGCCCAGAAAACCGCACAGGCTCCGGATCGTCGCCTCCGGGTCCGCGCAGAGATCCTCGTAGCGGATTTCAATGAAAGAACTCCCGGGAAGCCGGCGCATCGAGTCGCGGATCGCCAGCACGTAGCGCTGCCACAGATTGGCGCCCGAGTACACCGAGTACGGCAGCAGTATTGAATCGGAAATGTCGATGGCCATGTCGCGGCCGTCGCGCACGATGTGTATGAACCGGGCGTCGGGAAAGAGCGCGTGAATCTCGTCGATCCAGAAGGCGTTGCGGGGAGTCTTTTCGCCCCAGCGCCGTTTATGGCCTGGTTTCGCGTACGCCGTGTGCAGCGCGGCGTACAGCCCGGCGAAGGATTTTTCTTCGGCTGCGGCGACGAGCTCTGCGGCCGAGATGGTCAGGGGCCACTTCTGCACCGTAGGCGTCGCGAGGACGTCCTCGGCCAGCGCAAGAAAATTGGCATCGTTGTCGAGCGCTCCGTAACTGTAAAGGTACGGAAAGACAAGGTCGAACAGCCAGCCCGGCGGCGGTATCGCGATGTCCGGATGCGCGTCGAGGATCAGCCGCAGCAACGTCGATCCGGAGCGGGGGGCGCTTACGACAAACAGGGGGGACGATTGATCCATAGGGCATGCCTCATGATGAAAGTTGGCTGAATCCGGTGCGGCATGGCGGCACGCCGTGGTCCCTGATCGAGCGTCTCAAGCTTCGATGATCGCGACGATCTGTCCCTCGGTCACCGGATCACGCTCCCCGACAAGCAATTCGCCGAGCATGCCGCCGACCTCGGTGATGATCGGGATTTCCATTTTAATGGATTCGATCACGATCAGCGTGTCGCCGGGCTTTGCCTGCAGTTTCCAGACGATGCCGGTGATTTCGGACTTGATCTCAATGCGGGGCATGCGGCTGTCTTCCGTGTCGCTATTCCCTGGGAGCGGCACCGCGGCCCGTCAGTTCTCCTTCACACCAGCGTCACGGATGACCTTGCGCCATTTCTCGTAATCCTCCCGCAGGAACTTCTCGCTTTCTGCGGGGCTGCCGCCGATCGGTTCGGCTGCGTCCGCCGCGAGGCGCTTGCGCACGTCGGCCATGGTCAACGCCTGCTGCGCCGCGGCGTTCAGGCGGTTGACCGCCTCGGCCGGCATGCCGGCCGGCCCGAACATGCCCCACCACTGGTTCGACTCGAATCCGGGCAGGGTCTCGGCAATGCTCGGCAGGTCTGGCGCGATCGAGGCGCGTTTGGCGCTGGTCACTGCCAGCGCGCGCAGCCGCTTGCTCTGGACCTGCACCGATACCGTCGGGTAGGCCGAGAACAGCAGCGAAACATTGCCCGCCACTGTATCGATTACCGCCGGCGGGGCGCCGCGGTACGGCACGTGCACCATCTTGATGCCGGTGCGCTGGCTGAAGAGCTCGCCGGTGAGGTGGCTCAGCGTCCCGGCGCCGTTTGAGGCGTAGTTGAGCAGTCCGGGCCGCTGCCGCGCCAGCATGATGAGTTCCTGCACGTTTTTGGCTGGCACCGACGGGTGTATGACCAGCACGTTCGGCGCGGAGCTGATGATGATGATCGAGGAGAAGCTCCGCAGCGGATCGTACGGCGGCTTCTGCATCAGGTTGGGCCCGATGACCAGCGCGCTGGAAGAAGTGACCAGCAGGTTGTAGCCGTCGGGCGCGGCTTTGGCGACGAGGTCGGAGCCGAGCGTGCCGCCGGCGCCGGTGCGGTTGTCGACGAGGAACTGCTGGCCCAGCGCGGCGCCCAATTTTTCGGCGACGGTGCGGGCCATCAGGTCGGTGCCGCCCGCGGCCGGGAACGGCACGATGATCCTCACCGGCTTCGCCGGGTAACCCTGGGCGGTGGCTGCGGCTGAACCGAAAAGAATGAATCCGGCGGCAAGCATTCTGAAACCGTTCGAGATTATTATCATTTTCTCCTCCGTTGAATTGTCTTGAAGACGTGGTGTTGGCAGACTGTCAGCGGCGTTGCGAAAGCTTCCTGATGAGTTTTTCGTCGACAGTGAGGCCCAGGCCCGGCGAGGTCGGCATGACGAAATAGCCGTCCTTGTCCTGCGTGACGCCGCCTTCCTTCACCGGCTGGTCCTTGATGCGCAGTTGATAGTCCATGCCGGGATCGCAGCCGACTATGCGCACTGCGGCGTGAAGGTGGCCGGTTGCGGTGTCGAGCAGGTGGCTGCCCTGGGTCCAGTCGATGCGCACGGGCAAGCCGACAGCTTCCGCGATGCGCATCATCTGCACCGACTTGTAGAAGCCACCGCATTTGCCGAGCTTGAGGCTGACCATGTCCGCGTAGCGTCCGGAGGCGATGCGGACCATCGTCGCAAGGTTCTGGATCGCTTCGTCGGCGACGATCTTGTGCGGCACGGCCTGCGTGATCGACGCGAGCCCGTTGAGGTCATGGCCCCACACCGGCTGCTCGATGGCGAGGTTGCCGACGCCGCGGAACCGGCGGTCGAGCAGGCTGATCGTGTCCTTGGCGGTGCCCCACATCTGATTGGGATCGGCGATCACGGGGCAGGACTTCGGCACTGCGTCGAGTATGGCCTCTAGCCGGTCGGCGTCGGCGTCCAGCGACTCGAGGTGGCCGGTCATCTTGGGCTCGAACGCGGTGTAACCCCGCTTGAGCAGGGCCCGTGCGTGGTCGGCCATGCGCTTCGGGTCCGACCGTGGGGTTGTTGCCAGCTTGCCGAACCGGGCCTGATGCGCGCCCCCGAGCAGGTTGTAGATCGGCTGCCCGGAGGCCTTGCCCATGATGTCGTAGAGGGCGATATCGATGGCGCTGCGCGCACCGTTGTTGCCTTGCAGGAACAGGTTGTCGAGCACCTCGTGGATCGTGCCGATCTGGAAGGGGTCACGGCCCAGGATCAGCCGCCCGAACAGTTCCACGGTGGCGAGGATGCCGGCCTGCGTCTCGCTGGTGACAGGATGGGCGCATGCTTCACCCCAGCCGACGATGCCTTCGTCGGTGGTGATCTTGACGAAGACATTTTCCTTGTATTCGATGTTCGCGAACCAGGCCTCGCGGGCGTGGACCATCGTCCCCTTTTTTTTGTTCGAGCCGAACAGCGCGTGGTACTCGTCGCTCGGCTTGAACCAGACAGGAATCGCCTCGATTTTCTCAACTTTCACTGTCGCTCCTTTATGTCAGTCCATGCCCCGCGTTCCGTGCTAGTCGATCTTCGCGCCCGATGCTCTGATCAGTTTCTGGTACTTTGCATGGTCTGATTTCACGCGCCCGGCAAACTCTTCCAGCGTGGCCGGCCAGGGCTCGAGACCCTGGCTCGAAAGTATGCTGGCGACATCACTCATACGCAGCGCCTTGTCGACCTCGTCATGAAGCCTGGCCACCGTCGCCGGCGGCGTGCCACTCGGTGCGAACAATGCGATCCACGGACTCATTTCGTAGCCCGGCACGCCTGATTCCGCGATGGTCGGCACATCCGGCATCAGCTTCAGACGCTGTGAGGCGGTTATCGCGATCAGCCGCAGCTTGCGCGCCTTGATCTGGCTCACCACTGTCGCCAGCGTCGCGGTCATCGCCTGCGTCTCGCCCGCGACGATCGCGGTCACTGCCGGAGGCCCGCCCTTGTAGGGCACGTGGACGATGTTGATGCCCGTTAGCGCGATGAACTGCGTCATCGAAAGGTGCGGCGCGCTACCGTTGCCCGCAGAGGAATAGAAAATCTGGCCGGGCCGCGATTTCGAGAGCGCCACGAACTCCCTAACTGATTGCACCGGTAGCGATGGATGCACCACCAAGCCACCCGGTTGCTGCGCCAGCAACGCAACCGGGACGAAATCTTTCAGGGTATCGTAAGGAAGGTTTCGGTACATCGTGGCATTGCCGAGGTGCGTGGTTGAATGCACCATCAATGTGTAGCCGTCCCCGGATGATTTCGCCACGACGTCCGCACCGATGGTGCCCGCCGCGCCGGGACGATTGTCGATCACGAACTGCTGGCCGAGGACCGTCCCGACCTTCTGCATAACGACGCGACCGGCGATGTCGACCGATCCTCCTGCCGGCCACGGAATCACCACGCGCACGACCTTGGCCGGGTAGGGCTGGCTGGGCGCAGCCATCGGCGATGCCAGAACGGCCACAGCGCAAGCTCGGATGCAACCTTGAAGCAGCTTGTTCATTGGTTTCTCCTTCTATCTAGAGCAACCCGACACCATCCAGGCGGGCGCTCTTCTATTCGACGGCGAGCTTCTCCCTGAACCGGATCTTCATCAACACGCCGTCGCGTAGCTTTGGCAGCTGCGGCACTGGCGCATCGCTGATCTTGACGTTTACGAGCACCGGCCCCGGCGCGCGCAGCACCTTGTCCACCGCGTCGTCGATGCGGGCGCGGTCGTCGAGAATGAGCGCCACGGGAAAACCCGCCGCCGCTGCGATGCCGGCAAGGTCTACGCCAAAACCCGTCGCTGTCGCCTGCGCGCCTGTCTCCTGATATCGCTCGTTGTCCATTACTACGATGGCAAGATTGGCGGGCCGCTGCGCCGCGATGGTCGCGAGCGAGCCCATGCCCATGAGCATGTCCCCGTCGCCAAGCACCACCACCACGCGCCGCCCCGGTTGGGCCAGCGCGAGCCCGAGTCCGACCACGGGCGCGCCACCCATGCCCGCGCCGTGGATGGTGAAATTGAGGGGGTGCTCGCCGCGCGCGGCAACGAGATCGTAGCCTGCGTTGCCGAGTCCGCCCACCGCCAGCACGTCGTCGTTGCCGGTCAGAATGCGCTTGACCACCTCGCGCCGGTCGAGACCGCTCCGCTTCGGCTTGGCCGTCATGACGTGAACCTCTTTGCGCCGGTGAGCCTTTGGGTGAGCATCACTCCCGCCCCGGACGAGCAGGAGAAGACCATCTGCGCTGCCGCTTCAACCGTGGGTGCCGCATCTTCCGGCGCATCGACCTCGTAGGCGTGGAAATCGGCGAGCTCGAGCAGCGGGCGCGTGCTGCGCCCCATATAGAGCATCCAGGGATTGGCCTCCCCCCAGCTTCCGCGAACGGTTATCAGCGTCAGGAACGGGAACTGGCCCGCCTTGATGAGACCGAAATTATTGATGCAATTGCCTAAGCCGCTCGATTGCATCAGCAGCACCCCCCGCCGGCCGCCAAGCCAGGCGCCGGCAAGAACGCACGGGCCCTCGGCCTCGTTGGTAAGCGGAACCGTCCGCATCGACGGATCCGAGTTGCACAGTTCGATCAGGCGCCGGTGCCCGCCATCCGGGACATAGGCCACGATCGTGACATCCGCCTCGCGCAGGGCTTGGTGCACGGCGCTCTGCCAGTCCCGCGCGCCCAGCACCTCTTTATCGCCGTCGCTCATGTCGTGTCCCGTTCAGTAACTGGTCGGCCAGTTGGCGAGCTTGTGCTGGCCGACGCCGCCCGACAGGCGCAGGGTGTGCACGTCGAGCGCTTCCTTCAGGTATTCCCGTGTGTCGCGCGGGTCGAGCACTTCCTTGACGCCGTAGACCGCCGCCAGATCGTAGGCGCCTCCGTTGCGCGCCATTTCCCTGAGCAGATCTTTGAAGCGCGCCGGGTCATCCTCTTCCTTGAGGCCGTGCACCACGGTCACGGCAGTGCGGGGGTTCATGAAGCTCACCTCCGCGGTCCACCATGCCGAGATCTCGTCGGAGGTGCCGGCGCCGCCCATGTTGATGAAGCCGCGGCCGTAGCTTTTGCGCAGGATTAGGCTGATGCGTGGCACGGTGACCTGCAGCATGGCGTTCATCCAGTTGATCACTTTGCCGATGACGCCTCTTTTTTCAGAGTCAGGCCCGATCAGGAAACCGGGCTGGTCGTGCAGGAACACCAGCGGAATGTTGAACGAGTCGCACAGCACGATGAAGTCCGTCGCCTTGCAGCAGGCGTCGGCGTCCATTGCGCCGCCCTTGAACAGCGGGTTGTTGGCGACGATGCCGATGGTGCGGCCGTTGAGACGGGCGAGCCCCGTGGTGATGCTGCGCCCGAAGCGGTCCTTGATCTCGAAGAGACTGTCCTTGTCTACAAAGGCGCCGATGATCTTGCGCACGTCGTAGACCTGCGTCGCGGACTCCGGGATGAGCTCAAGCATGCCTTTGGCGGCCTCGTCGGATCCGGGGGGCACCTCGGCGACCGGCGGCGCTTCGCGATTGTTGGTGGGCAGGTAGGACAGGAACCGCTTGACCGTGTCGGCGACCTGTTCGTCGGTGTCCACCACCCTGTCAGCAAAGCCGGAATGTTCGGCCAGCACCTGCCATCCGCCGAGTTCCTCCGGCGTCACTTTGCGGCCGAGCGCCATCGAGACCACCC
>JBBQAO010000087.1:0-14878 GCA_038316355.1 Burkholderiales bacterium
TCAAATACTTGGGATGGATATGACGGTGTGCCGGGTGATCGTCAACCAGGCCCACGCCATCGCCAACGGCGGCAGCTTCGACAACGGCCTGCCGTTCTCATTGACCATGGGCTGCGGCACCTGGGGCGGCAACAGCTTTTCCGAGAACCTGAATTACCGGCACTTCATGAACACCACGCGTATCGTGCGCACAATCCCGCCACGCGAACCCACCGTCAACGACATCTTTGACGACTACCGCAAAAAACACGGCGTGTGACGCCACATCGCACAGTCGCCGCACCGTGAACGCCAACAAAAGCATCGATTTTTTCGATACCCAATTCCGCAAGCAGGTTGCCGCTGGTGATTTCGCGCTGAACCCGTTCGAGACGACGTGCCTGCCCTTCGTCCATGGGCACGTGCTCGATATCGGTTGCGGGCTGGGTAACCTGACTATCACGGCTGCACGCCGCGGACTGAGGGTGACAGCTGTTGATGCCAGCGCAACCGCGATCACGCGTATCCGCGAGGTCGCGACGGCAGAACAGTTGCGCATCGACGCGCAATGCACTGACATCGGCAGTTACGCAATCCCGGAACAATTTGACACCATCGTCAGCATCGGCCTGCTGATGTTCTTCCCACGAGAACAAGCACTCGGCTTGCTGCACCAGATCCAGACCCACATCGCCCCTGACGGTACGGCCATCGTCAACACGCTGATCGAAGGCACCACCTACACGGGCATGTTCGAACCGGGCCATTACCATCTGTTCGGCAAAGACGAATTGCGGGACATGTTTGCGGACTGGAATATCCTGCACTTCGCACACGACAATTTCGCCGGCCCCGAAGGCACCACCAAAGCCTTCGCAACCATCGTCGCGCAGAAAACGGGCGCCTGATCCCGCTCCAACCATTAGCAACAGTTACCAATGCGCACCATCCGCCACATCGTTGACAAACGTGCCACAGAGCAGCCCGCCGCGACATGGCTGATCGCGCCGGAGATTGGCGCAATCATGAGTTACGCGCAACTGCAGCGTGACTCGCGCGATCTAGGCCGCCACCTGCTGGGCCTCGGACTCCACAAGGGCGACAAGGTCGCGCTGATGCTGCACAACAGCTACCAGACCGCGCGACTGCTGATCGGCGCGATGTATTCGGGCTTCATGGTCGCGCCGCTGAACCTGCTGGCGCAGCCTGCACAACTCGCATACGTGCTGGATCATTCCGACACCAAAGTCGTTTTTACCAGCGAGGAATTTGTTGAGCGTCTCAATACCGCACTCGTCGGTATCCGGCGCGACATCAAAGTCATAGTGATCAACTCCGACGTCATTGAAATATTCGAGCACGAAGCGTTGCCCGATGTCGATTTACCCGAAATCACCGAGGCCGACGACGCGCTGCTGATGTATACCTCGGGCACCACCGGAAAACCCAAAGGCTGCGTGCTGTCCCACCGCAGCGTGATCGCCGGCGGCGTATACACCAGCGCCGCGCATGAACTCACTGCGAAAGACCGCGTGCTGTGCGCGATGCCGCTGTATCACATCAACGGCCAGATCGTGACTGCAGTCGCGCCGCTGGTGCATGGCGGCAGCGTGGTGATGCCGCAGCGTTTCAGCGTCAGCAATTACTGGGAACTGGTCACGCGCCACCACTGCACCTGGATCAACGTGGTGCCGACCATGATCAGCTACCTGCTCAATGGCCCCGACCCGCGCGACCGCGGCTACGATATTTCGCGCGTCAAATTCTGCCGCTCGGCCTCCGCACCGCTGCCGCCGGAACTACACCGCGCCTTCGAAGAAAAATTCCACATCGGTATCATCGAAACCTTCGGCATGACCGAAACCAACGCACCCTGCTTCACCAACCCGTACGACCGCGCCAAACGCAAGATCGGCAGCCCCGGCAAGGCCTTCGGCAACGAGGCCAAAGTCATCGATCCAGCGACCGGCGCAGAACAGCCGCGCGGCACGCCCGGCGAACTGATGCTGCGCGGCGACAACGTGATGACCTGTTATTACAAGGATCCGGAGAACACCGCGAAGACGCTGGAGCCCGACGGTTGGCTGCACAGCGGCGACCTCGGATACATGGACCGAGACGGTTTTGTCTTCGTCACCGGCCGCATCAAGGAACTGATCATCAAGGGCGGCGAAAACATCGCGCCGCGCGAAATCGACGAAGCACTGCTGAAACACCCTGCCGTGCTCGAAGCGGCGGCGGTCGGCATTCCAGACGCCAACTACGGCCAGGAAATCATGGCCTGCGTGATATTGAAGCCCGGCATGGAATGTTCAGTGAAGGCACTGGCCAAGTTTTCCGAGCAGGAACTCGGCAAATTCAAGACACCAAAGATCATCAAGTTTGTGACCGAACTGCCGAAAGGACCTTCGGGGAAGGTGCAGCGGCTGAAGCTGCTGGAAGGCTGACGTTTACTCGTCAGGACGGTGGGCACACTGCGCTTTGCCCACTCTACGCTCTCCAGAGGACTAACGTGGAAGTCACTGGCGCAGCTTTATCGCGCAGTGTCTGGTTTTGATACCTCAATTGGAAGTAGCTAGGCTCTAACGTGACGCAGCGAGCGCAGGGTGGGCAAAGCGCAGCGTGCCCAGGTGAAGCATAAATTCCCGAACACCGGATCACGTCGAACAGGCATATCTCGTCTCATCCTGCCAGGTAAGCACGCAAGCTGATGATCTTCACCCCTTCATGTTCACTCACATCCGGCAGCGCCTTGTCGCCGGTCACAATGGCATCGGCATGACCGGCCACGGCACATTCAAGAATTCGATTTTCCGGTTCATCAGCAACAACCTGTAACCGCTGCCGTGGTTTGACCAGCGCACCGACCTCAGAAAGAAACACGGCCACGTGCGCCAATTCCCCAGCATCGCGGGAAAACTTGCGGCTCAGGATGCCCAGCAGTTCATCGATGATCGGCTGCGAGATGACCAACTGGTCGCGCGCAGCGACGATACGCTCCAGCGCCGCCTCGCCCCGGCCTCCGGAAAAAACCAGCGCCGAGACCAGAATGTTGGTGTCGAAAACGACCTTCAATCGCGCAAATAACGATCGAGATCGGCTTCGGTGAGGATGCCCTTGTCACGCGCCTTGCGACTCCAGTAACCCTGCATGTCACGCACTTCCTGCCGTCGCCGCTCGACGCGCGCCTGGCGCAATGCGTCCTGAATGACGGCGCTCAGGGTTTTGCCTTCCGCCCGTGCCGTGGCTTCGGCATCCCGTGCCAGATCGGCAGGCAGCGAAATGGTTTTTTTGATGGCAGTGGTCATGGTTCTCGGTTCCGTGAAATCGATATGCGACAGCTACGGGGTGAATAAATCATCCCGCGTCTCCATCCCACACAAGCCTGCATCAGCGGTCAGCACCGGTTTACGAGGCGATCCGCCATGATCACATAACCAATTGTTTTTATTATGTTTTTATACTTAATCGAGCATGACCACCGATTGCATCAGAGCAACAAAAACATCGCGCCGCACAAAATCGACAAACACTCCGACGCTCTGCAAACGGCCGCCATCGGCATCCCCGACACCCATTACTGTCAGGGAATCACGACCAGCGTGGCGCTGAAACCCGGCACCGAAGGTTCAATGGCTGCGGGGTTTTTAAATCAGGAAACCGGCTTGTGTCTGCGCACCGGCAACCGTAACATCCTCGCATGCGTTTCCCCCTCTATCTGCGGCGGTGGCTGACGGCCTGCACCCTCGGCTTGATGCTGCTGGCGCAACAGTCCGTCGCGGCCTATGCCTGCCCGACCAGCCTGCAGGACCTGGCCCTGGCTGCGGCCGCGATGCCGGATTGCGAGCATAGAGCCGGTACTACCATCACGGCGCTATGCCTGAAACATTGCGAATCGGGCAGCAACGCCACCGGACAACCCGATATCGCATGGACGGCCGTTGCCGCAACTGCGCCCCATTACTTCTTCGCTCAACCCGTGATTGCACCCTCTGCAATCGATGTCCGGCACCACCATCTCGCCCACGCCCCATTCCCGCCGCTCATCGTGCGGCTCCGGCGTTTCCTGATCTGATCCTTCGCGCAATGTTTTGAGGTCAGCCGCCTTGCGGCTGACGATACGTGGCTGTCGGACATTGTTACGTGGAGGATTTATGCACACTCGTTTCTTTATATCAGCAATACTTTTGCTACCGCTATTGCTACCGGGGCAGCCTGCCGCGGCAACACCCCTCAGCCTCACTGAAGCGCTGAGCATCGCCGACCGCGAATCATCCCTGCTCGCGGCGCAACGCTCGGCGATTTCCGCCGCTGAAGAAACGACGGCTTCTGCCCGCGAACTGCCCGATCCCAAGCTCAAATTCGGTATCGACAATCTGCCGGCGGACGGCCCCGACCGCTACAGCCTGACGCGCGATTTCATGACCATGCGCAAAATCGGCGTGATGCAGGAGTTCGTGCGCAGCGACAAGCGCGAGATCAGGGGCCGGCGCGCCGAACAGGAACTGGCGCGGGAACAGGCGATGCTCGGCGATGCAAGAGCAACGCTGCGGCGTGATGTCGCGCAGTTGTGGATCGAACGTTATTTTGCCGAACGCATGGCGGCAGTCGTCGACGAGCAATACGCCGAAACCGATCTGCAACGCGAAACCCTGCAGGCGGGTCTGCGCGCGGGCAAGACTCAGCCCGCGGATCTGCTTGCGCTGCAGGTCAATCTGCAATCACTGCTCGACCGCCGCGCCGAATACCGGCGACAGGCGGCACGCGCCGCCGCGCTGCTGTCGCGCTGGCTGGGTGCGGAAAGCGCGCGCCCGCTGGCCGCACTGCCAAGCCGCCTGCTCCCGGCGCAGCACCGCGAGCTCGCGACGCATGCAGAAAACCATCCGCATCTGCAGACACTGGAGCGGCAGATTGATATCGCGCACAACGACGCCGCGCTTGCCCGGGCTGCGAACAAACCGGACTGGGGCCTCGAAGTGGCTTATGCGCAGCGCGGGCCGCAGTTTTCCAACATGCTCTCGGTGCAGATATCGATCGACCTGCCGCTGTTCCAGACAAACCGCCAGGACCGCAGTGTCGCCGCGAAAATGGCGCTGGTGGAACAGGCGCGCGCCCTGAAGGAAGATGCGCTGCGCCAGCATCTGGCGGAAGCGAACGCGACCCGGGCGGACTGGGAGGCGGCAAGCGCACGACTGCAACGCTTCGACGACAGCCTGCTGCCCCTCGCCCGCGAGCGCGCGCAACTGGCGCTCGCCGCCTACCGCGGCGGACAGGCGCCGCTCGCTGCCGCACTCGAAGCGCGCCGCGGCGTAATCGAACTCCGCCTGCAGCAACTGCAGCTCGCCGCCGAACAGGGGCGCGCTTACGCGCAATTACTCTATTTCCTGCCGCAGGAGAACCAGCCATGAAACGCAACACCGTGTTATTGATAGCAGGCGGACTCGCCCTCGCCGGCGCCGGCATCGGCGGCGGTTACTGGTACGCGATGCAGCGCATGCCCGGTGTGACCGCATCGCAACAAGCGACGACGGGTGATCTGCAGCCTGGTTCGCCGGCCGACGGTGGAAAAACCGAAGCGGCAGGCGAGCGCAAGCCACTCTACTGGCATGACCCGATGGTCCCCGGCCCCAAATTCGACAAGCCGGGTCCGTCGCCGTTCATGGACATGCAACTGGTGCCGGTCTATGCCGACGCCGGCGCCGATGAAGGTAAAGTAACCATCAGTTCGCGCACGGTGCAAAATCTCGGCATCCGTACCGTCGAAGTCCGCGAAGGCCGCATGCAGACGGGTCTGGGCACGGTCGGCACGGTCGCCATTGACGAGCGCTCGATTTACACCGTGCAGTCGCGCGTCAGCGGTTACATCGAGAAGCTGCATGTGCGTGCGCAATACGATCCAGTATCACGCGGTCAGCCGCTGGTCGAAATTTACGCACCGGAATGGCTGGCGGCACAGGAAGAATATCTCGCGCTTAAACACAGCGCGCAAAGCGGCGCCAGCGATCTGGCACAGGCGGCGCGCGCGCGATTGTCGTTGCTCGGCATCAGCGAGGCGCAGATCAAGCGCATTGAACAATCAGGCAAGGCTGATGCACGGGTCACGCTGTTCGCACCCGACGACGGGCTGGTGTGGGAACTCGGCGCGCGCGACGGCATGGCGGTCACCTCCGGCCTCACGCTGTTCAAACTGGTCAACCTCGGCTCGGTGTGGGTGAATGCCGAGGTGCCGGAAACCGATGCCGCGCTGGTCAAACCCGGTGCCTTGGTTGAAGCCCGCACCGTGGCCTATCCCGAGCAGACTTTCAAGGGCAAGGTCGCCGTGCTGCTGCCGGACGTCAATGCCACCACACGCACCATCAAAGCGCGCATCGTGCTCGCCAACCCCGGTGGGCGATTGAAACCGGGCATGTTTGCCACGCTGGCCTTCGGCGGCACCGACAAACCGGCACTGATGGTGCCGTCTGAGGCGGTGATCCATACCGGCACGCGCGCAGTGGTCATCGTCGCCGAGGGCGACGGCAAATTCCGTCCAGTCGATATCGAAACCGGTCGCGACAGCGGCGGCATGACTGAAATCCGCAAAGGCCTCAAGAGCGGCCAGCGCGTGGTTGCTTCCGGACAGTTCCTGATCGATTCCGAAGCCAGCCTGAAAAGCACGCTGGGCCGACTGGAAAGCGTGCTCGACAACGATAAAAACGGCGCAAAGAACGATCCGCCCGGCGGCGGTCATGTCGGCAACGCCAAAATCAATGCTGTGGACGCCGCCAGCGGAAAAATCGACCTGAGTCACGGCCCCATTCCATCGCTGAACTGGCCGGAGATGACCATGGGTTTTCGCGTCGAGGACAAAAAACTGCTGCAGGGGTTGAAGCCCGGCGACCGGATCAATTTTGAAATGCGCGGCGAGCCGGACAAGGACGGCAATTACATCATCACCCGCATCCAGCCTGATTCCGGCGGGAGCAAGCCATGATCGCGCGCCTGATCCGCTGGTCCATCAGCAATCGCTTCCTGGTGCTGCTCGCGACCTTCATGGTCGCGGCGTGGGGCGTGTGGGCCATGATCAAGACCCCGCTCGATGCGATTCCGGATCTGTCCGACGTGCAGGTCATCATCCGCACCACTTACCCGGGACAGGCGCCGCAGATCGTCGAGGACCAGGTCACTTACCCGCTGACCACCACCATGCTGTCGGTGCCGGGTGCAAAAACCGTGCGCGGCTATTCCTTCTTCGGCGATTCCTTTGTCTACGTGCTGTTCGAGGACGGCACCGATCTCTACTGGGCGCGTTCGCGCGTGCTCGAATACCTCAATCAGGTGCAGAGTCGGCTACCGGCGCAGGCCAAACCTGCGCTGGGCCCGGACGCCACGGGCGTCGGCTGGATTTATGAATACGCGCTGGTCGATCGCAGCGGACGCAATGACCTGTCGCAATTGCGCGCATTGCAGGACTGGTTCCTCAAATATGAATTGAAATCAGTGCCCAACGTCGCCGAAGTCGCCTCGGTCGGCGGCATGGTGCGGCAGTACCAGATCGTGCTCGATCCGGACCGGCTGCGCGCCTATTCCATTCCGGTCAGCCGCGTCATCCAGGCGGTACGCAATGCCAATCAGGAGGCCGGTGGTGCGGTGCTGGAACTGGGTGAAGCCGAATACATGGTACGCGCCCGCGGCTACCTGAAATCACTGGACGACTTCCGCGCGATACCCATCACGCTCGGTGATGGCGGCACGCCGGTACTGCTGAAAGATGTCGCGCGCATCCAGATCGGCCCCGAACTGCGGCGCGGCATTGCCGAACTCGACGGTGAAGGCGAAACCGTGGGCGGCATCATCGTCATGCGTCAGGGCAAAAACGCGCTGGAAACCATCGCTGCGGTCAAAGCCAAGATTGAATCGCTGAAGCCGGGCCTGCCGCCGGGCGTGGAAATCGTGCCGACCTATGACCGCTCGGACCTGATCGAGCGCGCCGTTTCCCATCTGCGCGACAAACTGGTCGAAGAATTCATCGTGGTCGCGTTAGTGTGTTTCGTATTCCTGTTTCACCTGCGTTCCAGCCTCGTCGCCATCATCACGCTGCCACTGGGCATCCTGATCGCCTTCATCGTCATGCGATATCAGGGCGTCAACGCCAACATCATGTCGCTCGGCGGCATCGCAATTGCCATCGGCGCCATGGTCGATGCCGCGGTGGTGATGATCGAGAACGCGCACAAACATCTGGAGGCATGGAATCACGCGCATCCCGGGCAGTCTTTGCAGGAAAACGAACGCTGGCAGTTGATCGGCAATGCTGCCACCGAAGTCGGTCCCGCCTTGTTCTTCTGCCTGCTGATCATCACGTTGTCCTTCATCCCGGTATTTGCGCTGGAAGCGCAGGAAGGCCGTTTGTTCTCGCCGCTCGCATTCACCAAGACCTACGCGATGGCGGCAGCCGCCGCATTGTCGGTGACGCTGGTGCCGGTGATGATGGGCTATTGGATCCGCGGCCGGATACCTGATGAAAATACCAATATAATCAATAGGTTATTGATATCCCTCTATAGACCGCTGCTGGCCGCGGTGTTGCGCTTTCCGCGCAGCACGCTGGTCGTCGCCGCGCTCCTGCTCGCGGTCAGCATTTTCCCCGCCGCGCGACTCGGCGGCGAATTCATGCCGCCACTTGACGAAGGCGATCTGCTCTACATGCCGACCGCCCTGCCCGGGCTGTCGGCGGGCAAGGCCGCGGAAATCCTGCAGCTCACCGACCGCCTGATCAAGAACGTACCGGAGGTCGCGCGCGTGTTCGGCAAAGTCGGCCGCGCCGAAACCGCCACCGATCCTGCGCCATTGGAAATGGTCGAAACCACCATTCAGTTCAAACCGAAAAGCGAATGGCGCCCCGGCATGACCCAGGAAAAACTGATCGAGGAACTCGATCGCACGGTGAAAGTACCGGGGCTCACCAACATCTGGGTGCCGCCGATCCGCAATCGCATCGACATGCTCGCCACCGGCGTCAAGAGTCCGCTCGGCATCAAGGTCTCCGGCCCCGACCTGGCGCAGATCGAACGCGTGGCGCAGGACATCGAGCGCGCGGTAAAGGACGTGCCCGGTGTCACCTCCGCGCTCGCCGAACGTTTGACCGGCGGCCGTTATATCGACATCAAGATCGACCGTCTGGCGGCTGCGCGCTACGGCATGAACATCAGCGATGTGCAGGACATCGTGTCCGCCGCCATCGGCGGCGAAAACATCGCCGAGACCGTCGAAGGCCTGCAGCGCTTTCCGATCAATGTGCGTTATCCCCGCGAACTGCGTGACTCGGTGGAAAAAATGCGCAACCTGCCTATCGTCACCGAGCGCGGCGCGCAGATCACTCTGGGCACGCTGGCGCAGCTTGCCATCATCGACGGCCCGCCGATGCTCAAAAGCGAGAACGCCCGGCTCTCCGGCTGGGTCTATGTCGACATCCGCGGTCGCGACCTGCAGTCGGTCGTCAGCGACGCGCAGCGCATGGTGCGCGAACAGGTCAGGCTGCCCGCGGGATATTCGGTGGCGTGGTCCGGACAGTTTGAATATCTGGAACGCGCGAAAAAACGCCTCACGCTTGTCATTCCGTTCACGCTGCTGATCATCTTCGTGCTGTTCTACATGACATTCCGCCGCATCGATGAAGCCCTGCTGATCATGGTCACCGTCCCGTTCGCATTGATCGGCGGACTGTGGCTGATGTGGCTGCTCGGCTACAACATGTCGGTGGCTTCTGCAGTGGGCTTCATCGCGCTCGCCGGCGTCGCCGCCGAATTCGGCGTCATCATGTTGCTCTACCTGCGCCAGGCACTCGACAAACGCATCGCCGCCGGCGCGCCATTGAACGTGCAATTGGTGATGGACGCCATTACCGAGGGCGCGGTGCTGCGGGTGCGGCCCAAGGCGATGACCGTGGCGGTCATCCTCGCCGGCCTGCTGCCGATCATGTGGTCCAGCGGCACCGGCGCCGAAGTCATGCAGCGCATCGCCGCACCCATGGTCGGCGGCATGATCACCGCGCCGCTGCTGTCGATGCTGGTGATCCCGGCGGCGTGGTTTCTGATGCGACGACGGAAAAGGCCCGCATCAGGGCCGGAATGAATAAAAGCATGAATTGTCGCTTGACCCTGCACTCAGGTTCAGGGTTTAGAGTGCTTTCATCAAGGAGATCATCGTGAGCCATCCGGAACTGCTGACCCGCGGCCAACTGGCCAGTTGCGGCGGTGTCAATATCGCAACCATCCGCTACTACGAAAAGCGCGGATTGCTGCCGGACGCGCCACGTACCCGCGCCGGCTACCGCATCTACGCCGGCGATGCGCTGCGCCGGCTGAATTTCATCAAGCAGGCACAACTCCTGGGATTCTCGCTCGACGAAATCCGCGAATTGCTGTCGCTGCGCATGCAGGCCGGCACCACCTGCGCCGACATCCGGCAGCGCGCAAGGGAAAAAATCTCTGCTGTCGACAGAAAAATTGCCGACCTTGAGAAAATCCGTGACGCGCTGACCCGGCTGGCTGCCGCCTGCCGCGGCAAAGGCCCGACCAGCGAATGTCCGATACTCGAATCACTGGATACGAGAGAGCCACAATGACTGTTGAACTGGTCTACGATGCCGATTGCCCGAACGTGGCGCAGGCGCGCACGCTGCTGATCAGGGCCTTCACCCGCACCGGCGTCTCGGCACGCTGGCTGGAATGGGAGCGCTCCGCACCCGGCAGCCCCGCCTACACGAAGCCCTATGGTTCGCCCACCATATTAGTCGACGGTAAGGATGTTGCCGCGACAGACAGCGTATCGGGATCCGGCGCCTGTCGTGTCTACAGCAACGCTGAAGGCGGGCTGAGCACCGTTCCGCCGGTGGAGACCGTCTGCGCCGCAATGCTGAAAGCGGCGCCTGTCGATCCCCTCAAAAAAACCCGCTGGCAGACGCTCGCCGCCGCTTCCCCGGCGCTCGGCCTGGCATTCCTGCCCAAACTGGTCTGCCCGCTGTGCTTCCCGGCCTATGCAGCGCTGCTCGGCGCGCTGGGCCTGGAATTCGTCGACTACACGCCCTGGCTGTTGCCGCTGACGGCGACATTCCTCACCATCGCGCTGGGCGTTCTGGCCCTGCAGGCACGACGCAGCGGCAGTATCGCCGCGCTGCTGCTCGGCCTAGCCGCATCAACAGTCGTGTTGGGTGGAAAATTTTATTTCGAGAATAACTGGCTGACTACAGGCGGTGTTGTGCTGCTGATCGTCGCGATATTAATCAGCAACCGCTCCCGCTCCATCACCATGCCAGCCTGTCCGGCCTGCGTCCCCGGCGGCAGCAACCCGCAAGTCAAGGCGCATTAAGGAAAACATCATGACCGCAATCCGCAAAATCGAAGTGTTCAGCGCAGGATGCACTGTGTGCGACGACACCGTCGCTCTGATCAACCGCATCGCCTGTCCGTCCTGCGAAGTCGAGATCCTCGATATGCACAAGCCCGACGTGGCAAAAAAGGCACAGCGCTACGGCGTTCGCAGCATTCCTGCGGTGGCAGTCAACGGAAAACTCGCCGATTGCTGCGCCGGCAGAGGGCCTGATGAAGCCGCTCTGCGCGCCGCAGGCATTGGACAGCCAGCGTAGACCTGAAAAAACCTGTCCTGATCAAACCGAAGGGCGAACGCGCCGCTGCGGTCAATCCCGGTCAAAATCGGCTATGTGCCCTGACGCACGGAATAGTTATCGGCCGCGATATAGCGTCCAGCCGGTCTGTGCCAGACTCTGCGCAATCAGCACCAAACCGCACAAGCGGCCAGATCATCGATGCCAAACTGTGGAGAAAACCCATGCGTAAATTATTGACAGCCCTGACAGCACTGCTCGTGTTGAGCCTTTCCGGCTGCGGCTATAACACCCTGCAATCCGGTGATGAACAGATCAAGGCGAGTTGGGCTGAAGTCGTCAATCAGTATCAACGCCGTGCCGACCTGATTCCCAACCTGGTGAATACCGTCAAGGGTTTCGCTGCCCAGGAAAAAGAGGTGTTGCTGGGGGTCACCAACGCCCGCGCCAGAGTGGGCAGCATCCAGGCCACCCCGGAGCTCATCAACAATCCCGAGGCATTTGGCAAATTCCAGGCGGCACAGGGTGAGTTGTCCGGCGCGCTGTCGAGGCTGCTGGTGGTATCGGAGAACTATCCGCAGTTGAAGTCCGACGCCAATTTCCGCGACCTGCAGGCACAGCTTGAAGGCACCGAGAACCGCATCACCGTCGCGCGCAACCGTTATATCAAGTCGGTGCAGGAATACAACGTGACCGTGCGCTCCTTCCCCTCCAACCTGACCGCGATGCTGTTCGGACACAAGGTGAAGCCGACATTCACCGTTGAAAACGAAAAGGAAATCGCCAGGCCGCCCACGGTGGATTTCGGCACAGCGCCGGCCAAACCCCAGGGTGAGGCGCCGGGAACCGCCAAGTGATAACACCGGGCGCGACCAGAGCACTGCTGCTGGCGCTCACGCTGTGCTGGTTTTCAGCGGCCGGCGCAGCGGTTGCGGTGCCGCCCCTGACTGCGCGCGTCACCGACCAGACGGCTACGCTCAACCCCGGACAGAAAGCTGCCCTGGAACAGACCCTGCAGGCGTTTGAAACCCGGAAAGGCAGCCAGATCGCGGTACTCATTGTTCCGACCACCGCGCCGGAAACCATCGAGCAATATGCCCTGCGCGTCGCCGAGCAATGGAAACTTGGACGCAAAAAAGTGGATGACGGCGCCATTCTGGTCGTCGCCAAGGATGACCGGGCGCTGCGCATCGAGGTGGGTTACGGCCTCGAAGGCGCACTCAGCGACGCGACCAGCAAACGCATCATCAGCGAGATCATCGTGCCACGCTTCCAGCAGGGGGATTTCCATGGCGGCATCAGCGCCGGGGTCGACCAGATCATCCGCATCGTCGATGGCGAGTCGTTGCCGGCAGCCGGGGCAAGACCTTCCGGCAAAACCTCAGACCTGCAGCAACTGCTGCCGATCCTGCTGGTGCTGACGCTGGTCCTGGGCGGAGTATTGCGTTCCTTGCTCGGCCGCTTTCCCGGCGCGCTCGCAACGGGCGGTGCCGTGGGCATCGGCGCCGGGTTTCTTGCCGGCGCGATATCCATCGGCATGGTCGCAGGCGTGATCGCGCTGTTGTTTACCTTGCTCGGCGGCGGCATGGGCGGGCGCGGCATCGGCGGCCATTACGGCGGTTTCGGTCGTGGTGGTGGTGGTGGCGGTTTCGGCGGTGGTGGCGGCGGCTTTGGTGGCGGCGGTGCTTCGGGACGGTGGTGACCATGAACCTCAAACGCATGGCAAGGCATTTGCTGATGACCCATTGGCAGGTCAATCGCGCTTTCACCCGCGAGGCCCTGACTTCGATCCAGAACGCCGTCAAGACCAGCGAAACGGCACACAGCGGAGAAATCCGTTTCGCTGTCGAAGGCGCTCTCGACAGCGGACTGCTGCTGCAGGGGCAATCCGCCAGAGCGCGCGCCATCGATATTTTTTCACAACTGCGGGTCTGGGATACCGAACACAATAACGGCGTGCTGATTTATCTGTTGCTCGCCGACCGCGATGTGGAAATCGTTGCCGACCGCGGAATTGATGCCAAGGTGGGCGCGCAGGAATGGGAGCAGATCTGCCGCACGATGGAGGAGGCTTTCAGGCAGGAAAATTACGCAGCCGGCGTGCTCAGCGGCATCCAGGCGGTGACACGGCATCTGCAAACGCATTTCCCCGCTGCTGCTGCGGGGCAGAATGAATTGCCCGACAAACCGGTGGTGCTGTAGCCCGGGCGCGGAAACCGCAGCGTGCCCGCGCGGAGCATAAATTGCTCTGACAGCGTATCACTTCAAACGGGCATATCTCAGCTCACTCCAGCAGACCAGTACGCCGATCCCGGAAAGAAACACCCCACGCGCACGAGTTCCCCGGCATCGCGGGAAGACTTGTGCAGGATGCCCTTGTCGCGCGCCTGGCACAGCGCATCCTGAATGCCGGGGCTCAGAGTTTTGGTTTCTGCCCGCGCCACGGTTTCGACATCGCACAAGAGATCGGCGGGCAAAGCCATGGTTCTTTGGGCGAAGGTTGCCATCAGCGTCAGTTCCGGAACCATGAAATCCGCGCGTAACGACCGCGGTGCAGAAAAGAAATCATGCCATGCACCGGCATCAACACACCGTTCGATGATGGTTCGCCGGCCTGCGCTCAGGGCATGCTATAAGTTATTGTTTATATTATTATTTTATGGTTGCCGATGAGCTGCGCCGCGGCAGTGTCAACACCGCCACCAAGCCACCCGCCGCCCGATTGCGCAATGTAATCCGCCCGCCATGCAACTCCACCGCATTCTTCGCGATCGCCAGTCCCAGCCCTGTACCGCCGGTGTCGCGGTTGCGTGAGCCTTCGACGCGATAAAACGGCTCGAACACTTTTTCCAGTTGCTCCTGCGGCAGGCCCGGCCCTTCGTCGAGAATACTGATCTGCAGCGACTCAACGCCGTCATCAATCACCACGCGCGCGGTCTTGCCGTATTTGATCGCATTCTCCAACAGATTCGTCAGGCAACGCTTCAGCGCCTGCGGTCGGCCGGAATAGGGGCCTCCCGCGCAGCCTTCGATGCTCACCATGCCGCCAGTTTCGCGCAAATCGACCTGCAGGCTTTCGAGCAAGGCCATGACATCGACCGGCTGCACCGGCTCGCCGTTGTCCATGCCGCGCAGGAAATCCAGCGCGGACAGCACCATCGTTTCCATTTCCTGCAGGTCGTTGCCGAACTTGGCGCGCAATTCTGCATCTTCCAGCAGTTCGGCACGCAGCCGCAGCCGCGTGATCGGCGTTTTCAGGTCATGCGACATCGCCGCCAGCACCTGGGTGCGTTC
>JBBQAO010000067.1:0-19955 GCA_038316355.1 Burkholderiales bacterium
CTGCCATTGCTCGGGCGTCAGAGTCTTCATCGACAGCGCGTGGATTTCCTCGCGCATGCGGTCGCCCAGCGCTTTGTACACCAACTGATGCTGCTGCACCTTGCTCTTGCCGGCGAAGGCTGTGCTGACGATCACCGCTTCCCAGTGATGGCCGTCGCCCGCGACTTCAACATGCTGGCAGTCGAGGCCGGTGAGGATGGATTGTTTGATGCTATCTGGAGTAACCATTTTTGATTGCCTTGTTTAGTTTCGCACTCAGTGCCTTAATTTATAGCCCGATTTCAGCAGCGTCAGCGTCAGCCATGATAAGGCGATAAAACTGCCGCCGACAATCCCCAGGCTCAGCCACGGCGAGGTGTCAGAAGTACCGAAAAAGCCGTAACGAAAACCGTCGATCATGTAGAACACCGGGTTCAGGTGGGACGCCGCCTGCCAGAATGCCGGCAGCGACTGGATGGAATAAAACACCCCGGACAGGAAGGTCAGCGGCAGGATGATGAAATTGGTGAAGGCCGCCAACTGGTCGATCTTGTCAGAGTAGATGCCGGCGACGATGCCCAAAGCGGCCATCGCCGCGCTGCCGGCGACGCCGAACAGCAGCACCCACAGCGGATGCGCAAGCGGCAGGTCGATGAACCAGATCGACGCGAACAACACACCGGCGCCGACGATGACACCGCGCGCAATCGCCGCCAGCAGGTAGGCCAGGAAAAACTCGCGATGCGACAGCGGCGGCAGCAGCACAAACACGATGTTGCCGGTCATTTTCGACTGCATCAGGCTGGATGAAGCATTGGCGAAGGAATTCTGCAGCACCGACATCATCGCCAGCCCCGGGATCAGGAAGGTCGTGTAATCCACACCGGGGAATATCTCGACGCGGCCGCGCAGTGCATGGCCGAACACCAGCAGGTAGAGCAGCGCCGTCAATACCGGTGCCAGCACAGTCTGCACACTGACTTTCCAGAAGCGCAGCCATTCTTTGTAGAACAGAGTGTAGAAACCGGTCATTGAAATGCCGTGAAGGTGTGAAGGAGTGAAGGCGTGAAAAAAACCTCGCACGCCTCCAGAAAAAACTCCTTCACTCTTTCACTCCTTCTGCTTCGCTTCAAGTGCTGCCTCGACTCACTCACGATTTCCTCATGATCTGCACGAACACTTCCTCAAGATCGGGCTGCAGGATTTCCATTTCCTGCACCGTGACCCGCGCCTCGCGCAATGCCGCCATCACCCGCTCCACTTCCGCGTATTCAGGCAATGCAAGGCGGATCGCACCGTCATCGCGGCGTTCCGCCACCATCGTTTCGAGTTGTTGCGGCAGCGCACCACCGAGCCGCAGTTCGACATAACAGCCGGAATGCAGGCGCAGCAGGTTTTCGGTCCTGTCGAGCGCGACGATGCGCCCCTGTTTCAGCATCGCCACCCGGCCACACAAGGCCTCGGCCTCCTCCAGGTAATGCGTGGTCAGCACAATGGTGTGGCCGTCGCGGTTAAGGCGCCGGATGAAACGCCACAGGGCCTGGCGCAGCTCGACATCGACCCCGGCCGTGGGTTCATCGAGCACGATCACCGGCGGTTTGTGCACCAGCGCCTGCGCCACCAGCACGCGCCGCTTCATGCCGCCGGACAGGGCGCGCATATTGGTATCGGCCTTGCTGGTGAGATCCAGGTTGTCGATAATTTCGTCGATCCACGCGCGGTTGTCGCGCAGTCCGAAATAACCGGACTGGATGGTCAGGGCCTCGCGCACCGTAAAAAACGGATCAAACACCAGTTCCTGCGGCACCACACCCAGCGCTCGCCGCGCTTCGCGGTACGCGGCGGTGACGTCATGACCCATGATCCGCGCCGTACCGCTGCTCGGCCGGTTCAACCCGGCAAGGATGCTGATCAGCGTGGTTTTGCCGGCGCCGTTGGGACCGAGCAGACCGAAAAATTCGCCCTGCCCCACGCTCAGGCTGACGCCCGCCAGCGCCTGCAAACTACCGTAGCACTTGGTGACTTCAGTAACTTCGAGGGCAGGGGTCATTGCCGGATACAGGCAGCGGGAGCGGACGAATCCGCAAGCCGCTACTCCGCGCTCACGATTTCCGTGACGCCGTAGAGCTTTGCCAGACTGCTGAGATTGTCCGGAAGATTGACGTAACGAATGCTGCGCCTGGCGGCCAGCGCCGCGCGCCGCCATTCAAACAGCAGGCTGACTGCGGCCGAATCGACTTCAGTAACCCCGGAGAGATCCAGCGTGGTCTCCTGTTCCGTGAACAGGCGCAGACCTTCCTCACGCAAGGCCAGCGCGTTCTCCAGGTTGACGGCGCCCTTCAGCGCGCAGCGCCCGGCATTGCACTCAATCATTGGATTCAATCATGCGCACCCGATCACTGGCTCGACTGCGCCGTCAGCGTGCGGTTTTTGTCGCGCAGGGTCTTGATCAGGCCGTCGATGCCGTTTTTCTGGATCTCGGTGTTGAAGGTACTGCGATAACTCTCGACCAGGCTGATACCGCCGATCTTGACGTTGTAGACCTTCCAGCCGGCACCGGTTTTTTCCATGCCGTAATCCACCGGCACCGGCTCGCCGCCGCCGGATTGGCGCACCAGCGAACGCACCATCACGTCGGTGTCATCGGATGCGAGTTTCAGCGGGCGGTATTCGATTTTCTGGTCCTTGTAGAGCAGCAGCGACGCGGTGTAGGTCTGCACCAGCAGCGCACGGAATTCCGCGACCAGCACCTTGCGCTGCTCGGGATTCGCACTGCTCCAGTTTTTGCCCACCGCCAGTTGCGCCATGCCGGCAAAATTGAAATGCGGCGCAATCCTGCTCTCGATCAGTTCACGCGCTTTTTTCTGGTCGCCGGCCTGGATGGCCTTGTCGTTACGCAGGGCGGCCACCACGTCATCCGTGACACTGCGTGCCAACACATCGGGAGGCGTTGCGGCGGTCACTACTTCGGCCGCATGGGTAGCCCCGATAAAAAATGAAAATATAAATAAAAACAATGACTTATGCATAAACCACTCCATTAATCCGCACTTCTTTAAGCGTTGCTGCTTTTAGCGATTTCGCTCAGCACTCAGCACTTTATTTTGCAGCCGGGGCCCCTTCGGCAGCTTTATCAAACAGGAACTGGCTGATCAGCTTTTCCAGCACCACGGCCGACTGTGTCAGGCGGATATTATCGCCGGCCTTCAGCAACTGGTCGTCGCCGCCGCCTTCGAGTCCGACATATTGTTCACCGAGCAGGCCGGAGGTCAGGATCGACGCCGTGGTGTCCTTGGGAAACTTGTAGCTCTGCTCGACCGCCAGAGTCACCTTGGCGGTGAACCGTTCGTTGTTGAAACTGATCGCGGTGACGCGGCCGACGACCACGCCGGCACTCTTGATCGGCGCGCGCGGCTTCAAGCCACCAATGTTGTCGAAATTGGCGGTGATCTGATAGGTCTCCCCGCCGCCCAGGCTCGACATGTTGCCGACCTTGAACGCGAGGATCACCAGCGCGGCAATACCCGCGACCACGAACAGACCCACCCATAAATCCAGCATTGATCGTTCCATAAAGCACCTCTTAAAACTACATACCCCTGAACATTAAGGAGGTCAGGATGAAATCCAGCCCCAGTACCGCCAGCGACGAAGTTACCACGGTGCGCGTCGTGGCGCCCGAAACGCCTTCTGCGGTCGGCGGCGCGTCATACCCCTCAAACAGCGCAATCCAGGTAATGGCGACGCCGAACACGAAACTCTTGATCACACCGTTGACGATGTCCTCGCGCACGTCAACCGCGCTCTGCATCTGCGACCAGAACGAACCCTCGTCGACGCCGATCAGCACCACGCCGACGACATAACCGCCGAACACGCCCATCGCGCTGAACATCGCCGCCAACAGCGGCATGGAAATCACGCCGGCCCAGAACCGCGGCGCCACCACGCGCGCAATCGGGTCCACCGCCATCATTTCCATCGCCGACAACTGCTCGGTCGCTTTCATCAGGCCGATCTCGGCGGTCATCGCCGAGCCCGCGCGACTGGCAAACAGCAGCGCCGACACCACCGGCCCCAGCTCGCGCACCAGCGACAGTGCAACCAGCACGCCCAGTGCCGATTCGGAGCCATAGGTGGTCAGCGTCTGGTAGCCCTGCAAACCCAACACCATGCCGACGAACATGCCCGACACCAGGATGATAATCAGTGACAACACCCCGGTGTAATACAGTTCGCGCACAACCAGCCGTGGCCGCGCAAAACAGGTGCCGGAATGCGCCAGCGTCAGGCCGATGAAACGCGTCGCATAACCGAGGCGCAGCACAATGTCGATGGCATTGGCACCGATGCCACGGATCGAAGGCAGGGTTCTATGCGGCACGGCGCCCCCCAGGAGGACTTGCGTCGCGGCGCGCCCCCAGTTTCAGCCCGCTGGCGTAATCGCCGCTCGGATACTGGTAGGCCACCGGCCCCTCGGCGTCGCCGTGCACGAACTGGCGCACCAGCGGATCCGCGTTGGCTCGCAACGCATCCGGCGTGCCGTGTGTTTTCATCTTGCCATCGGACAGGTAATACACATAATCCACCACATTCAGCGCCTCCTGCACGTCATGCGTCACCACCAGGGACGTGGTGCCCAGCGTGTCGTTCAGTTCGCGCACCAGGTTGGCGATCACGCCCAGTGAAATCGGATCCAGCCCGGTAAACGGCTCGTCGTACATCATGAGCATCGGATCCAGCGCAATCGCCCGTGCCAATGCCACGCGTCGTGCCATGCCGCCCGACAGTTCCGCCGGCATCAGTTTGTGCGCGCCGCGCAAACCCACCGCGTGCAGCTTCATCATCACCAGGTCGCGGATCATGCTTTCCGGCAAATCGCTGTGCTCGCGCATCTGGAATGCCACGTTGTCGAACACCGACAGATCGGTGAACAAGGCGCCGAACTGGAACAGCATGCCCATGCGGCGGCGCAGCCGGTAAATGCCCTCTTGGTCCAGCGCGCTGGTGCAAACACCGTCCACCCAGACCTCACCGGAGGACGGCTTCATCACGCCGCCGATCAGCCGCAGCAGTGTGGTTTTGCCCGAACCGCTGATGCCCATCAGCGCCACGACCTTGCCGCGCGGGATGGTCATGTTGATGCCGGTGAGTATCGGACGCCGCCCGTAGGCAAAATTGACGTCCTTGATTTCAATCAGATTTGCGGAGGGCACGGAGGGCCGATTGATGCCGGAAATAAAGCGTGGATTCTAAACGAGAACGCGAGGACCTGTTAGGGCCTGTTAACAATTACTTCATGGGTGCGACGCGGTGTTTACCCCCGCTGCGCTTTCGGCTAAGTTACGCCGCATGTCAGCCCCCGCTTTGCGCATCAGCAACCTGCAAAAATCCTATGGCAAGGCCGTTGCGCTGGCGGATTTGTCACTGGAAATCGCCGCCGGCGAATTTTTCGGTCTGGTTGGTGCCAACGGTGCGGGCAAAACCACGCTGATCAAGTGTGCGCTTGATTTCTGTGATATCGGCTCCGGCGCCATTGAAATTTTCGGCATCCCGCACCGCCAGACCGCCGCGCGCAGCCGGCTGGGTTTCCTGCCGGAGCGTTTTGTGCCGCCCCACTACCTGAACGGCCGCGACTTCCTGCGCTACCTGGCCGAACTGCATCGCAGGCCCTACGACGAAACCCGCGCCCGCGCCATGCTCGCGGCACTGGAACTGGACGACAATGCCCTCGACAAACCGGTACGCGCCTACTCCAAGGGCATGACGCAGAAACTCGGTCTCGCCGCCTGCCTGCTCTCCGGCAAGGACATGCTGATCCTCGACGAACCAACCAGCGGCCTCGACCCCAAGGCGCGCGCCCTGCTCAAACATGAACTTAAAACCCAGCACGACGCCGGGCGCACCGTGCTGATGACAACACACGCCCTGTACGACGTCGGCGAAATGTGCAGCCGCATGGCGGTGGTGCATCGCGGACGACTGCGTTTTGCCGGCACCCCCGCGGAATTCGTCACCCGCCACCACACTGCCGATCTGGAACAGGCTTATCTCGCCTGTATTGCCGGCGACTGAGTTGCCGACGACCGGGCCCTGAACCGCAGTCCGCAAGCGGTATCAAGGGCATCAGCAATCTGGCACAATGCCCAATAATTTCAGCGAGTTAGAATATTTTTGGACAAACCATGGCGGATCCGGCAAAACCCGAACTCCTGATTGTCGACGATGACCCCGCGATCATCGACACGCTGGCCTACGTTCTCGGCAGCGATTTCAATGTCATCACCGCAGAATCGCGGCCGCATGCCAAAGCCCTGCTGCGCCAACGCGACACAGCACCGCAACTGGCGCTGATCGACCTCGGCCTGCCGCCGCGTCCGCACCGCCCGGACGAGGGGTTTCAACTCATTACCGAACTCGTCGCCGCGGCGCCGACGATGAAAATCATCGTGCTGTCCGGCCAGAACGACGAAGCCAACGCCCGCCACGCGCGCACGCTGGGCGCCATCGATTTTGTCGCCAAGCCGGCGGAACCCGCTCAACTGAAAGCGCTGCTGAAGCAGGCCCTCAGCGTCACCACCGCCGAAGCCGGCAGCACCGCGTCCGGCCTGCTCGGCAACAGCTCACCGATGCAAAAACTGCGCCAGCAGATCGCCCAGTTCGCCGACGCCCCGTTCCCGGTGCTGATCGAGGGCGAATCCGGCAGCGGCAAGGAACTGGTCGCGCAGGCGCTGCACAAGCAAAGCCGCCGCGCCGCCAAACCCTTTCTCGCGCTGAATTGCGCGGCGATTTCGCCGACACTGGTCGAACCCACGCTGTTCGGTTATGCCAAGGGCGCCTTCACCGGCGCCGTCACGGCGCGCGCCGGTTATTTCGAGGATGCGGTCGGCTCGACGCTGTTCCTCGACGAAATCGGTGAATTGCCGCTGGAACTGCAGGCAAAACTGCTGCGCGTGCTCGAAAACGGCGAATTCCAGCGCGTCGGCGAAACCCAGGGCCGGGTGTCGAACGCGCGCGTGGTTGCCGCGACCAACCGCGACATGCGCAGCGAAATCCGCCACAACCATTTCCGCGCCGACCTCTATCACCGGCTGTCGGTGTTCACCATCGGCGTGCCGTCGCTGCGCGACCTCGGCGAAGACAAACAGCTGCTGCTGGATCATTACCGGCAGTTTTATGCGGCGCAGATCGGCGCGCAGACGGTCGAACTCGACCCCGAGGCGCTGCGCCTGTGGCGCGAATACCCGTTCCCGGGCAACGTGCGCGAACTGCGCAACATCGTAATCAGGCTGTGCACCAAGTACGCCGGCACCCGCATCACGCCGGACCTGCTGCAGGGCGAACTCGACCGCGAAAGCCTGATGCCCGGCGGCGCCGGCATGCCAACGCTGTCCGATGAAAGCGTGCTGCTCGACGCTGCCCGCCGGCAACTCGAAGCCGATCCCGACTTCAGCCTCGATGAAGTGCTCAAGCGCTGGGAACGCGGTTTCGTCGAAGCCGCGCTGACGCTGACCAACGGCAACCTGTCGCAGGCGGCGAAACGTCTCGGCGTTCACCGCACCACGCTCTACAGCCGCATGCAATCCCACGGCGAAACCGGCGAGGACAAATAACCATGTATTACGAACACTTCGGACTGACGCAGGCGCCGTTCAGGATCACGCCGAACACCGATTTCTTTTTCGGCGGCGGCAACCGCGGCCCGATCCTCGAGGCGCTGATTTACGCGATCACCCAGGGCGAAGGCATCGTCAAGGTCACGGGGGAAGTCGGCAGCGGCAAGACCATGCTCTGCAGCATGCTGCAGAGCCGCTTGCCCGAGCAGGTGGAGACGATTTACCTGGCCAACCCCAGCGTTTCACCGGAGGAAATCCTGCACGCGATTGCCTTTGAGCTGGATCTGCCGATTACGCCGACTGCCCCGCGCCTGCTGGTCATGCACGCGATCCAGGCGCACCTGTTGAAACGCCACGCCGAGGGCAAACGCGTGGTGCTGTTCATCGAGGAATCGCAGGGCATGCCGATTGCCACGCTGGAGGAAATCCGGCTGCTGTCCAATCTCGAAACCAAGTCCGACAAGCTGCTGCAGATCGTGCTGTTCGGCCAGCCGGAGCTCGACGACAACCTGCGCGAAAATCATATCCGCCAGTTGAAAGAACGCATCACCCACAGTTTCCGGCTGGAACCCTTGACCGCTGCCGAAACCCGCGAATACCTGATGTTCCGCCTGCGCGCCGCCGGTTATCGCGGCCCTGACCTGTTCACCGAGGCCATGGTCCGCGAAATCGCGCGTATCTCCGGCGGGCTGACCCGGCGCATCAACCTGATCACCGACAAGGCGCTACTCGCCGCCTTTTCGGAAAATACCCACAGCATCCGCCAGAAACATATCGACGCTGCCGTCCGCGACAGCGAATTTGCGCAAAAACACCTGCCCCCCTCTGCCCATCCGCGCCTCGTCCAGGGCGCCGTGCTGGTGGTACTGGGCATGGCCGTCGGTGCCGCGCTGTATGCCGGATGGGGCGGAATCAGCCCGCCCATGGTCCAGCCGGTTGCGAACGAGAACGTCCCCTCCACCCCCGCCCAGCCGGCTGCGATCACGCCGCCGCCCGAACCCGCGCCGGCAGCCAGTATTGGCGATAAAAATACAATAAAAACAAATAGTTATGAAATCGCTGCAGCAGCGCCTGCAACCACGCCGTCCGGCGCCGCAGCCGCTGCTGTTACCCCCGCCGCCGCTGCGACAAGCGACGCTCCGGCGCCGGCCGTCAGCACCGCTGCCCTGCTTGAAAACCGCCTGGCCGCCACCACCGCATGGCTGGCCGGCGCCAAACCGCAGACCTACACCATCCAGTTGCTGGGATCTGGCGACGACCAACAGCTTAACCAACATCTCAAAACCCTCTCCAACAGCATTGAAATTAATAGTCTTTTTGTGTATCGTACCGTAGCTAAAGGTACGCCGTCACTAACTGTGGTCTGGGGCAGTTTCGACAGCCGGGGTGAAGCCCGCGAAGCAATGGCAAAATTACCGTCATTCCTGAAGGCTTACCGGCCGTTGTTGCGTACCGTACAGGGGATCAAAGCGGAAGTCCGCGACCAGAAAGCATCGTGACCACGAGCGCATGTTGATGTCCGCCAGAGACGCACCACCATCCGCAATCCAGGGGAGTAAGTACAAAATGTCCGAACGGTCGTCCGACCAGAGGCAAGCCACCGAGCAGGGCGGCCTGCGCAGAACCGGGGCTTCCAATCCGGCCGCGGCCATTGCCCTCGCCTGCGCTGTGGTGCTGCTCGCCGGTTGCGCACCGTTTCAGACCAAAGTGCTGCCTTCCGGCGGACACATCGCCCAACCGGCTGTCGCCAAGCCTGTCGCCGCCATTCCGCAGCCTTCCCGCGTGGCCACGCTGGTGCCCCCGCCCACAGCACAGGTGAAGCCGCAGACCTACAGCGTCGTGGTTCACGAAGTGCCGGTGAAAGAACTGCTGCTGGCGCTGGCCCGTGACACCAAACAGAACATCGACATCCATCCCGGCCTCACCGGCCTGGTCAGTCTCAACGCCATCAACGAGACATTGCCGGCGATCCTTGAACGCCTGACGAAACAGGTCAACCTGCGCTACCGGACCGAGGGCAACACCATCATCGTCTCGCCCGACGTGGCCTATGTGAAAACCTATCGCGTCAATTACGTCAACATGACGCGCGATACGACCTCGACCATCGGCGTTTCAGGCGAAATCTCCACCGCCTCGGGTTCCGGCGCCAGCAGCAGCAGCACGTCGGGTTCAAACACCACGGTGCGCTCGACCTCGACCAATAATTTCTGGGATGAACTTCGCAACAACATCCGCGCGATCCTGAACTCGACCCGACTGCAGACGCTGAGTGCCGATGCGCGCGCCGAGCGTCTGGCGCTGGTCAAACAGGAACAGGACATGCGGGTGCGGCAAATCGAGGCCGCAAGCAAGGCCCTGACCGGCGCCGCACCCCTGGCCTCTACCGTGATCAGCGCCCAGGGCGCGAACCCGCAGCAGGCCTCGCTGGTTCCGGATGACGTCGTGGTCAACGCCGTCTCCGGCACGATTACGATCAATGCCACGGATACCCAGCACCAGCTCATCCAGAAACATCTCGACAGCGTAACCTCGGCCATCCAGCGCCAGGTACTGATCGAGGCCACCATCGTCGAAGTCCTGCTGGCGGACGCTTTCCAGGCCGGCATCGACTGGAGCCGGCTGCCGATCAGCGGCGGACTGTCGATCACGCAGGCGCTGCTCGGCGGCTTCAATGCGGCGGCCACCGGCGCTGGTGCCGCCGCGGGCAACGCCCTGACCATCGCGTATACCAATCCGACCACCAACATCGGCAACATCAGCGGCACCGTGAAACTGCTCGAGGAATTTGGCAGCTCGCGCGTGCTGTCCAGCCCGAAGCTGATGGCAATGAACAATCAGACCGCGCTGCTCAAGGTCGTCGACAACCTGGTTTATTTCGAAATCAAGGCGGATACCACGACGTCGTCGACCGGCCCCTCCCAGACCACTTTCAACACCACTGCAAAAAGCGTGGCGGTCGGCGTGGTCATGGGCGTCACGCCGCAGATCAACGAGGATGGCCGCGTGCTCCTCAACGTGCGCCCGACGATTTCCCGGCTGAACAGTTCACAGCCCTTCGTCAACGACCCCAATCCGAGTCTGTGCGACGTAACCCGCACCAACTGCATCGCCAATCCGGTACCGCAGATCCAGGTTCGCGAAATGGAGTCGGTATTGCAGGTCGTCAGCGGCCAGACCGTGATACTCGGCGGCCTGATGCAGGACAACGCCAGCATCGCGCGTGAGCAGATTCCGGGAACCGACAATCTGGGCGAACCCTTGGCCAACCTGTTCCGTTTCCGTGACCAGCGCGCAAGAAAAAGCGAACTGGTGATCTTCCTGCGTCCGACCATAGTGCCCAATCCCTCGCTGGAAAGCGACGAATTGAAGTTCTTCCAGCGCTATCTGCCGCAAGCCGAGTCCGCCACAGCGCCCGCACCCAAGCCCGCCCGATGAGCCTGTTGATGAAGGCCTTGGAAAAGGCCGCCAAGGATCGTGGCGAAACCCGGCAGCCGCCGGCTGCCGCGGAAGTCGCTGGCGCAGCAGTGCCTGCGCCGGCAACCGCTTCGCCGGCAATGGAATTGTCACTGGAACCGCTGCAGGCCGACACGCCGGCTCCGCCGCCGCCCGCAGAAGCTGCGCTGTCGCGGACCACAGCAAAAACCCGTAATGACCGCAATCAGGAGCGCGCTGCGACCGTGATGCAGGCTACCGCGCGCACGGCACCTGCGGCTGCGACCACTGCCGGTCTGCGCATCCGTCCGGCGATGGCGCTCGGATTGCTGGGCGGTATCGTGGCGCTGGGTTTCGCCGTTTACGTTTACCTGCAGATCACCAATCCCGGCATGTTCATCCGCCAGCCCCCGCCTGCGGCAAGGCCGCTGACGCCGCTGGTCCAGGCACCGGTGCCGGCACCAGCACCGATAGCCACCGGCGCCGTCATCCTCCCCGCGGATGCCGCCGCACAAAACCGTCCGGCAGAGCAGTCACCGGCGGTGCGCGCGCCAGCCCCGCCGGCACCCGCACCGCCGGCATCGCCGCGCAACGCGGAGCCGCTGCGCAACAGCATCCGGGTCAGCGCGGGCAGCGCGGAGCCGCAACTCAATCCGCAACTGGGCCAGGCTTATGCCGCACTGCAGTCGGGAAAACTCGACGCCGCGCGCCAGCTCTACAGCGATGCCGCGCGCAGCGAACCGCGCAATATCAACGCCCTGCTCGGGCTCGCGGCAATCGCCATGCAGGAGGGCCGTGCTGAGGAAGCCAACCGGCTGTATTTCAACGTGCTCGAGCTTGAACCGCGCAATGCCTACGCACAGGCCGGCCTGATCGCGATGATGGGCCGCGCCGATCCACTCGCCGCGGAAACCAGACTCAAGCAGTTGATCGCGCGCGAACCGCTGGCCTCGCTCTATTTCACGCTGGGCAATCTGTACGGCGATCAGTCGCGCTGGGCCGAAGCGCAGCAGGCTTATTTCCAGGCCCATCAACTGGAGCCGGCCAATCCCGACTACGCCTACAATCTCGCGGTCGGCCTCGAACACATCGGCCAGCCGAGGCTGGCCGCCACCTTCTACCAGCGCGCGGTCGATCAAGCCCGAAGCAAGGGCCGCGTCGGATTCAACCCGACCCAAGCGCAGGACCGCATCCGTCAACTCGCCGCGCAGCTGCAATAACGGGCCCGGGCGCTACTGCGATGGCCGAACAACGGAAAAAACTGCGGCTGGGTGAACTGCTGGTGCAGCAGGGACTGATCACCAAGGATCAGCTCGCCATCGTGCTCGCCGAGCAACGCAACAGCAACATCCCTCTCGGTCGCCTGCTGGTCAGGCTCGGCTTCGTCACTGAAACGGCGATCCGCGACATCATGGCGCGGACCGTCGGCCAGGAGTCAATCGATCTCGCCCAGGTCGTCGCCGACTCGGAAGCATTGAGCCTCGTCCCCGAGGATTTCGCGCGCCGCAACCACGTGCTGCCGATCGCCTACGATCCCGCAGATCAGGTGCTGACCATCGCCACGACGGAAATTTTCAACGTCGTCGCACTCGACCAGTTGCGTGCTCTGCTTGGCCCGAAAGTCGAACTCAAGGCGCAACTCGCCGCCGAAGCCCAGCTCAGCGACTACATCGACCTGTTCTATGGCCACGAACTGTCGGTCGACGGCATCCTGACCGAAATCGAAACCGGCGAAATCGACTACGAAAGCCTGCAGGCCGGCGACGACGACGAGTACACCCAACCGATGGTGCGACTGGTCAACGCCATCCTGGTCGATGCCGTCAAACGCGGCGCCTCCGACATCCATTTCGAACCGGAATATGCGTTCATGCGCATCCGCTACCGTATCGACGGCGTGCTGGAAACCGTGCGCAGCCTGCACAAGACGTACATGCCCGGCATCACCGTGCGGGTGAAGGTGGTCAGCGACATGAACATCGCGGAGACCCGTGCGCCGCAGGACGGACGCCTGTCATTGACGCTCAATGGCCGCCCCATCGACTTCCGCGTCTCGACCCAGCCGACGATTTACGGCGAGAACATCGTGCTGCGCGTGCTGGACCGCGAAAAATCCATCGTCAACCTCGACCGCATGAACCTGCCCGCCGCAACCATGGCCAAGCTGGAAATCATGCTGGCGCGGCCGGAAGGCATCCTCGTCGTCACCGGCCCCACCGGCAGCGGCAAAACCACCACGCTGTATTCGCTGCTGGCCCAGGTCAACGATGAGACCGTCAACATCATGACGCTGGAAGACCCGGTCGAATACCCGCTGACCCTGATGCGCCAGACTTCAGTCAATGATGTGGCGCGCATGGATTTCGCCAACGGCATCCGTTCGATCATGCGCCAGGATCCGGACATCATCCTGGTGGGTGAGGTGCGCGACAAGGAGACGGCGGAAATGGCTTTCCGCGCCGCAATGACCGGTCATCAGGTGTTCACCACGCTGCACACCAACTCGGCGCTGGGCGCATTCCCGCGACTGCTCGACATCGGCATACAGCCGGACATCATGGCCGGCAACATCATTGGCATCATCGCCCAGCGCCTGGTGCGCCTGTTGTGTGTCCATTGCAAGGAAGCCTATGCGCCGTCGCAGGAAGAGCGCGCCCTGCTCGGCGTAGCCGCGGATTCTGCATCCTTCCTCTATCGTCCGGTAGGCTGCAAACACTGCTTGAACAAGGGTTACCGCGGCCGCACCCCGATCATGGAACTGCTGGTCATGGACGGCGACATGGACGAACTGGTGGCGCGCCGTGCCACAGCCAAGGAACTTCGCGCCGAAGCCGTCTCCAAGGGATTTCGCTCACTCGCTGAAGAAGGCATCGGCCGGGTGATTGAAGGCAGCACCAGTCTCGCCGAGGTCGCACGCTCCGTTGACCTCACCGGAAGGCTGCGCCAATGATCGCTTCAGACGCATTGTCAAGCCCGACCCGCTGACCCGTGCCCTCCTTCCAATACAAGGCAATCGACAAAATCGGCCAGCCGGCGCGGGGCGGTCTCGACGCAGTGAACGAAGTCGATCTCGAACTGCGATTGCGCCGCATGGGGCTCGACCTGATCACCTGCAAGCAGGTGGACCGGCAGACCTCGATCACACTGGCTGCGGGCGGCGCCGTCACCCGCCAGGATCTGGTCAATTTCTGCTTCGACATGGAGCAGATGGTCCGTTCCGGCATCCCGATCATCGACGGCCTGCGCGACATGCGCGACACCATCGACTCGCCGCGTTTCCGTGAAGTGCTGACCATCATGACCGAGGACATGGAGGCCGGAAATGTGCTGTCGCAGTGCATGGCCACACATGCGGATGTGTTTGATCGCGTGTTTGTCAGCCTGATCCGTGCCGGCGAACAATCCGGTCAGTTGCCCGAAATCTTCAAGAATCTCTCGGAGAGCATCCGCTGGCAGGACGAACTGATTTCGCAGACCCGGCGGCTGTTGATGTACCCGGCGCTGACGCTGGTGGTGGTACTCGGGGTGATGGCGGCCCTGCTGATATTCCTGGTGCCGCAGATTGCGCAGTTGTTCAAATCCATGGGTATGGAATTGCCGATGCAGACGCGGGCACTGCTGGCTGTCTCGAGCGTCGCCAAGGATTTCTGGCTGCCCATCCTGCTGCTGCCGGTGATTGCCGTGATCACAGTGATGGTAACCGTGCGCCAGTCGAACAAAGCCGCCTACCTCTGGGACTACGCCAAACTGCGGCTGCCCATCGTCGGCCCGATCATCCAGAAAATCATCCTCTCCCGGTTCACCAATATTTTCGGTCTGATGTACCGCTCCGGGATCACCGTGCTGGACGCCATTCGCATCAGCGGGGAAGCGGTCGGCAACCGTGTCGTGGCCGATGGCCTGAACCGCGCCGTACAGCAAATCGCCGCCGGCGACGGCATGACCGAATCTTTCAACAATCTGGGACTGTTTCCGCCGCTGGTGATCCGCATGCTGCGGGTCGGCGAAGCGACCGGCGGACTCGACGTGGCCCTCGCCAACGTGACTTATTTCTACAACCGGGACGTCAAGGATGCGGTAGACAAAGGCATGAAAATGCTCGGCCCGGCGCTGACGCTGATTCTCGGCGGCATGATCGCCTTCGTGATCTGGGCGGTGCTCGGCCCCGTCTATGATATTCTCGGCAAACTGAAATTTTAGCCAAGGGATTTCCTCTCATCCCCATCATGGCCAACAAACTCCTCCTCTGCATCTCGGTAAACGGCGCGACCGCGGCGCGCTGGAAAAACGGGCGGCTGCACGACGTCGAAGTCTTCGCCAGCGACGAAACCGGCATCGCCGCGTTGCGGGATTACGCCGCAGCCGCCGCCGGCATACCGGCGTTCATCATCGTCGATGCCGTCGAAGAGGACTACCGCTTCGAAACACTGCCCCACGCATCAGGCTCCGACCGCGCGCAGATGATCGAGCGCAAACTGCGTCAGTATTATCGTTCGTCACCTTATTGCGCAGCATCGCTGATCGGACGGGACAGCACCAAGCGCCGCGACGACCGCTTCCTGTTCTCGGCGCTGACCAATCCGGAAATTGTCGCGCCCTGGCTGACGGCACTGGTGTCAGCCGGGCTGCCGGTCGGCGGCATCTACCTGCTGCCCATGGTCATGTCCGGGCTGGTCGATGCGCTCGACAACAAGTCCGACAACCTGCTGCTGGTGGCCACCCATCCCGCCGGCGTCCGTCTGACTTTTTTCCGTGAAGGCGCGTTCCGGCTGAGCCGCCTGAGCCGTGGCGATGCCACGCAAAGTCGCGCCATCGTCGATGAAATCTCCAATACGCGGCTGTACCTGCACGCGCTGCGTGCAGCGACGCTCGATGAACCCGTCAGCGTCGTCCTGCTGGATCATGCCGACCGGCTTGGCGAAATCACCAAACTCATTGGCGTCGACAATCCCAGCCTGAACTGCACTCGTCTCGGCAGGGGCGACATCGCCGCACGTCTCAAGCTTGACCCGCTATTGATCGAAACCTCGTCGGCCGCAATCTTCCTGCACCTGCTTGGTACAAAAATCCCGGACAATAATCTGGCGGCACCGGCAGTCACCGCGGATTACAAACGTTATCAGTCACGCCGCCAGTTGTTTGCGACCAGCGCCATTGCAGCAGCGATCGGCATTGCTGGTTCCGGATTCAACCTGTGGCAGCAGTTCGCGATCAGCAGTGATGCGGCCGCCGCCGCGCAAAAAACCGCGCAGGTCAATGCCGACTATCAGGCGGCCACCCGGCAGTTTCCCGCGGCACCGACCACCGCGGACAATCTCAAGCGCACGACTGAGCTCGCGGAAAAACTGCGGACTACCGCGATTACCCCCGAACGCTTTATGCAGGTGATCGGCCGCGCGCTGACGCCCAGCCCGGAAATCGCGCTGCTCGAACTCGGCTGGCAGAACAGTACTTCGGAATTCGAGGCCGGCGCAGTGGCCCCCGGGCCCGGACGGGCAGCCCCCAAACCGCCTCCCTCCGCCGGCCCCGCCACCGCGCCTGGTGCCGGCCGCAAACAAAGCGGGCTCATCGCCGGACAAATCCGCGATTTCAAGGGTGACTTCCGCCGCGCCATCACCTCGATCAACGCCCTGGCCGAGCGCCTGCGCGCCGACCCGGCGGTGGAAGCCGTGCGTATCGTGCAACTGCCGCTCAACGTAAGCCCGACTCTCGCGCTCTCCGGCAACACCGCCGACAATCCGGCGCAGGCCGGCGCCGCCGAATTCAAGCTGGTCCTGGTGCTCAAGCAACCGTCATGAACACCGAACAACTCAAGGCCCTGCGCGGGCCGCTGATCCTGCTGGTCGTGGTACTGATCGCGGCCGCCGGCGCCATTTATTACACCCATCTGCTGCGCCTGCAGGCGCAGGCCAGCCTGCTGCAGCAGCAGAACCAGTTGCGCGAGGCGCAAACCCGGATGCAGCGTTCCGGGGATGAAAAATCGGTCATTGTTCAGTACGTGGACAAATACCGTCAATTGCAGCAATCGGGATTCATCGGCGAGGAGCAGCGCATCAACTGGCTCGATGCGTTACGCGTGGCCAATGAACGCACCGACCTGTTCGGCATCAATTACGGCATCGGGGCGCAGCAGGCCTACCCCTACGCCGCCGAACTCAACCCCGGGCAGATCGCGCTGCGGCAATCGGTGATGAAACTGGAATTCAAGCTGCTGCACGAACTCGACCTGCTGCGTTTTTTTGAAACCCTGCGCGCGCAGAACACCGGCTTGTTCCATCTCGACCAGTGCACCCTGCGCCGCAGCGAAACCACCGGCGCCTTGCGTTACCAGCCCAATATCAGCGCGAGCTGCCAGTTGGCCTGGATCACTGCGACGCCTGAGGCGCCGCCGGGGGGACGCCCATGAAATGGTTCGCCGCATTGCTGTTGTTCGCGTTTGCCCAGATTGCGCAGGCCGCCGATACAGCGCCGACCGGCCGGATTTTCTTTACGCCCGAACAACGCGCGCAACTCGACCTGTTGCGCACCCAGAAAGCCGTGGCCTCGCAGGTGCGTGACGAACCGATACCGGAAAATGTCACCTACAACGGCATCGTCCGTCGCAGCGACGGCAAGGCTACAGTCTGGATCAACAATGAAGCATTGTCCGAGGCCGAATTACGCAGCAAACAATCCATCGCCGGCAGGATCGGGCGCGATGGGCGGATTCTGCTGCAAACTCCGCAGGCCACGGGCACCGGGCAATTGCAGTTGAAGGTAGGGCAAAGCGCCGAACTGCTTACCGGCAAAATTGACGAAACCTATGCCGCCCCGCGCCCGGCGCCGGCAATCAATGACAAACCTGCAGCGACAGAAAAACCGGTGGCAGTGCCTGAAACCTCCCGTCCCCAGGGCGGCGGGGATCCCGGAATGGCTGCACCGGTAGATGGCAGGGGCCAAGCGGCTGCCCGGCCCTGAGCGCACGCCATGTCATTCCAACGCTTGCCATGGTCTTCCGGTTTCAGGCGCCAACGCGGCGCTGCGTTTCTGGTACTGGTGCTGATGATCGGCCTGATCGCCGCTTCGATGATCGTCACCGCGGCCCCGTCGGGAAACGCCAGCCTCGCTGTAGCGCAGAAAACGGCAAAGGCGCTGGCAACCGCGCGTGAAGCATTGATGGCGCACGGCACCAGCACCCCGGACTCGGCCCGCCTTGGGGATTTGCCATGCCCGGCAACCGATTTCAGCACCGGCATCGCGGGCGCCTGCAACACCTCGGCGCTGCGCATCGGCTACCTGCCGTGGAAAACTCTGGGCATTCCCGACTTGCGCGACGGCAGCGGCGCGCCACTGATTTATGCGGTATCCAATGTATTCAAGAACAACCCGCGTACGGGCACACTGAATTCAGACGCCTCCGGCGACTATACGGTAGCCGGTGAAAATGCCATCGCAATCGTATTCGCCCCCGGCGCCCCCATCGGCACCCAGGACCGCAGCGTCGCGATATTCAATGTTGCCAACTTCCTTGAACTCGGCAATGCCGACGGCAACACCACTTTTGTCAATTCGCCGGAGGCCAGCGACTTCAATGATCGCCTGCTGTGGATCACACCGCGTGCATTTTTCCCGCCGCTGGAATTGCGCGCATCCCGCCTCACCCAGGCAAATTTGCTGCATTATTTTGGCGTCACCGGCCGCTTCCCGTACGCCGACCAATACAACGGCGGGGCATCCTGCCAGACCTTCAGCGGTGGCCGCGTCCCGTACTACGGCAGCAGTTGCCTGCCTTCCGGGAACGGCGCATCCCTTGGTGCCTGGACCACAAGCTGGCCGTCGTGGTACTGGAACAATTACTGGGACTATGTGATCCACTATGCGCCGGCACAACGCTGCGTCACCACATCGGGTGCCGTTTGTGACGGCAGCGGCAGTTACATTACGGTGGACAGCCAGACCAACGTGCGTTCCCTGCTGATTCGCCAGGGCATCCGCAACGGCCAGCTCCGCCCTTGCACTACGCCATCACAATGCCTGGATGACACGGAAAACGGGAACAGTGACGTGATTTACACCGCGCCGCTTGCCGGCAATGACCGCATGACCATCGTTTCGCCCTGACCCATGCACATACGCCAATCGGGGTTTTCGCTGCTGGAACTGGCCATTGCCATGTTCGTGCTGGTGCTGCTGCTCGGCAGCATCCTGGTGCCACTGACCACTCAGGTTGAACAACGCCAGATTTCGGAAACCGAAAAAATCATGGAGGAAGCCCGCGATGCGCTGCTCGGCCACGCCATCGCCAGCGGCTATCTGCCCTGCCCGGATACCGATAACGATGGCGCGGAAAACGTCAGCGGCAGCGTATGCGCCAGCATCACCAGCAATATCGCGCACGGCAATCTGCCATGGCGGACACTGGGACTGGCCAGCGCCGACGCCTGGGGCAACCGCCTGCGTTATGCGGTGCGCGAAGAATATGCCCGCCGCACTTTCTTTACGCTGGGCACCACGACAGCCAACGTCCAGGTCTGCCAGGCAGCCGCCTGTGCCACCGACCTTACCGCATCCGCAGTCGCCGTCCTGGTATCGCACGGCAAAAACGGCTACGGTGCCACCAACAGCGCCACCGGCACGCTGTACGCGGCGCCGACCAGTGCCGACGAACTGGAAAATACGAATGGCGATCGCAGCTTTGTCAGCCATGTCCGATCAGGCATAGGCTCGACCGCAGGCGAGTTTGACGACGTCGTGTTGTGGCTCCCGCTGTATACGCTGTTCAACCGCATGGTCACCGCCGGCAGACTGCCTTAGGGCCTGTTAACAATGACTTCATGAGTGGGAAGTCATTGTGCGAAGTCATTGTTAACAGGCTGCCAGGCCCGCTTGACTGGCCCTAACCGCGGCGCGCCAGCTCAAAACACACATTCCCCCGCCGGTTGTCCG
>JBBQAO010000032.1:0-35214 GCA_038316355.1 Burkholderiales bacterium
CAACCTGCTCGAACGTCAGCGTCATTTGCTGGTCGAGCATGTCGATGCGCTACGAGCGGCGGTACGCATGGTTCGAAATCGGCAACCCTTTCACATCGACGCCTGGGTGGTGCTGCCGGATCATCTGCATTGCCTGTGGACGCTGCCGCCGGGTGATGCCGATTATTCAAAGCGATGGAAGGCGATCAAGACGGCGTTTGCCAAGGCCGTGCCGCGGGAGGAATCCTTATCCGGTGTGCGTCACGCCAAGGGCGAGCGTGGTATCTGGCAGCGGCGGTTCTGGGAGCACACCATTCGCGATGATCGCGATTATGCGGCGCACATGGATTACATCTGCTTCAATCCAGTCAAGCATGGATGGGTGGAGCGGGTTGCGGATTGGCCTTATTCCTCGTTTCATCGCCATGTGCGGGTGGGGATTTATCCGGTGGATTGGGGTGGTGGTGAGCTTGAGGGGGTGTTTGGGGAGCGAGGTGGTTGATGGATGTCTTTCATTCGGCGGATAACGTCGCTTCGCTCCTCATCCGCCCTACGTGTCACTGAAAAGAAAAACGGCGCATCATCTTTGATGCGCCGTTCTGTTTTGACCAACCGCAGCGTTACTTCTTCTTCACCGCTTTTTTCTTCGCCGGCTTATCCGCAGCCACTTTCTTTTTGGCCGGTTTTTTCGCCGCAGTCTTTGCGGGTTTCATCCCCTTGGTCAGTACATCACGCAGCCAGGCCCACGACGCCGGCCCCCAGAAGCGTTCGCTGCGCGCGGCGATATGACCATCGTCGGGATAGACGCGCGCCACACGACCGTCGGCCGGACCCGACTCCAGCAGCAGGTACAGATTGCCGATAGGCGTCAGGTGATCGATCTTGCCGTTGACCAGGTACATCGGCATGGTCAGCTTGTCGAGCAGGCCCTGATCCTTCAGCGACCAGCGCAGGAATTCCTTGCGCTGTTCTTCTTCGGTGATTTCCTTTAACGGCGGTCGTGTGCCGCGCGGGCCGAACCAGTTGGTACGGGCGCGTTCCATCGCGGCTGCGCGCCATTCGGCGCGTTCTTCCGGTTCGCCCCAGTAACCCGCACCACCCGGGGCGCAGGAAATCACGCCCTTGATGCGCGCGTCATGCGCGGCAAGTCGAATGACCCACAGCCCGCCGCGGCTGACGCCGAAAGCGCCGATGCGCTTGCCGTCGATTTCGGGGCGCTTCTGCAATACGTCGAGCGCGGCCTGCCACGCCACCACCGATTCCGGTGCGTGCGGGAAGGTGGTTTCACCGGTGCCCGGCGCATCGACGACCAGTGCCGCCATGCCTTGCGCCAGCGCGCCCTCGGCGTATTTCTCGCGGTCTTCCTTGTACATGTCGGCGCCGCACATCACCAGCACAGCCGGCACCTTGTTGGATTTCGATGCGCCTTTGGGCAGGCGCAGGTAGCCGGTGGCTTTCATGCCGTTTTTGGTGACGGTGATGACTTCCGGCTTGTCGGGGAGCAGTGCGGCCGACTTGCGATAGCAGCGCAGATAGTCTTCGTAAGACTGCGCCTTCATCGGGCTCATGTCGGGCGGGCAGATCGACGAGCCCGACCAGTACGGCGACGGGAAACGTGCGAGGCTGTAATAACTCTTGGCCTGCACATAAGCCTGGCGCGCACCGGCGCGATCGCGCCGTGCGAGCAGGGTGTCGCCTTTTTTTTCACATTCGGTGCCGACTTCACTCCACACCGGCACCCAGTCTTCGTCCTCGGTGCTTTTGATTTTGGCCACGGTGTCGATCAGCAACTGCATGTCGTCGATCAGGTTGAACCAGCGGCGATAAAAACCGCCGATGGCGACGACGAAAGGGTCTTCATCCGCGCGCATCGGCAGTGCTGCGAGGATGGCGCTTTTGTCTTTGTTGCTTGAAGCAGTGGCTTTCATGTCCCCTCCGGAAAATTTTTGTATGGCGCGAGGCGCGTATTTTGGCGCACGGCCAAATTGGGCGCTATGGCAGCAGTCGGTGCTGCGCTGTATCGAGGCGGAATCAATAACTTATTGATTTAAATAAATTATTTTTTCTCCGATGAAGGCTTCCATCCATGTCACTGCTTGAGCCACAATGCAGCCTCATCAGGAGGAGGTGACATGATCGCAGCATCTGGCAGGATCGCGCCGGCATCACGCCTGCGCGGCGCAGTGGTATTGACCCTGTTGTGCGCCATCGGCGGCTGGCTCAACGCCGCACCCGCGGCGGCCGCCTATCCCGAGCGTCCGATACGCATCATCGTGCCCTTCCCGCCGGGCGGGGCATCGGACGTGACCGCGCGCATGTTCGCCGAAAAATTTTCTCAGGCCTGGAACGTCAATGCGGTGGTTGACAACCGCACCGGCGCCACCGGCATCATCGGCACCGATCTGGTGGCCAAGGCGGCGCCCGATGGTTATACGCTGGGACTGGTGGCGCTGAGTTTTGCGATCAATCCGGCGATCCACAAGCTGCCCTACAACTCCGACCGCGATTTCACCTTTGTCACCATCACCGCGTCGAATCCGCTGATCCTGGTTACCGGCAACCAGTTCGCAGCGAAGTCGGTAAAGGAAGTGCTTGAACTGGCGAAAGCAAAACCCGACAGCCTGACCTTTGCGTCCAGCGGCACCGGCAGTTCACCGCACATGAGCGCGGAACTGTTCAAGCTGATGACCGGCGTCAAGATGACGCATGTGCCGTACAAGGGCAGCACCGCGGCGCATCCCGACCTGATCGCCGGTCGCGTCAACGTCATGTTCGACACGGTGATCGCCACGTTGCCGCATATCAAGGCCAACCGGCTGCGGCCATTGGGAGTCACCTCGAAAACGCGTTCGGCGGAACTGCCTGACGTGCCACCGATTGCCGACACCGTGCCCGGTTACGAATCGACGTCGTGGGGCGTGCTGATGGGGCCGGCAAAAATTCCGGCGCCGGTGGTCGAGAAACTGAACAGGGAGTCGGTGCGCATTCTTGCCCAGCCTGATATCAGGGAAAGGCTCGCGCGCCTGGGGTCGGTGCCGGTAGGCAACAATCCGGACGAGGCCCGCAAGTTTATCCACGCCGAACTCGAGAAGTGGACCAAGACCGTCAAGGCCGCCGGCATCACCAGCGATAAATAGGAAGGCTGAACATGCGACTCCCAACGGGACTGTGCAGGATGTTGTTGCTGATGCCTGCGCTGCTGGTGACCGCCGTCCAGGCCGCCTATCCCGAGCGCCCCGTGCGCATGATCGTGCCGCAGGCGGTCGGTGCATCGACTGACAATGTGGCGCGCATTGTCGCCGTCGAACTGGCTCGCGAACTCGGCCAGCAGGTGGTGGTGGACAACCGTCCCGGCGGCGCGCTGCAACTGGGCATGGAGCTCACGGCCAAGGCCTCCCCCGACGGTTACACCATCGGTTACGCCCCGATCGGCGCGCTGGCGATCGGGCCGCATCTGGTGGCCAAGCCGACGGTGGACGCGATGCGCGAGCTGGCGCCGGTCGGACAGACCATTACCGGCCACATGATGCTGCTCGCCGCTCCGAAGTCGCCGTTCCGCTCGGTGCGCGAGGTCATCGATTACGCGAAGCAGAATCCCGGCAAATTGTTCAACGCGTCTTCCAGCAACGGTTCGCCGGGGCACATTGGTTTTGAGCTCCTGAAGACCATGACCGGCACGCAGATCGTGCATGTGCCCTACAAGGGCGGCCCCGCGGCGATTGCGGATCTGATGTCGGGCCAGGTGCAGCTGATGATGGAGGGGCTGAATTCGGCAAGCGGTCATGTCAAGGCCGGCCGCGTGCGCGGGCTGGCGGTCACCGGACCGAAACGTTCGCCGGTATTTCCCGAGGTGCCGACACTGGTCGAGGCCGGGGTTGCCGGTTATGAAGCGACGACCTGGCATGGTGTCGTGGCGCCGGCCGGTACGCCGCGCGCAATCATCGCGGTCCTTAACACCAGACTGAATCTGGCGGTGAATTCCAAGGCGGCCAGCGAGCGTATTCTCGCGCTCGGCTCCGAACCGCTGACCGGCACGCCCGAGGCGTTCTGGATACTGGTGCGCAGCGACAGCGCGAAGTGGGCGGATGTGATCAAAAAAGCGAACGCGAAAATCGACTGAGGTCCGGGATCGGTTCCGGACGCCACTGTTATCGTAAGTTATTGTTTATAAACATATAATTAATGGGCGGGGGCGACGATGAAAGCACCGATCGGCAGCGCGGGGATCAACACAGTGCTCGCGGCAGCGATGCTGTGCGGCGGCATCGTGAACCTGCAGGCGGAGGAATTTCCCGCTGGGGCCGGGTGATCCGCGACAACAATATCAAGCCCTGATCCCGGAAGTCTGGTTTTTATCGAGGAGGAGTGAACATATGAAAAACATTGCATGCATCATCCTGACCGGCGCTGCTCTTGCAGCGGGCACAGTGGCGGCACAGAACTTTCCCGGCGGCAAGCCGGTGCGCATCATGGTCGGCTACACCCCCGGCGGCGGCGTCGATACCACGGCACGCATGATGGCGCAGGCGCTGGGCGAACTGTGGGGCAGCAACGTGCTGGTGGAAAACCGGCCGGGCGCAGCGGGCAACATCGCGACCGAATTCACGGCCAAGGCGGCCCCCGACGGTTACACGCTGGTGTTGTGCAATATCGGCTCGCACGCGATCACGCCGGCGCGGTTTGCCAAACGGCTGACCTATGATCCGGTCGGCGATTTTGCGTTCCCGATCAAGATCGGCGGCGTACCCAATATTTTCATGGTGCATCCGTCCCTGCCGGTCAGGACGCTGCAGAACTACATCGACTATGCAAGAAAAAATCCGGGCAAGCTCAACTTCGGTTCCTCCGGCGTCGGCGCCTCGCCGCACCTGTCGATCGAACTCCTCAAGTCGATGACCGGGATCAACATCGTGCATGTGCCGTACAAGGGCGCCGCACCGGCGCTGGCCGATGCGATGAGCGGCCACATGGAGTCCTCGGTGGGCAACCTCGCCGGCGCGCCGCTGGCCGCGGTCAAGGCCGGGCGCGTGCGTGCCTTGGGGGTGACCTCTGCGGTGCGCAGCGCGCAGTTGCCTGACGTGCCGACGTTCGCCGAAGCGGGAGTGCCCGGTTATGATGTCACCGGCTGGTACGGCCTGTGCACCCAGTCGAAAGTCCCGCAGCCGGTGCTGGCGAAGCTGCACGCCGATGGCGCAAAAGTACTTGCCGGGCCGCTGAAAAAACGCCTCGAAGACCAGGGCATCACCGTTGAGCAGGCGACGCCAGAACAGTTTGCCGCGCACGTCAAATCCGAAATCGCGAAATGGACCAAGGTGGTCCAGGAATCGAAACTTGAAGGTGACTGATAACACAGCAGGGCAATTTACAAGAAAAGAATCTGATATGAATGATGTGTTGAAAAATGACGAGTTAAAGGCACACCTGAGCCCCGAGACCGTGCTGGAGCAGTTGAAGCAGCATGGCGTAACCCATGTCGTCTGGCTGCCGGACAGCGAAACCAACTGGCTGTATCTGCTGATGAAGGCGGAGCCGTCGCTGACGCTGGTGACAGTGCCGCGCGAGGGACTGGCCTGTTCGGTGGCCGCGGGCCTCGCAGTCGGGGGCAAGGTGCCGGTGATCCTGGTGCAGAACACCGGGCTGATGGAGTCCGGCGATTCGATCCGCGGCTGGCTGTTCGGCCTTGAAATCCCGGTGGTGTACATGGTCGGCATGCGCGGCTGGTCGCGGCATGGCGCGCCGACCGCGGACACGGCGTCGGTCTACACCGAGCCTTTCCTCAATGCCTTTCGCATCAACTATTACCTGGTGGAAAGCGATGCTGATGTGGACCGCATCACACTCGCGTTCAACGAGGCGAAAAAAACAAAACGCCCCGTCGCCGTGCTGGTCGGCGACGAATACCACGGTTTCAACAAGTAATTTTCAACAAATCAGGAACAGCACATGATCGATACCGCAGAAATGCTCAAGGTGTTCAACGCTCATCGCGGCGACGCCATCGTGGTGCCCGGCCGCGGCGGCCGGCACTGGGTCGGCATCAGCAGCGAGCCGGATCTCGACCTCCCGATGGGTGATCCGGCGATGGGCGGTCATGCCGCCTTTGGCTTCGGGCTCGCGATGGCGCAGCCGCAACGCAAGGTCGTGCTGTTCGATTCCGAAGGCGACCTGCAGATGGGGCTCGGCATCCTGCTCGTGGTTGCAGAACAGAACCCGGCGAATTTCTACCATTTCGTGCTCGACAACGAGTGTTACGCAACCACCGGCGGCCAGCCGGTGCCCAACGCAAAAAACGTCGACTACGCGATGCTGGCGAAGGGCGCGGGTTATCCACGGGCGTTTGCCTTCACCGAGCTCGACGCGCTGACCGCGGCGCTGCCGGACATCCTCGGCAAGCCCGGCCCGGTGCTCGTGGTGATGAAGGTGCATGCCGACGTCGAGAACAAGCCGATCGACCAGCGCGTGCGCTGGCGGAAACGGTCGTGGACCCAGGTGATCGGCGACCTGCAGCGCAGGCTGGGCATCGCGGCCTGATTCCGTCAACGCACAGAACGGAGGTTGTGAGATGGATGCAGAGACCGCACGCATGCTGACACGCTACAACGCATGGTCGGACAAAGTGATGTTCGATGCGGTTGCTGCGCTGCCGGAAGGGGAGGCGGTAAAGCCGCGTCCCTCCCTGTTCAAAAACATGGTGCATACGCTGAATCATATTTATGTGATCAACCGCATCTGGCAGGCGCATCTTGAGGGCCGTGATCATGGTTACGAGGCGCGCAATATCAAGGAGCATCCGCCGCTGTCTGAACTGTGGCGGATGCAGCATGAAGTCGATGGCTGGTATGTGGCGTGGAGCGATGCGCAGACCGATGCCGGACTTGGCGAAACGGTGGATTACACGCTGATCGGCGGCAATCGCGGCGCGATGAACCGCGGCGAAATCCTGCTGCATGTGGTGATGCATACCAATTATCACCGGGGTTACGTTGCCGACATGTTTTATGAGGTGCCGGGGCACCGGCCGCCGTCCATGGATCTGCCGGTGTACATGCGCGAGGGAAAAAAGCCTGAAGCCCGGCCCGCGGTTTGACCGCGGGATAATCGGCGCGTAGCATCAAAACAGGCGCCGCATTTCCGGCGGCGCATTTTTTCTTGTCTTGCTCTGCGAACGGAGGTTGCTCATGACCGAACGCACGATCCGTCAAATTATCGAAGGTCAGGAACTGCTGACCGCCCCCTCCAGCATGAGCGTGGCCGAGGCCGCGCGCCTGATGAAACAGCGCAATGTCGGCGCGCTGATGGTTGTCGATGACGGCAAACTCGTCGGCCTGTTCACCGAACGCGATGCGCTGTTTCGTGTGCTGGCCGCCGGACTTGATGGTGGCGCCACGAAGCTCGGTTCGGTGATGACTGTCAACCCTCGATCCATCACGCCTGAACGTTCATTCGCGCATGCCCTGGGTTTCATGCGCGAAGGGCGATTCAGGATATTGCCGGTTGTCGAAGCCGGCCGGCCCATCGGCATGATTTCAGTGCGCGATGCGCTGGGGCCGGAGCTCGAAGCCTTTGTTTATGAACTGCTGAAGCAGGAGCAGGTCAGCAATATTCTGGCGTAGTGTCTTGGCTGTTTATTGAGCCAAATACATAACTCCGTTCGGGCTGAGCTTGTCGAAGCCCTATTGCCCTTCGACAAGCTCAGAGCCTGCTCCGGACTTGATCCGGGGGCGAACGGAAGGGATCGGTAGCTTCGTAAACCCGATGCTCAGTCCCAAGCCAGCAGTTCGCCTGAAACCAATCGATTATCCAGTGCCTTGATACCGGCAATACGCCGCGTCGCCAGCCAGGCGCGCCGTACTTCTGCGGCGCCGGGTACGATCCCGCTGAGCACGACAGCGCCTGACACCACTTCAATCCTGACTTCCTTCCCGGGAAAATCCGGCAATGCACCCAACGCCGCGCGAACTGCGATGACGAGTTGAGCATCGTCCACCGTTACGGCGGCGCGTTCGTGTTCGAGCTGCGTTTCCAGCGCGCGGTATTCGCCGGTATCGAGTTTGCCGTCGCGATTGCGGTCGAAACGTACAAAACCTGCGGCGAGGGCGCGGTCGTGTTTGATTTCGATGGCCGTCAACACACCGTCGAAATTGGCGTCGAGGTGGATGAATTCGCGGTCGGTAATATTCAAGGCATCGTAACGCCGTGCTGCGGCGAGCGTCGATTGCGGCAAAGCCGCTGCAGTGATCATGAAATCGACGACCGCGCGGATGTCGACGTCACTCAGTTCGCGGTTTCCGCCGCGGGCGGCCATGGTCGTGTTCGGCACGCCTTCGATGGCGGCCTGGTACAGCAGCTTGAAGCCGGGACGGATGCGCTGCGACCAATCGGCGCGGTCGCCGAGCCGTGGCGCGCCGCTGATGCCCGGGGTGTGGCAATGGGCGCAGGCATCCGTATAGACGGTCTGCGGTGCAGCCGCGGCGGCGGCGGACGCAACGCACAGCAGCACGGTCAGCAAGGGCAGTCGCATGCAATCAGTTTATCGCGGCGGTTGACGTGCGGAGTACAGACAGTACAGCGCCACCGCCGCTGGCACCACCAGCAGCGCGAATGCAATGCTGTAACTGCGGGTCAGCGCGTAGATGTTGGCAAAAATGATCGGCCCGATGAATTTGCCGACGTTGGTAATGACCAGCGAGCCGCTGATGGCGAGGCTGACCTGTCCCGGCGGCGCCAGCCGGCCGACTTCGGCAAGCAGCGCGCCGGGCCAGCAGCCGGAAGCGGCGCCGAGCACTGCGAACAGCACATAAACCGCGGGCAGTGGCAGCGCCGGATTAAAAGCCAGTGCGGCAATCGCGGCCAGCATCAGCGCCGCGGCGTTCCATGCCAGCACACGCGCGGTGTCCTGCACGCGGTCGACGATCCAGCCGATCAGCACGCGGCCCCCCGCACTGGCGAACTGCACCACCGTCAGCACGGTGCCGGCGATTACCAGACTCATGTCAAGCACGGCAACGCAGGCAACCACGGTGAAGGTCGCCACGCAAAACTGGATCCAGGAAAAACAGCTGCCGGCAATGGTTGCGAGGCGCAACTGCGGGTGGCGCCAGATCGCAGCGGCGCCGGCCATGGGATTCGTGGTGAATGCGGCGGCGTTGCGGTCGCGGTCGTCATCCCAGGCGCGGCGGCCACACTGCATCAGCACCACTACGCTGATGATCAGTACTGCGCTGATGAGGATCGCCCAGCGCCAGCCGGCGTACACCGTAACCGCCGGTGCGATCAGCGCCGCCAGCATGCCGCCGGCGGGAATGCCGGCCTGGTGGATGGAAAACACCGTGCTGCGCCGCGCCGGCGCCGTGTAACGCATCAGCAGGTGCGAGGCCGAGGGCGTGATCATGCCGTAACCCAGGCCGATCACCAGTGAGCCGATGACGAGGAACAGGCTCCATGGCAGCAGCAGTATCAACATGCCGGTGGCGACCAGCGTGTGTCCCAGCTGGTTGGTCCGCGCGGCGCCGTAGCGGCGGGTGGTGTTGCCGAGCAACGTCAGCGTCACCATCATGCCGAGGCTGACCGTGCTGATCTGGTAGCCGATCAGGGAAGGGTCGAAGCCATAGTCGCGGGCGACGGCTGGTGCCACCGCCGGCAGCACCAGCGTCGACATCGAGGCGAAGGTGTGGCCGGCCAGCAGCGCGAGCAGCAGGAACAGCGAAGAGGGTTTTGCGCTCAGTGGGGAAACCAGGGCAGCATCGGTTCCTGCCCGGCGGGCAGGGCCTTGCGGCCGACGTTGAGCACCATCGCCAGCATCGCGTAATAGCCGGCGACGGTGACCAGTTCGATCACACCCTGTTCGCCGAACACGCCGAGCGCGCGCTTGTAGGTGGCGTCGCAGACACTCTGGTTGTGCAGCGCCTCGGTGAGCATTTCGTAGAGCGCCTCCTCGTCCGCGGCCATGCCCTGCGGGCGACGACCTTCGGCGATAGCCTGGGCAATGGCGGGGTTGAGGCCGGCTTTCATCGCGTGTTTGTAATGTGACTGCCATTCGTACTGCTGTGTCCAGTGTCGCGCCGCCATCAGCGTTGCCATTTCGGCGATGCGCCGGTCCAGCGGACATTTGAAGCGCAGGTATTCACCGACCTGCTGCACGGTGTGCGCGAGTCCGGGGCTGCGCAGCAGTGCGAGGAACGGGCCGCGTACTTCACCGCGCGGTCCGGAGGCGATGGTCGCGGCGACTTTTTTCTGCTCTTCCGTCCATTGCTCCGGCGGAATGGCGGGGAAACGTTCCGGCAGTTTTGCGGTCATTCAGAAGTCCTTCCAAGTATTTGTTTATATTGAATATTTTAAAATACCCACTGACCGCCGTTGACGTGGATGACCTGGCCGGTGATGAAGCCGCTGCCGACGCTGCAGAGGAAACGTACTGTGGCGGCGATTTCGTCTGCTTCACCATAGCGGCCCAGGGGGATATGGCCGGAAGCCGCGGGCCGCGCCGCACGGCCCGCGGGGCGCGTGGTGTTGAAATGGCCGGGCGACACGCAGTTGACGCGGATGCCTTTGGGACCAAGTTCACGCGCCAGTGCGCGGGTCATGCCGGCGAGCCCGCTTTTTGCCGAGGAACTGTGCACCTTGCCGATGGCGCCGGTCAGCGCGGTGTCACCGGCGAGGGTGATGATGTTGCCGCCGCCGGCGGCGATCATGCCGGGCAGCACGGCCTTCACGCAGTGGAAGGAACCGTCGAGTGAAATCGCCATCACCTGGCGCCATTCGTCGAAGGTCATTTCGGTGAACGCGATTTCGCGGCGCACCGATGCGTTGAGCACGAGAATGTTGACGGTGCCGAGTTCGCTGGCCACCGCGGCACCCATCTGCCGTACTGCATCGGCATCGGCGATGTCCGCGATATAGACCGCGGCGGTGCCGCCGGCGGCGCGGATTTCATCGGCGACAGCCTCGGCTTCGGCGCGTGAAGCGCGGGTATTGATCGCGACTTTGGCGCCGGCCGCCGCCAGTTCCAGCGCAATCGCGCGGCCGATATTTTTTGCCGCGCCGGTGACGAGGGCGACCCGGCCGGCCAGCTCTTTGGGTGTTGTCACGCGGAAGATCCCCTGCCTGCGAAAAGCCGCAAGCATAACGGGGAACGTCCGTGCTTGCGACCGCCTTGCGCGACGGTCCATATACTGTGATCACGTAGTCGGGCTGGTATAGTGCACGCCCTGATAATCAACAGCAGTTGTAGGGCGGGAGGAGTGAAACGGATCCCGCCGTTTCGCGAGGCACCGAAGGCGGGATACGCTGCGCTGCTCCCGCCCGGTTTTAATGACATCACCATGATGGTCGGACGGGAGAAATGATGAGCAAGTTGCAAGTTTTCGCAACAGCCGTGCTGATGGTTACCGCGTTACCTGTCCATGCGGCGCAGCCAGGCGCAGCCCGCGGAGGGGAATATCCGCTCAAGCCGATTCGCATCCTCGTCGGTTTTACGCCGGGCGGCGGGCCGGATATCACCGCGCGCTATATCGCGCAGAAACTCACCGAAGAATTCAAACAGCAGGTCATCGTCGACAACCGTCCGGGCGCGGGCGGCACGATTGCCGCCAATCTGGCGGCAACAGCGAACCCTGACGGCTACACCTTGCTGTCGGTGTCTTCGGCGCATGCGGTGGCGCCGGCCATTTACGCCAAGCTGCCGTACGATGTGCTTCGCGACCTTGCCGGCATTTCGCTGTCTGCCGTATCGAAGTATGTGCTGGTGGTGGCGCCGTCATCCGGATTCAAGAGCACGAAAGACCTGCTCGCCGCGGCGCGGGCGAAACCGGGGCAACTGAATTTTTCATCGGCAGGCACCGGCAGCGGCACCCACTTTGCCGCCGAACAATTAAAAAGCATGGCGAAGATCGATGTAGTGCATATTCCGTTCAAGGGCATTCCCGAAGCGGTAACCGAGGCAATGACCGGGCGGGTGCAGTTTTTCATGGCGCCGATTGCCAATGCGGTGAGCCTGATACGCGAAGGCCGGCTGACGGGTCTCGGCGTGTCGTCGCTGCGGCGCGATGAGTTGTTGCCGAACGTGCCGACCATCGCCGAATCCGGCGTGCCGGGTTACGACTCGGTGCTGTGGTTCGGATTACTGACCGCAGGCAAAACGCCGCGGCCGCTGATCAATACCCTTAACCGGGAGGTTACGCGCCTGCTCGGCGACGCCGAGTTGCGCAAACGCTGGGCGCCGATCGGACTCGATCCCCGCCCGACCACGCCGGCGGCTTTCGATAAACTGATTGCAGAAGACATTGTGCTGTATGCAAGGCTGGCGAAAGCCGGCAATATCAAGGCGCAATAAACCGAGAGATGACCATGAAAATCAAAACCAACGGTGTCGAAATCAACTGCGTCATTGAGGGCGAGGGCCCGTGGCTGACGATGGCGCATTCGCTGGCCTGCAACCTGTCGATGTGGGACCCGCAGATGCAGGCGCTGCTGAAAAATTACAAAGTGCTGCGTTTCGACACCCGCGGCCATGGCGCGAGCAGCGCGCCGGAAGGCGCATACACGCTGGAGCAGATGGCCGACGACATGCACGGGCTGTTCGCCGAACTCGGCATCCGGCATACGCATTTTTCCGGGCTGTCGATGGGCGGCATGATCGGTGAAACCTACGCGCTGAAATATCCCGGTGTATTCCAGAGCATGGTGCTGGCCGATACCACCAGCCGCCGCCCGCCGAACGCCGGGCAGATGTGGGGCGAACGTGTGCGCATGGCCCGCGAAAAGGGCATGGACGCGCTGGTCGAGGGCACGCTGGGTCGCTGGTTCACCGAGCCCTGGCGCAAGGCCAACCCGGAGGTGATGGCGCGCATCGGCAATGACATCCGCAACACCCCGGTGGCGGGATTCGCCGGCTGCTGCGACGCCATCGCCAAAATCGACGTGCTCGACCGTCTCGGTGAAATCGACTGTCCGGCACTGGTCATTGTCGGCGAAGATGACCACGGCACGCCGCCGGAGATGGCGCGGCAGATCCACGCCAGGTTGCGCGGCTCCGAACTGCTGATCATTCCCTCGGCCGCGCACTTGTCGAATGTCGAACAGCCCGCAATATTCAACAAGGCGCTGGCCGAATTCCTCGGCAAACATTCCCGTTGATGCTGCGCCGGACACTGGTTGCGGCGGCAGTCGCCGTTCTGCTTGCCGGCTGCGATGGCTTGCTCGGCGGCGAGGAGGCGGCGCGGATTCCGCTGCAGCCGGCCGCCGATGGCGGTTATGCGCCGGTGCGCATCCTGCTCAAGCCGGAAATGAATACGGTGGCGTTCAATTTGCATGCTGATTTTGTCTGGGGCAAGCGGGATGAGGCTGGTCAGTGGAACAGCTATCGCGCGACGCTGAGCGCGGGCGGCAAGGTCATCCATGCCCAGGAATTCCAGGTCAACAGTCCCGAAAGCACCGGTGCCACGCAGTCCTCGCCGCCGCCGGCATCGCTGCTGCAGCCGGTGATGCGGGTCGATCTGCCGGCGGAGGCCGAATACGAAATCGTGATTACAGCGCTGAAGCCGGCGACCGTGACGCTCAACTCGCCGCAACTCGTCGTGCGCATCAACCAGCGGCAGTTGTGAACCATCCCGTCGCAGGGTGTTCTTGGAGCCCATACCAAAATCAGAAAACGTTAACCGCCGATGAACGCGGTGATTAACGTCGATAAAAACAAAAACGGCGGAAAACGGCACGGCTCGTCAATACAGGCTATTGTTTTTAATGAGTTATCCTTGACCACCTTCAGCGCGCTTTGTTGAGCCGGGTTCATCTGCGTTTATCTGCATTCATCGGCGGTTTAAGTTGACCCGGTTTTATCGTCAGGCACCATTAGATTAATTCCATGTCCGCCACTGATTCGACCCCCGCACCCGCCACCGGCAGTGTTCCGCAATTGCGGCGCCTGCTGCATTTTCTCCGGCCGTATCGCTGGCACGTCGCCGGCGCGCTGATCGCGCTGGTCACTGCCGCCGGCTGCGTGCTGGCGCTGGGGCAGGGGCTGCGTTTTGTCATTGACTCCGGTTTTGGCAGCGGCAATCCGTCCATGCTCAATGCAGCGCTCGCCGGTGTGATCGCGGTGGCGGTGGTGCTGTCGGTGGCGACGTACACGCGTTTCTACCTGATGATGACGGTCGGCGAGCGGGTGATTGCCGACCTGCGACGTGCGGTGTTTGCCCACACGCTGACCCTGTCGCCGGCGTTTTTTGATGCCACACGCACCGGCGACATCGTGTCGCGGCTGACCAATGACAGCGACCAGTTGCGCCAGGTCATCGGTTTCGGCCTGTCGATGTTTCTGCGCAACGGCCTGATGATGATCGGCGCGCTGGTGCTGCTGTTTACCACCAGTCCCAAGCTGGCGGCGCTGATCGTGCTTGGTGTGCCGGCGACACTGATTCCGATATTGCTCGTCGGGCGCCGAGTACGCAGATTGTCGCGCGCCAACCAGGATCGGGTTGCCGAGGTGTCGGCGCATGTTGATGAGGCGATGCACGAAATCCGCACCGTGCAGGCTTATGGTCACGAGGCACGCACGCGCGATGCTTTTGACGCTGCTACCGAAGCTGCTTATGACGCGGGCGTCGACCGCATCCGCGTCAAGGCCTGGCTGATTGCGTCGGTGATGCTGATCGCTTTTTGCGCGGTGGGCGTGATTCTGTGGGTCGGTGGTCATGATGTGCTTGAGGGACGGCTGACCGGCGGCCAGTTATCGGCCTTCGTGTTTTACGCCGGTATCGTCGCCAGCGGTGCCGGCACCCTGTCCGAGGTCTGGGGCGAAATCCAGCGCGCGGCAGGCGCCACCGAACGTCTGATGGAATTGCTTGATACGCAGCCGGAACTGGTCGCTGCCGCGCCGCGCATCGAATTGCCGGCGCAGATCCGGGGTGCGATCCGTTTCGAGAGTGTGAACTTCGCCTATCCGACGCGCCCGGATGCTGCTGCACTGGGAGCACTGTCATTCGAGGTGCATCCCGGTGAACGCGTGGCGCTGGTCGGGCCGTCGGGCGCCGGCAAGACCACGATCTTTGCGCTGCTGCTGCGTTTTTATGATCCGCAGTCAGGACGCATCCTGATCGATGGTGCTGATACCCGCCACTGCGATCCGCTGGCTCTGCGGCGCTTGATCGCGCTGGTGGCGCAGGACCCGGTGATCTTTGCGACCAGCGTCACCGAGAATGTGCGCTTCGGCCGGCCGGGTGCAACACAGGAGGAAGTGCGTGCGGCCTGTGTTGCAGCGCATGCGATGGAATTCATTGAACGTCTGCCGCAGGGTTTTGATACCGACCTCGGTGAACGCGGGGTCCGGCTGTCGGGTGGCCAGCGTCAGCGCCTGTCGATTGCCCGCGCCTTGCTCGCCGACCGGCCGATCCTGCTGCTCGACGAAGCGACGAGTTCACTCGATGCAGAAAGTGAGCGCCAGGTCGCTGCAGCGCTGGAAAAACTGGCCAGCGGCCGCACCACGCTGGTAATCGCGCACCGCCTGGCGACGGTGCGCAATGCCGACCGCATTATCGTGCTCGACCGCGGTCATCTGCATTCGACGGGAACGCATGATGAACTGCTGCGCGCCGACGGTTTGTATGCACACCTGGCGCGATTGCAGTTCATGCATGACGACGCACCGGCCTGACTGGAAACAAAATCCGTTTAACCGCCGATGAACGCAGATTAAGCCGATAAAATCAAAAATCGGAATAGCAGCGCATCAAATCAATGCTGGCGATGGCTCTCATGGATTGTTTCCGGCCGCCTTGCTTTATTGAGTCGGGTTGATCTGCGTTCATCGGCGGTTAACGGAATCTGGTTCGGCGGTTAGCGGAATCTGGTCTTACGACTTTTCCGACCGAAGTGGTCAGAACATTTGCTGGCCGCCATCAACGTATATCAACTGCCCGCTGATCATCTCTCCGGCAGGCGTGCACAGATAACGCACGATGCCGGCAACTTCTTCCGGGGTTGAGCGGCGGCCCATCGGCACGTTCGACACCGGGGCGCGTACCGAGCGATCAGCGGCGCGTGCGGTATCCATCTGGCCCGGTGCCACGCAGTTGACGTTGATACTGTGTTCCCCCAGTTCCTTGGCCAGTGCCCGGGTCATGCCCCACAGGCCGTGTTTGCCGACCGAACCGTGCACGCGCTTTTTGGCGCCGGACAACGCGGTCATACCGCCGAGGGTGACGATGCTGCCGCCGCCCGCCTTGATCATCGACGGCAGGCAGGCCTTGGTGCAGTGGAAGGAGCCGTCAAGCGTAATCGACAGCAGGCTGCGCCATTCCTCAAAGCTCATGTCGATGAATGCGGTTTCCTTGCGGATAGAGGCGTTGAGAATCAGGATGTCCACCTTGCCGAATTTCCTGATGATGTCCGTCGTCATCGCGTTGACCGCGGAGGCGTCGGCGATGTCGGCCATGAATACTTCGGCCTTGCCGCCGGCTGCGCGGATTTCCTGCGTGACGGCTTCTGCATCATCTTTGGCCGCGCGGGCATTGACGGCGACTGTCGCGCCGGCTTCTGCCAGTGCGATTGCAATGGCACGACCGATGTTGCGTGCCGCGCCGGTGACCAGCGCAACTTTACCAGCGAGTTCCTTGTTTGCCGCCATGTCCCGCCTCCCGGATTGTATCGTTGCTGATTGAATGGATCGCGAACGCGAACCAAGCGCCTGATTTTACCGGCAAGCCGTTATTCCGCACCATTAAACTGGTAGCATGCTGCGGATTCGCGGGAGGAGAACGGGAAAAGAACACATGAAATCGATGCGCGGAATATGGTCTTTGTTGCTGTTGGCGCCAGTTGCCGCGCCTTTGGCTGCGGCGGAAGTCTGGCCTGATAAACCGATCCGCGTAATTCTGGCAGTGCCCGCCGGGGCGACGCCGGATGTCACGGCGCGGCTGGTGTTCCCGGGCCTGTCGCAGCAGCTGGGACAAGCGCTGGTTGCTGATAATCGCGCCGGCGGCGGCGGGGTCATCGGCGCCGAGATTGCCTCGAAGTCCGCGCCCGATGGCTACACCTTGTTCATCAGCAGTCCCGGCGCGCTGACCATATTGCCGCATCTGCGCAAGGCGCCGTTGCCCTACGACACCTTGCGCGACTTCGCGCCGATCAGCCTGATTTCCATCGGACCGTTTGTGCTGATGGTGCATCCGGCAGTGCCGGCCAAAAACATCAGGGAACTGATTGCGCTGGCCAAGGCGCAGCCGGGCAAGCTCAATTACGCATCTGCCGGCAACGGTGTTGCCAATCATCTGGCTGGGGAGCTTTTCAAGCAGATGACTGGCACCGACATCGTGCATGTGCCGTACAAGGGTGCGCCCCAGGCGGTGACCGACGTGGTGGGCGGGCACATGCAGATGATGTTCAATTCGATTTCGCCCATTGTCGGGCATATCAAGGCTGGTCGCGTGCGCGTGCTCGGCATTGCCAGCCTGCAGCGTTCAGCGCAAATGCCCGAACTGCCGACCATTCATGAGTCCGGTGTGCCGGGGTTCGAAGCGGTCAACTGGTTCGGCATTTTTGCACCTGCGAAAACGCCGAAAGCCATCATCAGCCGCGTCAATGCTGCCGTGGTCAAGACCGTCAAGAACCCGGAAATGCAGGCGCAGTTCATCGGACTGGGTGCTGACCCGGTGGGCAGCAGCGTCGAGGAATTCACCGCCTTCGTCCGTCGCGACATGGAAAAATACGCGAAGATTGTCAGGGTCTCCGGCGCAAAGATTGATTAAAAACATCAACTAACACCAACGTAATCTCACGAGTGGTCGCCCGCGCAAAACAAAAACATATTGCCACCCGCGCTGCGCGCCCTCGCGCGCTGCGTGCGCGTGTCGGCGAGGCGGAATGGCAGACGCGTTGCGAGCTGGCTGCGGCGCACCGGCTGGTCGCGCATTTTGTGTTTGTGGACATGACCTACAACCACATTTCAGTGCGCGTGCCCGGCGAACCCGGACATTTTCTGGTCAAGGCCGACAACGTGTTCATGGTGCAGGTGACGGCTTCCAATCTGGTCAAATACGATCTCGACGGACGGCAGGTCGGCGTGTCAGCGTTCAAGGCCAGTCCCGCGGCGTACAACCTGCATGCCGCACTATTGCATGCACGGCCCGACATCCATTCCGCTGTGCATACGCATTCGCCGGCAAATCTCGCGGTGTCGGCACAGCAGCACGGCCTGTTGCCGCTGACCCAGCAGGCGATGCGCTTCTACAACCGCATTGTGCGTTATCCGAACGAAGTGGATGACACCACGCGCGAAGGTGCTGACCAGCTGGCGCGGGCACTGGGCAAACAGTGGGTCTTGTTGCTGGAAAACCACGGCGCACTGGTGTGCGGCACGACGCTGCCCGAGGCCTATATCTATCATCATTTTTTCGAGCTGGCCTGTCGTGCACAGATCGGCGCGCTGGCCGGTGGCGGAAAACTGATCATCCCGGATCCGGACGTCTGCGCAGCACGCGCAGCCAAGTTCGGCCGCATGGGGGTTTACAACGCCGACAGCCACGACTGGGTGGCGGGCCTGGCGCTGGTCGAGAAGCTGTATCCCGATTACAAGACTTAGTGCGCCTGAAAAAAATAAGCTGAAGTGCTGTTTTAAAGTGCCATTTTCAGGCACTCCGCTATCGTGTTCTTTGCGCCTCTCTTTTTCCTTTGCGTCTTTGCGTTAACGCTTTTCTGAAAAACCACAACCAAAGGCTGTAACGCAAAGACGCAAAGTGAAAGAAAGACGCAAAGGATTTCTGAGCTTCAGCTCATCAGCTTGAGTGGCGTTTCAGAAATTCCAGCAACATCCCCGCCATTTCCGCCTCCTTCGCCGCCCAGTCTTCAGGCGGCACCACATCGACGTTCCGGTGTTCGGCGAAGAGGATATTCAGCGTGGCATCTGGCAGCAGGCGCGCCAGTGCTTCGCCGGCGGTTTTGGGATGGGTGTTGTCGTTGCCGGGAATCACGCAGGCCGGCGCCTTGATCGAACACAGCTGCTCGGCGCTGGCGCCGATCACCGGCAGGTCAGCTTCACTCAGGAAGCCATTGCTCCAGCAGGTCATCGCGGCGATCACTGCCTTGGGGTCAGCGTTCAGCAGGCGCTCACGGTTCGGCGCATGCGCAGCCATCAGATCACGGAAATGCGGCATCGCGCCCAGCGCCGCCATGCCGCCGGACTGCATCGCGGCGATGTACTGGCCGTAATATTCCCTCGCCAGGCGTTTCGCCGCGAATGCGCTGCCGGTGACGCGCCACAGCAGCAGTCCGCGCACGGCTTGGGGATAACGCAGCGCAAAGGCCAGCGACATGCGGCAGCCGGAAGAGCTGCCGCCGACAAATACCGGAGAGTCGCCTGACAGTGCGCCGATCTGGACCAGCAGTGCATGCTGATCATCGGCCCAGACTTCATGTTCAGCAGCATCGCCGGACAGCATCACGTCGGATGCGCCGCAATTGCGCCGGTCGTGAATCAGTACGCGATAACCGTCGTCGGCGATACGCTGCGCCAGTGATTGGATTGCGGCGATGGCACGCCGTCCGCCGGGTGCCAAGGCGACCCAGGGACCGCTGCTGCCGAGAATTGCGTAACTCAGGCTTGCGCCGTTGATGGTTGTTCTCATGGTGGGCGCTATTACGCCAAGAATCAGAATTTCCTGCAAGCGTTAAAATAATAATAAAATCAATTACTTATTTGTTTTTTGGACGCTGCGACCGGACCGGCAGCCGATTGCGTCGGCTATACTCCCGGCGCGATAAATTGAGGAGTTGCACTGTGACCGCAAGCAAAAAAAGCCGCGCCCCGGCGCCAGTTCAAGTGAAGTTGCCGCCCAACACCCTGCCGCAGGCCAATCGCGAGATGCTCGAACAATCGCTGTCGCTGGGCATGGGGCGTTCGCTGGGCATCCGCCTGACAAAACTCTCGCGTCGCCGCCTCGATGCCGAGATGCCGGTCACCGCAAGCCATATCAACCGCAGCGGCCGCGTCAACGGCGGCCTGATCATGGCCTTCGCCGATGTGCTCGGCGCGATGGGCACGGTGGCCAACCTGCCCGAGGGTTACCGCACCACGACGCTGGAATCAAAAACCAATTTTTTTGCGGCGGGCGAGGGCGACCGGATTGCCGCAAGCACGGTGCCGCTGCACATCGGGCGCACCACCATGGTGTGGCAGACGACGATCAGGAATGTGGATGGCACGCGGGTGGCGATTGTCACGCAGACGCAGATCGTGATTCCGCGGAAAATCTGATTTTGAATCAATACGCCGCCCTGGCGTATAAACCTGCTTGCGTTTAATGAGGATGGCGGCCATGGCTGCTGAATGACGCCGCCCGCAAGCAGGCTTTTGTGCTGAAGGTTTTGTTAACACTTTCTTCACAGACGGTTTTGTAGACTGCGACGCAAATCCCCGAAACCTGTACTGCGTTTTCCTGAAGGAGAGCCGGCATAGGGGTCCCAGGGATTAGCTGGGAGGACGCAGTCAAGCCGTCCCCTGCAATCACCATTCAGGTCAACCCCATGCAGGACAGTTCGTCAAAATCCGATCGCAGTCTGACCGCCAACAGCCTGATTCTTCTGGTCACCGTGTTTCTGTGCGTCTTCGGCAACGGCTCTTTCGTTTCGAACGTACTCAAAACATATCCTCTGGGTGCCGGCAATGCAGCAGCCTTGCTGTCCTTGATCATTGTTTTTGGCGGCGTCACGGTCCTGATGCTCGGCGCAGTGTGTTTCAAGCGCTCTACGAAACCGGTGCTGATCATCGTGCTGCTGTTGTCTGCGCTGGCCGCCTACTTCATGGACAGTTACGGCGTCATCATCAGTGATGACATGCTGCGCAATGTTGCACACACCAACACGGCCGAAGCCCTGGAGTTGTTCAACCTGAAATTACTGTTTTATCTGACCCTGCTCGGTATCCTGCCCGCGGTTGCGGTCGCCAAGGTGCCGCTGCGCTGGCGCGGCGCCCGTGTCGAAAGCCTCGCCCGCCTGAAACTGCTCGGCGTCATCACGGTGCTGATTGCCGCAACCGTGCTGCTGTTCGGCAGTTTTTATGCTTCATTTTTCAGAGAGCACAAGGCGCTGCGCCAACACGCCAACCCGGTTTATTACCTCTACTCGACGATCCGCTATGCCACCGAATCGTTCAGAATCATCTCGACTGCACCCATGACTGTGGTCGGTGCGGACGCGATGATTCCTGCATCAGACGTGTCGAGAGAACTGGTGATCATGGTCGTCGGCGAAACCGCCCGGGCCGACCGGTTTTCCCTCAACGGTTATGCTCGCGACACCAATCCGCAGTTGAGCCGGGAAAACGTCATCAGCTTGACCAATTTCCGGGCCTGCGGCACATCGACGGCGGTTTCCGTGCCTTGCATGTTTTTGCTGAACGGGGAAGCCAAAGGCGCGTCGGCGATCAAGACCGAGGAAAATCTGCTGGATATCCTGCAACGCAGCGATGTCAATGTGCTGTGGCTGGATAACAACTCCGATTCCAAGGGGGTCGCGGATCGAGTGGAGTTTCATGATTTCAGATCGCCAAAAGTCAACCCGGTCTGTGACATTGAATGCCGCGACGAGGGCATGCTGGTCGGGCTGCAGGCTTATATCGACGCCCATCCCAAAGGTGACATCCTCATTGTTTTGCATCAAATGGGCAATCACGGCCCCGCCTATTTTCGCCGCTATCCGCCGGAGTTCGAGAAATTCAAGCCCGCTTGCAAGAACAGCGATCTCAGCCAGTGCAGCCGCGAGGAAATCGGCAATGCCTATGACAATGCGATTCTGTATACCGACCATTTTCTCGCCAAAGCCATCGCGGTTCTCAAAAAGAATGACAGCCAATTCGAGACCGCGCTGTTCTACGTCAGCGATCACGGTGAGTCGCTGGGTGAAAACGGGCTTTATCTGCACGGACTGCCCAAGGCCATTGCACCGGATACCCAGCTCCACGTTCCTGCGGTGATGTGGTTCGGCAGGAATTTCCGCGCGGTCACGCTGCCGGCCTTGCGCACGAAAAGCAATATGCGCTTCACCCACAACAACGTGTTTCACACCCTGCTCGGTTTTTTTGAGGTTGAATCCTCGACTTATATCCCCGGCATGGACATCCTGAACGAAGCGAAACCGCCGCAGCAGAAATGACATGCCGGGACTGTTCCGGCCGGAGATCTGATCGCAGTTCGGATGGGGCATGCCGCTGCTGCAGCGCCAAATCCGGTATTATTCCGCGGCCGCCGGAGTGCAAAGGTGTCGGAGTCTGGTTGGATCCTAATGACTCCTTCACAAACCGGCATCCCGACAAAATCTGACCAGCGCATTCACCATGACCAGCAAACAGACGGCCCCATTGCAATCAAAACTCCTGAAATGCGTTTTTGCCGCCGCGCTGTCGATGACGGTTGCAAGCCCGCTGTTTGCCCAGGCAACGCCGGACAAGTTTCTTGCGGCGGCGGCCAAAGAGCCGGGTGCCAAGGTTACCGCGAGCGGCCTGGTGATCCAGATGGTCAAGGAGGGCAAAGGCGCCCAACCGTCGGCGACGTCCACGGTCCGTGTGCATTACCGCGGCATGTTCCCGGACGGCAAGGAATTCGACAGTTCCTACAGCCGCGGCGAGCCCATCGAATTCCCGCTGAACGGCGTCATCAAGTGCTGGACGGAAGGGGTGGCTCTGATGAAAGTCGGTGGTGCGGCCAGGTTGACTTGTCCCTCATCCATCGCCTACGGTACGCGTGGCGCCGGCGGCGTGATCCCACCGAATGCGACGCTGGTGTTCGAGGTCACGCTGTTGGGTGTGCGGTAGCCGGATTTCGAGCGTTGGTTCGAGTCTGGATCAGGGAGCCAGAATTTTTTTCCGTTTTTGCGCTTAGCCCTGCCCTCGCGGCAGGGCTTTTGTCCTTCTGGGGATCGGAATTGCGGAAGTCGGAGGGTCGGTATAGGGACTGCTCGGAAAGACCCCCACCTCAAACAATCAATTTAGAATTGAAAAAACCGGTCAAGTCAGACAAAGTACGAGCGCTGATTCAGGATTGGCTGCATCGCTACGACCACAAGCGACCGCATACGGCGCTGGGTAGACTTACTACCCATCACCTATGCCATGACAAAATCCTCATAACCATTACTTCTAAGTGACTCAAGAAAAAGAGGAGTTTTCATTCCTGCGCGTTACCACATATCGCGAAGCAGGCCATGCCGTAATTACACATTTATTTGCGAGTAAGGGATTCCTGTCAATCTCGAGAACCCTGCTCACGGGCACGCGCATTTGCGTGGGATAACTGTTGCGCCTAAAAGCAATAAGTAATCATGTACAATATCCGCATGCGTCGTGCACTTACTGTTTTTGTCCTTGCTTTTGTCATGGCGTTCCAAGCCATGACGGTCACGGTATTTTCGTCGTCGCAAAACAATCTCGCGGATATAACCCACTCTATGCTGCACTGGCAGCAAGAGAGTCATCACCACAACGACTCCGGTAGCTACCAAGTTGATGATTCCGATGCATCGACACTACACTTGCTGGCCGATCACAACATAGCCCCGGTAATACTGCCCGTTGCTGACCTCTGGGTTTTCAGACTAGGCACTGGGATTCCCCCAGTGTTCTTGGCACTAACCACTTCCCCTCCGTTCCTCGAAGGCCTGCTAAGGCCACCGCGCCCAACTGTTTGATGCGCCGGAGTCTGCCATGTCCATTGGGCATGCTCAGATACATTCCGGATTCCGGAATTAGCAGACGAGCATCGACGCCGTGATCGGCGGCGATTGAGCGTGTTGCGTTCCGCTGTGCAATCTCAATCAGTTCGGGAATATTGTGAACACTACATTCAAACTGACCTGCTGCGTCGCTTTAGGCAGCATGTTTGGTGCATCTGCTTGGGCGCAATCATCGGCGCTACAACAACCGGCACCTGACACTCGTTCACGGTCAACAGTCACCCTTGCCACCGCAGTCGACGCGGCCTGGCAACGCGCAGTTTCTTCTCGGGAAGCCCAAGGCCAGCAGCAACGCGCCGAAGCGGATCGAGTGGCGGCTTCAAGCCTGTGGGCCTCACCGCCAATACTTGAACTTAATCACCGTAACGACCGCTGGCAAACCGACGCTGGCCGTCGAGAAAACGAAATCGGGATCGCTTGGCCGTTATGGTTGCCCGGCCAGCGCGATGCCCGCGGCGCCGTTGCTGATTCCGGCTTGAGCTTGGCAGATCAATTTCAGCGCGCTGCTCGTCTGCGCATCGCCGGAGAAGTGCGCGAAAAAGCTTGGGCACTCATTGCACAGCAAGCCGTAGTGGCGCAAGCCGAGACCTTGGTCCGTTCACTGATCGCACTAACTGACGACGTGGAACGCAGGGTCAAGGCGGGGGATCTGGCCCGTGCCGATGCCTTGGCGGCGCGAGCGGAATTGCTAAGTGCTACAGCACAATTGACCGAGGCTCGTCATAATGAATTAACGGCCCGGTCACGCTGGACACTTCTAACGGGTCTTGATCGGCTAAGCTTGGCAGAAGAGCCTCCTGTCGCCGCACAATATCCACTCACTGAGCACTCGGAATACCGCCTCGCTGTGAGCACAACCGAACACGCTCGCAGACGAGCGGCTCTGGTCAAATCCTCGCACAGCTCTCCACCTGAAGTTTTTGTAGGTGCCCGTCAGGACATTCCTGGCCGCAATGAGTCATCGCAAAACAGCCTGAACTTCGGGATCCGACTGCCTTTCGGCACTGCCGATCGCAATCGACCCTTGCAGGCAGCAGCGCTGTCAGAACTCGACATCGCCGAAACCGCAGAACAACGGTTGCGTGACCGCCTGGAAGCCGATGTGATGATGGCCCGTGCTGCCCTCCAGTCCAATGAGGAGCAACTGCAGGCTGAGCGCACGCGCGCCAGTTTGCTGCGCGAGCGCGCCACCTTGATCGACAAATCTTTCCGCGCCGGTGAAAGCGCATTGCCTGAGTTGCTTCGATCGATGTCGGCCGCGGCGCAAGCCGATTCCGCACTGTCCCGACAACAGGCAGCACTGGGGCTTGCCCGCGCCCGTTTCCATCAATCTCTCGGATTACTGCCATGACTTGTCAGACAAGAACCAGGATCGCCTTAGTTACGATAGTTTTCAGCCTATTGCTGTCTCCAATCCTCAACGTTGCAAGCGCCTCTCCTGGCGCACACGGTCCGGACGGCGAACATCTGGATGCCAAGACCGGCTCCGTGGCTGGTGATACCCGTAACCGGATGGAAGCCTACTCGGAGATGTTCGAACTGGTTGCAACGCTATACAAGGAGGAGTTGTCCATCCTCATCGATCGTTACGAGAGCAATGAACCCGTGTTGAATGCCATGCTCGAAGTTGAGAGCGGCAACATCAAGGTCAAAGCGAAGTTCCACCCCGATCAAGGGGACTACGCTATCGACGATCCCGCTTTCCTGAAACTGCTCCGAACTCCAGGAGAACATGCGCTGGTGTTTACGCTCATCGCCGGCCAGGATAGCGATCTGTTGGACGGTAAGTTGGTGACCGCCGCCGTAATGACTAACAGTCAAGGTCACACTCAAGACGATCATGGCCACATTCTTGAAATTGCTGCTTGGACGGGCCTGGCAACGTTGGGCCTTGGAATTGGAATTCTGATCTGGCGTCGTCGGAATGCCGGTCTCAAACTGCGTCAAGGAGCCTGATCATGATGTCGATACTCACCCGCTTTAACCTACATGTAAATGCAGCGACGCTGCTGAAGATTCTGTTCGCCATATTATTGTCCTATGCCACAGTCGTCACGGCATCACCTGGGGTGCATGGCCCCGGCGGTGAGCATCTGGACGAGCCCGGCGGCACCGTAAGCGCCAGCGGTCTGGTTCGCCTGCCTGATGGCAGCGTCAACGTGCCGAAGATGGCGCAGCGACGCATGGGCATCCGAACTCAACTGGCTCCGGAAACCGAGGCTGCGGCCACGGTTGAACTTTCCGGCAGGATCATCATGGACCCCAATGCCGGTGGTCGCGTTCAGGCCGCGCATGGCGGACGCATTGAGCCTGGCCCCCGGGGGCTGCCAGTCGCCGGGCAGACCGTCAAACGCGGTGAAATTCTGGCCTATGTGCGCCACCATGCCGAACCCTATGCAGCAGGTAACCAGCAGGCATTGCTTGCAGAGCTGCAAAGCCAGCTCAAAATTGCCGTGCTGAGGGCGCAACGTCTGGAATCACTCGAGGGCACTGTGCCGCGCAAGGAAATAGAATCCGCGCGCGCGGAAGCACAGAGTCTGCAGCAACGAGAGCGCAGCATCAGCAAAAGTCTCGTCGCCCGCGAGGCACTGGTGGCACCTGTCTCCGGGTTCATTGCCACCACCCATGCCGTAACTGGTCAAGTCGTGGAAGCGCGGGACCTCTTGTTCGAGGTTGTCGATCCAGCACGCATGCTCGTGGAAGCGACAACGGCCGACCCGACCTTGCCGGGACGTGTTGCCGACGCAAAGTTGCAGGGCGTGCTCGGAGCACAGCTAAAACTCCTCGGCGCAGCACGCGGGTTGCGCGACGGACTCCTCCCCCTCACGTTCTCGGTGCGCAGCGAGAAAATCGATATCGCGCTGCCTCTGGCCATTGGTCAACCGGTAACCGTGATTGCTGTATTCAGGGAACGGACCAAGGGTATCGTTCTGCCGGCGCAGGCTGTGGTGCGCAACGCCAATAACGAGCCTGTGGTCTGGATCAAATCCAGCGCCGAACGCTACCTCCCGCAACCCGTGCAATTTCGGCCTCTGGACGCACAGACTGTAGTCGTTACCCAAGGACTGGGCGCCGACAACCGGATTGTGATTCAGGGTGCTCAGCTAATCGCACAGATCCGCTGAACGGAGAGCCAACATGTTCAACTGGATCGTCTGTTACAGCTTGCGCAACCGGCTACTGGTTCTCGCCGTTGCCGTCCTCCTGATGGTGTATGGGGCGATGACGGCCTGGCGAACACCAGTCGACGTCTTCCCTGATCTCAACAAACCGGCGGTGACCGTGCTTACGGAGGCCGGCGGCATGGCGCCCGAAGAGGTAGAGCAACTGGTGACCTTCCGGCTGGAGACCGCTCTAAATGGCATGCCCGGTGTCACTCGCGTGCGCTCCACCTCTGGTGTCGGTCTGTCGATTCTGTATGCCGAATTCGACTGGGGTACCGACACTTACCGCAATCGCCAACTCGTTGCTGAGCGCTTGACACTCGTCAAAGAACAACTTCCCGAGGGCATCACCCCGATCATGGGGCCGGTCTCGTCCATCATGGGCGAGATCATGCTGATCGCACTGCCACTGGGAAAGACTGATGCCAAGGTGCCGGCGGCGACTCCGATGCAGGCGCGTACCTACGCCGATTTCGTGCTGCGACCGCGGCTGCTGTCCATCCCCGGTGTTTCCCAAGTCATTCCGATCGGTGGCGACGTACGCCAGCTACGAGTGGAACCCGATACCGCACGCATGGCGCAGTTCGGCGTTACCTTGTCCCAGGTCGAGCAGGCGCTTCGTGGTTTTGCCGGTAATGCGGGCGGTGGCTTCATTGATCTCAACAGCCGTGAATATCTGATCCGCCATATCGGGCGCAGCAACCGGGCCGAAGATCTTGCTGGTATCGCCGTTACCTGGCGCGACGGCCGCCCGATCCTGCTCGAACAAGTAGCCAAAGTGCAATACGCCGCCGCCCTGAAGCGGGGTGATGCTGGTTACAACGGCGTTCCCGCGGTAGTCATCAGTATTCAGAAGCAACCTGCCGCCGATACCGTCAAACTCACCCAAGACATCGAATCAGCGCTGCAGGAACTTAAACAGGGCTTGCCACCGGGACTAAGCGAGCCGAAGGTACTGTTCCGGCAAGCCGACTTCATCAAAGCTTCCGTCCGAAACGTGGCCGAGGCCCTGCGCGACGGGGCGATCATGGTGGCTATCGTGCTGTTCGCATTCCTGCTCTCCGCACGTACCACGCTGATCTCACTTACAGCCATACCGCTGTCTCTGGCAGTCACCGCGCTCGTCTTCCAGTTTCTTGGTCAGTCGATCAACGTGATGACGCTGGGCGGTCTCGCCATCGCCATCGGCGAACTGGTCGACGATGCGGTAGTCGGCGTCGAGAATATTCTCCGTCGGCTGCGTCAGAACCGCTCGAGTCCGGCACCGTTGCCTCTACGCACAGTCGTCGAACGCGCCAGCGTCGAAGTGCGTTCCGGCATCCTCTACGCGACCATCATCGTGGTCCTGGTATTCGTGCCACTCTTTGCGTTGCCAGGCATCGAAGGACGCCTGTTCTCTCCTCTGGGCATCGCCTACATCGTGTCGATCCTCGCATCCATGCTGGTCTCGATGACGGTCACGCCAGTGCTCTGCTACTACCTGCTGCCTCGACTGAAACGCCTTGATCACGGCGACAGCCCGCTGGTTGCATGGCTAAAACGCCAGGACGAACGGCTGCTGGCCTGGTCCTTCCCGCGCGCGAAACTGCTGATCGGGGGAGTCATGCTGGCGGTCGTTGTCGCGGCCGCAAGCGTGCCATTTTTTCCTCGTCTTTTCCTGCCCGCTTTCAACGAAGGCTCACTGGTGCTGTCGCTGATGCTTAACCCCGGCACCTCGCTGGCCGAAGCCAATCGCGTCGGCGCTATTGCAGAAGGTCTTATCGGTGGAGTCCCCGAGGTTACCCAGGTGGGGCGCCGAACCGGACGCGCCGAACTCGACGAGCACGCCGAGGGCGTGCATTCGGCGGAGATTGACATCGATCTCAAGCGTTCAGACCGCGATCGCGAAGCGGTGATGGCCGATATCCGCCATAGGCTATCCGTTCTCCCGGCACAAGTAGCGATCGGTCAACCGATCTCCCACCGGCTTGACCACCTGCTCTCTGGAGTACGTGCGCAAATCGCGCTCAAGATCTACGGTGATGATACCGATACCCTGCGCGGCCTCGCCGAGCAGATGCGCCAGCGGTTAAATGCAATCCCTGGTCTCGTCGATCTCACGGTGGAAAAGCAGGTGCTGATCCCGCAGATAATGGTCCGCCTCGACCAGCGCAAGCTGGCGCAGGCTGGCCTCTCGCCCGGCGAAGCCATCCGAGTGCTGCAAGCGCTGACCGATGGCGCCCACGGGGCACAGATTGTCGACGGTTCCCGCCGGTACGAACTGGTTCTGCGACTGCCCGATGATCAGCGCAGCCCCCAGGATCTGTCTCGCACGTTGATCGACACCCCGGCCGGAAGGCTCCCGGTGTCGGCAATCGCCACGGTCGAGGAAACGGATGGGCCCAACCAGATCGGCCGCGAGAACGGCCGCCGGCGCATCGTGGTTTATGCCAATACCGACGGCTCCGACATGGGACGTGTTATTGCCAATATTCGCGGTGCCATTGGTCAGACAACATTGCCAGAAGGCACCTTTATCAATCTGGAAGGCCAGTTCCAAGCACAGGAACAAGCCACACAGCTGATCCTTGGCCTGTCGCTGATATCTCTGGTTATGATGTTTTTGGTGCTCTACTCCCGCTACCAGTCGGCGGTGCTGGCCGGTATCGTCATGGTCAATATCCCGCTTGCGCTCATCGGCAGTGTCGTAGCCATGTGGATCGCCGGGGTCAGTCTGTCGGTGGCCTCGATGATTGGATTCATAACGCTCACCGGCATCGCTTCGCGCAATGGCATTCTCAAAATCAGTCACTACATCAACCTGTGCAAATTCGAGGGCGAAACCTTCAGCCAAGCCATGATTGTGCGAGGGTCCCTGGAGCGGCTAACCCCCGTGCTGATGACGGCACTGGTCGCTGCGTTTGCACTGACACCACTGCTGTTCGCAGCCGACGCGCCTGGAAAGGAAATCCTGCATCCTGTCGCGGTCGTGATCTTCGGTGGTCTGGTCAGCTCGACGGTTCTGGACACACTTCTTACGCCGTTATTGTTTTGGTTGCTGGGCGAAAAACCGACACACCGTCTGGTCAATGCCAAGCCGGACAATCAAGAGGGGCAAGCAACTCAAGAAGCGTATTGACAACACATATTCATGTGAAAGGCTAAATGCGCCGCCTACTTCAAGTGCGCTCTAATTCGCAAGGAAAACACCGTAATGCTCAAAATCATCCTGACCGCAATCACCCTTGGACTATCCATCGCCAGCGTCAACGTCGTACTGGCCCACGAAGGGGCCAAGTCGAAGCACGGCGGCATCGTCCAAGCCAGCAGCGACCTCAGTTTCGAATTGGTAGAGACACCCGACGGGGCGGTCATCTACGTCGAAGATCATGGTAAGCCACTGAACCCCAGCGGCATGAGCGGCAAGCTTATGGTGCTGAAAGGCACCGAGAAATCCGCGGTTGACCTGATACCCACGGGAGATAAACTGCTGGCCAAGGGAGTCAAGTTACAAAGCGGCACCAAAGTGGTTGCAGTGCTGAACACAACCGGAAAAAAGGCCATCACCGTGCGCTTCGCAATCAAATAGGTTGTCGAGCACGCATGATTCTTCAACTTTCGCGCCATAAATTTTGCTGTGCCCCCTTCTGTTAATCAGGTTGTCCCTGGTTCGAGCCCAGGTCGGGGAGCCAGACTCGAACCCCGCCGGCTGGCTGACCATCACCTTACGGGCTTCACTTCCACCAGACAGTCGTAATAAGTCGCCGCTCCACCCATGTCGGCAATGCCCTGCGAGGTCACTTCATTCGCATTGCGCCGGTCAGCAGTCAATTTTTTCCACCACACCGACGGCGCCGACACCACGCCGCGGCGCACGCGACCGGTGATGCGGGCATTGACGGTGTAGTCACCGCGTTCGTTGAATACGCAGACGGGCATGCCATCGCTGATGCCGCGCGCGGCGGCATCGTCCGGGTGTATCTCCAGTGTCGGCACGCCGGCATCCTTCAATGCAAAGTCGAGATTGGCAAACGACGAGTTGAGGAAATGGCGGTGCGGCGGCGAGATGAAGGCCAGCGGATAACGCTGCGCCAGCGCCGGATTGCTGGTCGGGCCTTCGCGTGGCGGGGTGTAATCGGGCAGCGGATCGTACCCCTGCGCTTTTGCCGTCTCGCTCCAGAATTCGCATTTTCCGGAGGGCGTCGGAAAGCCGCCGTTGGCGAACGGCGCCGCCGGAATGTTCAATCGCTGCCAGCCCCGTTCTTTCAACGAGTCCCAAGTGATGCCCTGCAGCGCGGGCGCCGTGGATTCCAGCGTTTGGCGACAGAGGTCTTCGTCAGAATCGCGCAGGCAGGCATCCTCAAAGCCCATGCGCGCGGCAAGCAGGCGGAATACCTCGGCATTAGGTTTGCATTCGCCCAGCGGTTTGATTGCCGGCTGGCTGGCCTGCACATAGAGATGGCCGTACGATTTGTGGATGTCGTGGTGCTCCAGTTGGGTCGTCGCCGGCAGCAGGATGTCGGCGTAATCCGCGGTGTCAGTCTGGAAAATTTCATGAACGACGGTAAAGAGGTCTCCGCGCGCGAAGCCCGCAACGACCTTGCGCGAATCCGGGCACACCGCCACCGGATTGTTGTTGTAGACGAACACCGCCTTGACCGGCGGTTCGGCGCTGGTCAGTGCATCGCCCAGCGCGGCGAGATTGATGGTGCGCGGATTGCCGCGGATCATATCCGGGCGCTCCAGCGCATGATGGTTGAAGCCGTAAAAATCCGCCGTCGTCATGATCACGCCACCGGAGGGCTCACGCCATGCCCCCGTCAGCGCCGGCAGGCAGGCGATGGTGCGTGTGGCCATGCCGCCGCCGGCATGGCGCTGCATGCCGTAGTTGAGGCGGATCATCGCGGCGCGGGTGCCGGCGTATTCACGGGCGAGGGTGATGATTTCATCAGTGGTGATGCCGCAGATCGCGGCAGCGCGTCCGGGCGTCCACTCGCGCACCCTTGACTTGAGTTCGGCATAACCCAGCGTATGGTTAGCCACATAGTCGGCGTCGGTCAGGCCTTCGCCGATGATGACGTGCATCATCGCCAATGCCAGCGCGGCATCAGTGCCGGGATACAGCGCGATGTGCTGCTGGCATTTCTCCGCGGTTTCGTTGCGCCGCGGATCGATGACGATCAGTTTTGCGCCGCGGCGCCTGGCTTCCTGGCAACGTGCCCAGAAGTGCAGGTTGGAGGTGACGGGGTTGGAGCCCCAGATCAGGATCAGCCTGGCTTCGTCTGCCCGCTCAGGATCGCAGCCGACGGAACCGCCGAGGGTGATTTTCATGCCGGCCTTGCCGGCGGAGGAGCACAGCGTGCGTTCGAGCAGGCTGGCACCCAGCCGGTAGAAAAACCGCCGGTCCATTCCGGCGTAGCTGATCATGCCCATGGTGCCGGCGTAACTGACCGGGAGTATCTGTTGCGGATTTTCAGCGGCGATGGCCTTGAAACGCGCGGCGATGGTGTCCAGGGCTTCGTCCCAGCTGATGCGCGTGAAGCGACCTTCGCCTTTGGCGCCGATGCGTTTCATCGGGTACAGGATGCGTGACGGTGCGTAAGTGCGGTCGAGGTACCGGGCCACCTTGGTGCACAGCGTGCCGGCCGTGAACGGCATGTCGCCGCCGCGGATGCCGGTTGCCCTGCCGTCTTCGACGGTGATTTCCAGCGCGCAGGTGTCCGGGCAGTCGTGCGGGCAGGCGGCCTTGACGATGCGGCGGGGCGGATTCGGGGTGGCAGTGTCCATGGCAGAGACAGGCATTTAAAACCCGATGATAAGCCGACCGGCCCGGAGACTGTGGACACCGCGTTTTGCGGTCGAATCCGGTATTATCCCGCAGCAGTCAAATCCGCAGTTCGAACCCGCAGTTTTCAGCCCCGGAGATTGAAAATGTCCACACCGATCCACGCGCGCCGCACCGTGCTGGCGCTGATCCTGTCCTGCTTTGCCGCCGCCGCATTTGCCCAGGCGCAACCCAGGCCCGCGTTTGAACCCGAAGTCGGTCAGGCCGGCAAGGACGTCGTCTGGGTGCCCACCGCGCAGGCGCTGGTGGACCGCATGCTCGACATGGCCAAGCTGACGGCCAAGGATATTCACTTTGACCTCGGTTCCGGCGACGGCCGCACCGTCATCACCGCGGGCAAGCGCGGCGCAACGGCCACCGGGGTGGAGTTCAACCCGGAAATGGTGGAGCTCTCGCGCCGCAATGCAGCGAAGGAAAAAATCGCCGGCAAGGTGACGTTCATCCACGGCGATATTTTCGAGACCGATTTTTCCAAGGCGACCGTGATCACGCTGTTCCTGCTGCCGGAACTCAACGTCAGGCTGCGCCCGAAAATCCTCGACATGAAGCCCGGCACCCGCGTGGTGTCCAATTCGTTCACGATGGGCGACTGGAAGTCCGACGAGAGCCAGACCGCGAGCAAGGACTGCAGCAGCTACTGCACCGCTTATCTGTGGATTGTGCCGGCCAAGGTCGCGGGCAACTGGACTTCGGGCAAGGATGAAATAAAGTTCGCGCAGGAATACCAGATGGTGCACGGCTCGGTGGGCAGCAGCGGCAAGCTGGCCCCGGTGCTGAACGGGCGTTTGGGCGGCGACGAACTCAGCTTCAGCGCGGGTGACGGCCGTTATACCGCCAAAGTCAACGGTGACCGCATCGAAGGCACCGTGACTGCGGGCGGAAAAACGTCGCCCTGGGTTGCAACCCGAAAATAGCCGCAGCAGCATGAACAAGACCAGTCGCGGTTACGCGGACCTGCATGACCACCTGGAGGCATTGCGCGAGCGCGGCCTGCTGATCGAGGTTGATCGCGCGATCGACAAGGACTCGGAGATGCACCCGCTGGTGCGCTGGCAGTACGTCGGCGGCATTGAGGAGCACGAGCGCAAGGCTTTTCTGTTCACCAATGTCGTCAACGCGCAGGGCCGGAAGTACAAGTTTCCGGTGGTGGTCGGCGCGTTTGCCGGCAACCGTGAAATCTACGGTGTCGGCATGCAGGCGCCACTGGAGGAAGTGCAGAGCCGCTGGGACAAGGCGATTGCAAATCCGATTCCACCGCGTGTCGTCGAGACCGGCGCCTGCCAGGAGGTGGTGATCACCGGGGATGCGCTGAAAGGCGAGGGCAACGGTCTCGATGCATTGCCGATTCCGGTATCGACGCCGGGTTTCGACGGCGCGCCGACGCTGACGGCGACCAATGTGATTACCAAGGATCCGGAAACCGGCATCCAGAACCACGGCACCTACCGTGCCGGACTGAAGGCGCCGGACCGCATGGTGGTGCGCATGGCAACAAGGGTCGGCGGCGCCGGCGGTTACCGCCATTACCAGAAACACCAGAAACGCGGCGACAAGACCATGCCGATTGCCATCGTGCTCGGCGCGCCGCCCTGCGTGGCGTTTGTGGCGCCGATGAAACTGCCGATCGACCTCGATGAAGTCGGTGTGGCCGGCGGTGTCGCCGGTGCGCCGATCCACGTGGTGCGCGCCAAGACCGTGGACCTGCTGGTGCCGGCCGATGCCGAAATTGTGATCGAAGGTTTTATCGATACCGAACATGTCGAACCTGAAGGCCCGTTCGGCGAATCGCACGGCCATGTCGCGCTGGAACAGTTCAACATGCCGATGCGGGTGACGGCGATCACCCACCGTAAGGATGCGATCGTTGCTTCGTACCTGAGTCAGGTCACGCCCAGCGAATCGAGCGCAATCAAGCGCGTGTCGTTCGAGCCGATGTTTCTGACGCACCTGCGGAATACGCTGGGCATCAAGGGCGTCAAACGCGTGACCCTGCACGAACGCATGACTGCGTTGCGGCGCATGACCATCGTTACCGTTGAACAGGGCACACCGCGCAGCGAGGTATGGCGCGCGCTCTACGGCATGAGTTCATTCAAGGCTGATTGCGGCAAGATCGGCATCGCGGTGAACGAAGACGTCGATCCGGAAAATTCCGATGCGCTGTTCTGGGCGATGGCCTTTCGCATGAACCCGGTGGAAGACCTGCAGGTACTGAAACACCGCAGCGGCGGCCACGGCCCCGAGCGCGAACACGAGACCGACGAGGAAGATGCGACGCTGCTGATCGATGCCACGACCAAGGATGTGCTGCCGCCGTTTGCGCTGCCCAAGCAGGAGTACATGGAAGGCGCGCGCAGGATTTGGGAAGAAATCGGTCTGCCCAAGCTGCGCCCGCAGGCGCCGTGGTTCGGTGCGCCGGTCGGCGACTGGCTGGCGCAGTGGGACGAAGGCGGGCGCCGTGCCGCCACCGGTGGTTATCTTGAAAACGGCCGTATTAGTGAAAAAGCGCAACGCGCCGGTCTGCGGCCCGAA
>JBBQAO010000030.1:0-38650 GCA_038316355.1 Burkholderiales bacterium
GTTGACGAGATGCGCGGCAATCTGGGCGCCCATGACACCAGCACCCAGCACAGCCACCTTGCGCACCATCAGGGGATGAGCGGGCATGGCGATGACACTCCTGGAAACGTTCCTGAAAAGCGTGAATTCATTCTAGCATGCACGCTGCGACGCAATAGCGTCCGGCACGGGCAAAAAAACGGGCGGCCCGCAGGCCGCCCGCCGTCCACTGCAAAGCGGTAATCAGAAGTTGTACGAAGCCTGCGCGCTGATGATGTGCACGCTCGGGTCGCTGTAAGTGCCGACCACATTGCCCTGGAACGGTGCTGTGCCCACGCCCTTGCGTGAATTGATCGATGCGTCCTTGACCATGATGTAGGCATAGCCGAAGTCCAGCGTCAGTTGCTTCGACGCCTGGTACTTGCCGCCGATGGCCAGCCAGGTGCGGTCGTTGTCGGGCAGGGTCACGGTGCGGAACGCATCGGACACGGGGCTCTTGTCGTAGGCCACGCCGAGTTTCAGCGTGAAATCGTTGCGCATCTGGTAATTGGTGCCAATGCCGATGCGATACGTATCCTTGAACTCGAAGGCAAAAGTATCGAGCACCCGGCCCGCTGGTCCCAGCGGGGAAGCCGCCGTGGTAGTGATCGGCACCTGCTTGATCTTGCTCCACTGGGTGAGGGTGATGTCGCCCAGCAACTGCCACTTCGGATCCAGCTGGTGCGAAATGCCCCAGGCCAGGGTGTCCGGCAGTTTGGCCGTGGTGCTGATCGGTGCCGCGCCGACACCGGTCACCGTGGCGGTACCTTCCAGGTCATGTTTTATCGAGGAACGGTAGGAGAGGCCGATCCGCGTTGCCGGCGACAGGTTGAACATTGCGCCCAGATTGAAGCCAATGCTGTCGTTTTCCAGCCGCAGCTTGCTGGGCACTTCGAAGCCGACAAACGCAGAGCGGTCGATTTTCACCTCGGCGCGCTGAAGGCTCAAACCCCCGCCGATGGAAACAGCGTCACTGATCTTGTAGGCCACGCTGGGGTTGATGTCGATGGTCTTGATCTCGGCCCTCTGCGACTGGAAGCGGCCAAACCAGCCGTTGTCGTATTCGGTCGCCAGGCCAAACGGCACGCTGACGCCCACACCGACCCACCACTTGGCATTGATCTGCCACGACAGGTAGGCATTCGGCACCGCGGCCCAGTCCCCGGCATCACCACCGTTGCCGCCGGGTGAAGGCAAACCGCCGGGCGCCGTGGAAGCGCCGGAATTGCTGAATTCGGATGACGGCCGGATCAGGTTGATCGCGCCCGACACCTGCCGCCCCTGCAGCCGCGTCATGCCGGCCGGGTTAAAAAATATTGTGCTCGCGTTTTCCGCCGCAGCCGCCTGTCCGGCATAGGCATTGCCGAGGCCGCTGGCGTTTTGCTCCATCAGTTGAAAGCCCGAGGCTGCGGCCTGCCCGGCCATTGCCGCCAATGCAGTAGACACAGATAAGCCTATGATTTTATTATTAATTTTCATAACCCTCTCCTGGAGTGACCGATTTGGTGGTTTGGTGAGCCTGACTGCCGCGATGGTTCGCGATCTGCAAACCATGTTACTCGTCAACGCGCTGATTTCAACAACAAATTCTGCTGCATTACCCGGTCTGTGGCGGCGATACCACACGCGGCTTGCGGTTGTTGTCCACGGCAACATAAGTCAGCACCGCCTCGGTGACTTTGACGCACTCCACGCGCTCGGGACGGCGCTGTGCATAAACCTGCACGTCCACCGTAATCGACGTGCGACCCACCTTGACGACTTCAGCGTAAAAACTGACCACGTCGCCGACAAACACCGGCTGGCGAAACATAAACGAATTGACCGCAACAGTGGCCACCCGGCCCTGCGCCAGACGGATCGCGGGAATGCTGCCGGCAAGATCGACCTGCGCCATGATCCAGCCGCCGAAAATATCGCCGGTGTAATTGGCATCCGCGGGCATCGGAATCACCCGCAGTGCGGGCTGCTTGCCCTCGGGCAAAGCAGTTGCGTCCCCGCGCCCGTCATCGCTCATGTCGTTGACCCGGGGGTTTCGCTTCGCACTCCGCGCTCCTCATTCCTCACTGTCCCTTCAGTGTCCGGCATACATGCCGTCGATTTCGGCATTGAATTTTTCCATGACCTTGGCGCGCTTCAGTTTCATCGTCGGCGTCAGCAAGCCGTTCTCCACAGTCCACGCGTCCAGCGTCGCCGTGACCCGCCGCACCTGCGCATAACCCGGAAACCCGGTGATCTGCGCTGCAATGCGGTCGAGGATGACTTTTTCCGCCGGCGCTGTACGCAGCACATCAGCCGCGCCGGCATCGAGACCGGACGCGGCAGCAAGTTTCTGCCAGTGGTCGGCATTCAACACTGTCATCACCGTGAGGAAGGGTTTGCCTTCGCCGAGCAGCATCACCTGCTCGAACAGCGGATCGCGCGCGATCGCCGCCTCCATGTCGCCAGGTGGGACTTTTTCGCCGTTGGAGAGCACGATCACGTCCTTCAGCCGCCCGGTGATGAACAAATGGCCCTGGTCGCCGATGCGTCCGGTGTCACCGGAATTCAACCAGCCGTCGGGCTGGATCATCGCCTTGGTCGCCTCCTCGTTGTTCCAGTAACCGAGCATGATGTTCGGCCCCTTGATCAGCACCGCGTCCTTGTCGCCGATTTTGATCTGGACCCCGGGTATGGGCTGGCCGACGCTCGCCGGGATATTGTTGGCGGGACAATTCGCCGTGGCGATCGGGCTGGTTTCAGTCAACCCGTAACCCTGCAGAATCGGCAAACCGAGGCCGATGAATATGCGTGAAATATCCGCCGGCAGCGCAGCACCGCCGGACAAGGCGTAACGCAGGCGCCCGCCGAGCCGCGCCAGCACCTTGGCCGCAACCAGTTTGTTCAGCACCGGCCACAACAGGAACGACGGCTGCCACGGCCCGCGGCCCTGCGCGTGTTCGAAGCGCGCAAAACCGACACTGGCGGCGAGCAGAAACAGTTTTTTTCGCAGCGGCGAACCCTCATCGAGTTTGGCGCGGATGGTGCCCCAGATGCGCTCGTAGATGCGTGGCACTGAAATCAGCATCGTCGGCCGGATGTTCTGCAGGTCTTCGCCAAGCTGCGGTATCGAACGCGCGTAGGCCGTGATCGAACCGGCCATCACCGTCAGGTAATAGCCGCAGGTGCGCTCGAAGGTGTGCGACAGCGGCAGGAAGGACATGAAAATATCGTCGTGCCCGGTCGCCAGCACGCTCAACGCGGATTCGGTGTTCGACAGAATGTTGTTGTGCGACAGCATCACGCCCTTGGGCCGGCCGGTGGTGCCCGAGGTGTAAACGATGGTCGCCAGCGTGTTGCCGTCGCGCGCCAGATGCCGCGTCGCACCGCCGTCTTCCGGCAGCCAGTCACCGATCCACTGCAGGCGCGCATCACTGCCGGCGGCCGGCAGCGCGTTGACCGTCAGGAAGCGCACCACGCTGCGCATTTCACCGGCCACGTCCTCCAGCGCCTGCCACTGCTCCTGGCCGTCGATCAGCAGCACCTTGCAGCCGGAATTACTGATGATGTACGCCACATTATCGGCGCGATCCTGGGTATAGAGCGGTACCACCACCAGGCCGAGGCCCAGCGCGGCCTGATCAAAGATCACCCATTCCGGCGAATTGCGCAGCATCACTGCGACGCGGTCGCCGGGTTGCAGTCCGTCTTTTTCCAGCGCCGCCTGCCAGCGCGCAATCTGGCGGTCGATCTGCGCCCAGGTGTAATCGCGCCAGTTGCCGTGCTGTTCGTGGTACGCCTTGTAGGCGACGATGTCCGGCGTGCGTTTGACGCGTTCGCGGAACAGGCCGTCGAGGGTGCCCGCCGACGCCATCGGAATTACATGGGTTATATCATTGTTTTTATTCATTTTTTCTCCTTCTGACCGGTAAGTTAGTCGAGAAACAGATCGGTGTAGGGCTTGATGCCCGGCGTGACGGCATAAACATCAAAATCAGTCACCCCCTCCTCGCGCAGCACGGCTTCATCGATATAGAAATTTCCGCTGGCCGTGCGGCTGTCGCGTTTGAAAATTGCGTACGCCGCGTCGGCCATGATATCCGGTTTGCGGCTGGCCTTGAGGATCGCCTCCGGGAAATTCACCGCGATGGCGGCGGTGGCGATGGTGGTGCGCGGCCACAGGGAATTCACCGCGATACCCTGCGCGCGGAACTCTTCCGCCATGCCCAGCGTGCACATGCTCATGCCGTATTTGGCCATGGTGTACGCCACATGGTCCTTGAACCATTGCGCTTTCATGTTCAGCGGCGGTGCCAGATTGAGGATATGCGGATTCTTCGCCCCGGCAAGGAAAGGCACGCAGGCCTGGGAACAGACAAAGGTGCCGCGCACATTGACATCGAACATCAGGTCGAAGCGTTTGGCCGGCGTCTCCAGCGTGCCGGTCATCTGGATCGCACTGGCATTGTTGACCAGGATGTCGATGCCGCCGAAGTGCGCGGCGGCCTGCTGCGCGGCAGCTGCCACCGCCTCGTCATCGCGCACATCGAGCTGGATCGGCAACGCCTTGCCGCCGGCGGCAATGACCTCCTCCGCGACCTCGTGGATGGTGCCCGGCAGCCGCGCGTGCGGCGTCGCGGTCTTTGCAGTGACCACAATATTGGCGCCGTCACGCGCACAGCGCAGCGCGATGGCGCGGCCGATGCCACGGCTCGCGCCGGTGATGAATACGGTTTTACCCTGCAGCGCCGGCATCATTTATTTTCCTTTGAACAGCGGTTTTCGTTTGTCAGCGAAGGCACTGACGCCCTCGGCAAAATCTGCCGTGGCCGCGCAGCGCGCGAAAGCCAGCGCTTCGGCATCCAGATGCGCCGCCAGTCCGTCATGCAGTGCGCGGTTGGCCAGCGCCTTGGTTTCGGCATAGGCGCGCGCCGGCCCCGCAGCGAGACGCCGCGCCAGTTTTTCGACCTCGATGGACAACTGCTCTGCAGCCAATACGTGATTGACCAGACCAAGGCGCTGCATGGTTTCCGCATCCGCCGTGTCGGCCAGCAGCATCAGCTCCATTGCTTTCTGATAACCCGTCAGGCGCGGCAGAAACCAGGTCGCGCCCCCGTCCGGGCTGGTGCCGATACGGCTATAGGCCATTGAAAACTGAGTGCCTGCCGCGGCCAGCACCAGGTCGCAGGCAAGCATGATGCTGACCCCTGCGCCGGCCACCGCGCCATGCACGGCGGCGATCACCGGTTGCGGTGCGCGGCGCAGCGCGAGGATGCCCTGATGCAGTTCCGCGGCGAGTTCCGGCACCAGCGTCGCCATCGCCGGGACGTTGTCGCGGAACATCGCGACGTCACCACCGGCAACAAAGGCCGGCCCGGCGCCACGCAGCACGATGACCCGCGCTTGCGGATCAGCAGCAGCGCGCTCGCAGGCAGCGCGAAATGCATGGATCATGTCCGCGTTTAGCGCATTCATCACCGCCGGGCGGTTGAAGGTGAGGGTGGCGACACCCTCACTGACGGCGCAGAGCATGCCGTCTTTCATACGAGCATCACGCCTTGCGCACCAGAGCCTCGAAAGTGACTGCTTGCGTGGTCTGGTGCAGTTCCGATTTGCCGAAGTCTTTCGGAAAATCATCGACCATGATCACGCGCCTTCTTAGTTCAGCAGCGCTTTTAAGTAAATCAACTTCAGCCTGGGTAATCACACTCTTCTGCAAGGCTTCGGCAGCCATCTGCCCGGCATGACCGCGGGCAATGCGCCCCGCCTGCTGCGCCTGGCGCAGTTTCGCCTCCACCGGTTCGGCGGCAATGACCGCAATCAGCGCCGATTCCAGCGTACGCACCGGATCATTCTCGTTATCGGAGATGAACACGCCGCGGGTCAAGCGGTCGCGCGACGGGCCCGGCGTCATCATCAGCCCGACCACGTCGTGGCCCAGCGGATCACGCGGCGGCGCGAATTCTCGGCCGTAGGGCATCAGCAAGGGGAAGATCAGGCCGCGCAGCACCCAGGAAACCACCGGCCACGGCAGATTCTCGAATATCGAATAAAACGCCTCTTCGATGCGGTACAGGCAATCGAGCAGGCCCCAGCGCACCAGCGGCAGATCCGCCTGCGGCCGGCCGTCGTCTTCGTAGCGCTTCAGCACGGCTGACGCGAGGTACAGCTGGCTCAGCACGTCACCCAGCCGCGCCGACAGGCGTTCGCGGCGCTTCAGCGAACCACCGCATAAAAACATCGCCATGTCGGCAGTCAGCGCAAATCCGCTCGAAAGCCGCGTCAGCTGTTGATAGTAGTGGCGCAGTTCCGGCGCACCGCCGGGCACAGCCGTCAGCCGCGCTCCAGTGATGCCCATCCACAACACCCGCGCCACGTTCGACAGCGTGAATGCGATGTGGCCGAAAAATGCGCGGTCGAAATCGCGCAGCGACTTTTGGGGGTCTTTTTCCCTTGTCGCCTCGATTTCCTTCAGCACGAAAGGATGGCCGCGGATCGCGCCCTGGCCGAATATGATCATGGTCCGCGTCAGGATGTTGGCGCCTTCGACGGTGATCGCAATCGGCGTCTGCATATAGGCGCTGGCGAGGTAGTTGTTCGGCCCCATGCAGATGCCCTTGCCGCCGTGCACATCCATTGCATCGTTGATGACCTGGCGGCCGCGTTCGGTGAGGTGGTATTTGACGATGGCCGAGATCACCGAGGGTTTTTCACCGAGGTCCACCGCGCCGGCGGTCATCACCCGCGCGGCATCCATCACATAGACGTTGCCGGCGATGCGTGCCATCGCCTCCTCGACGCCTTCAAAACGACCGATCGACAGTTTGAACTGCTGGCGCACGCGGCCGTAAGCACCGGTGGTCAGGGCAGACAGCTTGGATATACCCACACCATTCGCCGGCAGCGAAATCGAACGCCCCGCAGCGAGGCAGTTCATCAGCATTTTCCAGCCCTCGCCCACCTGCGCCACGCCGCCGATGACGTACTCCATCGGGATAAAAACATCCTTGCCCCAGTTCGGGCCGTTCATGAAGGTTGCGGTCATTGCACGATGGCGACGGCCGATGTGCACGCCCGGCATGTCGGTGGGCACCAGCGCCAGCGTGATGCCGACATCGTCCTGCCGACTCTCATCCTGCTGCCCCAGCAGGTGATCGGGATCGTAGAGTTGAAATGCCAGGCCAAGCAGTGTCGCGATCGGTCCCAGCGTGATATAGCGTTTTTCCCAGGTCAGGCGGATGCCCAGCACATCTTGTTTGCCTTGCCATTCACTTTTGCAGACGATGCCAAAATCCGGAATGCCGCCGGCATCGGATCCGGCTTCCGGACTGGTCAGCGCAAAACACGGCATCTCGATGCCCTTGGCCAGGCGCGGCAGGTAATAATCCTTCTGCTCTTTGGTGCCGTAATGCAATAACAGTTCCGCCGGGCCCAGCGAGTTGGGCACCATCACCGACACCGCCGCGGTGCCGCTGCGCGTGGTCAGTTGCATCACCACCTGCGAATGCGCCAGTGCGGAGAATCCTTTGCCGCCGTATTCCTTCGGAATGATCATGCCGAGAAAACCGTTGTCCTTGATGAACTGCCAGACCTGCGGCGGCATGTCGGTCATTTCATAAGTGACTTCCCAGTCACTGAGCATTTCACACAGCTCGCGCAGCGGGCCGTCAATGAAAGCCTGCTCTTCCGCGCTCAGCATCGGCTTGGGATAGGCCAGCAGCTTGCTCCAGTCGGGGCGGCCGCTGAACAGTTCGCCGTCCCACCACACGGTGCCGGCCTCCAGCGCTTCCTGCTCGGTCTGTGACACGACCGGCAGGATGCGGCGGAACAGTTTGAGCAGCGGCGCGCCGGCAACTGCACGGCGTAACGGGGACGGGATCGCAAGCAGGGAGATCACGACCAGCAGCACCCAGGCGGTGGTCAGCAAACCTTGCGGCCACTGATTGCAATAAGTGAGTCCGCCCAGCGCAGCGGCATACACCGCCGTCCACACCAGCGCCGGCAAGCGGTGATATGCAAGGAACCAGGCCACCGCCAACGCGGCAAGCAGCGTGAACAGGACAAGCATCGTGATACCTCCGCCAGGATGACTCTGTCTTCAGACCCGCGCCGCAGACCAATACGTCAGCGCCGTACGCGCCGCACAAAAAAACGGGGACTTGGTGTTTGAATCGAGCATACACGCGGGGTTGCCGGGCGACAACCACAGAAAACAGTAACTCATTGTTTTATTAACTATTATAGATAGCCGGGAATGCGACTACCGGACCGCTCCACTCAGCGTTTGACATTGCCGGTAATGGCCAACAATTCGGCCAGATATTTTTACGCCTGCGTGATTTCCTCGGGGTTAGCCGACCCCACCGGTTTGTCATCGACGCGCTTCATCGAGATCGCGGCTTTACCGGATTTTTCGAATGACGCGGTTAATATCCCAAAGTTAATAGGGCCAGGGTTAATAGGGCCAAGGGTAATAGGGCCAGTGTAAGATTTTCACGGCAACCAGCGTTGCGTCACTCGGAAAAGTTACAAACTGACCCATTTACCTGCGTCCGAATTACCGGGTTTAGTGCAATGCTCTATTTTTGTAGCACCATTGCGCTACACTGCCTTCTTTGCCATGGAACCACGTGATGTCCACAACCACCATTCGCCTGCCACAGGATTTGAAGGAACGTATCGCCCGCGCAGCAGAACGCGCCGGCACCACAGCGCACAACTTTATTCTGGAAGCGGTGGCCGAAAAGGCTGATCAGGAAGAGCGTCGGGGAGAATTTCTGGATACTGCCGAGCAGAGATACGCTCAGATTGTCGCTTCAGGCAAGACGGTGCCATGGAAGGAAATGCGTCACTATCTTGAGCGTCGGATCACCGGCAAAAAAATGGTCCGACCGAAGCCCCGAACGCTTGCGCGGTAATGGTGTCGCGCATCGAACTTGCGCCACAGGTCGGAGATGATCTTGATCGCATTCTGGAACATCTTTTTCAGAATGAAATTGCCGATGCGAATTTGCGCATGGTCGATATTTTAAAGGCAATCGATGTGCTGGAGCACAATCCGCTGATCGGCCGGATTGTCCGCGCAGACCTTAGAGAACTTGTGATTGGGCGTCATGCGCGGGGTTATGTCGCGCTCTATAAATACGTTGCAGCTCTTGATGCTGTGTTTGTGCTCGCCGTACGCGGTCAGAAGGAAGCCGGGCACATAAATACGCAGGCTTTAAGGAAAAGTGGCCAGAAGTGGCCCTGACCTGCTCTCGAATTACCGGACCACTCCACTCAGCGTTTGACCCTGGCCGTGACGGCCAGCAATCGGCCAAAGCCCACGTCGCCCGCGACGGCGTATCGAAATACCACACCACGGACTTGCCACCCGTGCCGTCGACAAACTTGATGGTCTCGACGCTTTCGACGTTGACCCAGCGTGTTTGCGGGGTGATCACAACTTCACGCGTTACTCCATTTGCATCGCCTTGCTCGCCAAGATCATTCACGGATGTCGCCGAAAATGCCGTTGCCCCCATCAACAGCGCCGCAGTGATGCCAGCCAATATTGCAGTTTTCATCATGCCTCCGGTTCATCAGATATGACGATGAGCTTGAACAGGAACCCTCATGTTCCGGCGAGCAGCCGGACCCTGCACGATCCTTCCACCACGACAAACTATTGAAACCGGGATTGAAGTGGCCGGGAAAGAGTGTCAGCCGGCAGGCTTGCCGAGAACTTACGCCATCTTGCACGTAACTTAAGCGGCCATCAGGTTGTCGTGCACATGAGTCTTGACGGCAAAACCTTGTTGCACTTTGCACGCCGGTAGCGGCATGGCGCAGCGATCTTAGTGCGGCAATCTTAGTGCAGCAATTTTAGTGCAGCAATCTTAGTGCAGCAATGTTTGCCGCAGCCACTGCACGATCAGCTCGGCGATGACGCTCTCCTTCATGCCTGGAGTGCGCCCCATGTGGCCACCGTCGGGATAGATGCGCGCCGCTTTCGCCACGCCATGCTCCAGCAGGATATGGACGTCAGCGATCGGCGCCTGGTCATCACGTTTGCCGTTCACCGCCAGCAATGGCGCGCATGGGCCATCCAGCAATCCCTGGTCCAGCAGGGAAAGCCGCGGCGCCACGTCAAGGACTTCCCCGAGCGTACGCGCACCCAGCACCCAGCTGCGCGCATCAAGCAGGCTCGATGGTCCCAGCAAATAGTTCGATGCCGTTCGTGTCAGCGCCGGCTCCAGCCACGCACGCTGGAATCCGTGGTGCACATTACCGCCCTGGGTAACCGCAGCCTTGATCCGTACGGCCTCGACATGCGCCAGCTTGGCCGCCCAGTAACCGCCGAAGCTGCCGCCCCAGACGCCGATCCGCGCACCATCAAGCTCATGGTGCTGTTGCAGGTGATCAATGGCCGCGGAAAAAGTCCGCTCCGCATCCGGCTCCATGAAACGCGCCGGATTGTCGCCGGTGCCCGGCATGTCCATGGTGAATGTCGCCAGACCCCGGGCATGGAGAATTGCACTGTTGCGCTGCCGGTCTTCCTTCCAGCCGTCAACTCCGCCCCAGTGGATAACCACCGGGGGGCGCGAAACGCCGGCCGGCACCTGCAGATACCCGGTCAGCATTTTTCCTTCAAACGGGATTTCAATCATCTGCAGCGGCGGATCAAAATAATGCGCCGCCTTGCGAAAGCAGCGCAGGGAGTGCCGGTACGCCGCCACCTTGCCCGGCGTGCTGGTTACCGGATAACGACCGGTGCGGCAATTGGCATAGGCCAGGTAATAGGCATCGCGGATGGCTGTGGAGTCTGCGTTCCGCTGTCGCAGCGCATCACCTTCTTGCTCGTGGCGCAGGCCGATGGCACACCAGACCTCGGCCCAATGGTCACGATCAAGACTGGTCAGTGCAGCGACGGCGGCCAGCGCATCAACGGCACTGATGTGTTCCAGCGGGCTGTTACGGCCGGCGCGCCGGATGATCTCGGCCTTGACCTGCTCCAGTGTGCGCTCGCCGGACACGTCGTCACGATCCGCCATTGCCTTATTCAGCCACCTTAATCAGCCACCTTATTCAGCCACCTTCCCCAGCAGGGTAGCGACGTCGGTTTTGTTGTTGACCATCTGTTCCGGGAATACCACGGTGATGGCATTGGTCGGACAGATCGACTGGCACAGGCCGCAATACCAGCACTCGTCCGGATATTTGATCACCGGCAGCGTCTCGCGATTGTCCTCTTCCTTGTAGATCAGATCGCCGGGACAGATCCAGTCGCAGAGATTGCACTTGATGCAGGTTTCGGGATCGATGCGGATGGGGTTGAACACTTCTTTTTGTGTCGTTGCCATGGATTCTTGCTCCTTATGCCGCCACGGCAGCGTTGCCACGGCTGAATGCCGCAGACAGCGGCTGGTCCGTGGACAAGGTGCGTGTCACCGGCCCGTTGACGCCGCGTTCGACAATCACGAACTTGCGCCAGTTCACATCATCGGTTGCCGGGTAATCCATGCGGAAGTGCGAGGAGCCAGTGCGGGTTTCGTGGCGCGCCAGCGACGCGGTGGCCATGATCTCGGCGTTCATGCGGATGTTTTTGGCTTCGTGCACGCGCATCAGCCCGTGCAGGTCGTCGGCCTTCAGCACCGGCTCGCGTTTGGCCAGTGCATGCAGCGTATCCAGCGCCAGCCTGAGCCCCTTGTCGTTGCGGCGCACACCGACATAATCGCTGACGGTCTGGCGGGTGCTGTCTTCAAATGCCTTCCACGGCATGCCGTCCTGCTGCTGCAGATGTGCCACCGAACGCGCGCGTACCTCATCCAGCGTCCGGTGATCGACCTCGGGTAATGCACCCGTGGTTGCGCGGATACGCTGCACAACACCTTCGCCGGCAATGTGCCCGAGCACCGCGGCGCCCGAGATGCCGCCACTGACTGTCGCGCAATCCCCGGCGGCAAACAACCCCTCGACCGCGGTTTCGCCGTTGGTATCGACGGCAAGGCCGCTGCCGCGGAAGTAGACACCGCTGCGGCGGATGCTCAGTTCGGACACCGACACCTCGACCAGCTCCTCACGGAAATTGACGCCCTTCTGCTGGTAATACGCCGGCAGCGTGTAACGGTCGACCTGCAGCGTGTGTTCCATGCGGTCGAGCATGTCCTGCGACAGATGGCGGCAATCGAGATAGATCGAGCCGTTGCCGAGCAGGTATTCGTTGATGACACCATCGGCGATCACCGCGCGGCGGGCGTTTTCGCCCTTCTTGTCATACTTGAACATGAAACGTTCGCCGGCCTTGTTGACGAAATAAGCGCCGAGACTGACCAGCGCATTCAGGCCCTGGCAGGAAAATCCCTTGGGCGTCAGGGTCGCCTCCACCGACTCCATATTGGCCAGTGCTGCGCCGGCGTGGTAACCCATCGCCTGCGCATCCCCGGTGTTATACGGGATATGCCAGGAATCAAAGGCCAGACCCGAGGCATTATTCGAAATACGGTTGACGTCACCTGCGGCCAGCACCACTGCCTTGGCGCGAATCACCGTCCATTCGCCGCTGCGGAAATTGAAGGCGATGGCGCCGTAAGCGCGGTTGTCTTTCACCAATAACTGCACCACCATGGTACGCATCAGCACCGTGGCCTTGCCCTTGCGCACGCGTTCGCCGAGATGCTTCTTGAAATCGGTGCCGTCGAAGTTGATGTGGTAAGTGCCGGGTAAGCCGAACGAACGCAGCCGGTAATAATCTCCCGTCTGCCGATCCTTGAAATCGACACCCATGGCTTCGATTTTGCGAAAAATGCGCGGCATTTCATGGATCACCCGCCCCGCCACCGCCATGTCGACAATGCCGTCGGTCAGTTCAGGCACGTGTTTCAACAGGAACTCCGGCGTATCCCATTCCGGGCCGGTATCCATCACCGTCAGGTAATGATCGACGCCGCAGCCGATGCTGCCGCAGTGGTCGAGAATCTTGCCCTTTTCACAAATCACCACCTTCAGTCCGGCCTCCAGCGCCGGGATTGCAGCCATCGTGCCCGCCACGCCGCCGCCGATCACCAGCACATCAGTATCCAGCCGTATAAATTCGTCGCTCATGTTGCTCCCGTCGCACGATATCGCGCGTTTTTCGCACCTGCCACATGGTATGTGGGCAACCGGGGCAAAACCAGTGACGCGATGGTGTTTTTTGAGGACTTTTCAGCTATCTGCTGCGAGCAACTGCCTGCGCACGAAACTGGCGCGGTGCAAGCGCGTATTGCTGACGGAAACGTCGCGCAAAATACGCTTCGTCTTCAAACCCCACGGCTGCGGCGATGTCACCGATGCGCTGCGTGGTGTGCGCCAGCAGCTCGCAGGCTTTTTCCATGCGCCGTTCGGTGACCAGATCGACAAAGGTTTTTCCGGTTTCTTTTTTGATCAGATGGGCGAGGTAATTCGGCGACAAGTCGGCGGCAGCAGCCGCATCCGCCAGTTGCAGACGCCGGCCGAGGTTTTCACGCACATGGCGCATCACCCGCGCCAGTGCATCACGCCGGCTGGTACGCTGCGCCTGCCCTGCCGCCAGCCGCGTGATGTCACGTTCGTGACTGCGGCATACGGTACCGACCAGCAACAGCAGGTGGCCGCGAATCATTTCCAGCGCGCAATAACGGCGGCGCAGATTTTCCGTCTGCATCTGCCGGCAGGCATCACGTGCCAGCGCCAGGTCCTCACCGCTGAGTCGGAAATCCAGGTATTCCTGGAACAGGAAAGGTGCCAATTCGGGCGCGCGCTGCAAGGGGACATCCTCGAGGTCGAGCGGATCGACATCGAGTTCCGGGCGCAGGAAACGCAGGTTGAAACTGATCACGTAGAACTTGGAGCGCGGCGGATGCGGCACCCGATGCACCCGGTATGGCAGCACAAAACTCAGGCCGCCGGGTTCCAAAGGACGCGTGGTGGCGGCAATGTGCTGTTCGGTGCGCCCGGCCAGATTCAGCTGGATCTGGAAATACTCGTGGCGGTGCGCATCAGTGATGCGCGTGACGCTGCTCTCATCGCGAATCCAGAAGTCAGGACCGGCAGCGCGATCCGCGGTTGTATAAGTCCTGATTGCCCGCGTCATCGCCGCTGCCGCAACCTGGTCCGGTTTACTGGATATCCTTCACCGCAGCCTTGAGGATTGACTCCAGGCTGGCGCTGGCTTTCGCCAGTTCTGCGACCTGCTTCTGCTGAATGGCGCCCTCCAGCGGAGTCACCGGTCGCTCGCCTTTTTTGCTTTCCGCCAGCAGCTCAGGGTCTTTGAGCGCTGCAGTCACCACAGCGCGGAAAGCCTCGACTGCCTGCGGATCCATGTTGGGCGGCCCGATGTAACTGCGATGCGTTTCGAGGATGGTAGCCATGGCCTGCACTGTGGCTCGCTTTGCCGCAGGCGCGATGTTGGTGGCGATCGGAATGTTGGGATAATCCGGTGAAGGCAGCGAGGTCACCATCAGGATCGGGTTTTTGTCGCCGGAACGGATCGGGCCCAGCGATTCACTCCAGCCGGTGATATGGCCATCGCCATCGCCCTTGATCACGGCGAGCGAGGTATCAGCGTTGCCCTCGTAACCGGTCACCGCCTTGACCTTGAAGCCCAGCGCGTCACCAAGTACTGCCATGGTGTAGAAATCCTCGTCAGTTCCCTGCGACGGGAAAACGAAAGGCCGTTTCAGCTTCTGCACGTCCTGGATCGACTTGATCGCCGACTTGCCGCCAACGCTCAGCACCCGCGGTTCGCTGGTGACGCGGCCCAGGTAACTGAACTTGACCGGATCAAAAGCCTGGGCACCGGCGCTGCCGGCCAGCGGTGCAAGGATCAGGGTCGAGACATTGCCGAAAAAAAGTTCAAGGCCGTTGGGCTTGACCCGCCACACATAATTGGCCGCCTTGAGCCCGCCGCCGCCCGGCATCAAGACGATGCGCACGTCCTTGGCACCGCTGTGCTTCAGCAGGTAGGGCTGCAGCATGCGCGCATATCGCGTATGACCGCCGGAGGCGCCGCCGGCGACGTTGATGATGATCACCTTGTCCTTGTAATAACCGGCAGCCTGGGCCAGTGCGCGGCCTGCGCCACCCATCACCAACGGCGCCATGGCGCCGGCAAGCATCAGTTTCCTGCGTGCAACCTTCATAACTTTCTCCTCGGAATTATTGTCTTCGCCGTTACCAACTTAACTGAAAAGCGGCGCCAGCAATCCGTGATACAACTGCATTTGCAGCGCCACTACAAACAACAGGTACATCGAGCCGGTCAGCAATCCTGCGTAAAGCAGGCTGCGCCGCAGGCTGCAATAACCCGTCAGCAGGAAATAACCCGCGGTGAACAGGAACGCAGTCGGCATCAAGCCCAGAATAAATACCATCGCCACCAGTATGGCCACCATGCCATACGCACCACTCTCGCTACGCCACACCGACTTTTTCTGCGGTATCCGTTCAATCGGCGCCTCAACTACAGGCAGTTCAGGCGCCTGCACCGAAATCATGTCGATCTGCAGTTGCGCGGTAGAGCCGAAGTTGTGCCAAGCCAGCTGAATCAGCGTCAATACGATGCCCGCAACCGCCAGCGGCAAGGGGATCAATCGGGCCCGCGGACCAAAATCCTGGCATAGCCAAATGATGCCGATGAACAATGCCAGCAGCAGCACTGAAGCCACATTTTCTTGGGCATGGCGGGTCATGATGCCGCACCTCCGGCGGCGACCAGCCGCCGGCGCCGCCAGTTGCGGACGAACGGCAGGGCGGCAGTAACCAGGACAAACACCAGCATAACCAGCGCAATCGGCCGATCAAGCAGGAAATCACCGCCGTACAGGGTCAGCGAAATATGCAGGTTGCGCTCGATCATCACCGCCAGCACCATGCCGATGACGAAATTCGCACGCGAATACCGGTACTTGTCCATCAGGTAACCGACTACGCCGAATACCGCAGCCACAATCACGTCCTCGATATGGCCGCGCGTTGCATAAGCACCCACAAAACACACCGATAACACGATCGGCACCATCAGGTTGGCCTGCAGCGAGGGCAGGCGCGCCAGCCACGGCGTGATGCCGAGACCGATGACGGTCACCGCGATATTGGCAATGACAATGATCCATACCATAGTGAACACCAGATCAAGGTTCTTGGTCAGCATCTCCGGGCCCGGCACTACGCCCAGGCCGATGAAAGCCACCAGCAGGATCGCCATGCTCTCGCCGCCGGGAATGCCAAAGGCCAGCGTCGGCAGCAATCCGCCGCCCTCATTGGCACCCATGGTCGCGTCGGGCGCGATCACCCCCTCCACCGCGCCTTTGCCGAAACGCTCCGGCGTCTTCGAGGTCTGCACCGCCTGCGCATAGGCGGCAAGTCCGGCGACGGTGGCACCAACACCAGGCAACACGCCGATCCACAGACCCAGAATGCTGGAACGCACCACCAGCCAGCGGTGGGTGATAGCGTCCTTGATACCCTCCATCACCGTGCTTTCTTCCTTAACCAGCGTGCGGTCGACAATAGGCACGCCCTTGATCGTCAGCTTCATCATTTCGGACACTGCGAACAGTCCGATCATGGCCACCGGAAACGAGATGCCATCCATCAGGAAATCGCTGCCGAAAGTAAAGCGCGGGGTCGCGGTCACTACATCCATGCCGACGAATGCCACCAGCACACCGAGAATGCTTGCGGTCAGGCCTTTCATCAACGAGCCTTCACCGAAGGTGGCAATCACCGTCAGCCCCCACAACGCCATGATCAGGTATTCGCTGGGACCAAGAGCCAGAATGACCGGACGGATCACCGGAATACAAAGCGCCAGAAAGATCGCGCCGATAATGCCCCCGAACAGGGCGCCAGTGGCCGATGCCGCGAGCGCACGCTTGGCCTGGCCTTTTTTGGTCATCGGGTAACCGTCGAAGCACAGCGCAAGGCCCTTGGCTGAGCCGGGTACGCTGTACAGGATGCTGGTCACCGAATCGCCCCAGATCGTCGCGATATGGGCGCCAAGCAGCAACGCGAGCGTCGCTCCCGTTTCAAACCCGTAGGTAAACGGCAGCAGCAGCGCCATGGCCACCACGCCACCCAGTCCGGGCAGGATGCCAATGACCAGCCCGTAGATCACGCCCAGGAACATGAACAGCAGCGCCTGTGGCGTCATCAGTGCCGTCAGGCCGGCGATGATGGCTTCAATCATGCATTGCGCCTTTTGCGCCGAGGCACGGCATGCACTTGCGTTTTACACAGATCAACACGCTGACTCCTCCAAAGTCTGCCGTCACCGCCATGCATGTTTTCTGCAGGTTTGCGGCAACGGTGGCGCGACTTTACAACAAGATGCACCGACACGACTAGCGCAACCGTGTAGCCCATGCTCACAAGATGAAATTTTTTTGTTGGTGCCGAAGGACGACTGGAATGCACAAGATGCGTATTTGAGAATGCCGAAGCGGTGGCGACAGCAATACACCCGCCGCGAGTTAACCATTTTGGTGTCACTCACTACTTCAGGACGCACACCCGCGAAGTTGCGTACTCAGGTTTCAAGCCCAGAGATCGCGTCAACTGCGGAGTCAACTGCGCAACACACGCAGCGCACTGCACCACTTTGGCGGCACTTTATAACTCATTGTTTTATTTAATATTTTTCTGCTGCGTTTATAGCAATGCGGGACGATTACCAAGTTCATCCGGGTTATCAGCGGCGGCGGGAAAATGCCGCGTCAGCAACACCGTGATCTGGCAGATTCCCTCGAGCAGGCCCGCCTCAAAATGGTGCTCGCGAAAAGCCTGCTCCATGCTGCGGCAGATCGCCTCCCACTGCTGCTGCGTCACCTGCGCGCTGATGCCGCGGTCGGCCACGATTTCGATGTCGCGATCGGTATGGTTGATATAGAGCAACACACCGCTGTTGCCGGCGGTGTCCCATGCGCCGAGCTCGGGAAAAAAAACTCACAGGCCCGCGCTCGCGGACTCTGTCACGCAGCAGCGGACGGAGGTCCGGATTTGTTTCGACCACGACGCGCAATTCGCCGCGATGCAGGCGTTCGCTGTGTTTCACGGCGTCCTCGATACCCCCTATCACCGCCGGTGAAAACACGCGGCGTGCCAGCCAGGGCGGCTGCAGCAGATGGCAGAACAGGCGTTTGATGTTCATCTCACCAGCCCCCCCCCCGGTGCACCGCCGCCGCCCGAACGGCCGCCACCGCCACCGAACCCGCCGCCGCCGGAAGATCACGAACCGCCGCCACCCAATCCACCCTAGCCGCTGCCGAACGTTGCCCGTGCGCCGGCCAGCAGGCTGACGACGAAGGCCACAACAGCGGCCATGGATGATACGGCCAGGCTGCTGATGACCCGCCAGAGGATGAGCCCAGACACAACCGCCATCACCAGCAGCACGCCGTCGTCGACATATTTGCGCCCGAGCTTCCATTTTTCGAACGCGCGTACGGCGTACTGCTCGATGGTCTCGGGCTGCACCGTGGGCACCATCAAGACGGCGATCTGGACGCCCTATTTCGCCTCAAAAACAGCGAGTGCTTCTCGAGTCCGGCGCTGCGCTCCACGGACAACGTGCCGGTGAGATTGGTGACACGCGACTGCAGCGGCGGCACTGCCACCTCCGCAGCCATGGTCAATAGCGAAAAACACAGCAATGCCGCAGCGACGAGTGCGCGCGGCGGCACCATCACGGGCATGGGCTACTGGGTCGCCGGCACCGTGTACTCGTTCGGCGGACTGGCTGGTGCGGCCGGCGCAGGCGCTGCAGCAGGCTTGCCGAAATCCACTTTCGCCGGCTTGCTGATTCCCTTTTCGTTTTCGACCGTGAACTGGGGCTTTTCCCTGTGGCCGAACAGCATCGCCGTCAGATTGCTCGGGAACGAACGGACAACGACGTTGTATTCACGCACCGCCTCGATGTAACGGTTGCGAGCAACGGTGATGCGGTTTTCGCTACCTTCAAGCTGGGCCTGCAGGTCGCGAAAATTGGCGTCGGACTTGAGTTGCGGATAATTCTCGGCAACGACCAGCAACCGCGACAGCGACGAGGACAGTTCGCCCTGCGCCTGGGCAAAGCGCGCGAACGCCTGCGGATCATTGACCAGTTCCGGTGTGGCCTGGATGGAACCGACTTTGGCGCGGGCATTGGTGACGCCGAGCAAAACATCGCGCTCCTGCGCGGCAAACCCCTTCACGGTCTCAACGAGGTTCGGGATCAGGTCGGCACGACGCTGGTACTGGTTGACCACTTCCGCCCAACTGGCCTTGATCTGCTCGTCAGTCGTCTGCAGCGTGTTGTAACCGCAGCCGCCCAGCAAGGCAGCCAACACCAGAGCCATCAGCAGTTCAAATTTTCCAGTCATCTCAGCACCTCATGTCGGTCTTGACCCGCACTAAGCTGCGGCTGGGCCGGACATTTGCAAGTCCGCCATCGTTTTTACCGCCAAGCACAGATCCTCCCACGTTTTCGCCTTGTCCGACAGCGTGCGCAGCAGATACGCCGGGTGATAGGTGACGAGCAGCGGAATGCCGTGATACGCATGTTGCTGCCCGCGCAGGCTGGCAATGCTGGCGTCACGGCCGAGCAGGTTGACGGCGGCCACCTTGCCCAGTGCGATGATCAGTTTCGGCCGGATCAGTTCGATCTGGCGCTGCAGGTAGGCGGCGCAGGCCTGGGCCTCTTCCGCCTGCGGATTGCGATTGCCCGGCGGACGGCACTTGACGATGTTGGCGATATAAACATTGGTTCCGCGTTTGAGCGCAATCGCCGCCAGCATGTTGTCGAGCAGTTTGCCGGCCTGCCCGACAAACGGCTCGCCCTGCGCGTCCTCGTCCGCGCCGGGACCTTCGCCGACAAACAGCCAGTCGGCGTTTTCATCGCCGACACCAAATACCGTCTTGTTGCGGTTGGCGTGCAGAGCGCAGGCTGTGCAATCCGCAACGCAGGCTTTCAGTGCCGGCCAGTCCATGCCGGCAACCGGGCCGGGATCACCGCCGCGGGCAATCGCCGGTGCTGGTGCCGATGCTGCCACCGCTACATCAGGCTCACGCGCCACCAGGGCTTCAGCCGGAGCAACCGCCACCACATCTGCCACTGCCTGCGGCACATCACGCAAGCGCCATACCGGACCGATGCCGATTTCCTTCAGCAACTGTTCACGGCGTGTATTTTGGCCGTCGTTCATGTTCTGTTCACGGCTTGTATTGTGGCCGTCGTTCATGTTCTATGCACGGCGCGTATTTGCAACATCGATCATGACAGCTTTTTTTCCATGGTTACCGCGTCTTCACGCTCGGTGCCCGCCGGATAATAATTCCGGCGCAGACCGATTTCGGCAAACCCATGCCGCGCATATAACGCGCGGCCGGCGGCATTCGACTCCCGCACCTCCAGGTAAATGGTTTGCGCGCCGTAATCCTGCGCCAGCCTGACGACAAAACGCAGCAGTGTGCTGCCCAACCCCTGGCGCTGCAGCGGCGCAGCGATGCTCAGATTCAGCAGGTGCGCCTCCCCCGCCGCGACCATCACCACGCTGTAGCCGGCTACAGCGCCGGCACGCTCCATGATCCAGCAGTGATACCCCGCCTCCAGCGAATCAGTGAAATTGCCGATGGTCCACGGGTGCGTATAAACGGCGCGCTCGATCGCCTCCACGACGATCAGATCATCCGCCACCATGCGCCGGAAGCGCGGCAGGTCATCGAGTTGCGCGCTCATCGCTCCGCCGTTTTCAGCGCAACCTTGTCGCGGATGTACAGCGGCGCAGCTTCCTCCGCCCGGATGCCACGCCCTGCGGCAAACAACGGTGCAGCCAGTCGCGCAATGTCGCGGGCATGCGGATACACGCCGTCCTCGATACTCACCAGTGCGGCGCCATAACGCAACCGCAACACATCGCGGTATGCCATGAAGCCGCTGCCACATCCGGTCCACCCGTCGCCCGGCAGTTCCGGTGCTGCCGCCGGCGCACAGACCCGCGGCGCGGACACCTCGATATAAATATCACCCTCCTGCACATAAGCCGCGTGGTAAATCTCCTGCATGCGGGCATCGAGGCAGCACAGCACACGCGCAGCGCCGCAGGCCAGCGCCATCGCCTGCAGGGTGCCGATGCCCGCCAACGGAATATCCGCCGGAAACGCCAGCCCCTGCGCCACGGCACAGGCGATGCGCAGCCCGGTGAAGGAACCGGGGCCCTGGCCGTAGGCAATACCGTCAAGCCTGGCCAGCGGTACGCCGCCCCCGGCGAGCACGGCATCGGCCATGCTGACGAGAATTTCCGAATGTGACTGCCCGGCGCGGATCGCGCGCTCATGCACGACACCGTCCTGCCACAAGGCGACGCTGCAATGTTCCGTTGATGTGTCAAGCGCGAGAATGTTCATGGTTGGCCTGCAACTGCCCACCGCGGATTGTAGCCGACACACCGCCATGCACGCTGCCATGATTTCCCGCTTCGGCCCCACGATCCAGCGTCCCTTGCGTTATACTGGGCGCGAGTTTTATTCCGCAGGCAAATTAAAGGGTTACGAAACCTGACGATGAAAGCCATATTTACCACGCTGGGCTCATTTCTCGTCGGCGGACTGATACTCCTCGGCATCGGCGGCATCGCCTATCACCTGTTCCGCGATGGCGGCTGGTTTTCCCAGGGGCTCGGCGCATTGTGGCAGGCACAATTCCAGGCTCCGGTGATGACCATCATCCTGATCATCGCGGCAATTTTCGTATTCAAGGCCCTGTATGGCGCCCAGATCGGCAACAAGCGTGACAGCAAGATTCCTGATTTTGTGCTGTTTGCCTTCATCGCCACCGGCATTTTCTTTCTCGGCCGCCTTGTGACCAGCGGCCACATCTGACACTGCCCGCACGCTCCCGCCGCAGGACCCTGCGTTGCGGGCATTTTTTGTTCAACACCCAACCCTACGGAGGACCCAAGCATGAGCGACATCAAACGATTCAACAGTGACAAGCGCCTCTCCCGCGCCGTGACCCACGGCAATGTAGCCTACCTCGCCGGCATCACCGCCGACGACCGCAGCAAGGGCATGCGCGAACAGACCGCGGAAATCCTCGCCAAGATCGATGCCATGCTGAAAACCGCAGGTAGCGACAAATCAAAGCTGCTGTCGGCAGTAATCTGGGTCAGCGACATGCGCGCGAAACCGCAAATGGATGAAGCGTGGGCAGCCTGGGCAGACCCGCAGAACCTGCCGGCGCGCGCCTGCGTTGAGGCCCGTCTCGGTTCGCCGGACACGCTGGTGGAAATCATGGTGCAGGCGGCGAAGTAGGACGGGGCGAATAGATCGTCGCCCGGCCTTCAGAACTACGCGGCGAATAAGACATTGCCTAACCTTAACAACGCCGTGGATTAATCGTCGCCTGACCTTAAAAACTCGCGATTAACAATTTCCCGACCTTAAAAAAAGCGGCGCATCAAGCGCCGCTTTTTTATTTGGAAAACTCGCGTCAGGTTTTAGCGGCGCGTGCCTTGGATTTGACTTCGATGCCGGCCCAGCGCGCGAGATCGCGGTGGATGCGGGTCACCCGCTCGGTCTGACCCTTGGCCGGAAACCGTTCGTAAAACCCGTCGCCCTTGAACTGGGCGCGTTGCGCTGCCCACGGTGCGAGCCGGTCTTCCCAGCGTTTGATGCGGCCCTGTGCCGGTTCGGCATCGGTGCGCGCGAGATCAGCACACACCCGGATCATCGCTTTCAGTGCCACGGGTTTGGTGATCTGGTAAGCATCATTCCCCCAGGCATCGCCCCAGACCTTCTGCGCCGCCTTCAGAAAATCACGGATGATTTCGTAGAAACGTTCGCTTTCACGGTACAGGTTGCTGGTGCGGCTGATCTTGCGCCAGTCGCTGCTGATCCAGCGATGCAGTTCGTTGAACAGCTCCGCCTGCAGGATCCATTTGTCCTTCTGGCTGCGCCCGCCAAGGCGGTTGATGCGGTAACGCAGCGGGCTGTCGCCCTCGGTGTAGAGGTCTTCCACCATGCGCGCCGCAAAACGTTTGTCCGGGTCGGCCCACGATACGCGTTCGTAGAGATCGACCAGGTGGCTTTTGTTGATGCGCGTCGGCGTCGAGTTGATGATGACGAACATTTCCGCAGCAAAATCTTCGCTGCGGCCGTCGAAAATGACGCAAGGCACGTTGATTGAGGCCGCCTCGGACGGATGTTCCTGCAAATAAAACTTCAGCGCCGCCAAGCGATGCTGGCCATCGATGATCAGGTATTTGGCAGCGGGCTCGCCAAGATTGCCGATGGCATCCTGGCCCGACAGCGCGCTGAAGCGCAGCTCGTCGGAAGTGAACAACAGCACGGTGCCGGGAATCGGCGGCTGACTGACCGCCATCTCGTAGAAGTTGCGCAACTGGCGCACCTTCGATTTCGACATCTGCCGCTGGAATGCCTCGTCGGTGTGCTCAACACGTGAAATGAACTGGGCGATTTCGTCATGCTGCGGCAGACTCTGTGGCGCAATCTCGCTTTCACCATCACCATAAAAACGACTGATGAATCGCACGCGCTCCAGCACCTCTTTTGCCGGATAACTCGCAAAATAGAAAACACTGTCTTTTTGTCTGATGCGCGTTGCCAGCATGGTGCCCGGTCCCCTTTAGTCTTGTTGTAAGTACTTGGCGCATCGCGGGAATTCGGCTTTCCACAGGACGCCACATGGGTTGCGGCTGTCATTCTAGCGTTCGCCCATGGGGAAAAGCGAGACTTGGCAGCACCCGGACCTGGGGAAACAAAAAAATAACAATAAAATCAATTACTTATGATATAAATAATTGGTGGGCTTGCCGCCACATACCGGGGGCATACCGCTATGTGCGAATGAATCCGACAGGCTGAAACCGGCCGCCCAGCGCCCGCTGCGGCGACATGCCCCACCAATCACCCAGTACGGTGGCGTAGAGATCGCGAAAATCAACGGCGTGCGGCAGATTGCCATTGCGATCGAGGCGGGTCAGTTCCGGTGGCCGCCCGTATAAACCGCCGCGCACCCGCCCGCCCATCGCAAAATGCGCGCCGGCGGTGCCGTGATCCGTGCCGCCACTGCCATTCTCCGTGGCGCGGCGGCCGAATTCCGAATACGTCATCACCAGCGCGGAGTCCCAGCGCTGCAACTCCACCAGCGCCGACTTCAGTGCCAGCAGTCCTCCCGCCAGTTCCTGCAGTAGACGCGCGTGCGTGGCAAGCTGGCCGCGATGCGTGTCAAAACTGCCCAGTCCGATTTTCACCGCGGCAACACCGGGCTGCGCGGCAATCACCTGTGCCGCAGTCCGCACCGCATTGCCGAATGCGCCGGCGGGGAATGCCGTGGCAAAGGCGTGATTGCCGGCGAGTCCGGCGGCAGCCTGAGCCACCTCGCGTTCAGTTTTCAGGATATGCGCGAGCGCGCCGCTGCCCGCCGCTGCCACCGGTTGCGCGAGCCGCGCCTGGCGCAAAAACTGTTCCGTGTTGGTGATGGCCACTGCGCGGGCGCCGCCGGCAAACGGCCCCATGCCGCTGCCGACCACCACCCCGTCGGCCGCATATTCCGGTGGCGCCGGTGCCGCCTTGAACACCCGGGCCAGCCAACCGTCGGGCAGATATTCGTTGCTGCGCGACGCGGTATCCCAGATTTCGATGGAGCGAAAATGCGACAGGTTGGCATCCGGATAACCCACGCCCTGCACAATCGCCAGTTCGCGCGCCTGCCACAGGGCCTGCAGCGGCTGCAGCGCAGGATGCAGGCCGGTGGCTGCATCCAGCGCCAACACCTGCCCGCGCGGAATCGCCAGTTGCGGCCGCAGCGCGTAATACGCCGGATCGGCAAAGGGAATGACCGTATTCAGGCCATCATTGCCGCCCTGCAACTCCACCAGCACCAGCACATTGCCATAGCCCGTGGTCGCGGCGGCGGCCGGTTGCGCGCCCCAGGCCACGGCCACCGTTGCCGCGCCGCTTGCTGCGAGAAATTCACGCCGGTTCATGCGTCCCCCTTGTTTCATTTCAGTTGATAGGCGGCGTCCTGCACCGCCAGTCGCAATGCAGCAGCATCATCACCGGCCATCGCCGCCACCGGCGGCATGGCCAGCACCACACGCTGCCAGTCCTGGCCCGGCGCGCCGCGAAACTGGGCGAACCAGGCGACATCGTCAAAGCGCAGATCGTCCAGCGCACGTTGCTGCCGTCCCCGCAGGTCATCCGCGGCGGGCGTCATGCGCATCGCAGGTGCCATGCCGGGTTCGTTGCTGCGAAAAACGCTTTCGAGGAATTGCCGGCGTGACAGCAGCGTGGTCGCATTGATCCAGGTCGCGCCGCCGGGCCAGCCCTTGACGTTAGGTGGCGCAAACAGGTCCTGTCCCAGCCGTCCGGCCGCCAGCGCGTAGGGCAAGGGATCGGCCACCGTCATCCGGAACTGCCGCAATGTGCCCACCACGATGTCCACCGGTGATTTCACCAGGCCGGCGCGATGGCGCGGCGCGTAGAACGCATCCCCGGCCAGCAGTTCGCGCAGCGCCACCCGGATGTCATAAGCGCCGGCCCTGAACAGCCCGGCAATGCGCCGCACCTCGTCCATGTCGGGTTCCGCCGAGACAAACTCCCGCCATAATTTGGCGACGATGAATTCGGCGGTTTCCGGGCGTGCCAGCAGAATTTCAATCACCGCGGCGCCGTCGTGCGCTCCGCTGACACCGAGCACGGTTTTGACACCATCGTCGTGCAGCGCGCGGCGGAACAGGAATTCGCCGCTGTCGCGGTCGATACTCCAGCCGGTGAAAGCGCGGGCCGCCTCCTTGACGTCCTGTTCGGCATAATGCCCCTCGCCCAGCGTGAACAATTCCATCAGCTCACGGGAAAAATTTTCATTGGGCTGCCCTTTGCGGCTGGCGACGCCGTCGAGATAAATCAGCATCGCCGGATCGCGGGCCAGCGCATGCAGCAGTTCACGGAAATTACCCAGGGCATGCCGGCGCAGCGTCATGTGCTGCCGGTACATCAGCAGCGGCATGCGCACCTTGCGCAGGCTGGACGTGAAATGGTTGTGCCAGAACAGCACCATCTTTTCAGTCAGTGGCGAAGTCGTGGTCAGCATTTCCGCCATCCACCAGCCTTTCAGGTCTCGGCCCTGCCCGATCAACTGCCGCTGGTAATCCTTGCGCGCCTCGTCACTCAACTGCGGCAGCCGCGGCGGCGGCTCGTACGGCATTTGCGTCCAGTCGGGTGCCGGCACTGCGGGTGCCCGCGCAGTCCACCCCAGCAGACGCGCCACGGCGGCCTCGCGCGTCAGCCTGGAGAACTCGGTGATTTCCGGGGGATTTGCCGCGAAACCGGTGCGGTTCAGCAGATGCCGTGCATCGTCAAAACCCAGCGGACGCGCCAACACGGGCGACGCCAGCAGTCCGCACAACAGCATGGTGAACACGCGTCGCATCATCACGGGCTCCGCTGCTAGTTCTTGACTGGAGTCTTCGCGTCAGGACGGGCATGATATTGCTGACGGCATTTCTCCGGATCAGCCTTGCACTGCGCGCGGCGTTGCTCCATCTTCGCCTGCATCTCCCTGCACTTCTCCGGATTCTCCGCGCACGTCTTTTCGCGCCGCGCCTGATGCTCCTTCCGGCATTTCTCCGGATCGGCCTTGCACTCGGCGCGGCGCTGCTCCATCTTCGCCTTCATCTGCTTGCACCGCTCCGGATTCTCTGCGCACATCTTTTCACGCTGCGCCATGCGCTCCTTGCGGCATTTCTCCGGGTCTGCCTTGCAGGCTTCATGACGGGCCTGAATGGCGGCCTTGCACTTCTCAGGCTCTGCCTTGCAGGCCTCGCGCTGCGCGGCATGGCCGCCGTATGGCGGCCTGGCGCCGTCATTGGCAATGGTTGCGCCGGGAATGCCTTCGGCGGCAAACGCCGGAGCAACACACAGCATGGCGACAAACAGCAATTTATTGATTTTCATGGCCGACTCCTTTGAGTTTTATTGCGGTCAGCGATCGGGGCGGGGCTTGTAGATTTCCCGGCGCGCCTTGTCCAGATCGCGGTGCAGTTCACGACGCTCTTCATCGGAGAGGCGCTGCGGGCGCTCCTGCCGTTGAAAACGTTCCTGGCCGGCATCCCGCTGGCGTTGCGGAGCGCGTTCATGGCGGTCCGGCTGCCCCTGCGCCGCGCGCAATTCGCGCCACGGTCCGGCCGCCGCCGGCCCCGCCTGCAGGACCGTCGCCGCCAGAAAAAATACCAGCCAGAATTTCATGTGCTGCACTCCAATTGAATAATTACCGCCAGTATGCCGGAGTTCATCTTCCTGGCCACACCCCACCGCAGCGCTGCAGCCATCATCGCCATCCCCTGTAAGCAGACTGTTTCAGATTGCAGCCATTGTGTAAGCAGATGTTGCCAGAGCCGACCGCAGCACCATGACCCCATGCTACGCGGGCATTACCACCTGCAGTCCCGCCAATTTGTAAGAGATTGTTTCAAAGGCATGGCCAGCCAATCGCGAACTGGCTAGGATTGCACCATGACTCAGGCAACGCAGACCAAAACCCGGATTCTGGTGGTCGACGACGACGCGCGACTGCGCGACCTGCTCAACCGTTACCTCAACGAGCAGGGTTACGCCGTGCGTGTGGTATCCGATGCGGTGGAAATGAACCGCCAGCTCAGCCGCGAACGTTATGACCTGATGATCCTCGACCTGATGCTGCCCGGAGAAGACGGCCTGTCGATCTGCCGGCGGCTGCGCGGCAGCGGCGAAATGATGCCGATCATCATGCTCACCGCCAAAGGCGATGATGTCGACCGCATCGTCGGCCTTGAAATCGGCGCTGATGACTACATGCCCAAACCCTTCAACCCGCGCGAACTGGTGGCACGCATTCAGGCCGTGTTGCGCCGGCAGCCGCCGCCGGCACCACCGGGCGCGCCGGGTGCTGCCGCGCAGATCATCGAGTTCGGCGAATTCCGCTTCAACCTCGGCTCGCGCACGCTGACCAAAGCCGGCGCCGAAGTGGCGCTGACCACCGGTGAATTCGCGCTGCTCAAGGTGCTGGTCGAACATCCGCGCACACCGATGTCGCGCGACAAGCTGATGGAAATGGCGCGCGGCCGCGAATTCGGCGCCTTCGACCGCTCCATCGACGTGCAGGTGTCACGGCTGCGCAAGATCATTGAACCCGATGCCGCAAAACCGGCGTTCATCCAGACCGTCTGGGGCTTTGGTTATGTGTTCATCCCCGACGGCAAAACGCAGTAACCCGGTAATTGGTGATTGGTAACTGGTAACTGGAAAAATCATGGCCATCACGCTGTTCGACCCATCACCATTCACCAGTTACCAATCACCAGTTACCCGTCTCCAGTCACCGGTCACGCCTCAATGACACTGTGGCCGCAAACCCTGCTGTGGCGCAGCGTGCTGCTGATCGCTGCGCTTCTGGTTGTCGCCCACCTCGCCTGGTTGCAGATTTTCCGCGCCTCCGAAATCGAGCCGCGCGCACTGCAGGCGGCGCAGCAGATTGTCAGCGTGGTCAACCTGACGCGCGCGGCGCTGGTTACCGCCGAGCCCGGCCGCCGTTTTGCGCTGCTCGATGAACTGGCTGAGCGCGAAGGCATTCAGGTCTATGCCGGCGACCCGGCCGAGGCGGCACCGCCGCTGCCTAATCGCCCGTTCCTGCGCATCATGGAAGCCCGGTTGCGCCAGGATCTGGGGCCGCAAACCCGGCTCACCCTCGAACGCGAAGGCGTCAGCGGCGTGTGGGTCAGCTTCCGCATCGACAATGAGGAATTCTGGGTCTCGCTGCCGCGCTCGCGCATCGAGCGCAATGTGCCACTGCGCTGGATCGGTTGGGGCGCGCTGGTGCTGGCGCTGGCCGTGGTCGGCGCATTCCTCGTCGTCGCGCGCATCAACCGGCCGCTGCGCGAACTGACCCGCGCCGCGGAACAACTCGGCCGCGGCACAACGCCTCCGCGCATCACCGAAACCGGCCCGGTGGAAATCCGCACACTGGCGCAGGCCTTCAACAACATGGCCGCCGACATCCAGCGCCAGGACGAGGAGCGCGCATTATTGCTCGCTGGCGTATCCCACGACCTGCGCACGCCACTGGCGCGTATCCGGCTGGCTCTGGAAATGCTCGATGACCGCGGTGCCGCTGATCTCAAGTCCGGCGTCGCGCAGGACATCGGCGACATCGATGCCGCCATTGGCCAGTTCCTCGATTTTGCGCGCCCGATCGATGCCGAAACCGTGGCAGCCGATGCCGACCTGAATGCGCTGGTGCAGGCGGTCGTCGAACGTTACACGCGCCACGGCAAGACAGTACGGTTCACGCCGGCGCCGCTGCCGCAACTGCCGCTGCGCGTTCAGGCCCTGCAACGGCTGCTGACCAACCTGATCGACAATGCATTGCGACACGGTGGCGAGCTCGTGGAAATCAGCACGGGGCACGACGGAAGCATGACCTGCGTCGAGGTGCTGGACCGCGGCCCGGGCATTCTGGAGGCCGATGCCCAGCGCATGCTGCAGCCGTTCACGCGCATGGACAGCGCCCGCTCCACCAGCGGCACCGGTCTCGGGCTTGCCATCGTCGAGCGTATTGCCCGGCTGCATGGCGGCGCGATCAAACTGCTGCCGCGGGATGGCGGCGGATTACGCGCCCGCGTGGAACTGCCCTCAGCGCCGCAGGCGAAATGAGGTATTGCGCAGGCGTATCGACAGCACCCGCGCCATTGCAAAGAGGAAATCACGTGCCAGTACCGGATCGTCCTCGCCGAACCGCGTAAAGGCTTCGAACGGCAGCAGCAGCAATGTGCCGTCGGCGACAGCCCAGACATTGGCCGAGCGCGGCTGGCCGTCAAAAAAGGATTGTTCACCGAGAACGCTGCCGGCGCTGATGCGCGCCAGCGAGGTCATGGTGACGCCATCGACCTGGGTCACGCCCACCTCCAGCGAACCGGCCGCGACCAGGTACAGGGTGCGATCCACCGCATCGCGGTGAATCACGAACTCGCTGGCGCGGAACGGACGCACCGTCGTATGCGACAGCAGCTTCCACCACTGCTCATCGCCCCAGTGCGGCAACGACAGCGCATCGGGCATGGCGCGGTCGGACTGCGCATGCACAAACACTGAAGCCCATTCCGCACCGCTCATGATTACGCTTTCGTTTGCACGCCGGTTGTAACCCGCATCAGACCGATTATAGGCCAGTCTTGCACCGCCAGACTTTGTGCGGCTAGCGGGCGCACGGCACGATCAGTGCCACCGCTTCGGCAACAATGCCCTCGCCACGACCGACCGGGCCCATTTTTTCCGCAGTCTTGGCCTTGACGTTGACACTGTCCACCGCCACCCTGAGATCAGCGGCAATGTTTGCCCGCATTGCCGCGATATGCGGCGCCATTTTTGGCGCCTGCGCGATGATCGTCGAGTCGACGTTGACCACCGCGTAGTGATGTTCAGCCAGCAGTTGCGCCACTGCGCGCAGCAGTTCGCGGCTGTCGATGCCCTGGTAACGCGAGTCGGTGTCGGGAAAATGTCTGCCGATGTCACCCAGCCCGGCGGCGCCGATCAGCGCATCGCAGATTGCGTGCAGCAGCACATCGGCATCGGAATGTCCGGCGAGACCGCGCTCGAACGGTATGGTCACGCCGCCGATGATCAGCTTGCGCCCGGCCACCAGCGCGTGCACGTCAAAACCCTGTCCGATACGCATGTTGTTCATCCACGCTCTTTCAGGATCAATTCCGCCAGCGCCAGGTCTTCAGGCCAGGTGACCTTGAAGTTGGTCGCGCTGCCCGGCACCAGCTTCGGTTTTGCGCCGGTCTGTTCGACGGCGCTCGATTCATCGGTCACCGCTGCGATGTCGGCGCGGCGCAGGGCCTCGATCAGCACGCGGTAACGGAACATCTGTGGCGTCTGCGCGCGCCACAGATGTTCACGTCCTTCCGTCTGCAGCACTTCGCCGCCCGTATTCGCGCGTTTCAGCGTGTCCGCCACCGGCACTGCCAGCAGACCGCCGGTCTCGCTGTCGCCCACCTCCGCAATCAGCCGGTCGATGTCCGCGGCGCGCAGGCACGGCCGCGCGGCATCGTGCACCAGCACCCAGTCGTTGCCATCAATCGCATCGTTTGTGGCAAGCAAACCATTAAACACGCTCGCCGCACGCGTGGCGCCGCCACAGTACAAGGCACTGAGCTTACGTTCACAACCCCGCCAATCACAGGCGGCGAATTGCCGATCCCCCGGGGCCAGCACAACAAACACCAGATCGATGCGCGGGTGGGCGCACAAGCAGCGCACCGCGTGTTCAATCAGCGGCCGACCGGCCAGCGTCGCATACTGCTTGGGCGTGCCGCCCCCCATGCGGATGCCGCTGCCGGCAGCGGGAATCAGTGCGGCATAACGCGGCATCGACGGTTAACCTAAAGTAGAATGGGAACCCGAAGGATTGTAGCAGTCCAAACCAGAATAAACCGCCGATGAAACACCTCCCCGCCGATGCCGGGAAAGTACTGCTGCCACTGGCCCGTCAAGCCATTGGGCACGCACTGGGCATCATCAGCATGCCCGAATCCGATCAGCCATCATGGCTGCGCCAGCAGGGCGCGTCGTTTGTCACGCTGACTAAGGCGAATCAGCAGTGCGCGCGCATCGGCACCCTGGAAGCCCGCAATGCCCTGGCTGAAGATGTGCGCGCCAACGCGGTGAACGCAGCCTTCAATTACCCGGGTTGCACGCCGCTACAACCTGAAGAATTCGATACGATTGCCATTGAAGTCGCCGTGCTGTCCGGCCCTGAACCCATCATTGCGGAAAACGAATGCGAAGCCGTCGCCAGTCTGCGCGCCGGAACCGACGGCGTAAGTTTCCGCTTCGGGTGTCACAGCAGCATATTCCTGCCAGAGGCATGGACGCACCATCCAACCTCTGCGGATTTTCTCGCCCATTTGAAATACCGCGCCGGACTGCCCCCGGATTTCTGGGATGCAAAAATCGATCTGCGACGTTATACCGTAATCTCCTGGCGCGAATCCGATCATGGTTAAGTCATGAAAAAATCAGCGATTCCAATTATTGCCGCCATCACCTACCTGTTGATAGGCGGCGGCTGGATCCTTGGCGGCGGTGCGCTTACCGAAGCGCTCTACTCCGGCAGCGACACCGCCAATTTTGAATTGATCAAGGGCCTGGCGTTTGTCGCCATTTCTGCGGCAGTGATCTTTGCGCTGATGCGATGGATCAAGTCCCCAGATATATCGACCATCACATTTGGAGAAATTGCCGAGGAATTCAAGCAAACCATCATTATCGGCGAACGCACATTAAACTGGCTCTCCGCAGCAATGCTGATCTTGTTCGCCACAGTGCTGACCGCGTTGTTGCTGGCACTGGCTTCGGTGCGCATGAACACGATTACCACCGGCGAACAAGCAGCGGCTGCGTTGAGACACAGCATCTCCAGCCAGATTGGCAGTTCAATAAAAATTGTTGACCTGACGCTTGCCGAAATTGCCCATGCACTGGCGAGCAATAAACCTGAATTTGTATCTGCGGAACTTCCCAGATATCTGGCCCAGTCCGGCAATCTTGCGCGTGCAATCTGGGTCGTGGATGCAAAGGGGAGAAGAATTCTTGACTCTGACGATTCAGTCAAGCTGGGCGTCGACTTGTCCCAGCGAGAATATTTCCTGCATCACCGCGATTCCGGGCTGCGCGGTTTCTTTCTCGGCACGCCGTTGCGCAGCGTCACTGCCGGCACCTGGCTCATCAGTGCAAGCCACGCAATCCGCTCCCCCAGCGGCGACTTCCTGGGGGTCGTTGTCGCCGCACTGGACGCCGAACAATTCGGCCTGCTGTGGCGCGGTCCGCTGCTCGGGGATGATGGCAACGTAACGCTGTTCCGCACCGACGGCACGCTGCTGATGCGCAGTCCCTTCGTTGAAAACTCCGTCGGAAAATCCTTCCTCGACACCTACGCGTGGCGCGAGCTTGTGCCGCTGCGCAATACCGGTGTTTACCAAAGGCAGGGCGCTGTCGATGGCAAATCGCGGATATACGCCTATGGCCCGGTCCCCCAATATGACGAATTGATGGTATTTGTCGGCCTGCCAACCGAACCGCTGCTTGCACACTGGCGCGTCATGGCTGCAATGTCCATCGGCGCCTACCTGCTGTTTTCCGGCCTGGTGGCCACGTTATCACTCATTTTGCTGAATCAACTGCGTCTCAGGCTAGCCGCGCAGCGCAGGGCATCTGAACTGGCGCGCCTCCCCCTGCAGAACCGCAATCCTGTCATTTCGATGGCGCGAGCAGGAACAATAACGTTCATGAACGATGCCGCCAGACAACTGCTCCAGTCGGTTGCCGACACGCCAGCCGGCCGCCAACTGGACAAGGCCCTGCGGGACATCACCAGGGAAACAAAACCCGGGGACATGGAAGTCAGAGTCGGCAGTCAAATGCTGTCGGCATCTTATACGCCGCATCCGGATTTCTGCGACATTTACCTCACTGATATCTCGCAGATCCATGAATTCAAGAAAAAACTGGAGCTGTTCTTTGAGCTTCCGTTTATCGGCATGGCCATCACTTCTCCGGAGACAAAGCGCTGGATCAATTTCAACGACGAACTGTGCAACATCCTCGGTTATTCACGTCAGGAACTCGCCGGAAAATCCTGGACTGAGTTGACTCACCCCGATGATCTTGCGGCAGACATCGGCCATTTAGAGCAGGTCATGGCCGGCGAATCTGACGGCTACTGCATCGACAAGCGCTTCATCCGTGCGAACTGCGCGATCGTATACGCCACCATCAACGTCAAAGCGCTCAGGCGCGCCGACCGGTCTATCGAATTTTTCATCGCTACGATCGAGGACATCACAAAAGAGAAAGCCATCACTGCACAGCTTGTCGAAAGCGAGTCCAAGTTCAAGGGTATCGTCGAGCAGTCGCTGATTGGCATCTACATCATCGACGACACCACGATGTATTACGCCAATCCACGTACCGCGGAAATTTTCGGCTATGCCCCGGACGAAATTCTCGGCCCGAAAATGGAGAATCTTGTGCACCCGGATGACTGGCCACTGGTGCAAGACAACATCCGCAAGTGCCTTACGGGCAGCATCAACAGCATCAAGTACGAATTTCGCGGCTGCCGGCACGACGGATCTGTCGTCCATATCGGCTCTCACGGCAGCCGCGGTGAATACGCCGGCAAGCCGGTAATCATCGGCGTATTGCAGGATGTCGGCGACCGGCTGGAAACGGAGAAAAAGATCAATGATTACGTGGCGCGACTGGAACGCTCGATCAAGGCCACGACCAACGCGATCTCGGACATGGTCGAACTCCGCGATCCCTACACCGCTGGTCACGAACGCCGTGTCGCCGAGATTGCAGCGGCCATTGGCAGCGAGCTCGGGATGTCAGCGAGTGATGTAGCCGGCCTCAGCGTCATGGGCCATGTGCACGACGTTGGCAAGATCGCCGTGCCCGCGGAAATTCTCTCCAAACCCAGGCAGTTGTCTGCGATCGAGTTCGAACTCGTCAAGGAACATGCCGAAAAAGGCTACGAAATCCTCAAGAACATCGAGTTCCCGTGGCCTGTTGCTCTGGCGGTTCGGCAGCACCATGAACGCATGGACGGCTCGGGCTATCCGCAGGGACTGAAGGGTGAGGAAATAGTGCTCGCCGCGCGCATCCTCGCCGTCGCCGACGTGATTGAGTCGATGGCGTCGCATCGTCCTTACCGCCCGGCGTTGGGCCTGGACAAGGCACTCGCAGAAGTCGAAAAAAATGCCGGCCTGCTCTACGACACCGAAGTCGCGGCAACCTGCCTGCGCTTGTTCCGTGACAAAAAATACGCGCTGCCCACTTGACAATGCAGGCGTATCCGTCAGTACACACCCCTTAAAAAAATAAAAATCAATAAAAACAATACGTTATAGTCACCCATGAGCTCGCTATACGACTGGCTGGATCGCAATATCCTCTCCCTCGGGCGCGAAATGCGCCTCTCCTATCTGCCGCCGCTGATGGTCTATATGGCCGCCGGCATTTCCGGCCTCACCGGCATCGTCGGCACTTTTTTCGTCAAGGATTACCTCGGCCTCTCTGCCGCCTTCCTCGCCGCGCTCGGCTTCTGGGCCGGTGTGCCATGGGCGCTGAAAATGCCCCTGGGCCACCTGGTTGACCTGATCTGGCGCTGGAAAAGCATCCTCGTGTTCATCGGTGCCGGCATGATCGCCGCCAGCCTGTCGATCATGATTGGCCTGCTCTCCGACCGCGATGCGATGGCAGCGATGCTGCCGCCGGGATCGTGGTACGTCGTCAGCGTGCTGCTCGGTGTGGTGGGCTATGTGCTGCAGGATGTGGTCGCCGACGCGATGACTGTGGAAGCGGTGCCGCGGGTCGATGCGCAGGGCAATCCCGTCGATCCGGCGCAGCGCAAACTGATGAACACCACCATGCAGACGCTGGGCCGCGTCGCCATCATCGGCGGCGGCGTGTTGGTGGCGCTGATCAACATCTACGTGTTCAGCGGCACACATGCCTTGTCGGAGGACCAGAAAGTCGACCTCTATCGCCGCATCTACCAGATGGCAATGGTGATTCCGGCGGTTTCGGTGGCTGGCGTGCTGTTTGCGATGTGGATCAGGCGCCGCGAGACATTGCGACTGCGGGCGCAGGGCCGCAGCAGCGTCGAAATCGATGCCCTGCTCAGCGGCCGCACCGGCACCACGCCGCCGAACTGGTGGATCCTCGGCGGCAGCCTGGTGTTTGTCGCCTTCACGCTGGGCATGGGTTTCAGCGACGTCCCCTACAACCAGGAAATCATTTTCACCGGCTCCTTCGGCATCATCGCCTTCCTGCTGCTGCGGCTGACCCGTGAACTGGATGCCGACGTGCGCTCGACGCTGCTCGGCACCGTGATTGTCATATTCGTATTCCGCGCCATCCCCGGCCCCGGCGAAGGTGTGACCTGGTGGTTCATCGACGAACTCAAATTCGACCAGCAGTTCATCTCCGTGCTGTCACTGATCGGATCCACGCTGACCCTCGCCGGTATGTTCCTGTTCCGCCGCTTCATGGCCGACCACACGATCGCCTATGTCGTCGGCTTCCTGACCCTGCTCGGCGGACTGCTGTCGCTGCCCTATGTCGGCATGTATTTCGGCCTGCACCAATGGACCGCAGCGGCCACCGGCGGCGTGGTCGATGCCCGCTTCATCGCGCTGGCCAACACCGCGCTGGAGTCGCCGCTGGGCCAGATCGCGATGATCCCGATGCTGGCCTGGATCGCCAACTCGGCCCCGGCCCATCTCAAGGCCACCTATTTTGCGGTGATGGCTTCGTTCACCAACCTCGCGCTGTCGGCTTCCGCGCTGGGCACCAAGTACCTTAACCAGATCTATATTGTGTCGCGCGAGGTCAAGGACAAAAGCGGGGCCATTACCGTCCCCGCCGATTACAGCCAGCTCGGTGAGCTCCTGATCGTCCAATTGATCATAGGCATAGCAGTACCGTTCGCGGCCATCGGATTAATCCGCGCACTGCGACTGCGCAGCGCATAATATTGAAAATTTAATAAATAATGACAAAAACATGCCTCTGACGAGAGCTGTCATGTTTTTGGATAACGTCAACAGGAATCCGTCAGCGAACGTCCCCATATAACCATGGACCTGCGCGAACTGCCCCGCACCGACCCCGGCACCACGGACCTCGTCCTGCGTGCCGTGGCCTTCGCCGCGCACAAACACCGCGACCAGCGGCGCAAGGACAAGGAAGCCTCGCCCTACATCAACCACCCGATTGAGCTCGCCCACCTGCTGTGGGACGAAGGCGAGGTGCGCGACCCGCTGGTGATCGCCGCAGCGCTGCTGCACGACACGCTGGAAGACACCGAAACCTCGTGGCAGGAACTGCGCGGCGAATTCGGCGAGGAAATCGCCGACATCGTGCTTGAGGTCACCGACACGCAGTGGATCAAAAAGGAAGTGCGCAAACGCCTGCAGGTGGCCAAAGCCAGGCATTCCAGCGAAGCGGCGCGGCTGGTCAAACTCGCCGACAAGATCTGCAACGTGCGCGACCTCGGCACCCGCGCGCCCGAAGGCTGGTCGCTGGAACGCAAGCGCCAGTATTACGACTGGGCCCGCGAAGTCGTCGACCGGCTGCGCGGCACGCATGTCGAACTGGAACGCCGCTTCGACGAGGTTTACGCGCTCAGGCCCTGAACACCGGTGATTGGTGATTGGTCACTGGTGACTGGTAAAATCTTTCTGCTTACCATTTACAATTACCAATCACCAATTACCAATCACCAGTCACCAATCACCAATCACCAAAAATGAAAATCACCCACGCCAGCACCACCCTCGTTTCTCTCCCCCACGATGAACCGCTGGCCGATGGCCCGACCACGCCGGGATCGAAAAATTTCGTCGCGCTGAAACTTGGCACCGACCAGGGCATTGAGGGCCTGGGTTTCACGTTTTTCGGCGGCGCACTCGACAAGGCCCTGCTCGCCGCCGTTGAAGCATTCGCCGCACTGACCATCGGCGAGGATCCACGGCGCATCGAAGCCATCGTCCAGAAGCTGCGCAACGCCGCGGTGAGCGCCGGCCCCGGCGGAATTCTGACGCTGGCGCTGTCGGCCATCGACATCGCGTTGTGGGACATCAAAGGCAAGGTGCACAACCAGCCGGTGGCGAATCTCGCCGGCGGTCACCGCAACCGCATCAACACCTACGCCAGCGGCGCGCTGATGCGCCATTTCCCGCTGGCGCACCTCGAAAAAGCCGCTGCCCTGCTGAAATCACGTGGCTTCAAGCAGATGAAAACCCAACTGGCGCTGCCGGGGGACACCAATCCGGTAAAGGAAGTCGAACACATCCGCAGGATTCGTGAAGCCGTCGGTTACGAAATCGACCTGATGTGCGACATCAACCAGCGCTGGGACGTGCGTCAGGCCATTTCCATCGGCAAACAAGTCGATCAGTACAAGCTGTTCTGGCTGGAGGATGTCACCACCTGCGACGATTACGACGGCCTTGCCCGCGTCGCCGATGCACTGGACACGCCGGTGGCCGGCGGTGAATACGTTTATGGCATTGCGCCCTTTCGCCAGATGCTGGAGGCGCGTTCGGTCGACATCGTGATGATCGACGTGCTGCGCGCCGGTGGCATCACGCAATGGCTGAAAATCGCCGCCATGGCCGAAGCGTTCAACCTGCCGGTGGTCAGTCACCTCGCGCCGGAAATCCATGTCCATCTGGTCTCCGCCATCCCGAACGGACTGACCGTCGAATACATGCCATGGTCGTCGCGCCTGTGGCGCGACGTACCCCAACCGAAGGACGGGCAATTGACCGTTCCACAGCGCCCTGGACTCGGCCTGGAGTTCGATCCGAAAATGGTGAAGTTCAGCTGATCGTCTTGTTTAGCCGAAATAAAAAAGGGGCGGAATCATCCGCCCCTTTTTCCTGGTTCTGTTACCCGCAGTTACATCTTGATGCCGGCGCGTTTCACCACGTCAGCCCATTTCTTCATGTCGTCAAGCATGAACTTACGGAATTCCTCGGGTGAGTTGGTCACCGCTTCAGAGCCGTTGTTCTCGGCCAACTTGGCAAACTCCGCCGATTTCACATAAGCC
>JBBQAO010000113.1:0-9958 GCA_038316355.1 Burkholderiales bacterium
TCGGCCGGGGCGGGATCCGCCCTGGCGGCGTTGACCAGCTTCTGCCAGCGGGCATCGGCAATCTGCTCACGCGCGACGAATTTGCGCCGGTAGCTCCACCACACGACGGGTATCACGATAAACGGCGCCAGTACCAGCAAATACCAGATCGCGACCATGGCCGCTCACCCGCGAATTCAGGACGGCGGTATGGGTGCCCGCACACGCATGCGCCGGCGATCCAGCCACCAGGCAAACACCGGCAGCATGAAAAATCCTCCGGGCATCACCACCAGCACCAGATAGGGACTCAGCCGCGACAGGCGCCCGAGATGGCCGCGCAATTCAGCTTTTTCCTCCGCGGTCCAGCGCTGGCCGTTGCGCGGCTTCATCAGGATCGGCATCAGGCCGCGCGTCTGCTGCACTTCGCTGAGCAGGCGCTGCTTTTCACGTTGCGTCAGGTTATTGACGGATTGAAAAGCACGGCGGGCTTGAAAACTTATGCGTTGGAGCGGCGGCATGAAACTGCGGGAATCAATCTGGGGTCATGAGAGGGTCAGGAGACCGCCTGATAATAAAGGTTTTGCGGGTGATTGGCTTGGGCAAAAAAGAACCAGCGCTCGGCAATCAGCCCGCCAGACTGCACGGCACAGGCCAGCCACAGCAGGGCCGGCGCCGGCACGGCCAGGGCGGCGGCCAGCAACAGCGCCGGAATCACGAAGGCCCCGGCCAGAAATCCCCATTTCACGGCGCGTAATGCCCCCGGGCTGCGCCCATGGAAGAATTCGCGGGTATTGAACGACCCGCCCATGAAACCCTGGGATTTCTGCGCAATTTTCGGATGCTTGATGCCGATGGCTGTCTGCAGGCTGGAACGCGGCTTGAGTCCGGCATTACGCCACAGCGCGGCAACGCGCGTCGCCATGCCCGCAAGGGTTAATGCAATGGCCCAGGCGCCGACACCTCCGGTGAAAGGTTCGCCGCGGTACCCGGCCAGTGCCGCCGCCAGCGTGACACCAGAGGCACAGCCGAGGATCGTAAAGTTGACCAGTGTCAGTGGCGACGCCCATTCCTGCAGGAACTTGATGCAGGCGTAAATCATGCCCGTGCACAGGAACAGGCCCAGGCACAGCACCACACCCGTAACCCCCAGCAGCAACGTTCCGGGAGCACTCTGCCAGTGCGCCCAGCCATAGGCAGCGACCAGGGCCATGAACGCCGGCAGTACGATGACCTCGCGCGACAGCCACGAGGTGCGCCACATCGCCGCCGAGCGCCACGCCCGCTCCGGATGGCCGAGGTGAAAAAACGAGGCCAGCAGTCCACCGGCGAGCAACAACAATGCCAGTGCGCTGCCAGTCCAGTAAAACCCCGGAGCGGGTGCTGCCGCCATACCGGCAGCCACCACCGCCTCAATTACAAACAGCGCGAGGAACAAACCCTGCCCGGTACCGATCAGTGTCGTCAGCAGGATCACCGAGAGCGCCGGATTCATGTCGCGCTCCTGCTTACCATGAAGTCACGTCATCCAGCGACGGATCCTTGACGCCAGGCCGGGGCAGACGACCGTCGATTTTCAGCGGGTTGTCGGCGCGCTCCAGTTCGTCTTCGTGGATGCGCATTTCGGTTTTGCGGCGCGGCAGATAATGGTTGGCGGGTTGCGTGCCCCACTCCGGCATCAGCGCATAGCCGGCGTTCTCGCGGATGGCCTTCGACACCACCGACTCAGCGTCATGAATGTCGCCATAGAGCCGGGCGTTGGTCGGACAGGCCAGTACACAAGCCGGTTTGCGCTCAGCTTCCGGCAGCTTCGCGTCGTAAATACGGTCGACGCACAAGGTGCATTTCTTCATGACTTTCTGGTGCTCGTCGATTTCGCGCACGCCGTACGGGCAGGCCCATGCACAGTATTTGCAGCCAATGCACTTGTCGTAATCAACCAGCACGATGCCATCTTCCGGTCGTTTATAGCTGGCCCCGGTCGGACACACCGGCACGCACGGCGGATCCTCGCAATGCAGACAGGATTTGGGAAAGTGCACGGTCTGGGTGTTCGGGAATTCACCGACCTCGAAGGTCTGCACGCGGTTGAAAAACGTGCCGGTCGGGTCCTTGTCGTACGGGTTGTCATCCGACATGAAACCTGCTTCGCCGGAAGTATTCCATTCCTTGCAACTGGTGACGCAGGCATGGCAGCCGACGCAGACGTTAAGATCGATTACCAACGCGAGCTGGGTCATCGCGAGCACTCCCTGCTTTCGAGCCGGGTCATCGCGAGCACTCCCGCTCATCCAGTCGGGTCACTTGTAATCTCCTTTGCCAGCGACAAACGCCTGCCACAGTTTTCTCACCTTGTTTGTTCCGGGTGCCGCAGGCACCGGTGCGAACTGCGGCGAGGTTTCCTCAGGCTCTCCGGCACCGGCTTTGCTGATGCGCACACGCACGTCATACCAGCCCGCCTGTCCGGTCACCGGATCGGAATTGGACATGCGCCGGCCTTCCGCCGCCGGCAGCTCTTCGGCAATCAAGTGATTGAGCAGGAAACCACGCTGCGCCTCATTGGCATCCGGCGAGAGGTGCCAGGCACCCTGCGCCTTGCCGATCGCGTTCCAGGTCCACACAGTGCCCGGCTCCACCGCCTCGCTGACACGGCACATACAGCGCACCCGCCCGTGCATCGATTCCACCCAGATCCAGTCGTCGTCGGCGATGCCGTAGAATGTTGCCGTTTTTTCATTTATAAACAAATAGTTATGCGCATGTATCTGGCGCAGCCAGGCATTCTGCGAATCCCATGAGTGGTACATCGCCATTGGCCGCTGGGTAATCGCCGCCAGCGGATACTGCGCGATGTCGGTGGCCTGTACTTCCAGCGGCGCGTAATAGAACGGCAGCGGATCGCAGTATGTCACCAGGCGCTGGCGCAGATGTTCCGGCGGCCTCCGCTTCGACGGACCCCGTCCCTCGGCGGCCATGCGGAATTTCTGCAGCACCTCGGAATAAATCTGGATCACGATGGGGTCGGTATAACGCCGCACCCGCGTGCGCTGCGCCCACTCGTGGTAACCCTGGTTCCAGTTGCGCATGTACTGATACGACCGCGGCAAGCGGTGATGGAACACGCAGTTGTTTTTCTCGTACATCTCCCACTGCCGCGGATTCGGCTCGCCGATCATCGACTTCTCGCCGCCGCGGCCACGCCAGCCGGCAAGGAAACCGATGCCTGAACCCGGCTCGGTCTCGTAGTTGACGATGAAATCCGGATAGTCACGGTACTTGCGCGTACCGTCCTTGGTGACAAACGCCGGAAACTTCAGCCGCGTGCCGAGTTCAATCAGCACTTCCTGGAAAGGTTTGCACTCACCCTTTGGTGGCACCACCGGGATACGCACCGAATCCGCCGGGCCGTCGAATTCCGAAATCGGCCGGTCGAGCATCGACATCACATCGTGACGTTCAAGGTAGGTCGTATCGGGCAGCACCAGGTCGGCAAACGCCGTCATCTCCGACTGGAAGGCATCGCAGACGATCAGGAACGGGATCTTGTGTTCGCCCTGCTCGTCGCGGTCATTGAGCATCTTGCGCACCTCGACCGTGTTCATCGTCGAGTTCCACGCCATGTTGGCCATGAAAATCATCAAGGTATCGATGCGGTACGGATCGCCGCGCCAGGCATTGGTAATCACGTTGTGCATCATGCCGTGCACGGCCAGCGGATATTCCCAGGAAAATGCCTTGTCGATGCGCACCGGGACACCGTCGGCGTCCACGCTGAGGTCATCAGGGCCGGCGGGCCAGCCCAGCGCCAGTCCGGCGAGGGGCGTGTCCGGTTGCACAGCCTCCGGTCCCTTCGGCGGCTTGGCCACCGGCGGGATCGCGCGTGGAAACGGCGCCTTGTGGCGGAACCCGCCGGGACGGTCGATGGTGCCCAGCACCGACATCAGCACCGCCAGCGCGCGCACCGTCTGGAAACCGTTGGAATGCGCGGCAAGACCGCGCATCGCATGGAAGGCCACCGGGTTGCCGGTGACTGTGTCGTGTTCCTGCCCCCAGGAATCCGTCCAGGCGATTGGCAGTTCGATTTTCTGGTCGCGCGCGGTGATGCCCATTTCGTGCGCGAGCCGGCGGATCAGCGCGGCCGGTATGCCAGTGACACCCTCCGCCCACTCCGGGGTGTATTCCTTGACCCGCTCCAGCAGCAATTGGAAGGCCGGCTTTACCGGAGTGCCGTCTTCAAGACGATAGTCGCCGAGCAGCGCCGGATCGGCATCGGGCGCGTGGTTGGGCACGGCACGGTCGCTATGGCGATCCCACCACAGCTGGTCGTGCTGGTGTTCCGGATTGTCGCCTATCGGCGGCTCACCCGAGCGCACGGTTGTGCCATGCTGCCCGCTCGCCGGATCGACGTTGATCAGGTAACCGGCATTGGTGTAACGCGCGAGGAAGTCGCGGTCATACAGCCCGGTGTTGATGATTTCATGGGTCAGCGCCAGCAGCAGCGCACCGTCGGTGCCGGGACGGATCGGCACCCACTCGTCGGCAATCGCCGAATAACCGGTGCGCACCGGATTGACTGAAATAAAACGGCCGCCGCGGCGCTTGAATTTCGAGATCGCGATTTTCAGCGGATTGGAATGATGGTCCTCGGCGGTGCCGATCATCACGAACAGTTTGGCCCGGTCGAGGTCGGGGCCGCCGAATTCCCAGAAGCTGCCGCCGATGGTGTAGATCATGCCGGCAGCCATGTTCACTGAACAGAAGCCGCCATGCGCCGCGTAGTTCGGCGTGCCGAACTGGCGCGCGAACATGCCGGTCAGCGCCTGCATCTGGTCGCGCCCGGTGAAAAGCGCAAATTTTTTCGGGTCGGTAGCGCGGATTTTGCGCAGGCGCTCTTCCATCAAACTGAAAGTTTCGTCCCAACTGATCGGCTCAAACTCGCCGGCACCGCGTTCCGCGCCCGCCTTGCGCCGCAGCGGTTGCGTCAGCCGCGCCGGCGAATACTGCTTCATGATGCCGGAGGCGCCCTTGGCGCAGATCACGCCCTGATTCAGCGGATGTTCGGGATTGCCCTCGATATAACGCACCTCACCGTTTTTCAGGTGCACGCGGATACCGCAACGGCAGGCGCACATGTAACAGGTGGTGTTCTTGGTTTCGACCTGATCGGGCGTCGGCTGCAGGCGGGCGTTCATGAGGGGTGATTACACTCGGAAATCGAAGTGCCCATTTTAGGTGCAGGGCACTGCCCGCTGTCTAGAAATTACTTATGGTCCCATTAATGGGGACCATTAAAGCGCGGAGTGCTTTCAGGACGGCTTGCGGTCCATCCACTTGCTGACTTCCGGCATGGTCCAGTTCTGCAAGCTGCCAAGCAAGCGCAGCGGATCGGTCTCCACCACGATCATCCCGCGATGCTCAACGCGGATGAAGCGCTCATCCACGGCATGATCGAGAAAACCCACTAAACGGTCATAAAAACCGGCGACGTTGAGCAGCCCGCAGGCTTTGCGCTGCACCCCCAACTGGGTCAGTGTCAGCACTTCGAAGGTTTCGTCCAGCGTGCCCATGCCACCGGGCAGCGCAATGAAAGCATCGGCCATCTGGGTCATCATCACCTTGCGCTCATGCATCGACTCAACCACATGCAGTTCGGTCAGGCCTTTGTGCACGACTTCATGCTCCAGCAGATGTCGTGGCGTGATGCCGATCACATGCGCTTTGGCTCCAAGCGCAGTTTCGGCCACCACGCCCATCAGGCCGACCTTGCCGCCGCCGAAGACGATTTTGATGCCGGCTGCCGCGAGTGTGCGCACCAGCGTGCGCGTGGTCTCGGCGTAAACTTCGTTCTTACCGGTATTGGAGCCGCAAAAAATGCAAACCGTGCTGATGGTCATACTGATTCCTTAACAATGTACTGATGCATCAGGCGGCCGATTGTAGACGACTTTTTTTAACTCTTAACCCCATTTCCGGATTCGATGCGTTTATAGCCGCTGACCGACTTTTAAAGGAACCCCGATGAAACCGTTTTCCCTCTCCTTGTTCACCGCCGCCATTCTCGCCGCCCTGCCCCAGACCGCTTCCGCGCAGAACGACAGCACCGGCAATGCCCTGACCATCTACAGCAGCGCGCGGCCCGGCGCCGTGCCGCCCGAACTCTACCGCGGCGGCGGCAATGGCCTGGCAGTGCCCGGTTATGCCGTGGTACGCCAGCAGCGCGAGATCAACCTCAATCGCGGCCGCAATGCCGTGCGTTTCAGCGATGTGGCGGCGCTGATCGATCCGACCACCGTCAGCTTCCAGTCCCTGACCGACCCCGCCGGCACCAGCGTCATCGAACAGAATTTCCAGTTCGATCTCGTCAATACGCAAAAACTGCTGGAGAAATACATCGACCGCCGCATCAGCGTTGACCAGGTGCGCGGCAGCGGCGTCGAATCCTTCACCGGCACACTGCTGTCGACCAGCGGCGGTCTGGTATTGAAACGCGACGACGGCAGCATCCAGACGCTGCCCAACAACGCCGGCGTGCGCCTTCCGGAACTCCCCGGTGGCCTGATCACCCGTCCGACACTGGTGTGGGATATCGCCGCCAACCGCGCCGGCACTCATAACTCGCAAGTGTCTTACCAGACCGCCGGCATCACCTGGTGGACCGACTACAACCTGACCTACCAGGAAGGCGCCAGCGCCAACAGCTGCAAACTCGACGTCGCCGCCTGGGTCAGCATCATCAACCAGTCCGGCGCCAGTTATGCCGACGCCAGACTGAAACTCGTCGCTGGCGACGTGCAGCGCGCACAGCCGCAAGGCCGCATCTATGCCGCGCCGGTCGCGCAACGCGCCATGGCCTCGGAAATGAGCGCCAAGGGTTTCGAGGAAAAAGAATTCTTCGAATACCACCTCTACACGCTGGGCCGCCCCACCACACTGCCCGACAACTCGACCAAACAGATCGAACTGTTCCCGGTCGCCCGTGCCGTACCCTGCGAAAAAAATCTGCTGTACTACGGTGCCGCCGTCATGCGCCCCTATGGCAGCCCCGCCACAGACCGCAACTACGGCGTGCAGAGCAACAAAAAAGTCGATGTCTACCTCGGCTTCAAAAACGCCAGGGAACAGAACATGGGCATGCCGCTGCCGGCGGGACGCATTCGTGTATCCAAACTAGACGATGCTGACAAAACCCTCGAATTCATCGGCGAAGACGTCATCGACCACACCCCGCGCAACGAACAACTGCTGATCAAACTAGGCTCCGCCTTCGACGTCGTCGGCGAACGCCGTCAGATCAACTTCACAGTCGACACCTCACGCAAAACCATGACCGAGGAAATCGAAGTCAAAGTGCGCAACCAGAAAAAAGAATCCGTGACGGTCATGGTCAAGGAAAACCTCTACCGTTGGAGCAACTGGCAGATCACCAGCAAGACACAGGACTATCGCAAGGACGGTGCGCGGACGGTTACGTTCCCGGTGAAGATTGCTGCGGGGGCGGAGGCTGTGGTGCGGTATAGCGTGGCCTATACTTGGTAAATCTTGATGCGTGGATGTAATTGAGGATGGCGCGGTGCCGGCCTGTGATAGACCCTGTTCAGATGCAAAATGGCAACTAAATTGTCACCTAAATTTGGCAACTAAAAATTTCATCCGATACACGTTCGGCGTCACCAGCCACTGATTCTGATGGCTTACAGGAGAAAGCACGATGGTATCGACCGATGAATACGACCAGGCGGCAAGCGACATTCGTCGAGCGGGCATGGTGCGGCCGAACGGCGTGTTGGATACCAGAGAGCTCATTCGGTGCGCCATGCTCGCGGCCTCCAGTCACAACACACAGCCCTGGAAGTTCCGCGTCGAGCAAGACTCCATCACCGTTTTGCCAGACTTCTCGCGACGATGTCCGGTGGTCGATCCAGACGATAGTCACCTCTTCAAGAGCTTGGGCTGCGCTGCCGAGAATATCGTTCATGCTGCCGCAGCGCAGTGCTTTTCGGCTGACGTCCAGTTCGATCCTGACGAAGATAGCGTTATTGTGCATCTGAGTAGTGTCGCCAAGCCACATGCTGCGGATCTATATCGGGCAATTGCCCAACGCCAATGCGTAAAGATGGCTTATGACGGCACCTCACTCGCACAACCGGAGATTGAGAAACTGAAAAAAGCGGGTGAAGGTCGGAATGTCCGCACCGTCATGTTGTTGTCGGAGGCACAAAAGAACACGGTCATTGACTACGTCACGCGGGGAAACGTCGCCCAACTGACTGACCGAGCATTTCGAGACGAACTTGTTTCCTGGATTCGCTTCAATCCCGGTGAAGCACTGAACACTGGCGACGGTCTGTCTGGGCGCACGAGCGGCCAACCGGCATTGCCGAGGTGGCTCGCGAAATTGATTTTCGCTCTGGTGCTAACGCCCAAAGGTCAAGCCGAGACCGATGCAATAAACATCAGAAGTTCAGCCGGCGTGGCGGTCTTTGTTTCAAGCCAGAACGATAAGGCTGCCTGGGTCGAAGTGGGACGCGCCTATGAACGCTTCGCCCTGCAAGCAGCGGCGCTTGATGTTCGCACTGCTTTTATCAACCAGCCGATAGAGGTGCGTTTGTTGCGCCCGCAGTTTGAATCGTGGATGAATCTCGCTGGAGAGCACGCGTTTCTCATGGTGCGCTTTGGTCACGGCCCCACAGCGCCTTTCAGCCTGCGTCGCCCTATCGACGACGTGATTATTGCGGACTGATCTGTGGATCTTGTAGGAAATGGCGTTGCGGTGGGATGCCGAACTCAGTACTCAAAACGGTCGCCGCGCGATAATGCCGCGCAGCGCCGGTTAGCTCTACGTTAGAACTCGGGCGCAATAAGCGCAGCGCATTGCGCCGCATGCACAGCCCCGTAATCCGCTGCGCAACTTACGGGCTACAACTGCCGCTCAACCACCACGCTCCCCTTGTGAGCCGCCGAGCAGCGCAGCCGGTTCAGGGGTCGGCGGCGAGGACTGTCTGAGCCCTCGAGTTTTTGCGGGGGCGTGTTGCCAAGTCCGCAGTCCGAAACCCATTCGGCGGATTACGCCGCTTTGCGGCTTATCCGCCCTACAAACCGCATCCGGCGAATTTGACTTTTGTCACCGCTCAACAACCACCCCTGCTATACAATCCAGCCAGCATCCAAAAAAGCAAAGGGAGATCACCATGGACATCGGCACCATAATCACCATCGGCATCCTGATCGTCATCGCGGCCTACGCGGTCACCATCTACAACAGCCTGGTCCAGATCAAGCACAACGTCACCAAGGCCTGGGCCAACATCGATGTGCTGCTGAAACAGCGCCATGACGAACTCCCGAAGCTGGTTGAAACCTGCAAGCAGTACATGAAATTCGAACAGGACACGCTGACGCGGGTCATCGAGGCGCGCTCCAAGGTGTTCACCGCGCGGGAAGCGCAGAACATACCCGCACTGGGCCAGGCTGAAGGTGGTTTGCGCTCTGCACTGGGCAGCCTGTTCGCGCTGGCCGAGTCCTACCCCGACTTGAAGGCCAACCAGACCTTTCAGCAATTGCAGACGCGCATTTCCAGTCTGGAAAACGCCATTGCCGACCGCCGCGAGTATTACAACGAGTCGGTCAACGTCAACAATGTGCGCATCGAACAGTTCCCGGACGTGATCATCGCCCGGTTGCTCCACTTCAAGGAGGCGCAGTTGCTGGAGTTCACCGCAGAAGAGAAAAAAGACGTCGACGTCAAGCAACTGTTCAATTCCTGAGCGGGGACTGAACCGCAGCGCTGTCCGACATGTTCGGTAAATCCCGCATGCACGGCCCGTGGTGGCTCTCGGGTGCCGCGCATTTCATCATCATCGTCATTGCCTTCCAATTGGAAACGCTGGCGGCATGGCCGTGGGCGCTGCTGGCGATGTGCGGTGTCAGCTTTTTCGCCTGGCTTGGCAATTACCGCCGTTACCGCCAGATTCACGATCTG
>JBBQAO010000085.1:0-15043 GCA_038316355.1 Burkholderiales bacterium
CTACCTGGAGGATAGCGATATCAGCTTCAATTCCTCCTTCATCCTCGGCGGGCAGATCGGCAGCGAACGCTTGCGCCTGTTCCGGATTTATTCCGAGGGCAATTTTATCGAGGCCGGTATCGATACCCCGTTTTTCCAGTCGGGTGAAACCAAGTACGGCAAACCGATCATCGATCGCGTGATCACGCCTGCGACACCGCTGGCGGATGCCACCAAGTGCGTGCTGGTGTCTTTTGACATGACCATGCGCAGCAACCTGTCGGTGGGCATGCCGATCGACCTGATCTGTTACGAACTGGACAGCCTGAAGGTTGATCGGCGGCGGCGTCTGGACCATGGAGACGCCTATTTCACCGCTCTCAGCCGCGACTGGGGCGACGGCACCAAACAGGTGTTCCGCCAGTTGCCCGAATTGCTCTGGTAGCTGTTCGGGTGACGGAGGCTTTCTTGTTGCCTTGTAAACATGGCGGTAAGCCGATGCCAGTTGCATATCATGGCGATTTATCGAAGTCAGGCGAACTTGTCTGCAGGACCCCACACGTAAAAAATACGCTATGCGCGATGACGTACAGAATCAGCCGGGACAGGCAGCGTAGTTTGGCATCAAGAGTCGTTGCTACGCACACACGATTCCGCAAAAAAGGATTCGATCTGTGCGGGACACAACTACGGCAGAGGAACTGACATGAGAAATTCAATAGTGCTGGAAAAGATGCTGAGGCGCCCGCTGCTGCTTGCGGTGATCGCAACGTTTGCAGTGGCCGGCTGCAGTTCTGCACCGCCCGCTCAGCAGTATTCGAGCGAACAACCGCGCAGTCTGGTTGGTCCGCGTGGTGCTGATGGCCCTGCCGGTCCTCCCGGCATGCAAGGTCCGGTCGGCGCGACAGGTGCGACTGGAGCACCGATGGCTGGTCCCGCCGGTGCTGATGGTCCGACCGGTCCCCCCGGCATGCAGGGTCCGACCGGTGCGACAGGCGCCCGCGGCATTGCCGTAGTAGGTCCCGCTGGAGCAACCGGTGCCGCCGGTCCTGCCGGCGTGCAAGGCGCTATCGGCAATACCGGTGCGCAAGGTGCGAGCATCGCTGGTCCCGCAGGTCCGACGGGACGTGCCGGTGCTGCCGGCGTGCAAGGTGTTGCGGGAAGCACGGGTGCAGCCGGCCCGACGCTGGTTGGTCCTGCCGGTCCGACCGGTTATACCGGCGTTGCTGGCGCGCAAGGCGCAACCGGATACACGGGTGCGCAAGGCAGCACTGAAATGGGTGGCGTTGCCGGGCGCGCCGGCGATACCGGCGATACTGGTCCGCAGGGTCCGGTGGGTCCGACCGGCGCGCGGGGTCCCGTCGGTGTAGCTAACTGATCAGTCCCGCAGTCCGGATGTTTGAACGGCGCGATCGCGAGATCGCGCCGTTTCCAGGTGAGGAATGTTGTCGGGCGAGTGTTGTTGAATGAATTTGCCGGATGAGGTTACCGTCCGGGCAGACGCTTAAATCAGCGGAGCGCCTTCTTCCCACAGCACATCACAGTCCTTCTGTGCCGAAGCGGACAGTAGCTGAATCAAGGGATAGGCGCGCAGTCCGAGTGCTACCGGCGGTGGCGCGTCAGGGTCTGCTGCCTCCGACGGAATTTCTGCCTTGCTTTTTTCTTCGGGACTGACGGCGGCCAGCGCCTGTTGCAGCTGTGCAATTGCTGCGGGAATACCGGCAGCGGGCAGGGCGCTCGGCACGGTACCGCTGTGCCCCATCATCTTCAGCAGCGTGACTGCAACATCACCAAACAAGGTGACGCTGCTCCACGCTTTGCTATGAAAAGTTACGAGCATTGGTGGTTTTCCCCGGGGATGACTGTGAAGGATTCGCCGCTGCGACGGGCCGCACGCTGATCAAAACTGAACACTGCCGGCACCGAAGAGCCCGATCAGCCCGATGACGATCAGGTACAGCGCGACAATATAGTTCAGCAGCCGGGGCATGATCAGGATGAGAATTCCGGCGATCAGCGAAATCAGGGGAGTAAGACCCAGGTTGACGGTCATCACAGTACCTTTTCAGTCCGATGGCAATGAAGAACGCAGGCTACGCCGGAGGTGATGCCAACTCAGTGCGGCCCCGCACAGATGCATCGATTTCCCGGTATGTACGAAAACGCACAGAGCAATTCAGCCGGTGAAATGACAATTGTGGTAATTGCCACAATAAATTTTTCCCGGCGCGGCGGTAATGCGTCTTATCAGGAGTCAGGCCATTGAAGCATATCCTCCCGCCTTTGCCGTACGACCATGCCGCACTGGAGCCGCACATCGACGCGCGCACCATGAAGCTGCACCACGACATGCACCACGCATCGTATGTGGAAAACCTGAATTCGCTGCTGGAAAAGTATCCGGAATTCGAGGAGCGTACGGCGACCTGGCTGTTGCGGAACCGGGGAAAGATTCCCGAAGCAGTACGAAGCGCCGTGCACAACAACGCGGGCGGGCACGTCAACCACAGCATGCTGTGGCTGGCCATGGCGCCGGACGGCGGCGGGCAGCCGAGCGGTGCGCTTGCGGACGCGATCAATCGTGATTTTGGCGGTTTTGAGCAGTTCAAAACCCGGTTTGCCGAAGCGGGAGCCAAAGTCTTCGGCGCCGGCTGGGTCTGGCTGGTCAGTCTCCGCCAGGACGGCGGCAAACTCCAGGTGGAAACCACGACAGGCCACGACAATCCGCTGACGCAGGGCCACTTTCCGCTGCTGGTCAACGATGTCTGGGAGCACGCGTACTACCTGAAGCATGAAAACCGGCGCCCTGAATATCTGGACGGCTGGTGGGCGGTGACGAACTGGGAAGAAGCTGCACGGCGCTTTGCGCTGGTTGACGGGTACGTTGCAAGAGAATTTGAAGATGAAGCCGGGCTCACTGTCACAACAATGGCCTGAGCGGTCAGGCGGCGGCCTTCCGGCGCTAACCGGTGCGGAGCGCCCGTCTGCAAGGGGTGCTGTGTTGTTGCCCCCGCCGGCGCCCGCATTGTCATGACACTTCCGCGCTCATTACCCCGTTTACTCAAGTGGACGACCAGCCTGCTTCTCGCCCCCATTGTGCTGGCCGTGCTGTTCATCGCAATTTTCGGCTGGAACTGGCTGCGCGGACCGGTCGAACGCATGACGCTGGAGAAAACCGGCCGCGCACTGGTGATCAGCGGCGACATCGAAGTCAAGTTTCACTGGCTGCGGCCGCGCGTCCATGTCGGCGCGGTGACATTTGCGAATCCGGCCTGGGCCAAAGAAAAGCAGATGGTCACGGCGGACACATTGGAAATCGTGGTCGACCTGCCGCAACTGCTCCTGCGCAATATCGTTTTCCCCGAAGTGCGGCTCAGCCGCCCGGTCGTGTTTCTGGAGCAGGGCAGTGATGGCCGGAAAAACTGGTTGCTGGACCTGAATCAGCAGGACGAAGGCGCGCGGATCCGGATTGACCGTCTGACGCTGGACCAGGGTCAGCTCGGTTACGACGATGCCGGTGAGAAGACCAGCATCCGCGCACAACTCTCGACCTCAAGCGCCAACACGCCCCCGGCTGCAGCCACCGACACCGGTGTGGTAATCAGCGCCGAGGGACAATACAAGGGTCTTCCCCTCAAAGCCCGGGGCAGCGGCGGGCCGGTGCTGGCGATACGCGACGAAAGCACGCCTTATGCGCTGAAAGTCGATGTGATCGTCGGCCGCACGGGCGTACAGGCGGACGGGACCATTACCAGCCTGCTCAAATTTTCCGCCATCGACATGCGCCTTGCGCTGAGCGGAGAAAGCCTTGATCAGCTGTATCCACTGCTCGCCATCGCATTCCCGGCAACCCGCCCCTACACGACCAAGGGACAGCTGTTGCGCAAGGAAAATACCTGGCGTTACGAAAAGTTTTCGGGCCGGATCGGTGACAGTGACATTGCGGGCACTCTAAGCGTGGATACCAACGGCAAACGCCCGGCGATCAAGGCCGAGCTGGTCTCCAATGTGCTCGCACTTGAGGATCTGGGGCCGGTCATCGGTTCGCGGCCCGGCAGCGTGACGCAAGCCGCTGGCGGGGCGGTGACCCCGGTTGCGGGCGCGTCGGCGCGGCGTCATGTGCTGCCCGACATGCCGTTCAAGACGGATCGCTGGGACAGCGTCGACGCGGAAGTGACACTGACCGCCAAAACCATCCGTCGCGCCCGGGAACTGCCGCTCGAAGATCTGGTGACTCACCTCAGCCTGCGCGATTCCGTGCTGAAGCTCGACCCGCTGAATTTTGGCATTGCCGGTGGCCAGCTCAATGGCGTGATCGCGCTGGACGGGCGCAAGCATCCGGTTCAGGCGAGTGCCCGCATCCGCGCGCGAAAAATGCTCATGGCCAAACTGTTTCCAACCGTCAAGTTGAGCAAGACCAGCATAGGTCATGTCAACGGTGATTTCGATCTGAAGGGGGAAGGCAATTCGGTGGGACGCATGCTGGCGACCGCCAACGGCAAGATGGGGCTGGTTGTCGCCGACGGTGAAATCAGCCGGTTGATGATGGAAAAGGCCGGCCTGCATCTCTGGGAAATATTTGAACTGAAAGTGACCGGCGACAAACTTATCAAGCTGCGTTGCGGGGTGGCCAGTTTTGACGTCAGGAAAGGCACGCTGCACGCCGACGCGCTCATTTTTGACACCGAAGTCACCACGATCATCGGCACCGGCAGCATCGATCTGGCACAGGAGAAGTTCGATCTGACGCTCAACCAGAAAACGAAAAACACCAGCCCTCTGGCACTACGCAGTCCGATCTACGTTCGCGGCAGTTTTGCCGCCCCCGATGTTCAGGTCGACAAGGCGCGCGTCGCCGCCCGCGCCTTTGGCGCGATTGCATTGGGGCTGATCAATCCACTGCTGGCGCTGATCCCGCTGATTGATGCCGGTCCGGGACAGGACAGCGATTGCGGGCAACTGGTCCGCGATGCCAGGGCTTTGTCACATCCGGAGAACAAAAAAACAGGCCCCCGGACATGAATGCGACCGGGGGCCCCGTCCCGCCGCGTCGCCTCAGGGGTAAAGCAGTGGCGGGAACAACCAAATTATCGCCCGGCTTTTCGGGTACTTCCGTACGAAACCGCACATAACGCACGTAACTTCAAGGAGAACATCATGGGTCTGGGAACCATTCTGCTGGTGATTTTGATACTGATGCTGATCGGGGCCATTCCGAGCTGGCCGCACAGCAAGAACTGGGGCTACGGGCCCAGTGGCGGTCTGGGATTGGTGGTAATCATCCTGGTGGTGTTGCTGGTAACGGGGAGATTGTGACCGGCAGTTGCCGTTTGCCCAACGGGAGGATGTGGTCGCTGGTGGTGGCTTCGTTGATGGTCATGACGGTCACCGCGCTGGCGGCCTGCGGTGAAATGGCCACATTGCCGGTTTCAGCCGGCACCGGGCCGCACCCCGCGCTGCCCCCGCCGCTGCAGAGTCTGCTACCGACTGTGCATATCGCGCCTGCCCAGGGCTGGACAGACGGTACGGCGCCGCTGCCGGCGCCGGGCACACAGGTGGCCGCGTTCGCCGACGGCCTCGATCACCCGCGCTGGTTGTATGTGCTGCCGAACGGCGATGTGCTGGTCGCCGAGACCAATGCCCCGCCAAAACCTGAAGCCGGCAAAAGCTTCAGGGACTGGCTGACGGGACTGGTGATGAAAAGAGCGGGTGCCGGCGTGCCGAGCGCCAACCGCATCACGCTGTTGCGGGATACCGATGGCGATGGCAGGGCGGATTTTCGCTCGGTGTTGCTGCAGGGCTTGAACTCGCCGTTCGGCATGGCCCTGGTCGGCAATGATTTGTATATTGCCAATTCCGACGCGGTGCTGCGATTTCCCTACAGAGACGGCGACACCTACATCACGGCACCCGGCATCCCGGTGGTGGCCTTGCCGGCCGGGTCGATCAACCATCACTGGACCAAGAATCTGATCGCCAGTCCGGACGGAACCCGGCTCTACGTGACCGTCGGCTCAAACAGCAACGTGGCCGAACGCGGCATGGCGGTGGAGGTGGGTCGGGCCGCGATCTGGGAGGTGGATCCGATGAGCGGAACACACCGGATCTTTGCCTCCGGCCTGCGTAACCCGAATGGACTGGCCTGGGAGCCGCTCAGCAAGGCGTTATGGACAGTGGTCAATGAGCGCGACGAACTGGGTAGCGATCTGGTTCCCGACTATATGACTTCAGTGCGCGACGGTGCTTTCTATGGTTGGCCTTACAGCTACTACGGCCAGCATATTGATCAGCGTGTGCAGCCGCAGCAGCCCGAACTCGTGGCCAAGGCCATTGTGCCGGACTATGCGCTAGGACCACACACGGCTTCGCTGGGTCTGGCGCATGCAAACGGCAACACACTGCCCGCGGTCTTTGCCAACGGCATGTTCATCGGTCAGCACGGCTCGTGGAACCGCCGGCCGCACAGCGGCTACAAGGTGATTTTCGTGCCTTTCGAAAACGGCAAACCTTCCGCCGCCCCGCTTGATGTATTGACGGGTTTCCTCAGTGAGGAAGGCCGTGCTTACGGCCGGCCGGTTGGCGTGGCGCTGGACAGGCAGGGTGCGTTGCTGGTGGCTGACGATGTCGGCAATGTGGTGTGGCGTGTGACCGCGCGGCGTTGAGACGGCGGGGGGGCGGAAAAGGCGCATGCGCGCTGCCGAACAGACGGGCGCGCGGATATCGCTTACTTTCAGTGGTCGACTCCGGGAGCGGGTTGCAAATCTGCAGGCACGGAAAATTTCGTAAACAATCTAAAGGAATTCACATGAAATATTCAATGGCATTTGCAGCAGTATTGTCGGCCCTGGCTTTGAGTGCCTGCGACAAACCCGTCGTGGTCACCTCTCCTGCAGTAGTGACAGTGCCGGTTCCGGGCCCAGCCGGTCCGACTGGTGCGACAGGAGCTTCTGGCGCGCAGGCTGAAAAAGGTGCAACCGGGGATACCGGTGCAACCGGCTCCACGGGGAGCACAGGGGCAACTGGCTCTACCGGCAGCACCGGGGCGACCGGTGATAGCGGCAAAACCGGTGGCAGCACGGTGATCATTGTTCCCCCTGAGTCGCCCGCGCGCTGAATTTCCTGAAACGGATGATGGCCGCTTCAACCGGATACAGTTTTATCCGGTGAGGCGGCCATTGTTTTATTTCCGGCCGACGGTGACCAGCAGGATAACGCCGACCACGATTGCGCCGGCGCTGACGATCAACGGCACGTTGACCGTTTCCTTTTCCTGAACCTTGAGTTCAAGCGGGCCCAGCTTCACGGCGCTGGTTTCCTTGGTGTAACTGAAACCGCCATAGGCCAGGCCCAGGCAGCCGGCCGCGATCAGAACAAGGGCAATGATTTTTGTCGGATTCATCTGCGATATCTCCAAAATGGGTGAAACATGGATCGGAATAACACGGCTTTGATTTATTTTCCTGATGCTGCACTGCGTGCTGCTTCGGCACAAAAGGCTGAAACACTTTCGAGTACGGTCGCTACCGCGCGATTGGCCGCGACTACGCCGCCGTAGGTATCATCGCTGCCCGCGGCAACGCTGGCATCAAACTCGCGCCAGGCAAGGACCTGGCGGGTTTTGTTGTCGACGAAGTAGGCGCGCAGCGTGAAACGCACACGACTGGGCAGGGTGCCGAATTCCTGCTGCAGCCGGATGATTTCGGTATCCAGGCGCAAGTCGCCCACTGCAGCGCTCGGCGTCAGCAGCACGGCGCGGAATGCCCCGGTGTTTGCGACGGCGGCGACCAGCAGCGGTGCGAGCATGCGCGCCGGCGGATCTATCCACTCGCTGTGTGCGAAATATTCGAGTTTGTGGGGTTCGCGCACATAGATGATGCGCGGGCTGGAAAACCCGGCGGTCGCGTGCGGGGGATTGATGATCAGCGTCGGCGCTGTGGCAGGGGCCACTGCTGCCGCCGTGCTCTGCATATTGTTCAGCGCATAGAAGGCTGGATGTGTTGTTGCGCTCGGATTCAGCGCGCTGCAGGCGCCGAGGGTGACGAGACACAGGCCGGTGACAAATAACCGGACCCGGCGGGTGACGGATAAAGGGTTCATGGTTTTCGCGGCTCCGAAGCAGTTTCTCCAGGCCCTGGCGGGACCGGGATGCGGCCGAAAAGAAAGCCGCGTGGATCACGCTCGGTCTGCTCGCTCAGCCTGCGCAGTGAATTACTCAGAGTGCTGAGCTCGCCGAGCAGACGCTCGAGTTCCGGCAATGTTTCCGCGGTGAAGCGTTGGATGTCGGCGCCGGCGGAGTCGACCACTTTGCCGGCACTGGCACTGGTGCGGACGACCGCGGTGCTCATTTTTTCGACGGCGTCGGCGCTGCGCCCGATACCGTCAATCACCGGGCCGGCCTGGGCGGTTAACCGCGAGGCGTTTTCGAAGGTACGCGCGGCATGAGTGATCCCCCTGTCGAGCGTGTCCTTGCGCGCAGCGACGGTGCGCGCCACTGCGGCAATGTCGGCAAGCGCGCTTTGGAACGCCGCCTTGTTCTCGTCGCTGAGCAGCGCGTTGATGTTGCCCGAGGTGCTGTCCAGTTTTGCCAGCACGTTGGTCAGCACGTTTTCCAGGCGGGCGCTGAGCGAGGCTTTGGTGCGAATCTCCGGATACTCGTTGCCCGCGCTTGCGGCGAGTGGCGGCGAATCCCGGGTGCCACCGCTGAGTTCTACATAGGCGATGCCGGTCAGCCCCTGTGTCTTCAGCACCGCGATGGTGTCTTCCTTGACCGGAGTGCCGCGCTCGATTGCGAACAGCAGCCGCACACGTTCCGGATTAACGGGATCCAGTTGAATATCCCGCACCTTGCCCACGTCAACACCGTTGTATTTGACCGGTGCGTTCAGATTGAGACCGGCAACCGACTCGTCCATGATTGCCAGATAGGGAACGTATTTTTTCTGCAGCGTGCCGCCCGAGGCGAGCCACAGCGCACCGGCAATCAGCACGGCGCCGAGCGCCAGCACGAAGGCGCCGACGAGTGCGTAGTTGACCTTGGTTTCCATTATAAGTATATGTTTTTAAACATTATTTGTATCCCGCGCTTTATCCAGTTGCATTTTCCGATCCTGCGCTGCCCGGCTGCGCGGGCCTTCGAAAAACGGGCGGATCGCCGGGTGATCCATTTGTGCAAGCTCGGCCATTGAGCCGACGCCTTGCACCTTGCCCTCGGCAAGTACGGCGACGCGGTCGGCAACCTGCCACAACAGATCAAGGTCGTGCGAGATCATGACGATGGTCAGGCCGAACAGGTCGCGCAGTTTGCACACCAACTGATCGACCCCGGCGGCGCTGTCCGGGTCGAGTCCCGCAGTCGGTTCGTCAAGAAACAGCAACTCCGGGTCGAGTGCCAGGGCGCGGGCCAGTGAGGCGCGTTTCATCATGCCGCCGCTCAATTCCGCTGGATACTGTGCGGCAGCTTCCGGCTTGAGACCGGTCATGGCGATTTTCCAGCCCGCCAACTCATCGATCAGCGCATCGTCGAGCCGGGTGTGTTCGCGCAAGGGCAGACCGACGTTTTCGCTGACGGTCAGCGAGCCGAACAGGCCGCCATGCTGGAACATCACGCCCCAGCGTTGGCGCAAACCGAGGGCGTCATCGTCCGTGAGTCCATGCAGGTCGACACCGAGCACCTTGATGGATCCCGAGTCCGGGCGTTGCAGCAGGATCATTTCGCGCAACAGGGTCGATTTGCCCGAGCCGCTGCCGCCGATCAGTGCGAATATTTCCGCGCGCCGTACCTCGAGATCAAGGCCGTCGTGCACCACATGGTCGCCGAAACGGGTCGAGACCTTGCTGATCTCGATCACCGGATCGTGCGTATGTGCTTTGTTATCCATGTCAGTGCCCGCCCTGCCACCCGCAGGGCACTGAGCGCCCCCTCGGGGGGCAGCGTTCGAAGTGAGCGTGGTGGCCTTCATCCTAGAGGTCCAGCGCGCTGAATGCGACGGAGAACAGCGCGTCGGCAACAATCACCAGGAAAATCGCCTGCACCACGCTGCGCGTGGTCTGGCGGCCGACGCTGTCGGCACCACCCTGGGTGCGAAAACCCTGGAAGCAGCCGACGACGGCGATGATGGCGGCAAACACGGGTGCCTTGCCGATGCCGATCATGAATGCCGTGACGCTGACGGCTTTGACGAAACGATCCATGAAATCACCGAAACCGACGCCCAGCTGCGCCTGCGCCATGATCATGCCGCCAAACACGCCGAGCACATCGGCAAACACGGTCAGCAGCGGCATCGCGATCAACAGTGCGAGGATTTTCGGCAGCACCAGCAGATCCAGCGGCGCGATGCCCAGCGTGCGCATGGCATCAATCTCCTCGGTCACCGCCATGGTGCCGATCTGTGCGGCATAGGCGGAGCCCGAGCGCCCGGCGATGATGATGGCGGTGATCAGCGGCGCGAACTCGCGCAGCATCGACAGGCCGACCAGATCGGCGACAAAAATGTTGGCGCCGTATTGCCGCAACTGGTCGGCGCCCTGGTAGGCAACAACAATTCCGAGCAGGAATGACAGCAGTCCGACGATGGGCAGGGCGTCAAATCCGGCGCTGCGGATGTTGTAGAGAATGGGGCGCCAGCGGATGCGCCGTGGATGCTTGATGCTGCCGGCCAGCGCGGACGCAGTCTCGCCGACAAAGCTGAGCAGCGCCACGGTCTGCTCCCAGGCGGCTGCAGCGCTCCGTCCCAGACTTTCAAGTCTGGATTCTGGTGCTCCGGCCGGGGGCCGGGCGCCGGTGGAGTTGATCGCCTGCTGCTCGACGACTTCCAGCAGTTTGGCGAAGTCCGGGTTCAGGTTCTGCATTTGCACGGTGCTGCCTTCGTCGCGCAGTCGTTGAAGAAGTTTGTGCAGGACCCAGGCGCCGGCGGTATCGAGCGCTTCAATGCCCGAGCCGTTGATGAACAGCGTTGAGGTGGAGGCGTGGCGAGGGGTGCCCAGTCCGGCGCCCAGTCCAAGTGTGCCTGCGCCGATCCCGCGCGCGGTCCAGGACCCCGACAGCGCAAGTCCCTGCGGCGTCGGATCAGCCATTGCAGCGGATGCCACCGACAAGGAGTCCATAGATGGACAAAAGGCTAATTCAGACGGCTTGGGCAGTCTGTGTGGAAGCGTACAGAAGCTCGGTTGGATGGTTTGGCGACGAACGGTTTGCCCGGGACCAAATCGTCGCCGTCGCACTGCTGAAGTAATGGCTAACAGGCCCCAGGCAGGGCAAAAAAAGGCAGGGCAAAAAAATGATGGCGCGAAAACCCTCCGCGACTGGTCTGATATGAGTGCCATCGCACAGACTGTTCATGCCGACTGGCGAAAACTCACCAATCACGGATACCCCGGCGTCCAGCGCCCGGACCCCGATTTCAATTAACCTGGAGGTCTACCATGAACAAAATCAACAAAACCGGAGTCGCGCTTGGCGCGGCTGTTGTTCTCGTGCTGGCGGGCTGCGGAGCCATGAACGATACGTCCAGTACTTCAAGCCCGGGAAGCGCCACCCCCGCACCCGTCAATTCAGCTAGCGCTTATTCGGGTTACGGTGTCGTGCAGGCGATCGAGCTCGTGCAGCAAAACACCACGGCCCAAAGCGGCATCGGTGGCACCGGCATTGGTATCGGTGCGATTGCCGGCGCTGTGGTGGGTGGGGTGCTCGGCAACCAGGTCGGGGGCGGAACGGGTCAGACCATTGCCACGGTTGCCGGAGCAGCTGGTGGCGCTTATGTCGGTAATGAAATTGAAAAGCGTCAGCAACAAAAAACCACAGATGCCTACAAGGTTACGGTCCGTATGGACAGCGGGTCTTACCAGACAGTGACCCAAAACAACAACGCCGGGCTCAGGGTGGGCGACCGGGTGCGTATCGACAACGGTTCCGTGCAGCGTTACTGAAGATTTGACAGCGCAAAATTCAACACCATCAATAACCAGGGAAATGACCATGACCAGCATGCTTAAAGTAATCGAAGTAATTGCCGAGTCCGACAAGAGTTGGGAGGATGCGGCGGCAAATGCGGTGGCCAATGCCGGCAAAACCGTCAAGGGGATAAAGTCGATCTATATCAAGGATATGCAGGCCAAGGTCGACAAAAACAAAATCGTGAAGTACCGCATCAACGCCAACATCAGTTTCTTGCTCGAGTAAATGCATGCTGCGGTGCCGTCATTGCCGGTGCCGCGGTTCGCTGTTTCGGCGCCCGCTGTTCAAATGACTGTTTACTTTCGAATGTCGGCTCTGTACGAGACCGTACGGAACCGCTGTCCTGATGTGGTGACAATTCCCCAGGGTCGGGATATGCGGCGATTTGCGCTGCCTGACTAACGCCAGTAGATGGCACATCCACTTTAACTGCGGCAGGTAATGATGATCACTTTTCGACCGGTAGTGTTTATGGCGCTCTGCCTGCCCGCCCTGGCAATGCTGGGCGGATGTGAAACCACCACGCAGGGCGGCGCCGTCGGTGCCAATCGCCCGCAACTGATGCTGGTGTCCTCGGCGCAACTGAACCAGCTGGCCGCGCAAAGTTACGCCAAGCTGAAAGCTGAAGCCTCGGGCAAAGGCATCCTCAATCAGGATCAGGCCATGCTGCGCCGTGTGCGCGCGATTGCCGGCCGCATTGAACCGCAGACCCGGGCGTTTCGCGAGGACGCGCCCGGCTGGAATTGGGAAGTCAATGTAATCACCAGCAAGGAACTGAACGCATTCTGCATGCCCGGCGGCAAGATCATGGTTTACTCCGGGTTGATTACCCAGCTGCGCCTCTCCGATGACGAAATCGCCATCATCGTGGGGCACGAGATTGCACACGCCCTGCGTGAACATTCACGCGAGCAGGTTTCGCAGGCAATGGCTGCGCAAACGGCTGTCGGTATTGGTGCCGCATTGCTGGGCCTGGGTGATGGCGCTGCAGGACTCGCCAACGCCGGTTATGAGGCCCTGATCGCCACCCGCTTCAGCCGCAACGACGAAAATGAGGCCGACCGCATCGGACTGGAACTCACGGCGCGCGCCGGCTACGACCCGCGCGCCGGCGTCACGCTTTGGCAAAAAATGATTGATGTCAATCAGGGCGGCCGCCCGCCGGAGTTTCTCAGTTCCCATCCCGCCGAAGCCAGCCGCGTGAACCAGATCCAGGCGCTGTTGCCGACCGTGATGCCGCTGTATGAGAACGCACGGCGGACCAAGCACTGAGTTACCGAATAATTCTGTAAGTAATTGTTTTTATTTAATTATTCTGCATCCCGGTGAAAGTGGACAGTCTTGAGTTTTGCGACGCCGGTGCTGATGGGCTGCTTGATTGCGCGATCGGCGAAGGGGGCAACGATGTGGCAGTTGCGCGTCGGCAGCCGGATCAGGAACCAGGGGCCCTCGGCGGTCGTATCCACCAGCGTTTTGCCGGCATGCGCAGCGCAGACCAACAATGCCGGGGACAGCAGGATCGCGGCAATGCAATTGGTAAACGCGTCACCGCTACTCCTAAACGGATGCCCGACTTATGCTCGCTAACGTACAGACTGCGGCCGGCAGTTGACCGATGATCAATGCCCAACCATTCGCGGAGTCCACCACCATGCGCATCAATCGTAGAAACGCCTTTTTATGTGCCGCGCTTGCGGCCGCATTCGCCACCGTCATCACCGGCTGCGGCAAAGCCCAGGAAACGCCGAAACCGGTGGCAAGCACCACTGTAGGAACGGAAATTGACGACACCATGATCACTGCCAAAGTGAAATCCGCGCTGCTTGCCGATCCCGATATCAAAAGCCTCGATCTGCAGGTGGAAACGCGCAAAGGCACGGCCCAGCTCAGCGGCTTTGTCAACAGCCAGGCCCAGATCGACCGCGCCATGACGGTTACCCGTGCAGTCGAAGGCGTCAAGAACGTCGAGAACAAGCTCAGCGTGAAGGACGGCAAGGCCACGGTGGGCAGCACGGTGGACGACGGCGTCATTACCACCACGGTGAAATCGGCGCTGCTTGCCGATTCGAACGTCAAGAGCCTCGATGTCACCGTCATTACGCGCAAAGGCGAGGTTCAGCTCAGCGGTTTCGTCGACAGCCAATCCCAGATCGATCAGGTCACGGCGATTGCGCGCAAGGTGGATGGCGTAACCAAAGTCGATAATGAAATGAGCATCAAGAAGTAGTATTCAGGCACCCCGATGACAACCAAGGAGACAGTAATGTTGCAACGCTCGGTAGACGAATTCGAACGCGCCAGAAACAGGATGGCTGGCGACCTCAAGACCATGATTGCCGACGGCGAGGATCTGTTGAAAGCCGCGACGACGGCATCGGGCGACGGCTTTGCGCTGGCGCGGACGAAGTTCGAGAACAAACTGCAGGTCGCCAAGACCAGCCTGCTCGATGCATCCCAGCCGGCGTTTGACCGGTCCCGGGAAGCCGCCGCTGCCGCGACGGACTATGTGCGGGGCAACCCGTGGACTGCTGTGGGCATCGTGGTTGCCGCGGGAGTCATGATCGGGCTGCTGGCAGGGCGGCGTTAGACCCATACGCCGGGCGGGCGGCGCCGACAGGTTTCTGCAGCAGTACCGGTCGCGCGCTGCGCCCACGGAGGCGCGGGAAGACTGATGCCGGGCCACCGGCCGCATCCGCAGCGGCCCGCAGCGGCCCGCAGCGGTCTTATCCCGATCATCCCGATCATCCCGATCATCCGATCATCCCGATCGTTTTAGCCGGTCCGGCCGTTGAGGAACCAGGTCTGCATCTTGCCCTTGCCTTTGACATGAATGGGGCTGCGCGCTTCGAATATGAAGGGCTCGCTCAAGCGCTGGCGGGTTGCTTCCGTCAACTGGATGCGCCCGGCCACGCCATCAGACTCCATCCGGCTGGCCGTGTTCACCACGTCACCCCACAAGTCATAAAGAAATTTGCGTTTGCCGATGACGCCCGCCACAACCGCGCCGGTGTCCAGGCCGATGCGCATTTGCAACTTGTGGTGGCTGATTTCATTGTAGCTTTCCAGGGCCTCGTTCATATCAAGCGCCATGTGCGCCGCCCGGATCGG
>JBBQAO010000115.1:0-9691 GCA_038316355.1 Burkholderiales bacterium
CTAGGCTGCGCTGCCCGGCGGCTCACAAGGGGTGAATGGTGGTGCGTTGGAAATGTGTTTATAAGTAATTGATTTTATTAATATTTTAAAGGATTTCCCGGTGACCCGTATTGCATCCGTTAAAGCCCATGCCATTTCCGCCAAACTCAAACATACGCTGTGGACAGCGCATGAGGAACTGCACAGTTCCAGCGTGATTCTGGTGGAGATCAAAACTGATGACGGTCTGACCGGGATTGGTCAGATTCATGGTTCGCCGATGAAGGACATCTGCAAATACGTGGAAATATTCGGCGATGTCATCAAGGGTATGAACGCGACGGAGCAGGTTGCAGTGTGGGAGAAAATGCTGTCGCTGACTTCGCCGCGGGCGACCGGCATGGGCGGGCGCGATGGATTGCCGCAGCCGATGCCGCGTGGGGACCGGCCGCAGATCATGGCGGCGATTGGCGGCATTGACCTTGCCTTGTGGGACATCAAGGGCAAGGCGCTGAATGTGCCGGTGTGGAAACTTTTGGGTGGTGAGGGCAAGCCGCTGTTTACTTACGCCACCGGCGGTTACTACGAACTCGATGCGCCGCTGCATGTTTGCGCCGAGGAGCTGGCGGGTTTCGTCAAGCGGGGTTACGAGGCGGTGAAACTCAAAACTGCCGGCCTCAGCATCGAGAAGGAAGTGGAGCGTATCCGTTTGACGCGCGCGGCGATCGGCAAGGATGTACGGCTGATGCTCGACATGAATGCGGCCTACGATCTGGAAGACTGCATCCGTTTTGCTCATGCCGTTGAACCGTACAATATCTACTGGCTGGAAGAGCCGCTGCACTGGTACCTGCAGCCGGCGGATTTTGTCGTGCTGGCGAAAAACACCGTGATCCCGCTGGCGCATGGTGAACGCGAGATGACGCGGTTTACTGCGCGTGATTTCATCACCAGCGGCGCGCTGGGTTTCATGCAGTTCGACTCAACGCGTTTTGCCGGTTTCACCGAATCACTGCGTGTCAGTCATCTCGCCGAGCAGCACGGCGTACGCATTGCGCCGCATTTGGTACCGGAAGTGCATTGCCACCTGGTGTCGGCATTCCCGCGCCTGGGTTTCGGCGTGGAGTCGCATGGCAACGCCGATCGCGATCCGCTGTGGTTCGAAATGTTTACCGAGCGTGCGCAGGTCAAGGATGGCCGCGTGCACATGAACGATCTGCCGGGCTTCGGTTTCGAGATTGACTGGAAGACCGTGGAAAAATACCGTGCTTGATGTGGCTGCGCAGAGCTAATCTATATTATTGATTTTATTGGTTAATTCGAGATTGCAAAACCCGCCGCCGTGGAATTCAGCCGCGGCGCCTGTGTCTGTTTTTTGTTCCAGCGCGGCGGCGTAGCGCTCTGCATTGTCCTGCGGCGCATAGCCGATCTGCGCCGCCTGCGGATTTTTCCAGCGGGAACGCGTGTTGTTCGACACGCCATAGAGCACCAGATATCGGTAGTCCGGCGCATCGATACAGCAGCGTACGAGTTGCACCATGTCACGCGGACTGATCCAGGTGGACAACTGGCGCGCGTCTTCCGGTTGTTCGCGGAACGAACCGATGCGCAGGCAGGCGACGCTCAAGCCGTGCTTGTCGGCATACAGCCGGCCCAGTGCTTCGCCATAGACTTTGGATACGCCGTAGCGACTGTCGGGCCGGGGCTCGACGTCGATGCCGATGGTCTGCGCCGCGCGGTGATAGCCCACGGCATGGTTGGAACTGGCAAACACCACGCGTTTCACGCGGCACTCGCGCGCGGCTTCAAACACATTGTAAGTGCCGATGATGTTGGCGTTGAGGATCGACGGCCATGGCGCCTCGCGTGGAATGCCGCCGAGATGCACCACGCAATCGATGCTGTTCATCGCGGCTTTCACGGCGTCATAGTCGCCGAGGTCGGCCTGCGCAAATTCCTCGCCGTCCTGCAGCGCGCCCGGGTCGCGCAGATCGCTTAAGCGGAGCAGGGGATAGCTGCCGCGCAAACCAGCGTGCAGCGTGCCGCCGATGGCGCCGGCGGCACCGGTGATCAGTACGCGGGTCATGTCCATTTCATCTTCGGGGCACCGCGAAATGGCCCGGTTGTACTTTCTGCCGGCGCGCGCCTTCCAGGTGTTGGCGCAACAAGTCGGCGGCTTCGGTGCGGTCGCCGCGACCGATGGCCTCCAGGATGCGCAGATGTTCACCGGCCTGCCGCGCCCGGACGGCAGGGGCGCCAGCGACGGCGCGGTATTCCACCAGTTTGCGCAATTGGTTGATGCGGCGCATGGTTTGCAGCATGAAGCGGTTGCCTGACCAGCGCGCGAGGGTTTCATGGAAGCGCGCATTGATGTCTGCCCATTCCACCGGTGTCATCGCGCCGTAGCCGCCTTCCGCCATAAAGGCCTGCTGACGTTTGAGCGTTTCGAGTTCACCAGGTGCTGCGGCAAATCCTGAACTGAGTATGCACGCGGGTTCGAGTACCCGGCGGATTTCGTAGTTTTCTTCGTAGGCCGCCACCGAATCGATCAGCGGCAGAAAAGCCCAGCCATGACCGGCGCGTCGTTCGGCCCAGCCTTCCTGCTGGATGCGCGCGAGGGCTTTGCGCACGGTGCTGCGCGATGCGCCGAAGCGGCGGATCAAATCGGTTTCCGTGATGATGTCCGGCAGCCGGTGCGTCAGCCGCAGCGCGGCAATGCGCAGATACAACGGGTCATCACCCGCGGGGGCGAGTTTTCTGGCCGCGGTGCCGAGCTGGTGGGCGCCGCGCGCCAGAAAATAGCCGCGGTCGGGTTTGTGGCAGACCACGCCGATGTGTGCGAGATGGGCCAGCGCAGCCTCCACAGGATTGTGCGAGGTGCCGATCTCGCGCGCCAGCTCCAGTTTGGGCAGATGGTATCCGACGGGACGGTTGTCGCGTCGCGCCAGCGCAATGATTTCCCGGGCGACGCGCTGTTGCAGCGGGGTCAGCGGTGACGAATCGTGGCGCATGGGGCTGATGGTGGAAGGTTCCGGTGGATTAAGAGCGCAGGATTGCATATTATTGTCAGATTATGCAATACTGCATCGGAGTCAAGTGCCACAGAGTCGGAGTCAAGTGCCACAGAGCACTCAACCGAATCCCAAATCGAATCCCAAATCCATCCGCCGCAACTCAGTAGCGTATTTCAGGAGGACATCATGGCAGCATCGACCTTTCGTTTCATTCTTGCGTCAGTCATCACCACGTCCATGTTTTTCGCGCCATCGCTGGTGTCAGCGCAGCAATATCCGGTCAAACCCGTGCGCGTGATCGTGCCGTTCGCCCCGGGCGGGGGCAGCGACCTGACTGCGCGCCAGTTTTCGAACAAACTGACTGCGGCGCTTGGCCAGCAATTCGTCGTCGACAACCGTGGTGGCGCCGGCGGCATCATCGGCATGGAAGCCGTGGCCAAATCGCCGCCTGACGGCTACACGATCATGATGATGTCTGGCAGTTTCTCCGCCAGCGCGGCGACGCACAAGCCGGCGTTCGACCCGATCAACTCCATCATCCCGGTGGTCGAATTCGGCATCACGCCATTTGTGGTGACCGTGCATCCGTCTTTGCCGCCCAAAAACATGAAGGAGTTTGTGGCGCTGGCCCGGGCGAAGCCGGGTGCGATGACCTACGCCTCCAGCGGTGTCGGCGGACTGACCCATCTGGCTACGGAACTGCTGAACTCCATGGCCAAAATCAAGATGGTGCACATCCCGTACAAGAGCACGGGCGCGGCGATGACCGACCTGCTCTCGGGGCAGGTGCCCATCATCGTCGGCAGCCTGCTGCCGGTGGTGCCGCATTTCAAGACCGGCCGGCTGCGCCCGCTGGCAGTGACCACTGCACAGCGCTGGGTGTCGCTGCCGGAAGTGCCGGCGGTGGCGGAAACGCTGCCCGGTTATGAAGTGGAACTGTGGTTTGGTACGATGGCGCCGCGCGGCACGCCGCAGCCGATAATTGACCGCCTCAATGCGGTGATCAACAAGGCACTCGAAGAGCCGGAGATGAAGAAAAACCTGAGCGACCAGGGCATGGTGCAGACCGGCGGCACGCCGCAGAAATTCGGTGATCGCATCCAGAAAGATTTCCAGCGCTGGACCCGTGTGGTCAAGGAAGCAAACATCAAGGCTGAATAACGGTTGATCAACAACAAGGGTATCTATTCAGTGCGTGCGGCAAACTCAGCGACCTTCCCTCACCCCCGCCCTCTGCTCCGCTTCCAGTGTTCCCTTGTCCCGGAGGGAGAGGGCGGGGTGAGGGAAGCTTTTGACTTTCCGCTCGCACTGAATAGTTAACAACAAGGAACAATCATGAATCTGGTGGTCATGGCCGGCGACGATATCGGCCCGGAAATCATCGCGGCAGCGATGGCGGTGGTGAAGGCGGCGGATGCGGAATTTTCGCTGGGTTTGCGCTTTACCGACGTTGAAGTCGGCATGGCGAGCCATCGCAAAAACGGGACCACGTTGACCGATACCGCGCTGCAGGCGGCCATCGACGCCGATGGTGTCATCGTCGGGCCCTGCGGCATGACCGACTACCCGCCGCTGGCCGATGGCGGCATCAACATACCCGGTACCATCCGCAAGCGCCTCGACCTCTACGCCAACCTGCGTCCGGCGCGCAGCCGCCCGGGCATGCCCGATGCGCGCCGCGACCTCGACGTATTGATCGTGCGCGAAAATACCGAGGGTTTTTATTCCGACCGCACCATGTACCAGGGCATCGGTGAATTCATGCCGACCGAAGACATCGCGCTGTCGGTGCGCAAGATCACCCGCCAGGGTTCGCGCCGCATCGCCAGGGTCGCGTTTGATTACGCCGCGCGCCGCGGCAAGCGTATTACCGCCGTGGGCAAGCGCCATGTGCTGCAGATGACCGACGGCCTGTTCATGGGCGAAGCCTTTGCCGAAGCGAAAGCGCATCCGGCCATTACGCTGAAGGAAATGGACATGGATGCGATGGCCGCCGACATTTACAGCCGGCCGGAGCGCCATGACGTGATCCTGATTACCAACATGTTCGGCGACATTCTGTCGAACCTTGCGGTGGCGCTGTCCGGCGGGCTGGGGCTGGCCGCTGCGATCAACGCTGGCGACAAACACGCCATCGCCAACGCCGGCCACGGCTCGGCGCCGGATATTGCCGGCAAGGGCATTGCAAACCCGAGTGGCATGATCCTGTCCGCTGGCATGCTGCTCGACTGGCTGGGCATGCGCCACGGCAAACCGGCGTTCCAGCAGGCCTATCTCGCCATCGAGGCGGCAGTGGATGCCGCGCTGGCCGATGCCAACGCGCGCACCGGTGATCTCGGCGGCAAAGGCAATACCCAATCGTTTGCCGATGCCGTCGTGCGGCATTTGCGCAATCCGAAACTGCAGGCCGTGGCTGCGGGCTGACCGGCAGTTTTTTTAAGCAGGCTGTATAACGACAGCGACGAGGAGCAGATCATGAAAAAAATCATCATCAGCATTACCCTGACGGCAGTAGCCGCGTGGGCCGGCACTGCGATTGCGGCCGAGGCTTATCCGGCCAAGTCCATCCGTTTCCTGGTGGGCTACGCCCCCGGTGGCGGCACGGATATCATGGCGCGCACAGTCGCCGCTAAATTGACCGACAGTCTCGGTCAGCAGGTGATTGTCGATAATCGTCCCGGCGCAAATGCCAATCTCGCGGCAGAAATTGCATCGAAAGCGACGCCCGACGGTTACACGGTGATGTTCATCTCCGTGTCGCATGCCATCAGCAAGCCGCTGTACAAAAAACTCGGTTACGATCTGCTGCGCGACTTCGTTCCGCTGGTCAACATCGCCTCGGTGCCGATGTTTGTCGTGGTGAATCCGAAACAGCCGCAGAAGAATCTCGCGGAGCTGATTACGTCGGCAAAGTCGGGCGCGATCAATTATGCTTCATCGGGCGACGGCAGCCCCGAGCATATTGCCGCTGAGTTGCTGAAGAGCATGGCCAAAATCAATATGACGCATGTGCCGTACAAAGGCGGCGGACCATCGGCCATCGCACTGATTTCCGGTGAAGTCCAGCTTGGTTTCAATACATCACCCGTTGCGGTGCCGCACATCAAGTCCGGACGCATGCGCGCACTGGCGGTGACCAGCGCCAAGCGCAACCCGGCATTGCCCGATGTGCCAACGGTGGACGAGGCGGGTGTCAAGGGTTACGACATGATCGTCTGGTATGGCGCCATCGTGCCCAAGGGAACGCCCGCATCCGCAATCAACCGGCTCAATACCGATATCAACAAGGCGTTGAAATTGCCGGATGTTCAGCAGCGTCTGGCTGCACTGGGCGCCGATCCGCTGGGCGGCAGTGCTGCCGATTTCGGTGCTTACATCAAAGCCGAAATCGCGAAATACACGAAGGTGGTTGTGGACGGCGGGTTGCAGCAACAGTGATGTTTTGAACTGATGCCCCGACACTTGTGTCGAGGCATCCCCGGGTAGGAAGCGTGGGCGCATGCACTGGACAAGTTTCAATCCTCGCTCCGGCACGAATGCCGGGGCGACGCGTGGGTCGCCAGGTTTAGACATGTCGATGCCGCTACCACGATGACATTGTCAGTGCGTCAGAGAAATCAACATGGGCGCGATGATCGAAGAACTTGAAGCGCAGGCCTTGAAACTGCCTCCCAAAGAACGCAGCGAATTGATCCACCGGCTGTTTGTCAGCCCGGAGGGTGAGCCGGAAGATACCCCCGAGGCCATCGCCCCCGCGTGGGATGATGAAATCGCACGGCGCGTGGCGGACATGGAAGCCGGGCGTACTGAGTGGATACCGGCGGATGAGGTCATGAAAGAAGTCCGTGCTCGAATCAGCGGCGCAAAGGCCAAATCGGACAATGCGGGTTGACCTGAGTGATCGGGCTCGGGATGACATTGATGCCGCCATCGACTGGTATCTTGAAAAACAGGCATTTTCTGCCGCCAGCAAATTTGCAGACGAGATTGATCAGGCGTTGAAACTGCTGGCGCAGTACCCCGGCTTTGGCATCACCGCACTAAGCGTGACCCGCATGCGCTCTTTGCAGGAATTGTAGAGGATCGAAAGCCGATCCTTGATCGGGATCGGCCTGAGGGGCGGCAACAGGTTTACCGGGGAGGCCAACTCGCAAGACCCGGAAGGTGAGAGTCGGGGCCTGCCTTGCGCAGGTATTTTCGTCGGCGGTCACGAAGATACCGTCCGACTCGACAGCGAGAGCATGATAGCTCGCGTCGCAAAATGTCACTTTGTGTTCAGCGGCAAGCTTGATGATCTGCTCGCGCCACGCAGCAGCCGGGCGGGCTTCCGGCAGGTGGAAGGCGGCGAGCGCCGCAAGCCGCTCCGCCGCGGAATCCAGATAGTGCGATACCAGCACGTTGCCGACCTCGTAGAACCCGAGCGGCGGGACCAACAGGCGGATGCGGCCGCCAACGAATGCGTCCCGAATGGCGATTGCCTGCATGACGTGGGGTTCCCGCTCTTCCGGGAATACCCACTTCAGCAGAACAGACGCATCCGGAACGATCCGCTTTACCAGTGAACATTCCGGTCGGCCCGCACCAGGTCTTCGGCGCTGGTGGTTACCTTGCGGCGCGTTTTGCGCAACCTGTTCATTTCGGCAACTGCCCGGCCGCGGCCGCGGCGCTGCAGCTCCTTGCTCACGGCTTCGCTGATCAGCCGGCTGCGTTCGCCCCGGGGAACTTTCTGCAGTGCCTGCCAGCCGGGGTCGTCGATCATCACGTTAATACGGTGGCCCATGCCTTGCTCCTGATATGTGTTCTATACACACTATTCTTAAGCACTCAGATCCGGCGAACAAGCAGCAGCCCGCAGCCGAAGGCTTTGGCAGGGCCGATGCCATTGCCGATGCGCAGCACTGGCCAGACCGTTATGCCGTCGTGATACTGAAACCCGGCCACGGGTGAAGTCTGCAGGATGATCTTGTGCTGGGGCGTCCGGACTTCAGCAGTCCAAGGCAGCGCGGCAAGGCCGCTGATTTTGGCGAACGACCGCAGGAAAGCATGTCTCAACATGATATTTAAAAATGTAAATAATTCAATGAGTTATGTAATTATTCGCACTAGCCTGTTGGAGCTTTGCCGTCCGCTGCCAAGTTCGAAACCCAAGCAGGCTTGTCGCCTGTCGCAACAAAATGTATATTCAGATTTGGCTACAAATCGAGTTACAAATATGACTACCATTTCGCTGCGTCTGCCGGACGAACTGGTGAAAGAGGCCGATCTCCGCGCCCGCGAGTTGCGCATTCCGCGCGCCGAATACATCCGTCGTGCGATCGCCGCGCTCAACGCGCAAGCCGTCGCCGCGCAACGTCGCCAGCGCATGATGGATGCTTCCCGCCGAGTGCGCGGCGAGAGCATGCGCGTCAGCGCCGAGTTCGCCGGCATCGAAGACGCTCCGGATGCGTAAGCGCGGGAGTATCTGGCTCGCCAATCTCAACCCCGGGCGTGGCACCGAGCCGGGAAAGATGCGTCCGGTGTTGATCGTGCAGAGCCAGGCGTTGCTTGATGCCGAGCATCCCTCCACGCTCATCGTTCCCCTGACAACCCTCCTGGAGGATGATGCCGAACCGCTGCGGCTGCACATTCCGGCGCAGGGCAAATTGATGAAGGACTCGGACCTGCTCCTCGATCAATTGCGTGCCGTCGATAACAAGCGCCTGACCGAAGGACCGCTGCTGCAATGTTCCGCGGATTTCATGGCGCAGGTGGACGCCGCCCTGCATGAGGTTCTCGATCTGTTGCCCGCGCAACCGTAAACGCGAAATGGTCCGGGCGCTGATTTTTCCATTGAGCGACATCTGTTCTTCTTCAATACCTTGGACTTTCCGCTTTGAGCGTGACGGTTTCGCATCGGGAGAACCTCACGCTGGAGGGACGCCGCAGCCGGGAGACGTTATTGGCGGCGAACCAGCGGCTGAACACGGCTGACTTGCTCAAGGAGTCCTGGTCCCAGTGCATGGTTTCAATCCACGCCCCGGCACGAGTGCCGGAGCGACGTGCGGATTGCGGTGCAGCCGGGGTATTTGCCCAAGAAGGCGGCGGGCGAGGTCAACGAAATACGCAGCGCGCAAAAAATTAAAAAGGCCGATCTGGACCAACTGGTCCAGTCCGGCCGGTACCTGCGCGTCGGGAATCAAGAATGACACGGGTGGGAGACCGTCCGTCCCTCCATCCAGCGCTCCTGAAGAGCCCTGTGACCGCCGCCGATTTTCGGTCGTCACCCGCGCGCGCACAATTATGCGGGCAACGCCCTCCACCGATTTCCGAGCACAGCACAAAAAGCGCACAATTCATGTGCTACGAAACCGGACAATTCTAAAAACTCGCGACAGACGCGCATGATTAACCCGAGCGTCGAGATCGACAGCACCGCTGTCCTCGCCGCGTTCAACCGGAGGTCCGCTTTGGCCAGCGACCCGCGCGCGGGGCTCGACGCCGTCGGCCGCGTGCTGAAAACCAAGGCGCAGCTCGGCTTCGAGTCCGGCACCGATCCGTACGGCAAGCCTTGGGCGCCGCTCAAGTCGCGCAGCGGCCAGCCGCTGCGCGGCAAGGGGGAACTGATGGGCAGCTTCCGGAGCTGGCGTACCTGTGTGGACACCCCGTTTCCCCTTCAATGAGGCCGCCGCGTATTCGCTGCGGAAAGCTGAAGGTCGCTA
>JBBQAO010000039.1:0-30403 GCA_038316355.1 Burkholderiales bacterium
CCCGCATGAGTGTTCGGAGCAAGAACGGGTTTGCCACCCCGGCGAATGATTCGACAGCTGAATCCGGCATCGCGTTCACCACGGTCTGGTCATACCCTAGACGCTGCGCGAGCGGCCTTCCAGTATGAAAGTGAAATTCACCGCGCGGATTGTTTGCAACATCACGATATTTGTTCCTGACTTCTTCTCTCAGGGCGCTCGGGTCTACCGCCAAGGTTTCTATTTTCATAATCGGCTCCTCCTCGACCATCATCCTACTTCAACAAATCGCTTTTATCCAAAATGTGGCACAGCAATGCCTGCTTCAGGCCGGAGTCAGGCAACTCGGACGTTAGATTCGTCTGCGGGGCGCAGGATCGTTGATCTGCAACAGTTTTGCACTGGGTTAATCGAATTGTCGCGAAGGCCAATATAGCAAGCCGTGGAGGGTGTGCAATCCGAGCTTGGATTAGATTGCCGGGTGATGAGTGTGGCGGAATTGTGGCGGGCGGAGTGCTGTGTTACAGGTTTTTGTCAGCATTGGACTTGGCAGCGACCTTTCCACTGACGTACTGTCGCGCCTTCAGGGCATCTGCCGGAATATCTTTTCGTCGGCTTTGAGTGCTGCCGCCTTGGTGCCCGCGATCCAGAATTTGACGGCCCGGCGCACCAGTTCAGCCATTGTGGCGCCCGTTTCCAGGTGACGGCGCTTCAATTCTGCCAGCACCGCAGGGTCGAGGGTGACGACCAGTTTTTCCATCTTGTTGCCGTAGCCCAGTGCGGGCTCCCCGCCGTGTTGTTTGTTTTTCTTTTTGGCCACGGTTGTATCTCCATGAATTGGAAGAGGATGAGCTTGTCCTCGCCCAGTGTAACGATCTGCCGGAGAGAATCAACACGCAGTCACAACTGGGTATGGCGGAGCTGTGGGGATTGGAGGATGGAGGCTCGATGGCGTGGGTTAGCGAAAGCGGATTTTGGCGACAAGAATGGCGCTGGCGAATACCAGCGTGACCGCGTTGGCAAGGATCAGCGGAATGTCATTGATCAGAATCCCGTAAATCAGCCAAAGGGTGATGCCGGTCACCATCATAATGAACATGGCCAGCGATATGTCCTTGGTCGAGCGGGAACGCCAGCCCTTGATCGCCTGCGGCGCGTAAGCGGCGGTGGTCAACAGGGCCGCGGCCATGCCGATCCGTGTCGGGGAGAGTGATAAGGTCATCATCATCGTAGTATAAAGCCCGTTTTTGGGTTTGCATCCGGCAGCAGAGGGCCGCAAACACCGTGGCATAATGGCTTCGGGATCGGATTCATTATGGATTTCTGGCAACACAGCGGTTATCGATTGCTCGAGCGGGCCGCCGACGGGCATCTGCTCGTCACCGACGATTACCTGAGGCTTTATTACACGCGGCCCGAACTGGCGCCGGTGGCCGAGTCCTGTGCCGTGGAGCAGCGCCTGCATGCGGCCCTGCTCGAGGCGCCACGCCGCGCGGTGAGTGATGCCGAGATCGCCGCGCTGGCAGACCCCGACGCGCAGGAAAATTACCAGGTTATGCTGCGTTTCCGCGACCAGTTGCTGGCCGCGCCGACCCTGGAAGCCTTTTACTTCAGCCTGTTCCAGCAGGATGTCGCGGTGCCGCCGCCGTTCATTTACCACACCGCCGAGGTCATCCTGCGTGGCATGCTCGACGGCACCGACAATGGCCTGCTGGCACGTGCGGCGGAAACTTTTTTCCGCCAGCAGCGGGTCAGCGTCAAGGATGGCGCGGTGATGCTGGCCGATGCCGAGACCGTCAACCTGCATGCCGAAAGCGGCGGGCTTGGCAACCTCGGGCGCATGCTGAAGGAAGTCAACGCGCCCTTGCGGTCGATGGATCTTGATGTCCTCGATGAGGCCAACCATGCGGAGTATTTCCGCCGTGATGAACGCCGTGACACCGTGCTGCAGGTCAATCCCGGGCTGCCCGGTTCGCTGGCGCTGTGCGAACTGCTGGCGCGCTGGGTCGAACATTTCCACGGCACGCCGGTGAAAGTCACGCCTGTACGCGAAATTCCCGATGAGGAATGGAAGTGGCACGTCGGGCTCGATGTTGAGGCCAGCGCGATGCTCAATGACATTTATGCCGGTGGCGAGGTTGATGAAGATCGCATGAAACGGGTGGTCGGCCTGTTCCGCATGGATTTTGCCGATGCCGCTGCGTTGCAGGCGGAAATGCGCGGGGCGCCGGTATTCCTCGGCATGGCGATGACCACCGAAGGCAATCTGCGCCTGAAACCGCAGAACCTGCTGATGAACCTGCCGTTGGCGAGGCGCGCATGAGCGGGGATCTTTCGCCGGAAGCACTGGCCGCCGAGCAGTGGCGCCGCATCACGCGCATGCCCGATGAGGATGTGTCGCTGGCGGAAGGTGCCTTGTGGATCGCTGCCAGTGAATACCCGGGCCTTGCTGTTGACGACTATCTGGCGCGACTGGATGACATGGCGACACGATTGCGCAGCCGCTTGCGCGCGGACGTCGCAACCGCCGAAAAGCTGCTGGCGCTGAACCATTTCCTGTTTTCCGAGCTGGGATTCAGCGGCAATACCGACGATTATTACGATCCGCGCAACAGTTTCCTTAATGAAGTGCTGGAGCGCCGGATCGGCATCCCGATCACGCTCGGTGTGGTTTACATCGAAATCGGGCGACGCATCGGACTCAGCCTGCACGGCGTGTCTTTCCCCGGGCATTTTCTGGTGAAGTGTGCATTGCGTGATGGTGTGGTGGTGCTGGATCCGTACAGCGGCGGCGTGTCGTTGGGCATGGATGAACTGCAACAGCGGCTGCGTGCAGCAGGCAGCGAAGCGGATGTCGATGAAGCCATACTGTCGCATCTGCTCAGTGCGGCCTCCAATAAAGAAGTGCTGGCACGCATGTTACGCAACCTGAAAGGTGTTTACGGCCAGCAGGATGACTGGCTGCGGGCCTTGTCCGCCAGCGAACGGCTGATTGCGCTGACCCCGGAAGATGCCGGCGAGGAATACCGTGACCGCGGCGGCATTTACCTGAAGCTGGAATGTTTTCGCGCAGCACTCGGTGATTTCGGCAATTATCTCAAACAACGCCCAGGCGCACCCGACGCCGAAACCGTGCGTGCGCAGATTACGGACCTTGCGGCAAAAGTGGCAAGGCTTAATTGACGGGTGACCGGCGCGCAGGGTTTGTTATGCTGGCGAATTGATGACGCAGTAAGGGAGGCGGGAATGGAAATGTATCTGCTGTGGGCGGTGACCGGCATCGTGCTGATCATCGTTGAGATGCTGACCGGCACGTTTTATCTGCTGGTGCTTGGGATTGCGGCACTGGCGGCTGCCGCCGTTGCGTATCTGGGGCAGTCGTTCTGGGTGCAGGCCATGACGGTTGCCGCGGTTGCGGTGATGGGTGTGATCCTGGTCAAGCGTTTCCGCGGCGCGCTTCTGCCGGCGTCGGGCCAGGCGCTCGATATCGGCCAGTCCGTGGTGCTGGATGCGTGGATCAGCGAAGCCGACGGGCTGGCCCGTGTGCAGTACCGCAACGCACAGTGGGAAGCGCAAGTCACCGGCGAGCGTGTGCCCGGCGCCAAGGTGTTCTACATACACGCGCTGGACGGCAACACACTGCGCGTGTCCGCGGCCAAGCCGCACTAAACCAATAACAGAGGGGGCTTAACATGTTTCCAAAACTGATCATCGTGGCATTCATGACCGGTCTGCTGATTGCCTTCGACCAGCGTTCGTTTGCCTTGCCGTTTTTCGTGGTGGCGCTGGGCGTTGTGATTGCCATTGAATCCATACGTCAGGTGCCGCAGCAGATGGCCTGGGTGGTGGAGCGGATGGGTAAATATAATTCCGTGCTCGAACCGGGGCTGAATGTGATCGTGCCCTTCCTCGACCGTGTGGCCTACCGGCATTCGCTGAAGGAGACGTCGCTGGATGTACAGGAGCAGGTGTGTATCACCCGCGACAATACGCAGCTGGGTGTCGACGGCATCATTTATTACCAGGTGACCGACCCAAAACTCGCATCTTATGGCTCGGCCGATTATGTCTCGGCGGTCACCCAGCTGGCGCAGACCACGCTGCGTTCGGAAATTGGCAAGATGGAGCTCGACAAGACTTTTGAAAGCCGCGACGAAATCAATCGCCAGGTGGTGGCGGTGCTTGATGAGGCGGGGCGGACCTGGGGCGTCAAGGTGTTGCGTTACGAAATCAAGAACCTGACGCCGCCGGAAGCGATTCTGCGCGCGATGCAGGCACAGATCACTTCAGAGCGCGAGAAGCGGGCGCTGATCGCCAAGTCGGAAGGCCAGCGGCAGGAAGAAATCAATCTGGCCGACGGCGAGAAACAGGCGGCAGTGCTGAAGTCAGAAGGTGACAAGACCGCGGCGATCAACCGCGCGCAGGGCGAGGCGGCGCGCATCCAGCTGATTGCCGATGCGACGGCGACAGCCATCAGTTCGGTGGCTGCCGCGCTGAACGCCCCGGGCGGCAATCAGGCGGCGAGCCTGGATGTGGCGAAGCAGTATGTCAATGCGTTCGCGCATCTGGCGCGCACCAACAATACGCTGATCGTGCCGGCCAACGTTGCTGATGTGGCAACACTGGTCAGTTCGGCGATGGCGGTGATGGACAACGTGAAAAAGACGATGCCGGGACCGGGAAGCGCCGCTCCGGTGGCCAAGGACTGACCGGCGTCCAGCAGAAAGACCGGACCGGGTTAAACCGCTGATGAACGCAGATCACCCCGGCGCAACAGCGCGGTGAAGGCGGGCAGGAACAGTTTATTAAAAACAATGGCCCATGTTGATTTATTGGGCCACGTTTCCGATAGTTTTGATTTTATCGGCGTTAATCCGCGTTCATCGGCGGTTAACGTTTTCTGATTTTGAGATGGGTTCCAAGTGATCAGGTTCAAGGCAGCCAGACGCGGACTACCTGCACGGGTGCCGCGGACACGACCGCCATGGCGGCAGGGCTGTTCGACTGCGACAACTCATCGGGACGGCTTTGGCCGGCAGCCTCTGTCTCGGGCGGCGCCTCGGGTGCATTGCCCGAGACTTCCTCTGATTTTGCCGGTTCTGCCGGCGGCGGCGTGGTGCTGACCAGCGGATTGATGTCAATGGCGGCGTCTTTGTCGCGCGCTTCGCGCGGCGGGTTGCCGTCGTAGATCAGGTTGCGGCGGCGCTGCAGATAGGCATCGCGCACAAACTCGTATTCGTCCAGTGCCGCCACCGAGAGCAGCTTGCTGGCGCTCAGCAGTTCCGCGCGACGTGATACCAGGCGCAGTCCCCATAATTGGTTACGCGTACGTACCGGATCGAACTGGAGCAGGGGATCAACTTGCAAATCGACAAACAACCCGGCGGTATCACGCAGATTGCGCGGGCCGACAAACGGCAGCACCAGATAAGGGCCGTCGCCGACACCCCAGTAGCCGAGGGTCTGGCCGAAGTCTTCGTCGTGTTTTTCCAGTCCGGACGGGGTTGCGACATCGAACAGGCCGAGCAGTCCGGCCGTGGTGTTGATCGCGATGCGGCCGACATCCGACAGCGCTTCGCTGACCTTGCCCTGCAGCAGATTGTTCAACGCAACGACGACGTCATTCAGGTTGGAAAATACGTTGCTGATCCCTGTGCGGGCGATGGGCGGCACGACACCCTGGTAGACCTCGGCGACCGGCTTCAGCAGCATGGTGTCCACGCCCTCGTTGAACTGGTATACGCCACGGTTGAGCGGCTCCAGCGGATCGCGGGGGTCTCCGGCGGTCGCGCAACCACCGAGCACACCGAGACTGACGATTGCGCAGGCAGTGGCCAACCGCAAACGACGGACAACAAGGAACATTTTCAAATCCTTTTGGTGTGTTGCAGCAAACTGTTTCAGCATTATATACAATCGTTTATCAGTCCGCTCGGACAGGCCACGGCAGGCGGTTCGTCCAGTTCAAAGCAGCGCCTGCGGATGCCCGGATTCAGGGCATGCCATTGGTCGGGGATTGGTCTGACGCCCTTTGTTATACTTTCCGGCCCCGATCCGGTGTGCGAAACGGCACATTTGCGGCCTCATGTTCAAGCTCAAGGAGTGGAAGCCATGCTGCAAAAAGCCAAGCCGGCTGTTGAATTGAAAGATCCGAGCCTGTTCCGCCAGCAGTGTTATGTCGATGGTGCATGGGTGGATGCCGACGACAAGTCGACGCTGGCCGTGCTCAACCCGGCCACCCGTGAACAGATCGGCACCGTGCCGAAGATGGGCGTTGCCGAAACCAGGCGCGCGATCGAAGCGGCAAACGCCGCCTGGCCGGCATGGCGCGCGAAAACCGCCAAGGAACGCTCGATTATCCTGCGCAAATGGTTCGACCTGATGATGGCGAATCAGGAAGACCTGGCGAAACTGATGACGGTGGAGCAGGGCAAGCCGATTGCCGAGTCGCGCGGTGAAATCGCCTACGGCGCATCGTTCATCGAATGGTTTGCCGAAGAAGGCAAACGCATTTACGGCGACACCATCCCGACCCATGCTCCGGACAAGCGTATTGTCGTCATCAAACAGCCGATCGGTGTCTGCGCCGCGGTGACGCCGTGGAATTTCCCGAATGCGATGATCACCCGCAAGGCTGGCCCGGCACTGGCCGCCGGCTGCACCATGGTCATCAAGCCGGCGTCACAGACGCCGTACTCGGCGCTGGCCTTGTGTGAACTGGCTGAGCGCGCCGGCATCCCGAAGGGCGTGCTGTCGGTAGTGACCGGTTCCGCCGGTCCCATCGGCAAGGAACTGACAACCAATCCGCTGGTGCGCAAGTTCACCTTCACCGGCTCCACCGAAATCGGCAAGTTGCTGATGCAGCAGTGTGCGACCACCGTGAAGAAGGTTTCGCTGGAACTCGGCGGCAACGCGCCGTTCATCGTATTCGACGATGCGGATCTGGAGTCCGCGGTGGAAGGTGCGATGGCCTCCAAATTCCGCAACACCGGGCAGACCTGCGTCTGCGCCAACCGCATTTTTGTGCAGGAAGGCGTTTACGACAAATTCGCAAAAATGCTGTCCGAAAAAGTCAGTGCGATGAAAGTCGGCAACGGCTTGGAGGACGGTAATCTGCAGGGCCCGCTGATCGACATGAAAGCTGTGGAAAAGGTCGAGGAGCATATCGCTGACGCGCTGGAGAAGGGGGCGAAAGTGCTCACCGGCGGCAAGCGCCACGAAAAGGGCGGGCAGTTTTTTCAGCCCACGGTGCTCGCTGGCGTGACCACCGACATGAAAGTGACACACGAGGAAACCTTCGGGCCGGTGGCCCCGCTGTATCGCTTCAAGACCGAAGAAGAACTGCTGAAGCTGGCCAATAACACTGAATATGGATTGGCAGCGTATTTCTACAGCCGCGACATCGGTCGCATCTGGCGCGTCGCCGAGGGCCTGGAGTCCGGCATCGTCGGCATCAACGTCGGCATCATCTCCAACGAGATCGCGCCCTTCGGCGGCATCAAGGAGTCGGGCATCGGCCGCGAGGGTTCCAAATATGGCATCGAGGAATTCGTTGAAGTGAAGTATCTTTGCATGGGCGACATTAATAAATAGTTGTTTATAAACAAATACTTATACAATCATCCGTTTTCTGACTGCTATACCTGACCCCGGCCGCCGCGTGCTTTGATGCGGCGGCCTTTTTATCGCTGGAGATTTTCTGGTGTTCAGCATCCTCGGCCTTGACCACGTGGTATTACGCACAGCCAATGTGCCGCGCATGGTGCATTTTTACTGCACGGTGCTGGGCTGCACACTGGAGCGCGAGCGGCCGGATATCGGCCTGACGCAATTGCGCGCCGGCAATTCACTGATCGACCTGGTTGCGGTGGACAGTGAAATCGGCCGCAAGGGCGGCGCTGCGCCCGGTGCTGAAGGGCGCAACATGGATCACCTGTGCCTGCGCATCGAGCCTTTCGATCCGGGCGCACTGACCACGCAGTTGATTCGCCATGGCGTGGTGCCGGGCGAGATCAAGTCGCGATATGGCGCCGACGGATATGGCCCATCGGTTTATATCAGCGATCCCGAAGGCAATACGGTGGAGCTGAAGGGGCCACCGGAATCGCGTCCGGCGGCTGATCTGGGTTAAGGAATCGTATCAACATCAAAAACGTGAACCGCCGATGAACGCCGGTGAATTCTTTTCAAGACTCCCTTGAGGGTGCGCAGATTGATCCGGATTTATTGATGTTTCTGATTTTATCGGCGTTCATCCGCGGTTCATCGGCGGTTAAATAAGATTTGGCTTTTCTGTCAGGCAGTTCAGATCGACGCGACAATTTTTTCGCTGAACGCTTTCGTGCCGAGCTTGCCGCCGAGGTCGACGGTACGCGTTTCGGGTGATTGCAGCGCGGCGTCGATCGCGGCTTCGATGGCCTTGGCTGCGGCATCGAATTCCGCGCGCTGGTGCTTTGTTGCCAGCCATTCCATCAGCATCGTTGCTGACAGCAGCAGCGACACCGGGTTGGCCTTGTCCTGGCCGGCGATGTCGGGAGCTGAGCCGTGCTGGGCCTGCGCGCAGCAGGCGGTGTCGCCGGTCATCGTCGAGCCGGCGATGCCGAGGCCACCGGAAAGCTCGGAGGCCTCGTCCGACAGGATGTCGCCGAACATGTTGCCGGTGACGATGCAGTCAAACTGGTCCGGGATGCGCACCAGCAGTGCGGCCATGGCATCGACGATTTTTTCGTCGAGCTGGACGTCGGGGTAATTCTTCGCCACGGCGCGCACTTCGCGCAGGAACAGGCCGTCGGACATGTGCAGCACGTTGGCCTTGTGCACGGCGGTGACTTTTTTGCGCCGCTTGCGTGCCCACTCAAATGCTACTACGGCGATGCGTCGCGATTGTTTCGCGGTGACCTTGCGGATGGCGATGGCCACATCCTCCGTCGGCATGAATTCGCCGCGGCCCATGAACATATTACGGTCGCCGTAAAAACCTTCGGTGCACTCGCGGAAAATCACCAGATCAATCGGTTTGCCGGTGAGGCCCACGCCCATGCGTGATTTCGCGGGGCGGATGTTGGCGAACAGGTCGAGCTGCACGCGCAGCCAGCCGGAAGGATTGATGCCGCCCTGTTCCTTGGCCGGGTAATCGAGATGCGACACCGGGCCGAGGATGATGCCCGGCGCCTGGCGCGCGGCTTCCTGGATGTCCACGGGGAACGTTGAGCCGTGTTTTTTCAGCGCGCCGAAACCGATTTCGCGCTGGTCCCATTCGAAGCCCAGCTTGAATTTCCTGCTGGCCTGGTCGAGGACGGCGAGGGTGGCTGCAGTGATCTCGGGGCCGATGCCGTCGCCGGGGAGGACGAGGATTTTCATGGTGATACCTGTTATTGTGAGGTGGGAATTGTAGCAGCGTCGCCGGAATGTCCGCACGCGTTACCCCGCCATAAAAGTCCATAACATGTCTCGCGTCGCCGCCCTCTACCGTTATCCCGTCAAGGGTTTCACCCCCGAACACTGCACCACGCTGACCGTGCTGCCCGAAGGCCGGGTGGCGGGTGACCGCGTGCTGGCGTTCCGCTTTGCCAACGCGCCGGTGGCCGACGACCAGTGGTGCCGCAAATACGAAGGCATCGTGCTGGCGAACACGCCGGGTCTTGCGCGGCTGAGCACGCAGTTCGACCACCGCCAGTTGCGGTTGAAGATTGCGTTGGGCGACCAGGTGCTCGCCGAGGAGGGCCTCGATGACGCCGGCCGCAAGCGCATGGTCGAGGCACTGACCGCGTATGTGTTGAGCCTCAAGGAGCACCCGCTGCGCAACCATCCCGATCGCCTGCCGCTGAAACTGATCGGCGACGGCGTCACGCCGCGCTACCAGGACAACGAAACCGGGCAGGTGACTCTGCACAGCCGTGAGACCATCAACTCGGCTGCCGCAGCGCTGCGCGATCCGAAACTGAGCGAACACCGCTTCCGTTCCAACATCGCGATTGAGGGGATTGAAGCCTGGGCAGAACAATCCTGGCTCGGACGCAGCATCCGCATCGGCGGCGTCGAGTTTGACGTGATGAAGTCCAAGGTGCGCTGTCTGGCAACGCATGCCAACCCGGTCACCGGCGAGCGCGACCTGCAGGTGATGCAGGAATTGATGCGGTCGTTTGCACAGAAAGAACCCACGCTGGGCGTCGGCATGCTCACGCGCGGCGCCGGCGGCGAGATCCGGGTTGGCGACGATCTGACGCTGCTCCCCTGAAAACAGCACGATCGCCTTGTCGTGCTGCACTGCAGCGTCTAGAATATAAAACGTCTGCAGGAGAGCGGGATTTCCATAATCCCCGCCGAAGGCGTAAACCCTCGTAATCGCTCAGGCCAAGTTACTGCGGACGGCAACAGCCGATCTGGAGAGTGACCACCGGGAAACCGGCATGGTCCACCGAAGGGGCACGCGAACCCAGGTTCGCAAAACTCTCAGGTAAATGGACAGGGAGGGCGGCGCGGAGCTGAACTGAGCCTGAAACAGGCTCTGTCCCTGTCCGTACCCAACTGAGCCCTACCCAACCTGAGGGTTTTTCATGAAAGTCATCGTTCTGGGCGCCGGTGTGGTCGGCACCACAGCGGCTTGGTTCCTGGCGCAAGCCGGACATCAGGTCACGGTTATCGAGCGCCAGCCGGCAGCCGCGCTGGAAACGAGTTTTGCCAACGGCGGGCAGATTTCCGTCAGCCATGCCGAGCCCTGGGCCCATTCTGGCGCGCCGCTGCGGGTTCTCCAGTGGATGTTCAAAGAAGATGCGCCGCTGCTGTTCCGGCCGCGCCTCGACCTTCTGCAATGGCAGTGGTGTCTGGAATTCCTGCGCGAATGCACGCCTGCGCGCACGCGGCACAACATCCGGCAACTGGTCAATCTCGGGTTGTACAGCCGCGGCCTGCTCCGGGAACTGCGCGCAGAGACCGGCATCGAGTACGATCACCTTGAGCGCGGCATCCTGCATTTTTATACCAGCCAGCAGGCGCTCGACGCGGCGCAGGAACCGGCGCGCATCATGCGCGAGTTCGGTTGCGAGCTCGACATGAAAACGCCGGAGGAGTGCGTGGCGATCGAGCCGGCGCTGGCGCACGCACGGGCCGGCATCACCGGCGGCAGCCTGACGCCGTCGGATGAGTCGGGTGACGCGCAACTGTTCACGCAGCGGCTGGCGGCCTTGTGCGAAAAATCCGGCGTGCAGTTTTTATATGGCCACACCATCACCCATGTTGCTGCTGCCGGCGGCATGGTCAGCGGCGTCCGTGTGACCGGGCCCGATGGCCGAGCTGTGCTGATCAGTGGGGATGCTCATGTGGTCGCGTTAGGCAGTTACAGCCCGCAGCTGTTGGCACCGCTGGGCATCCGGCTGACGATTTATCCGGCCAAGGGTTATTCGGTGACCTTGCCGGTTGCCGATCCGGCGCGCGCACCCAGCGTCAGCCTGACCGACGACGAATACAAACTGGTGTATTCGCGGCTCGGTGATCGCTTGCGCATCGCCGGCACCTGCGAACTGAACGGTTACGATAACGCGTTGAATGATGTGCGCTGCCAGGCCATCGTCCGCCGTACGGAAGAACTGTTTCCGGGGGCGGGGGATGTGACGCAGGCGCGGTACTGGGCTGGATTGCGCCCGGCAACGCCGTCGAACGTGCCCTACATCGGAAAAACCAAATACGCCAACCTCTACCTCAATACCGGACACGGCACGCTGGGCTGGACCCATGCCTGCGGTTCCGGGCGGGCGATTGCCGACATTGTTTCCGGCAAGAAACCAGAAGTGGATTTTGCCTTTGCCGGCATGCCCCGACGCGCACCACACTGAACATTGCATCAACCCGGACATAACCATGAATCAGGGGCAGTTTGGCCTTGTGGGGATTGTATACCGTGTATACAATCTGCGAAAACCAGTCAGGAGCAAGCGCGATGGCCGATGCCGGCGCCCCCCGCAGCAATTACCAGAACATGGCTTTCCGATGATCGAAGTGGAGTGGCTTCCGCTCAAGCGGCGGCGCCACAGCATGATATTGATGTCGGAGGTTGGCATTCCGTTACGGGTGACCGAAGACCTGATCGAAATCGCAGCATCTTTGATTGACTACGTCAGGATCACCGACCATGTCAGCCTGTCTGACCGTCTGGCTGCAATGGGAAAAAAAGAATTTCTGCTATTCGAACTGGGTCTGATCCAGCCCCAGGAAAAAGCGACCTGGCTGGTTGAGCGTTATGGCTCCGAAATCAATTTCACCGGTGTGGCGCCGGCCGACGTGGTCGCGGTGGACGCGATCCACCGCGGCATTCATCGCCAGGCCGGTTACCGAGCGATGGTTTCTTAAACCCGTACCCGATATTAAGGAGATGGCCATGGAAGCAGCGCAAAGCAAGCAAACGATTGCCGTGAACAGTCCGGAGCAGGTGCAGGTGCTACCCAGCGGGGCCGCGCTGGGCGCGGAAATCCGCGGTGTTGATCTGTCGCAGCCCGTGCCGGATGCAACACGCGAGTTGCTGCGCAAGGCCTGGTCAGATCATCTGGTTCTGTTCTGGCGCAAGCAAACGCTGCCCGACGAAGCGTTTCTCGCCGCAGCGGGTATTTTCGGCATGCCCAAGGAGCCGGCGGCGCGTAAATACCAGGTGGCCGGCGGATACAAAATCGGCGGCAGGATGGTGCCGCTGCATCCGCATCTGTCGCTGATCAGCAACCTTGATGAGCACGGTAACCCGGTCAAGGACAACGGCGGACTGGGCAGCTACGAAGTGGTCTGGCACAGCGACAATTCCTATGTCGCGGTGCCACCCGCTGGCAGCATGCTGTATTCGATCGTCATTCCGACCAACGGCGGCGGCGACACCTGGTTCAACAACCAGTACAAAGCCTATGAAGAATTGCCGGACGATCTGAAAGCTGCGATCAAGGGGCGCATGCAGATCCACGATGCCAGCCGGAACAGTGCCGGCGTGTTGCGCCCGACGGTGAAAATGCCGACCAAACCCGGGGAAGTGCCGGGGCCGGCGCATCCACTGGTGCGCATCCACCCGACGACTGGGAAACCCGCGCTGTACCTGGGGCGGCGGCGCGACTGGCCGTCCAACTACATTATCGGCATGTCCAACGAAGACAGCGAAGCATTGCTCGACAGGCTGTGGGCGCATGCAACTCAGGAAAAATATGCCTGGAAACACATGTGGCAGGTCGGCGACGTCATCCTCTGGGATAACCGCTGTGCGATGCATTACCGTTCGGAAGTGGATTCGACGCAACCTCGCGTCATGCACCGTACCGTGATCAACGGCGAAGCCGTGATCGCAGGGTAAACCGTGGCACAACGCAGCCGCGCGAAGCGACCCGCCACCAGGATAGTGCCCGATGCCAGCGTACTTAAACGTCTGGCGACACGTCAGGCTCCGTTGGCGGGAGACGCGCGTTCACTGGGGGCGGTGGCGGCGCAGGAAATACGCCGGGCGATCCAGGAGGGCCGTATTCCGACGGGCACCCACCTGACCGAGACCGATGTTGCCGAGTGGCTCGGTATGAGTCGTACGCCAATCCGCGAAGCCATGCGCCGGCTGGAAAACGAAGGACTGCTGCTGAACCAGCCGTTTCGCGGCGCGATGGTGATGCGTCTTGATGCCGAGGATATCCGCCAGTTGTTTGCGGTGCGCGAACTGCTGGAGAGCGCGGCAGCCGGCTGGTGTGCGGAGCACGCATCCGTGGCTGAAATCGAGGTCATGCGTGACCTGCTGGTGCAGGAAGAGAGGGAACTGGTTGATCCGCGGGCGCTGATGGCGCTCAACCGGCGTTTTCATGACGCGGTGCTCGATGCGGCGCGTAACAATTTCCTGCGCAAAGCCACGGTAGGAGTGCAGGCATCGTTCCCGCTTTTGGGTGATTCCAACCTGCTGGACGAGCCGCGCGCGCGGGAAGCACATGCGCAGCACCGCAAGATCCTTGAAGCTATTTTCAGGCGCGACCGCACCGGTGCCGAAGCGGCGGCACGTGCACATGTTCGTGCCTCGCTGGACTACCGGCTGGCCCGGGTTGCACCGGATGTGGGAGCCGATTTGAATTCCCAAACCATTAAAAAATAAAAAAGTAATCAACCGAGGAGATGTTCGTGAAACTTCATGCATTTTGTATTTTCGTAATTTCCGGCATGGCCTGCAGCATGTCGTCAGTTGTGGCCCAGACTCCGGCATACCCGACCAAGCCGGTGCGCATGCTGGTGCCCTTCGTGGCCGGCGGCGGCACTGATCTGGTGGCGCGAGCCGTCGCGCAAAAACTGTCGGAACGCGCGGGTGTCACCTTCGTCGTTGACAACCGCCCGGGTGCGGGAGGCCGCATCGCGATGGAAACCACGGCGCAGGCCGCGCCCGACGGTTACACCATCACCATGATTTCCGGCACCACCACTGCGAGCAGTAATCTGTATAAAAACTTGCCGTACGACTTTGCCAAAGACTTTGCGCCGATTTCACAGGTCACCGAACAGCCCTACGTGGTGCTGGTGCCCAACGCATTACCGGTGAAATCGATCCCGGAGCTGATCGCGCTGGCGAAGGCGAAACCCGGCACGCTGAATTACGGGACATCAGGCGCCGGTGGCATGCAGCATCTGTCGGGCACGCTGCTGTCGCAGAAGGCGGGTATTACCATGGTCCATGTGCCGTACAAAGGGGGCGGTCAGGTCATCATTGATCTGGTGTCGGCACAGGTCCAGCTGGCTTTCCTCAACCCGCTTGGTGCGCGGCCGCATATTGCATCGGGCCGGGTACGCGGCATCGCAGTGACTACACGCAAACGCGCGCAGGCCTTCCCAAATCTGCCGACGATTGCCGAGACGCTGCCCGGTTTCCATGTCAGCAACTGGTACGGGCTGGTGGCGCCGGCGGGGGTTTCGCCGCAAATCGTGCAATATCTCTACAAGCAGGTGGTGACCGCGATTGCCGAGCCGGACATGAAGGACCGCCTCGAGAAGGAGGGGTCGGAACTACTGGGCAGCACGCCCAAGGAGTTCGGCACACACATCAACAACGAAGTGAAGTTGTGGGGCAAGGTTATCAGGGAGGCGGGGCTCACAGCGAACTGAAAACCGTAATTGCAGGCAGGTAAAAAAACGGCGCGTCCCTTGGAGGGCGCGCCGTGTTTTCTTCGGCATTGGTTTACTGCTGGCCGTACATTTTCTTGCCGGCGAACGGCACCTTGGCCGTCAGCACATCGCCGGACAGGGCTTCGGTGATGAAGATCTGCTTGTGGTCGGGGCCGCCGAAGGCGAGGTTGTCCAGGTGATGGTGCTTGTCATGGCTCTTCGACGAAATCAGGTGCGTTGGCAGCATGTTGGCATCAAAGCGCCAGATGCCCACGCCGAGCTGGCAGACCAGCAGGCCATTCTCGCCGTCCATCTCGATGCCGTCGGGTCCGGCAACGCCGCCGGAGAGCTGGATCGCCAGGCCGGTTTTTGACACCGAGCCATCGGCCATCAGCGGCAGGCGCCACACCGAGTTCGAGCGCGTCATGCCGACATAAACATGTTTTTCCGTGGTGGACAGCGTGATGCCGTTGGGGCTGGGGCCGTTTTCGAGCAGGCGGCGCAGTTCGCCGTTGGCGGTGAGACGGAACACGCGACCGGTCGGGTCGGCGATACCGGTCTGGCCCTGATCGGTGAAATAGAGGTCGCCGTTCGAGGCGAAGTGCAGATCGTTCAGCCCCTTGAAGCTTTCGCTGTACGCGGTGCGCAACACGTTTTCCAGTTTGCCGGTTTTCACGTCCAGCGTGAGCAGGCCTTCCTTGTAATCGCAGATGAACAGACGGCCGTCCTTGTGGAATTTCATGCCATTGGGCCAGCCGTCGTACTGGATCACCAGATCCCAGTCGCCCTTGGGCGTGATGCGGAAAATGCGGCCGAAGGGAATATCGCACACGAACAGATTGCCATCGCGGTCAAAGGAGGGTGCTTCGAGGAAGCATTCGACTTCCGCATTCTGGCGATTGGGATCGGACCAGGTGCTGCGGCTTTTCTTGCGGAATTTCCCGGGCATGGAGGTGAAGACTTCGGCGTGGATGTGCTCCAGCGGTTTGAACGGATTGAACATGACGCGATGATTCCTCTAGCGTTTAATTTAAGTATTTGATTTTATTGATATTTTTTGATGTCGGCGGGATACGTGTTGCGGAAATCACGATGCCACCACGGTGTGATCTGCAACGGCAAACAAACGCAGCGATGGTAGCACGCGTGTTGTGCGATATCAGTATTAGTCCGTCCATATCGCGACATGGGAAAAACGTGAACTGCCGTGGTGAGGTAGCATCGGTGCCTGCATCAAAATCAAAAAACGTTAATCGCCGATGAACGCCGATAAAATCCAAAACATCGAAAGCACAATGCATTGAATCAACCCAGGCAATACTTTTAACGGCCTGTGTTGACGGCTGCCGAATCGAGGTATCGGCGTGCATCGGCGTTCATCGGCGGTAAAATTGGATCTGGTGTTTTTATTAGGAGCAGCGCCGTGTTCGAAGGTTTCAAGCATGTCCAGATTCAGACCACCGATCCCGAAGTCAAAATCAATCTGCGTTACGGCGGCAATGGCCCACCCATCCTGCTGCTGCACGGCAATCCGCTGACCCATGTGCACTGGCATCTGGTCGCGCCGCGACTGGCGAAGGACTTCACGGTGGTGGCGACCGACCTCCGTGGTTACGGCGACAGCGACAAACCGCGCGGCAAAGAGGACCACAGCAACTATTCCTTCCGGCGCATGGGCCAGGATCAGATTGATGTCATGGCGCAACTGGGGTTCAAACAGTTCTGCGTCGCCGGTCACGACCGCGGCGCACGCACTGCCTTCCGCATGGCGCTCGATCATCCGGACAAGATCAAAAAATTCGCCAGCTTTGACATCCTGCCCACGCACCACATGCTGACCAACGCGACCTGGCAGTGGGCGCTGAATTCCTCGCACTGGTTTTTCATGGCGCAGGCCTATGACATCCCGGAAAAACTGATCGAAGGCAAATACGATTACTACATCAAGCAGAAGCTGACCAAACTCGGCATCGGCAAGGGCGGTTTTTCGGAAGAAACGCTGAAGGAATATGCCCGCGTCTGCACTGCGGAAAACATTCACGGCGTGTGCGAGGATTATCGCGCTGCGGTAAGCGTGGACATGGCGATGGATACCGACGACTTCAAGGCCGGGCGCAAGATCCAGTGCCCGACCGCGGTGTATTGGGGCGAGCAAAGCCACACCGAAAAACATTTCGACCCGCGCAAGGCCTGGCCGCAGTACGCTTCAAACATTGTACGTATCCAGCCGCTGCCCTGCGGCCACTATCCGGCGGAGCAGGTACCGGACATGGTGTACGACGAAATCAGCACTTTTTTTCGTGGCTGACGGCCAAAGTGGTGAAGAAGTAGATTGATTTATGGATTTATGAAAGGGGACAAGGCGTGATTACAGTGGCACCTGTTAAGCCCGATTTTGTTGCAAAAATTGGCAATGTTGATTTGACTCAACCGATCTCTGAAAAGACCTTCAGCGAAATTGAAGCCGCCTTTGAACGATATGCAGTTCTGATTTTTCACAATCAGCCGCTCAATGAAGATCAGCAAAATTCGTTTGCCAATAAATTTGGTCCCCTTGGCCGGCCAGCGGCACCATTCCGGCCGGAAAACACAGAAAGGCTCAAGCGGCCGGAATCGGCTGATATATCAAATGTCGACGAGCGGGGCGGAGTTCTTCCGCAAGGGGATGTAAGGCTCTTGATCAATCGCGCAAATGCACTTTGGCACACTGACTCAACGTTTAAACGGGTGCCGGCAAAAATGTCCATGCTTTGCGCGCAAAGCGCCGTGCCAACGGGAGGGGAGACGGAGTTTACTGATATGCGGGCGGCTTGGGATGCGCTGCCTGCAGACCGCCAGAAAGCTCTGGATGGGTTGGTGGCGGAGCATGATTATTTTCATTCGCGGATGAAGGTTGGGCTGGATCCGAAGTCAGTGAGTCCCGAGCGTCGAGCGATGCTTCCGCCAGTGCCTCAAATTCTAGTGCGGACGCATCGGGTGAATGGGAGAAAGTCACTGTATCTGGCTTCTCATATCAAAAGAATTTATGGCATGGCTGACGCAGAGGCACAAAAACTGGTTGAGCAATTGATGACCCATTCAACGCAGCCTCAATTTACATATGCTCATCAATGGACTGTCGGTGATGTGGTTCTATGGGACAACAGGTGCACCATGCATCGTGGCAGGCCCCATGATCCGAAGTTGCCGCGGGTGATGCGAAGGGCCACTGCAATGGATGTGGGGCCAAGTGTTCAGGATGACTGGAAGCCCGCAGTGTAAATTCAGTCGAAAACAATAAAACAACAGATTTTTTGGAGGAGTAATGAAGGCATTTAAAGCGTTTTTTGTTTGTTTTTTTTGTGGTTTTGCCGTCTCGGCCCTTTCCCAAACGTTTCCCTCATGCAATTCGATGCGAATGGTGATTGCGTATCCGGCAGGCGGTGGAACTGATATTCAGGGGCGCATCATTGCCCAGAAACTTTCCGAGAAATGGGGGAAAAATGTCGTAGTAGAGAATCGGGGTGGTGGAGGGACTGTAATCGCCACGGCGATTGTTGCAAAGTCAACACCTGGTGGCTGTACTTTGCTGCTTACTGCGTTGCCATTTGCAATCAATCCATTTGTCATGGAAAAACTCCCTTATGAGGAGAAAGAGCTTGCTCCTGTAACTCAAACACTCCGGTTCCCTCAGGTTCTTGTTATCACGCCCAGTCTTTCAGCCAGGACTGTAAAGGAGCTGCTTGCTTATGCGGCCTCCACTCCTGGAAAGATCAGCTTCGGCTCGACAGGGCACCTCGGTACGAGTCACTTGGCGGGCGAACTGTTAAGTAGCATGTCTGGAATAAAGCTGGTCCATATTCCATATAAAGGAGCATCGCCAGCGCACGCAGATTTGTTTTCAGGGCGGGTGCCGATGATGTTCGATAGTCTGGGGAGTATTAACCGATACATTACATCCGGACAGGTCCGTGCAATCGCAGTGACTTCAGCCACCAGAAGTTCTCAGCTTCCCAATGTTCCCACGGTGGCGGAGTCTGGATATCCGGGTTTCGAGGTTGCGGCGTGGCACGGAGTGGTTACCACTGGCGGGACAGCAAGAAATATAGTTGAAAAAATTTCGGCTGATATTCGGGATGTATTGCAGGCTGCAGAAATGCGCGACCGAATGGCACAGGTTTCTGCTGAAATCGTTGCCAGCACTCCTGCTGACTTCCAGGTATTTATCAAGGCTGAAGCGAATCGATGGGGGAAGATAATTCGGGATCTGAACATCAAAAAAGAGTAATTTTTTTCATTCAGGTTTTTATCCGGGAATTGAATCTGGCAGTACGGAGTCGTGCAGAAACTCCGGCAGCCTCCCCTTGCTGTTTTCATGAGGCTGAACATTTCCGACGACGAATCGCAGCGGTATCCCTACTGGCGCAGCAACCGGTGTGTGCTGCCGCTCGCGAACCTGATCTGCGGGTTGGGTTTCAATCTGGTGTGGCCGTTCGTGCCGCTGATGGTGCGCGGGCTCGGTGTGCGCGAGAACCTCGAGACCTGGGTTGGTTACATGCTGATGGTGTTCTACCTGGTCAGCTTCGCGGTGAGCCCGATCTGGGGCGGCATTGCCGATCACTACGGTCGCAAGCTGATGGTGTTGCGCGCGATGCTCGGCATCGGTGTTGCCATGATGGTGATGCCGTTTGCCGAAACGCCGCTGTCGTTCGCGGCACTGTTAATGCTGATTGCCGTGTTCAACGGGTTCACGCCGGCCGGGGTTTCACTGCTGGTCGCCAACACCCCGCCCAGGCGCATCGGCAGCGTGGTGGCGCTGGCGCAGACCGGCGGACTGATCGGACAAGTGCTGGGGCCGGCGCTCGGCGCGATGTTGATCGCTATTTTCGATCAGCAGCATCAGGTGTTCTGGATCAGCGGGGGATTGATGCTTGCCGGCGGTGCGCTGGTTGCTTTATTTGCCGGTGAAGTGAAGCAACTGGCGGCCGGTCCCTGGCGTGCGCGCTGGGTCGGCGGTCTGCGCGACCTGCTGGCGGTGCCGCGCATCGGGCAGCTTTACCTGATCGGCTTCCTGTTCATGATCATGTGGTTTGGCGGCGTGACGGTGATCACGGTTTTCGTGCTGCAACTGCTTGAGGCGCAGGGCGCTGGTGCTGCGCGGGAGGCATTCTGGGTGGGGGCTGCAGCGATGGCGATGGCGGTCGGGACCGTGATCGCGCTGCCGCTATGGGGACGGGCTCTCGACCGCATTGGGCCCGGGCGGGTGCTGGTGTTCGCGGCGGTAGCGACGATCGTTACTCACCTGCCGCTGCTGGTGATCGACACCCCGCTGCAACTGGTCATCACCCGTGCTGCGTTCGGTCTTACTGCAGCGGCAATGCCGACGGCGATCGTGCAGTTGATCAGGATGCATGCGCCAGCGGGCACGGATGCGCGAGCGATTTCCTATTCGACGGCGTTCCAGTTTTTTGCGATGGGCTTAGCACCGTTCGCTGCAGGTCTGATCGGACCGGTGTTCGGGCTGCGCGTTTATTTCGCGCTGACGATAATTGCGATGGCCGGCGGGTTGGTGCTGTGGTTGCGTGCTGTCAGATCAGGACAAGGCCAACGCTAGGTCGCGGGATCCAGCGATTATTCGTAATTCCGGCGCAAGCTGGAATCCAGGGCTTTAAAGGCATCGGCCTGCGGTCGACTCTGGATGCCGGCTTGTGCCGGCATGACGGACTTTTGAAGGTTGGTCAGTTGGGTTTCAGGTTTGCAGCCCGGATCACCATGTTCCACTTTGTCGTTTCCGACCTGATGTAGGCGGTGAATTCCTCGGGTGTTGATACCACGGTTTCGATGCCGCGCGCGAGCAGTGGGTCGCGCACCTCCGGCGATTGCAGCACGGTCCGCAGATCTTTTTGCAGGCGCTCGATCACCGGTTTCGGCGTGTCGGCGGGGGCGAGCATGCCGTACCAGTTGCTGGCTTCGTAACCCTTGAGGCCCGGGGTCTCGGCGACGGTCGGCACGTCCGGTAACGCCGGCGAACGTTTGGCGCCGGTCACTGCCAGGGCCACGGCGCGGCCGGCCTTGACCGGCGGCACTCCCGTGGATACCACCGCCACAAACACCGGCAATTGTCCGCCGAGCAGGTCGGTCAATGCCGGGCCGCCGCCCTTGTACGGGATATGCTGCATGTCAATTCTGGCCATGGTCTTCAGCAATTCACCGGCGAGATGTCCGGGACTGCCGAGTCCCGATGACGCGTAATTCAACGAGCCCGGTTTCAGTTTGGCGAGCTTGATCAGGTCGGGGATGGATTTGGCGGCGACCGCCGGATGCACGATGAACATGTTCTGCAACTGCACGGCCATCGTGATCGTCGAAAAATCCTTCAGCGGATCGTACGGCACCTTGGTGATGCTCGGGCTGATCACCAGCGCCCCCAGTGTGCCGAGGTGCAGGTTGTAGCCGTCGGGGGTCGCGGCTGCGGCGATTTCGGCGCCGATGGTGCCGTTGGCGCCGGCGCGGTTGTCGATGACCACCTGCTGTTTCAGCGTCTCACCCAGTTTGGGCGCGATGATGCGCGCAACGAGGTCGGTGGCGCCGCCGGGTGGAAAACCGATGATCAGCCGCACCGGGCGCACCGGATAGTCTTCCGCGGCAACGCCGCCGGCGGCCAGCGCCAGCAGTGCCGCGCAGGCTGCGGCCAGCGGTTTTCCGGGTTTGAAGTAGCGGGTCATCAGGGAATTCCTCCAGTATTATTGTTCGGCCTGCTCATGTGCTCCGGCGACCGTAGGGTTGGATTATACGAGTTACGAGTGCCCCTGAGCGGATTCACGGCGCCGGGCAATACCGCCTTTAACGCCGGACGAGGAGATACCGATGACGAACCCGGATGTCGTGCTGCAGTTGCACACGCTGCTGGGCGACTATGCCAATACCGCCGCCCTGAAAAAGGGCGTGGTGGCGTCGCCGCGCATCCGCTTCGATTTTGCCGATGTACAACTGCCGCAGAACGCATTCAAGGCGGTGGTGCGCGGCGAATTCGATGTCGCCGAGCTGGCAGTCGTGACCTACCTGCAGGCGCTGGCCCAGGGCAAACCGCTGATCCTGTTGCCGACGGTGGTGATGGCGATCCCGCCGCATCCTTGTCTGGCATACAACACCACGCGGGGCGTGCTGCGGCCGGCTGATCTGCCGGGGCTTCGCGTCGGCATCCGCGCGCATTCGGTGACCACCGTGGCCTGGGTGCGCGGCATTCTTGCCAACGATTACGGCGTTGACCTCGACCGCGTGCAATGGGTGGCGTTCGAGGATCCGCATGTGCCGGAGTGCGTCGAACCGCCGAACGTCATACGTGCGCCGGCAGGCAAAACACTGCTCGGCATGTTGCATGCCGGTGAACTTGATGCCGGTGTGGTGATGGCCGGTGACCAGAAAGATGGCCGCCTGCAACCGGTGATCCCGGAGCCGCAGGCCGCACTCGCACGCTGGCGCACACATCACAAGGTGCGGCCGCTGAACCATGTGATGGTGGTTCATCGCGATCTTGCTCGTGCGCAGCCGTGGTTCGCGGAGGAGATGGTGCGGCTGCTGCAGCGTAGCGCCGCGCAGGCGCCGGATATGCCTGGCGCGGATTCCATACAGTCCGGCATCGAAGCCCTGCGGCCCAGCCTCGAGCTGATCATCCGCTATGCGTTCCAGCAAGGCCTGATCCCGCGGCGTTTTGCCTTGGACGAACTGTTCAACATGTGAGAGCGGAGGGTCGCAGGGGGTGAGCGCATGGCCGGTGCACAGGTATAATCCGCGCACATTTTTGAGAGCTGAATTTTGAAAGCTGAAAGCCCATCCATGCTGGATACCAACAAAACCTGGGACCTGCTGGTCGTCGGTGGCGGCAACGCAGCCTTGTGCGCGGCGCTGATGGCCCGCGAAGCCGGTTGCAGCGTCCTGTTGCTCGAAGGCGCACCCAAGCACTTCCGCGGCGGCAACAGCCGCCATACCCGCAACCTGCGCTGCATGCACGAAGAGCCGCAGGACATTCTCACCGGCACCTATCCCGAAGAAGAATACTGGCAGGATCTGCTGAAAGTCACCGGCGGTCTGACCAGCGAACACCTGGCGCGGTTGACGTTGAAGCATACCGCCTCATGCCGGCCGTGGATGTACAAACACGGCGTGCGGTTCCAGCCGCCGCTCGGCGGCACGCTGCACCTGTCGCGCACCAATGCTTTTTTCCTCGGTGGCGGCAAGGCACTGATGAATGCCTATTACCATTCGGCTGAACAACTCGGGATTTCGATTCATTACGAAGCGCAGGTTACCGACCTTGAAATCGACGGTGATACCTTCAAGTCGGCGACGTTCACCTGCGAAGGTGCGACTCACAAGGTGTGCGCCAAGGCAGTGGTGATTGCCTGCGGCGGTTTTCAGGCGAACCTGGAATGGCTGGAAGAGGCCTGGGGCCCCGCCGCGAAGAACTTCCTGGTGCGCGGCACGCCGTACAACCGCGGCGACATCCTGAAAATATTGCTCGGCAAGGGTGCGAAGCAGATCAGCGATGCGTTGCAGGGCCATTGTGTGGCGATTGATGCGCGTTCGCCGAAATACGACGGCGGCATCATCACCCGCGTCGATGCGGTGTCGCTGGGTATTGTCGTCAACAAGAATGCACAACGCTTCTATGACGAGGGCGAGGATTTCTGGCCCAAGCGTTACGCGATCTGGGGCCGGCTGGTGGCGGGGCAGCCCGACCAGATCGGTTATTCGATTATCGATGCCAAGGCCATGGGCAAGTTCATGCCGCCGGTGTACCCGCCCATTCGCGCCAAAACGCTGCGCGAGTTGGCAACCAAGCTGGAGATTGACCCGGATGCGCTGGAAAAAACCGTTGCCGAATTTAACGCGGCTGTAAGGCCTGGAACTTTTGACCACACCATCCAGGACGATTGCGTCACCGAGGGCCTGACGCCGCCGAAGACACACTGGGCGCTGAAAATCGACACAGCGCCGTACTTCGGTTATCCGCTGCGGCCGGGCATCACCTTTACCTATCTCGGGGTCAGCGTCGACGACAGGTCACGGATGATCCTGCAGGACGACAAGCCCTGCAAAAACATATTCGCGGCAGGGGAAATCATGGCAGGCAATGTATTGGGCAAGGGCTACCTGGCGGGCATCGGCATGTCCATCGGCACCACCTTCGGACGCATTGCAGGCGAGGAGGCGGGCAAATATGTACGCGGCTGAAGACAAACCGATGAGCCTCGACGAACTGATCGAGGATGCCCAGCGCGTACTTCGTGTCTGCAACGCCTGCCGTTACTGCGAAGGTTATTGCGCGGTGTTCCCGGCACTGGCGCGCCGCCTCGAATTCACCGAGAACGACATCCATTACTTGGGCAACCTGTGCCACAACTGCGGCTCCTGCCTCTATGCCTGCCAGTTCGCGCCGCCGCACGAGTTCCAGGTCAATTTCCCGAAGCTGATGGCGAAAGTGCGCGGCCAGACTTACCGCAAATACGCCTGGCCCGGATTCCTCGGCGTGCTGTACGAAAAAAATGGCGTCGCGGTGAGCCTGATTTCGGCGCTGAGCATCGGCCTGCTGTTCTGGCTGGCGGGTGCGTTGACCAACCCGGAGCAGTTTTTCGCTGCGCACAGCGATGCGCAGGGTTCGTTCTACGCGCTGATGCCGCATAACCTGATGGCGGGCGTGTTTGGAGCGGTGTCGGTGTTCGTGGCGATTGCCTTGCTGATGAGCTTTGTCCGGTTCTGGCCGTACATGGGCGAGGAACTGGCGGACTTCTTCAAGGGCGGACCGCTGGCCGAAGGCCTGCATGATGCGTTCACGCTGAAAAACCTCGGCGGTGGCGTCGAAAACGAGGGCTGCACCTTCCCGACGGAACAGAAGTCAAAGACACGCCGGATGTTTCACCACTTCACGTTCTACGGTTTCATCTTGTGTTTCGCGGCGACCAGTGTTGCAACCTTCTATCACTACGTGCTGAAAATCCCCGCGCCGTATCCGTTCTGGAGTCTGCCGGTGTTGCTGGGTACCGTCGGCGGTATCGGGTTGTTAATCGGGCCTGTCGGATTGCTTTGGATCAAACACCAGCGTGATCCCGAGTTCAAGGTGCCGGAACAGACCGGCATGGACGCGGGTTTTCTGGTGCTGCTGTTCATGATCAGCCTGACCGGACTTGGCTTGCTGATCTGGCGCGAAAGCGCTTCAATGGGCACCTGGCTCGCGATCCATCTCGGCTTCGTGCTCGCGCTGTTCCTGACCATGCCCTACGGCAAGTTCGTGCACGGCTTGTATCGGGTGGCGGCGCTGGTGCGTTACCATCTCGAACGGCGGCGGCCGGTGCCGGGGATAGCCGCGGAATAAAACATCCGCCCGGCCCGGGCGTTCCAAATCCTGTTTCAGCGAATGCGAAAGCAGAGGGTGGATGATGACGGAACTGTCCTTCATTACTGTCTGCAAGGGAAGGCTGGACCATCTCAGGCAGACTTTGCCTCTGCTGGCCGCGCAGGCTGATGCCGAAACCGTGGTGGTCGACTACGGTTGCCCGCAGGGCACACGCCATTGGATCAAAGAAAATTTCCCCACCGTAAAAACGGTCGCCGTCGATGATGATCCGGGGTTTTGCCTGTCCCGCGGCAGAAACATCGGCGCGAGTGCTGCAGCAGCATCACGGTTCTGTTTTATTGACGCTGATATCAAGATTCAGAGCGGATTTGTTCAATGGTTGCTTCAGAACTGGCAACCACGGAATTATTTTCGTGCAACACACCAGAGACGGGATATCTTGGGCACTGTCGCCTGCCCGGCTGAAGACTTCTTCCGGATCGGAGGCTACGACGAAGCCATACGCAACTGGGGCGGTGATGACGTTGATTTCTATATGAGGCTTGAGGAAATCGGCTGCCACTTGTCTGCCTTTCCCGCATCGCTGATTGAACCGATCAGGCACGATGATGCGGAGCGCATGCAGGTCTATGAAATGAAAGACCTGCTGACCAGTCTTCGTTTGAGTCGGGTGTATATCGCGGCAAAGTTTGATCTTGCCCGTATCCTCGGTCGCCCACTCACCTTGGCCGAGCGCAGACAGGTTTATCAGGAAACGCAGAAAGGCGTTAACGCCATTCCCGCCGGAGCGGCCATGCCGGTGCTGGAGGTGACTTTGCCACTGGATCCCCGGATGGCCACATTTCCGGATTGGACGCTGGAAAAAAAACTGGTCTACCGGGTTCTTCCCCGCACAAAATGACTTGTGGCTGCTCAGCTGAAGAAGTGCGCAACTACGCCTTCTTTTGCCGGGGCGCCGATCCGGAAGTCATGCTGCCCGGCGACGAGTTTCCGAAACAGATGGCGGAGAACGTGAAGCAGATCAAGGACACGCCGAAGCAGCCGGGTGTTGACGAGATTCGCATCCCGTCCGAGCGCGCATTGCGCGAGCGCGAGCGGCGGCGCAGGGAAGGGATACGGTGGACAGGAAGGTGGTGGAGTCGCTGAAGATCATTGCCGAGGGCGGAACTATAAATAATCAATAAAAACAATTGCTTATGTCTTGCGCTTTGCTTAACGCCCCTTGAATACTGGTTTGCGTTTTTCGACGAAGGCCAGCGCGCTTTCGCGGAAGTCTTCCGACAAATGCAATGTGCGCGGACGGATCGCGTAAGCCCTGGCTTCGATGTGTTCGAGATCCGAACGCCGCGCTTCGACCATCGCGCGTACGGCCAGTGGGGGATTGCGCAGCACCTCTTCGGCCAGCGTTTTGGCGACGCTGATGTGCTCGCCGTTTTCAGCGAGACGGGTCAGCAGGTTTACTCGATGTGCTTCCTCGGCGCTCCAGATGCGCCCCGTAAAGCAGACATCGTCGGCGAACACACCGGCGCCGCGCTGAGTCAGCATCATCCAAAACGGCGTGGCATCGATGCCGCGGGCGATTTCGGTGACCTGGAATTTGGCGTCCCTGCTCGCCACAGTCATGTCGCAATACAGCGCGATGCGCAGCCCGACGCCGTAGCAATAACTGTGCATCGCGGCGATGATGGGTTTGGCGTGCGGCGGTTTGAAAAAGGGGTGGCGGATATTACCTTCGCGGGCTGAAGGGCCGCCGAGTTTTTTGAGCTCTTCCTTCGGGCGGAGCTGGCGTTGATGGACATCGGCGCCGCTGCAGAACGCGCGGCCATTGCCGGAGAGGATGGCGATCATCGCCTCTTCGTCATCGTAGAACGCGTACAGTGCGTCGCATAGCGCGAGGCTCATCCCGTCAGAGACGGCATTCAGTTTTTCGGGGCGGTTCAGTGTGATGTAGCCGATCTGGCCCTCACGTTTGTATTCGACGATGGACATGTAAAATCTCCCCGGTAATTTCTGCAGCGTATGGTCTGCACGCATTGTCCTTAATTCCGCGGCGCTGTAGTTTGATTTAACCACATTGTGATAAAGCGCCGGCAGGTGATGGCCGACAGGGTTATATTCGCAAAATCCGAAATAAAAACCTGTGCAGTACCTGCCACCGCAATGACACAAGCCATCAACTGGACCCGATTCTATTCCCCGAAATCCGTCGCTGTCGTCGGCGCCACCGACGATACACGGCGTTTTGGTGGCCGGCTGATGCGGCAGATCGGCAAGTTCGGTTATGGCGGGCGCATCCTGCCGGTGAATCCGCGGCTCAGTGAACTCAACGGCCTCAAGTGTTACCACAGTGTCAGCGCGCTGCCGGAAACCCCTGACCATGTCGGCGTGGTGATTGCGCCCGACCGGGTGATCGACGTTTTACGCGAATGCCATGCCATCGGCGTACAGTGCGCCACGGTGTTCACGGCGGGGTATGCCGAGACCGGCACGGAGCAGGGGCGCCGGCTGCAGGATGATCTGCTGCGCTTCACCCGCGAAACCGGCTTGCGGGTGATGGGCCCCAACTGCAACGGCCCGGTTAATTTCATCGACCGTTTTTCCTTCTCCGCCGGTTATGCGGTGTCGAGCCTGACCGAGCCATCAGGCAACGTCGGCCTGGTCAGCCAGAGCGGCGGGCTGGGGCAGACCAATGTGATGTGGCGCGCGATCAAGGCCGGCGTGCACATGAGTTATCAGGCGAGCTGCGGCAACGAGGCGGACCTTACAGTGGTCGACTTTGCCCGCTTCATGCTCGAAGGCGATCAGACCGATGTGGTGATGATGGCGCTGGAAGCCATCCGCGACGGCAATGCCTTCATGGATCTGGCGCAATACGCGGCGGAACGCGGGAAACCGCTGATCGTGCTCAAGTTCGGCGTTACCGACGCTGGCAAACAGGCTGCGGCTTCGCATACCGGCGCGATCACCGGCTCGGATGAGGTGTTCAGTGCGGTGTGCAAACAATTTGGCGTGATCCGCGTCAATGACTGCAACGAGCTGTATGAACAGGCCATCGTGCTGCGCAACAAGAAGCTGCCCAAAGGGCGGCGTGCGGCGTCGATGTCGCTGTCGGGCGGCAACGTGGTGCAGATGGCCGATGTCGGCACACACCTCGGTTTGAGCTGGCACAACTACACCGCCAAAACCGACAGCCGCCTTGGCGAACTGATCCCCGGTTATGGCAAGGTCGGCAATCCGACGGACATGACCTCGCTGGCCACCGGTCAGCCGGAGATTTTCCGCAAGGCAATGGAAATCATCAGCGAAGACGACAACGTCGATGTGATGATTCCGGTGTTCACCTTCGCGCCGCGCGCCGACCTCGAACACGCGGCGCGACTGTCGCGCGATGCCGTCAAGCCGCTGGTGATGCTGGTGACCGGCGGCTGCCATGATGATCCGTCGCTGACCGTAGACAGCCTGGTGGCCATGGGCGCAGCGGTTTATCGCAATACTGTCGATACGTTGCGTTATGTGCGTACGGCCATCGGCTATCGCGAGTTTCTCGAGGCGCGCCGTGCGCGACCGGTACCACTGCGGCCGCAGGGCATCGCCCGGGCGGCAGTCGGCAAAGCGCTGGACGCATCCGGTGACCGCACGCTGACCGAACGTGAAGCGAAAAGCCTGCTCGCGCAATACGGCCTGCCGGTGCCAAAGGAACTGCTTGCCAGGAGCGCCGACGAAGCGGCCGCCCATTCCAGCAGCATCAACGGCCCGGTCGCGCTGAAAATCGAGTCCGGGGACATCACCCACAAGACCGAAGCCGGGGCGATCCGCCTCGGTGTCAGCGGCGAGGCGGCAGTGCAGCAGGCCTATGAGGACGTTCATGCTGCGGCCTTGCGTTACAAACCCGATGCGAACATCGCCGGCGTGCTGGTCCAGGAAATGGTGCCGCGCGGCACGGAGATGATGCTGGGCATCGTACGCGATCCGGTGTTCGGGCCGCTGGTGGCCGTGGGTTTCGGCGGCATTTATGTCGAGGTACTGCGCGACATCACCTTCCGCGTGCCGCCGGTGGATGCATCCACCGCGCGGGAAATGCTCGGCGAATTGCGCGGTTACAAGATACTGCAAGGTGTGCGCGGCATGGCGCCGGCGGATATCGAGGCGCTGGTGGACTGCATCGTGCGGCTGTCCTGGCTGGCCCATGACCACGGTGCTGCGATAAAAGAGCTGGACATCAACCCGTTGACCGTATTGGCCAAGGGTGCAAAAGTAGTCGATGCACTGCTGGTCGCCGGTCGGGATGCCTGACCCGGTGGCCGGCAGTCATAAAATCAATAGAAGGAGGGAAAAAATGCTCGTTTTTAATCGTCTGACTGCGGCAGCTGCGGTGATTGCCCTGTCCTGTGCTGCGCTCGGCACCAACGCACTGGCGCAGGCCTATCCGAACAAACCGATCCGCATGATCCTGCCGTTTCCGGCGGGCGCACCCAGCGACCTGGTGGGCCGCTTCATCGGGCAGAAGATGGGCGAACAGATGGGGCACAACATGATCCCGGACAACCGTGCAGGCGTCGGCGGCAATCTCGCTCTGGGCCTGACGGCCACTTCACCGGCCGATGGTTATACCGTGGTGGTGTCTTCACCCACAGTGGCGATCAGCCCGGCGCTGTACAAAAAGCTCAGCTATAACGCTTTCAAGGATCTCGCCCCGGTGGCGCGGCTGGCGGCCATCGAAAACGTGATGGTTGTGCACCCGTCAGTGCCGGCAAAAACGCTGAAGCAGTTCATCGACCTGGCCCGCGCCAAGCCCGGCGTTCTCAATTACGGCTCGGGCGGCGCCGGCACTACCAACCACCTCGCCAATGAACTGCTGAAATACCTGCAGAAGATCAATGTTGTGCACGTGCCATACAAGGGCGCGACGCTGGCCACCGTCGCTGCGATCAGCGGCGAAGTCGACCAGACCATCGTTTCAGTGGCGTCGATCCTGACGCTGATCAAGGAGAAAAGAGT
>JBBQAO010000086.1:0-14899 GCA_038316355.1 Burkholderiales bacterium
GCACCGCCACGTCAGCCATGCCCTCGCCCAGCGCAGTGACGATGACGCCGTTGGCTTTGGCAAAGGCATAGGGAATGGCGGATGGTTTAGGCATTGAAAGACATCTGTGAAAAAGCTAAAGCAATTACTTGAAAATCTTGATGCATTCCCGTCAAAAAAACCCTTTAACGCAAAGACGCAAAGAGAACCGAGAGACGCAAAGGAAACCAGAGCTCTTAAACAATCCGTTCTTCTTTCGCTTTTCTTTGCGCCTCTCTTTTTCCTTTGCGCCTTTGCGTTAATGCTTTTCCGTCAAAAAAACCCTTTAACGCAAAGACGCAAAGAGAACCGTGAGACGCAAAGGAAACCAGAACCCTTAAACAATCCGTTCTTCTTTCGCTTTTCTTTGCGCCTCTCTTTTTCCTTTGCGCCTTTGCGTTAATGCCGTTGATTACCACTGGCAATAACGGTTTATTTTGCCGTCTCACCAGGCGTCGCTGGCGGCCGCGGCGGCAAGGTTGGCGGTTCCGTGTTCGGCAGGACGGGGCTGTCAGCAGGCTTGTACTTTTGCTGCTCGCCGAGGATGTAGTTATAGCGTTCGCCGGTAACAACACCGCTGCTCTTGCTGTCGCGCACCACAGTCGGCCGCAGGAACACCATCAGGTTGGTTTTGCTGCGAGAGCGTTTCTGATAGCGGAACAAGGCACCGAGCACCGGAATGTCACCAAGTAGCGGAACTTTTTCTATGCCATCGACCAGCGAGTCCTGGATCAGTCCGCCGATGACCACGATCTGCCCGTCATCGACCAGCACCATTGAAGCCACTGCGCGCTTGTTGGTCACCACACCGGCCGGGTTGGGGATGGTTTGATCCTGGACGCTGGAGACTTCCTGGTAGATCTGCAGTCGCACAGTACCGCTCTCGGAGATCTGCGGCTTGACCCGCAAGGTCAGGCCGACATCGCGGCGCTCGATGGTCTGGAACGGTGTGGGCGTGGTGGCACCACCCGAAAGCGCGTACTGGCCGGTGATGAAGGGCACGTTCTGGCCGATGACAATGGCGGCCTCCTCGTTGTCCAGCGTCAGCAGCGTGGGTGTGGCGAGGATGTTCGCATTGGCGTCGGTCTCCAGTGCGCGCACCAGGACATTGAGGTTGATGACCTGCCCGATGCCCGGGATAGTGACTGTGCCATTGACAATGCCGACGTTGAGACCGCGGCCGGCGGTTGCCGGATTCTGGGCAACGCCGAAAATATTCTGGCCGGCGCCGCCAAAATTGGTGCCGCCGAAGCCCTGTGTCGACGTCCGGCCCAGCCCGCTCAGCGATTGCCACTGCACGCCGAATTCCGCAGCCTTTTCGGCGGTGACTTCGGCAATCAGTGCCTCGACATAGACTTGAGCGCGGCGCACGTCGAGTTTGTCCACCGCCGCACGCAGGTTGTTGTAGATCGCGTCCGGGGCATTGATGATGATGGAGTTGGTTGCCGGGTCCGCCTGGATGATGCCTGCCGTAAGCGCAGGGGCCGCAGACGAACTCGGTAACGACAGGAGTTGCGGGGCTCCGATGTTCCCTGTTGATCCTGCTGAAGTACCGGGCGTCACAGTCGGCGCCGCACCGAGCGGTGGCGCTGTGCGCGACTGCGCGCCAGGCGGCTGCGCAACTGCCGTTTCACCGATATAAATCGCCCGCAGCGTCTCCGCGACCTTTACCGCTTCGGCATTTTTCAGGTAGATGACATGAATATTGCCTGCGGCGCTGGTCGGTGAATCCAGGGTGGCGATGAGGCTGCGCAAACGGAACAGCCGGGACGGATTTTCGGAGCGCACGATCAGGCTGTTCGAGCGCGGATCAGCGACTACAGTCAGGCGCTGCGTCGGGTCCGCCGCGGCAGCAGCCGGGGGCTGCGTTGCTTCAGCGAACAATCTGCCAATGGTCTGCGCGACATCGACTGCCGAAGCATGACGCAGGGGAATGATCACCGGCTCTGTGCTGTTGGGCTGGTCGATCGAGTCGATGATTTTTTCGATGCGCTGCAGGTTTCCCGCGTAATCGGTGATGACCAGCGAGTTGTTGGCCGGATAGGCGGTGATGGTGTTGTTGGGCGCGATCAGCGGGCGCAGGATCGGTACCAGTTGCGCCGCTGATTCATGCTTGAGGGTGAACACCTGGGTCTGGATGCGGTCACCGCTGACGCGCGACCTGTCCTGCGGTCCGCGCGTGGGAACCGGATAGAGCTTTGCATCGGTCTCGGGAATGATCCTGACGACGCCCCGGTCCTCAATCACGGCGTAGCCCTGGACACGCAGCGCAGAAAGGAATATTTCGTATACGAGCGTTCGGGAAATCGGTTTCGAAGAAACAATATTGACCGTGCCCTTGACGCGCGGATCGAGGACGAAATTCTTGCCCGTAATCTCGCTTACGACCTTGATCACGCCCTCGATTTCGGCGCCAACAAAATTAAGCGTAACCGTGTCGGATTCAGCGCCTGCTTTGGTGGGCTGCGCGGCTGTTCCGCTGGTCACTCGAGATCGCCCGACAGGGGTTTCGGCAGCCCATGCGGGGACAGCAAACACCGTTAAGGGACCCCACAGGATGGCGAGCGCCAGTGATGCATGAAGGTTCATGAAGGAATTATTGCCCTTAGAGCGCGTATTTTAGAGCCCGTATTATTGCTTTTAAAGACTTGCTTTTAAAGCCTTGCTTTTAAAGCCTTGACCTGCCCCTCGCAAGCAGCAAGCGATGAGAGGAGATAATACGGGATAATCGACTCATTCATTCACTGATTTTCACTCACCGCTTCTTGCCGGCGTCCTTCTGCGGCCAGGCCAGGGATTCGCGAATCCCGTTGCGCAAAAGAATGATGTGATCGGGACGGACTTCCGCGAGCCGGATGCCGGGTGCGACTTCCCCTCCCTCGCGCACCGCACGTATTTCGCGCGATTCAAGCTGCATAACCGCATAACCGTCACTGCCAGCAGCCGCCGCGACAACCCCCAGCAGCCGGATCGCGCCTGTCGTCGAGGTGATGGCAACGGCGTCTCCTCGCACATCACCAAACAGTCCGGATGCAGAGGTGGCGCGCACCGCCTTCTCTGCCACTGCCGGCGCACGCGGCTCAGGGCGCGGCGCAAACCACTGCCAGGTCCAGTACGCCAGAACCATTCCGAGAACAGTCAGCGCTGCCAGCGTCACCATAACCATGACTGCCGATTGCGCAAATCTTGATCGCTCAATCCGATGCCCGTGGATCGCTCTCAATCGACTCTCGCCGCCAAGGAAAACAGCACGCAACTATTGTTCACGTGAACCCTCATCAGGTTTTTCGCAATGATGCCCATTGCGATGGAAATCAGCATGGCCTTGCCGACAAAAATTTTCGCCAGTACGGTGTATTTGCAGCGCGAATAAGCATATTCGTGGGAAGCCGTTCGCCAGTCTGGTAACGCACATATCAAGGTATTGCAGAACGAGCATGCATGCCCGTGGGGAGAGAATAATATGCTACATTTCAGCGTAGGGGAACGACGGAGCGCCCTCAAATCAACGGAGCGCAAGGAGGGCTAATGAACACCATGGTTTCGCAGCGTGGCTTCACGCTGCTTGAAGTAATGGTTGTTGTCGTCATACTCGGCATTCTTGCCGCGCTGGTGGTGCCGAAAATCATCAGCCGCCCTGACGAGGCGCGGGTAATGGCCGCAAAACAGGATATCGCCAGCCTGATGCAGGCGCTGAAGCTGTATCGTCTCGACAATCAACGCTATCCAACAACCGAGCAGGGATTACAGGCATTGATTGTCAAGCCCGCCGCCGCCCCCGTGCCATCCAACTGGAAGGCCGGCGGATACATCGAGCGCCAGCCGAAAGATTCCTGGGGCAATCCCTATCAGTATCTGAATCCCGGCGTGCGTGGTGAAATCGACGTTTTCAGTTTCGGTGCTGACGGCGCAGCCGGGGGCGAAGGCAACGATGCGGACATCGGTTCCTGGAATTTCTGAGTACGGCAATCATCCGTTGATGAATCCATCTCCATATCCCCGGGGCCACGGCTACACGCTGATCGAGATGCTGGTGGTCATCCTCATCATGGGCCTGTTCCTCGGATTGATCAGTGCTGTCGCAAAACCGGATCAACGAACCCTGCTCGGCGTCGAAGCAGAGCGCCTGTCACAACTGCTTAACCTCGCCGCCACGGAATCCCGCCTGACCGGAAAATCCATTCGCTGGACGGCGGACAGTCTTGGCTACCGTTTCTGGCGCCTGCATGAAGAGCGCGGCTGGTCCGAGGTCAACAACAACGACCTGCTGCGCCCCCGCACCATGCCGGAGGGCATTTCGATTGTTGATTTCCGCATAGAAGCACTGCAGCGTCAGAACGCCATGCGTCTGGATTTCCTGCCTTACGGTCTGCCTCTCGCCTATACCATTGAAATGTCCCTCGGCGCGGAACGCATCTCGGTGGCCGCATTGCCCTTCAGCGACGCGCAACCGGACCGGCACCAATGACTATCTGGCGCAACAGCAGGCAGACAGGATTCACCCTGATCGAGGTGCTGGTGGCCCTCGCCATCATCTCGATCGCCCTGCTCGCTGCGCTGCGCGCGGCGGGCCAGAGCACATCCAGCGTCGGGGAACTGCGCTCCCGCCTGCTTGCCGGATGGGTCGCAGAAAACCGGCTTGCCGAATACCGTGCCCGCGAAGAATGGCTGCCCCCGGGAATTCGCCGCGGCACCGCGCAACAGGGCGGCATTGAATTCGGCTGGCGTGAAGAAATCACCGCCACACCCAATCCTGCGTTTCGCCGGGTGGATATTTTCGTGCACATGGCGTCGGAAGAATCGCGCGCCCTGGCGCACCTTGCAGGATTTATCGTGCTGCCACCACGGGCGGCCCGATGAAAGCAGTGCGGACAGCACGCGGATTCACGCTGATCGAGCTGCTGGCGGCCCTGCTGATCCTGTCGCTGCTTGGCCTGATGTCGTATCGCGGCCTGAATTCGGTGCTCGATACGCGCGAGCACGTGAAGCATGAGTCTGAAAAATGGCGCCGCGTGACGGCATTCCTCGACCGCTTCGAACGCGATGCAGCGCTGGCTGCTCCGCGACCGACACGAAGCGCATCGGGCGCCGCACCGGCATGGCGCGGCCGCCCCGCGGGAACATCAGGACCGCAAGTCGAGTTCAGCCGGTTTGCTTCGGGCGGAAATGCGGATATTGCACGGCGCCTCGCCTACCGGCTGAATGAGCAAGGGCAAATCGAGTTGTGGCTGTGGCCAGGACTGGATGTCGCAACCGATGACGCCGCCGCGCGCTACCCGGTGCTGACCGGAGTGACCCGCTTCGAAGTGCAGTACCTGGATGCCAATCTGGCATGGGCCGATAACTGGCCGGTCGCCGGAAACAGCGCGCTGCTGCCGCGGGCCGTCCGCCTGCATCTCGTGCTCGCTGACGGCGAGGATATTGTCCGCGTGTTCGCGCTTTCATCATGAATGCCCGGCGCACGGCAGGCAGTCAGCGCGGCGTAGCCATAGTGCTCGCCATGGGAGTCGCCGCACTCGCCGCGATCGCGGCGACGGCGATGCTGTTGTCGCAGAGCACCTGGGCGCGACAAAGCGAACTCTCAGCGGATCGGATCCAGGCACAACTGGTCGTCAGAGCCGGCGTCGACTGGGCTCGCGCCGTGCTGAGCTACGATCGACTCTCCAGCAATGTGGATCATCTGGGCGAATCGTGGGCATTGCGACTGCCGCAGATGCCCGTCGAAAATGGCAAGCTCGCGGGTTTTATCGATGACCAGCAGGGTCGCTACAACCTGAACAACCTGATCAAAAATGGCCAGATCAACCCGATACAATTTGCCCACTTCCAGCGTCTGCTGTCGCTGCTGGAGTTGCCCGCCTCGCTGGCAAACACACTGGCTGACTGGCTGGACGCCGACAGCGAGCCGCAGCCCCAGGAGGGGGCGGAAGATGCCTACTATCTCTCCCTGACCACGCCCTACCTTGCCGCCAACCGGCTGCTGATCGACGTGGCAGAACTGGCGTTGGTGAGAGGGTTCGATGAAAACATACGAGCGCGACTAGCGCCCTACGTAACCGCGCTGCCCGGCTTTACCCCGGTCAACGCCAACACCGCCACGGCGGAAGTGCTGGCCGCAGTCGTCACCGGCCTGAGTCTGGACGAAGCCCGGTCCGTGGTTGCTCAGCGTGATCGCACTTACGCCCGCGACCGGCCTGACTTTCGCCGCATGCTGCCGCGTGACACCCAATTCGCCGATGACGACATCACCGTGAGCAGCGAATATTTCATCGCGCGTATCCGTGCAACCATCGGCGGTTCAGAGGCCAGCGGTGTCGTGCTGCTCGCACGCCAGGGCCCGGGATGGCCGGCTGTTGTCTGGCTGAAAGCCTTATGAGCCTGCTGCGGATCCATGCCTCGTTGGCAGTTGCCCCCGATCACTGCTCCTGGGCGCTCGTTAATGAGGGGCGGGAGCCGGTCCTGGGCGCGGGACGTCTCTCTGATTTGCCCGGCCGCGCCGATCGCATCCAGTTAGTCCTTCCCGCAGCCGAGGTGCTGATTACGCGAGCGCGGCTGCCTGAGGGGGGCAGACGTCTCGGCGCGCCGGTTCTGGCATTTGCGCTCGAAGAACAGACCGTGAGCGAACCCGATGTCAATCAGGTGACGTGGCTGGGCACGGCGGGTGAAGAACAGGTGCTGGCTGTGATTGACAAGCCGGGGATCCAACGCTGGCGTGTCGCCCTTGATGCCGCCGGTATCCAGGCCTACGAGATCCACTGTGAAATGCTGCTGCTGCCGTGGAAAAATGACGAATGGAGCCTCGCCTGGGATGGCAGCGAGGGATATGTGCGCAGCGGAGAATTTGAGGGCGCTGTCACCGATGCCGGGGATCGCAAGAAGCCGCCGCTGTCACTGCGGCTGATGCTCGACGAGGCCGAAAAGAACCACGTGCGGCCGGCATCCGTTGCGGTCTATACAACAGCGTCCGATGCCACCCCGGATATCGCCGCATGGCAAAAAGAGCTCGGGGTCACCTTGCGATCCGCAGGGCGGTGGAACTGGTGGGCTGCATCGCCTGACGCCGGCATCAGTCTTGCACAGGAAAACCGGCGCTGGCGCGCCTACTCCGGAATAACAAAGCGACTGCGGCCTGCGGCCTGGATCCTGGGCGCCGCACTGGCTGTTCATGCCGCCGCGCTGGTCATCGACTGGGTATCGCTTGCGAACGAGCAACGTGGCCTGCGTCAGGGCATGGAGGCGCATTTTCGTGCGACATTTCCAGATGCGCTTGCCGTGGTCGATCCGGTGCTGCAAATGCGCCGCAAGCTGACTGAAGCGCGGCATGCTGCCGGCCAGTCCGACGGCAGCGATTTTCTGCCCATGCTCGACAAGGCCGGTGTCGCACTGAAAGATCTGCCGCCAGGCAGCGTGCGTATCCTGTCTTACGAAAGCGGACGCATCACGGTGGAGCTTGCCCCGACAGACAAGGCTGCAACACGCCGCATTGTGGCCCGCCTGCAGCAGTCCGGTCTGAGCGTCGACATGCCGGCCTCGCCGCGGCCCGGCGGGACCGTGCTCATCACCGCAAGGTCGCCATGAAAACCCGCCTGCACAGTCTTTGGAGTTCGCGCACAGCCGGCGAAAGAACGGCCATGGCGGTTGCGCTGGCGATCATCGTCATCCTCCTCTATGTATGGCTGCTGCAGTCAGCAACGCAGGCACGCACCCGGCTGAAAACCGCCGTCGCCACGCTGCAGGCGCAAACCGCTCAACTGGAACAGCAGTCACTGGAATACGCAAAACTGCGCGCCGCACCGCTTCCGACCGCGTCATCGACTGATCTCCGCACTCTGGTCCAGTCACAGGTCGACACTGCGGGGCTGTCACAGGTGCTGCTCAAAATCGATGTGCAGGACAGCCATCGGCTGCAGGTGACGTTTGGCGCCACGCCTTTCGCGGCCTGGCTGGACTGGACCCAGGCCCTGCAATCACAGCAAATCCGCATCGAATCCAGTCGTATAGAAGCCCTGTCCACTGCGGGCCTCGTCAGCATCACCGCCACCCTCGCCCGGAGCCAATCGCAGTAATGCGCCAGTCGCCCGGGTTGGCAATCGTTGCCTGCGCCTTCGGGCTCGCCGCCTATGCTGTCGGGCTCGTCATCACCCTGCCGGCAAGCTTCATCGATGCCGGACTGGAGCGTACAAGCCGCGGCATCGTCCGCCTGGCCGATGCACAAGGCAGTTTATGGTCTGGATCCGGACAACTGGAATTCCGCGAAAAAGGTGTGCGGATCGGCAACCCACATCACCTTGCGTGGCATTTTCAGCCGTGGTCATTGCTCCGCGGGCATCTCGCCTTCGAGGTCGAACTGGATCAGGCCGCCCGGCGCGCAATCCTGACAGCCGGTTTATCGCGAGTCGAACTGAGCAACGCCGACATCGTCCTGCCAGCCGCAGTGCTGGGTCTGGCTGAACCCAAACTGGCGCCGTTCAAACTGGGCGGCGAATTGTCGCTCCATATCCCCCGTCTTGCCGTTGGACGTCAGCAGATCGAGGGCAAGGCGGTATTGCAATGGCGCGGGGCCACTTCAGCCCTGACCACCGTTGCGCCGCTTGGCGACTATGAGCTGAATATAGCCGGCAGCGGCACCATGATTGAGGTCGTCATGCAGACACTGCAGGGACCATTGCAGATCGATGGCAAGGGGGCATGGACGAGCGGCGGCAATGCTGCGTTTACGGCAAACGCGCGTATTCCACCGCCGTTGCGCCAACAACTGGCCCCGCTGCTGGGTCTGATCGCGGTTGAACGCAGCGCAGGGAACTTCGAAATTCAGCTCAAGTGACATGCCGGGCAGGACATCAACATCGCAGAAATACTGTAACTTATTGTTTTTATTAAATAAATTATTAGTTTTGACTGTGGCTGGCTGAGTCGACGCCCACGGGCCGGCCAGTCACTGCCGCATCGCAAGCTGACTGCCCGGCGCGGTCCGCCCCGCCAGGCCCGTTGTGCTGATGGTTTTGCACTCCTGCCGCGCTGTCAGCAGAGTCCCCAGAAAATACGCTTAGTAGATACGTACCATGTTATTGATTTTTATAACTTGTTATAGTCTCCGGCGTTGCGGAGCTGCGCCCGTACACCGCCATGCTGAATGAACCAGGAATAACGTCATCCGGCAACATGACAATGCGAAAATGTCTGGGGGGGTTGCTCCCTGGGTTGCTCCCTGGGTTGCTCCCTGATAATCGCCCATAAACGGTCGCGGTGACCGGGTGTGGCGCACTGCAGGATCTGAATTGACTGAAGGGTAAACCATGTTTTCAAACCGCATCGCCTTGTTGATGGCCGCGCTGATGTTTTCGGCAAGCGTAGGCGCCATCGTCCTGCGTCCAGAACAGAGGGTGGCTGATCTTTCTGCAATCTCGCTGGACACCATGATCCCGAAGCAGTTTGGCAACTGGCGCGAAGAACCCCAGGCCGGCTTGCAGGTGGTCAACCCCCAGACACAGGCCTTGCTGGACAAGCTCTACAGCCAGATTTTGACGCGCATGTATGTCAATGATCAGGGCTACCGGGTCATGCTTTCACTGGCTTATGGCTCGGATCAACGCGGGGCATTGCAGGCGCACAAGCCGGAGGTTTGTTATCCGGCACAGGGATTCACGCTGCACACCACCAAGGCAGAACCGCTGACCACCCCCTTCGGTGATATCCCGGCGCAACGCCTGTACACCACGCTGGGACCGCGCCAGGAGCCGGTAACCTACTGGTTTACCGTTGGTGACGAGGCGGTACAGGGCAAACTGCAGAAACGACTCGTCGATTTGCGCTACGGCCTCACCGGACAGATTCCCGATGGCCTGCTGTTCCGCATTTCCTCGATCGACGGCGATCAGAAGCGCGCGTATCAGATGCAGGATCAATTCGTCAACCAGTTGCTGCAGGCCACCCCCCCGGCCGACCGCAAACGGCTGAGCGGGCTCGGTGGCTCGTGATCAAGTCCGAGACCATGTCTCTTGAGTAACCGCTTTCCCGCTTAGATAAAACGTTCTGATGAAAATCATCCCCACAGCCATCCCCGATGTACTGGTGATCGAACCCACCGTGTTTGGCGATGAACGCGGTTTCTTTTTCGAAAGCTTCAACGCGCGCGAATTCGAACGCCTGACCGGCATCAAACCGCCGATCATGCAGGACAACCACTCGCGCTCGGCGAAAAACGTATTGCGCGGACTCCACTATCAGATCACCCAGCCACAGGGCAAACTGGTGCGAGCAGTCGCCGGTGAAGTGTTTGACGTCGCCGTCGATATTCGCCGCAACTCGCCGACCTTCGGCCACTGGGTTGCGAATAATCTTTCCGCAGAAAACAAGAAACAGATGTGGATACCGGTCGGATTCGCACATGGCTTCCAGGTGCTGTCCGACTACGCCGAAGTGCTCTACAAAACCACGGATTACTACGCTCCTGAACATGAGCGCAGTATCCTCTGGAACGATGCACAGATTGGCATCGAATGGCCCCTCGACGGAGAACCCCGGCTCTCGGCCAAGGATGCCAAAGGGATACCTTTCGCAAAAGCCGAATTATTCCCGTGATGACGATTCTGCTCACCGGTTCTACGGGCCAGGTGGGCTGGGAACTGGCCCGTACGCTGATGCCTCTGGGCCAGATCGTGATTCCGGAGCGTGGCCAGTTCGATCTGGCAAAACCGGAATCACTGGGTGCGCAGATAGACCGGATCAAACCTGATGTGATCGTCAATCCGGCGGCCTACACCGCAGTGGACAAGGCTGAAGAAGAACCCGACTTGGCGCTCACCATCAATGCCGCCGCGCCGGCTGAACTGGCCAAAGCAGCGCGGCGCCACGGTGCATTGCTGGTGCACTATTCGACCGACTACGTGTTCGATGGCAAAAAAACCGTGGCCTACACCGAACTAGATGCGCCCAACCCCGTCGGCGCTTATGGCCGCAGCAAACTGGCCGGGGAGGAAGCCGTACGCGCCTCCGGTGCCGACCACCTGATTTTTCGCACCAGCTGGGTGTATGCCGCCCGCGGAAAAAACTTTCTCAGGACCATCCTGCGGCTCGCCGCAGAACGCGAAGAACTGCGCATTGTTGCCGACCAGACCGGGGTGCCGACCTGGGCACGGCTGATCGCGGAAACAACGGCGCTGGCGCTGCAACAGGACCTCGCCCGCCGCAAAAACGGCAGCTTTGGCAGCGACACCTGCAATCTGACCGCTGCGGGCGAGACCAGTTGGCATGGCTTCGCCAGTGCCATCGTCGCCGCTGCGCAGGCGCGCGGCGCACGGCTGAAGTGCCGCTCCATAACGCCCATCACCACCGCCGATTACCCTTTGCCCGCAGCACGGCCAGCCAATTCCCGGCTTTCCGGCGCCCGACTCAAGCAACGTTATGGGTTGGAAATGCCGGGCTGGGATTCCTCCATGCAGCTGTGCCTGGCTGAACTCTTCCCAACGCCATGAAACAGAACATGATTCTGATTACGGGCGGCACTGGCTACATCGGCTCCCACACGACGGTCGAACTGATGACGCAGGGAAGAGACGTTTTCATTATCGATAACCTCTGCAACAGCAAAACCTCGGTGCTGGATCGCATCGAGCGCATCACCGGACGGCGCCCCGGGTTCGCTCAGGTGGATATTCGCGATCGCCCCGCTCTCGAAAAAATATTTTCTGCTCACCACTTCGATGCCGTGATTCATTTTGCCGGCCTGAAAGCCGTTGGCGAATCCGTAGTCATGCCGTTCGCCTACTACGACAACAATGTTACGGGCAGCGTGGTGTTATTCGAATGTATGGCGAAGGCCGGCGTAAAAACTCTCGTTTTTTCATCTTCTGCGACGGTGTACGGCGAACCGGCATCGGTTCCGATCCGTGAGGATTTTCCATTGTCGGCCAGCAACCCCTATGGCCGCACGAAGCTGATGATCGAGGATATCCTGCGTGATGCGGCCGTGGCAGACCCACTATGGCACATTGCTCTTCTGCGCTACTTCAATCCCGTGGGTGCCCATGCATCGGGGCTGATTGGCGAAGATCCGCATGGAATTCCCAACAATCTGATGCCCTACGTCGCACAAGTCGCTGTCGGCAAGTTGAAGGAACTGTCGATATACGGCAACGATTACCCGACACCGGACGGCACCGGCGTCCGTGATTACATACACGTGGCTGATCTCGCCCGCGGCCATCATGCAGCGATCGACGCACTGCGGGAGCGCAGCGGCGTACTGACGCTGAACCTCGGCACCGGACGGGGCTGCAGCGTTCTCGAAATGGTGCGGGCTTTTGCCACGGCAAGCGGAAAAACGGTGCCTTATCGCATCGTCGCCCGTCGTCAGGGAGACATTGCCCAGTGCTACGCCGATCCGGCGCTGGCCCAAACCACTCTCGATTGGCGGGCACAACTGGACATTGACGCCATGTGTGCCGATACCTGGCGCTGGCAGCAGTGGGCGGAGAAAAATCTGACCAACAATGATGCGTGATTGGATGAAGCCACCTATCCAGACTTGCCACCTATCCAGGCTTGCCACCTTTGTCACGTGACCGGTTGCCGGCTTGTCTTCAGCATTACTGTCACGAATGGATGTTATTTTGATTCAATGAACAGGGAGCATCTGATTTGAAAGTCACGATCATAGGAACCGGGTACGTCGGGTTGGTCACCGGGGCATGTCTGGCCGAGGTGGGCAACGAAGTGGTCTGCCTGGACCTGGACGCGAAGAAAATTGCCATGCTCGAGCAAGGCCACGTGCCGATTTTTGAGCCGGGCCTTGAAGCCATGGTCAGGAACTGCACCGCAATCGGCAACCTGCGCTTCACCACCGATATCGCAGCCGCTGTGGCTCATGGTGACTTTCAGGTGATTGCCGTAGGCACCCCTTCCGGCGAAGACGGCTCGGCGGATCTCAGCCACGTCCTCGCAGCCGCGAAAAATATCGGCAAACACATGCAGGGATACAAGGTGGTGATCGATAAATCGACGGTACCCGTGGGCACCGCCGATCGCGTCCGCCAGGAAATCTCAACCGAACTCAAGCGCCGTGGTGTCACAACGGAGTTCAGCGTGGTCTCCAATCCGGAGTTTCTTAAAGAAGGCGCGGCTGTTGCGGACTTCATGCGCCCGGACCGCATCATCATCGGCATCAGCGACGAACGCGCCCTGCAGTCCATGCGCCAGCTCTACGCGCCCTTCAACCGCAACCACAACCGCCTGATCTCCATGGATGTGCGGTCGGCGGAACTCGCGAAGTACGCCGCCAATGCCATGCTCGCGACGCGGATCTCGTTCATGAACGAACTGGCGATACTCGCCGATGCCACTGGTGCTGATATCGAGAACGTCAGGCTCGGCATCGGTTCCGATCAGCGCATCGGTTATGACTTTCTGTATGCCGGCATCGGTTATGGCGGCTCCTGCTTCCCGAAGGATATCCGCGCGCTGCAGAGCACGGCCGAAGAACACAATGTTCATCTGCACCTGGTGTCCGCGCTCGGTGCGGTAAACGAACGCCAGAAGCACCTGATCGTCGACAAGGTCGTGCGCCGCTTCGGCAACGATCTCAGCGGCAAACGCTTCGCCCTGTGGGGGCTTGCCTTCAAGCCGAATACCGACGACATGCGTGAAGCGCCAAGCCTGGAGATCATCCGCGAACTGCTGGCCCGCCATGCCACCGTGGTGGCCTATGATCCCATCGCCATGGACAACGCGCGGACTTGCATAGGCGACGCCACCGGCGTGTCTTACGCCGCCAATCCGATGGCGGCAGTCAGCGACTGCGATGCCCTGATCATCGCCACCGAATGGCGCGAATTCAAAAGCCCGAACTTCGCCGCACTGAAATCAGCGCTGAAAGTGCCGGTCATTTTCGACGGCAGGAATCTCTATGACCCGCTGTACGTGGCAGGCTTTGGCCTCGAGTACCACGGAATTGGCCGGCAGGTTCCCGGCGTGAACAGCGTCGGCCCATAACCGTCAATCACGCCCGGATACCGGTAAACTTCCCACACGCAAGCCACACCAGATTCTGGAGCCCCACGCAACATGACAAAAATTACCAAGGCAGTCTTCCCCGTGGCCGGCCTCGGCACGCGTTTCCTTCCGGCGACAAAAGCCAGCCCGAAGGAGATGATGCCCATCGTTGACAAACCGCTGATCCAGTTTGCGGTTGAAGAGGCCGTGGCATCGGGTATTACTAACCTGATATTCGTCACCGGACGCAGCAAGCGCGCCATCGAAGACCATTTCGACAAGGCCTACGAACTCGAGAACGAACTCGAGATTCACGGCAAGGTTGAAATGCTGAAGGCAGTGCGCAACATTCTGCCGAAACATGTCAATTGCATTTTCATCCGCCAGACGGAAGCGCTGGGCCTGGGCCACGCCGTACTCTGTGCCAAGCCCGCGATCGTCAACGAGCCATTCGCCGTGCTGCTGGCAGACGATCTGCTCGATGCCGATACGCCGGTAACCCGGCAAATGATCGAGGCTTACAACTATTACAACTGTTCCGTGCTCGGTGTGCAGAACGTGCCGCGGGAAGACACCAAGAGTTACGGTATCGTCGCCTCGAAGGCACTGACGGAACGGTTGGAAAAAGTAGATGCGATTGTCGAGAAACCGAAGCCCGAGGACGCACCTTCAACCCTCGCCGTGGTCGGGCGCTACATTCTCACGCCACGCATATTCCATCATCTTGAGAACGCAAAACCGGGATCCGGCGGAGAAATCCAGCTCACCGACGCCATATCCGGCCTGCTCACCGAGCAGCAGGTTCTGGCCCATCGCTACCAGGGTGTGCGCTACGACTGCGGCTCCAAGATCGGCTACCTGCAGGCCACCGTGGAGTTCGGACAGCGGCACC
>JBBQAO010000035.1:0-32469 GCA_038316355.1 Burkholderiales bacterium
GTGCTGCGCGAAGGCACGACCATGGGTCCGTACCTGTCGGTGGATGCCGCGCAGAAAGCCGGCGCCGTGACTTTCAATTACGGTACCTTCATCAACACCTGCATCAGCTTCATCATTGTTGCTTTTGCGGTGTTCCTGTTGATCCGCACCATCAACCGCATGAAGCGCGCGGAGGAAGCAGCAACGGCCGCTCCTGCTGCGCCGGCCGAAGACATTGTGTTGCTGCGCGAAATCCGCGATGCGCTGAAAAAATAACCGCGGTCCCGTCAAACTAAAACTGCGTCCCGCGGGACGCGTTTTTTATTGTCGCCGCAGCATGCCCGCCGAATCCTTACAAGTATTTGTTTTTATTAACTATTTTACGGTGCCATGGCAAGGGAGGCCGCGGCAAGCAAGGCGCCCAGCGCCGCACCGACCAGCACATCACTCGGATAATGCAGGCCCAGCACCACGCGCGACACGGCAATCAGCAGCGTGAACGGTACCAGCAACCAAGACAGCGCCGGGTAATAAGCGAGGGCAACGAAGGTGAAGGCGACGGCGTGCAGCGTATGGCCTGACGGAAAACTGAAACGATCCAGCGGCGTGGCAAAATGTTCGATGTCCGGGTGAGTCTGGTACGGGCGCGGGCGCAGCGTGCGCTTTTTGATCCATTTGTAAACAACGCTGGCCGCCAGGCCGACGCCCACCAGATGCAACACCGGCACCACTGCAGCATCGCGATCGCGCAGCAGCAGGAATGCCATCAATGCATACCAGCCAATGCCGTCGCCGAGCACACTGACGCAGCGGAACAACAGGCGCCAGCTGACCCGGCGACAAACCCGGTTGACGCGCAGGCAGACCCGCAGGTCCCAGCGCATGATGCGCTCAAACGACAGGCGTTCAAGCAACAGCATGGGCTTCGCCGGCATGTGCCGGCACCTCGTCCGTCAGCCGGAGCAACGCCTGTTCGAATTCGGCAACGATGTAAGACCAGTCGAGTTTTTCGGTGACGGTGCGCGCGCGCGCGCCGAGGGCTTTGACGCGCGGCGCATCGTTGGCCAGCGCAGCAGCAGCCTGCACATAATCATCGGCCGCAGCGAACGGCACCAGCACGCCGCTGGCGCCGTGGCGCATGTGCTGTTGAGCTGCAGCGTAGTCGTAGGCAACAACCGCGAGTCCGCTGGCCATGGCTTCGACGGTCACGTTGCCGTATGTTTCGGTCATGCTCGGGAACAGGAACACGTCGGCGGACGCGTAGTGCGCAGCGAGATCTTCGCCGATGCGCATGCCGGCAAAAATCACCCCGGGATTTTCGCGCATCAGGCGCGCGCGTTCGGGCCCGTCGCCGACCAGCACCAGACGCAGGCGCGGCTGCAGTTCTCGCATCAGCCCATAAGCGCGCAACACCAGCGGCAGATTTTTTTCCGGCGCCAGGCGACCGACCGACAACGCCACCTGATCCCCGTCCACCACCCCCCACGTCTGCCGCAACGCCGTACTGCGCCGCTGCGGATGAAACTGCGCAGTATCGACCCCGCGCGCCACCACTTCAAGGTTGCGGAAACCCAGCGCCTGCAATTCCTCGCGCAGACTTTCGGTCGGCACCAGCGTACTCAGCGCCTTGTTGTGGAATTTGCGCAGGTACGCGGTGATCGGCGTCTTCAGCCAGCCAACGCCGTAGTGCGTGCTGTAGCTGTGAAAGTTGGTGTGAAAATCGGTCGACACCGGCAGTTTCAGCTTGGATGCCGCCGCCAGCGCCGACCAGCCCAGCGGACCTTCAGTGACCACATGCACGATGTCGGGCCGGTGCTTCGCCCACAGCCGTATCAGGGCCTGTTTCGCCGGCAGGCCGAGTTTCAACGCGTCGTAACGGGGAATCGGCACGCCCCGTTGCAACACCTCCTCGAACAAGGGCTGTTCCGCCGGACGGTCACCGGCATGCTGGCGCGGGCGGATCAGTTGTACGGTATGCCCGCGCGCCTGCAGGCCGGTGACGATGCGGCCCATGGTCATCGCCACGCCGTTGATTTCCGGCGGATAGGTTTCGGTGACCATCGCCACGCGCATTTTGCGTGCGGCGGCCGGATAGTGCTGCAATACGATGTCTGCGCCGTCCATGACGCGCATCGTGCCGCTGCAATGCGACGGACTAGTTAAGCATTTATGAAATTTGCGCGACAGCCGAAGGAGCGCACCGCTGCGGGCTCAGCCGAACAGCACCAGCCCCCACACCACCGGCACGTTGATCAGCGCCAGCAGGACCGCTGCGCTGCCGATGTCCTTGGCGCGTTTGGCCAGCTTGTGATTCTCCAGCGAAATGCGGTCAACGGCCGCCTCAACCGCGGAATTGAGCAACTCGACGATCAGCACCAGCAGCACCACAGCAATCATCAGTGCCTTGCCAATACCAGTGGCCGGCGTGAACAGTGCCGCCGGAATCAACAGCACCGCAAGAAAAACTTCCTGACGAAAGGCATCTTCGTGACGGAACGCCGCGCGCATGCCGTCCATGGAATAAAAAAACGCGTTCCACACGCGCTTCAACCCGGTCTTGCCCTTGTGCGGGCTTTCACCGGTGGGTGCGTCATGCATGTTCATGCCCCTGTTGTTGCAGGATCGCGGATCCGGATAACAAACAGCGGCGCCGGGTCAGGCGCCGCCGCTGCCGTTATTTCAACGCCGCGAGTGCGGCTTCGTAATCCGGTTCCTGCTTGATTTCCGGTACCAGTTCGGCATGCAGCACCTTGTTGTTTTCATCGAGCACGACTACACCGCGGGCAGTCAGGCCGCGCAGCGCACCGTCGGTGATGTCGACGCCATACTTGGTGTGGAAATCACGGTTGCGGAAGGTCGACAGCGTGAACACGTCATTAAGGCCTTCGGCGCCGCAGAAACGACCCATCGCGAACGGCAGATCAGCCGCAATCACCAGCACCACGGTGTTGCTGAGTTTGGTCGCTTCGGCGTTGAATTTGCGCGTCGAGGTCTGGCACACGGGGGTGTCCAGGCTCGGCACAATGTTCAGCACCTTGCGTTTGCCGGCGTAGTCCTTGAGCCCGGCATCCTTCAGGTCTTTCGCGGTCAGCGTGAAATCCGGCGCATTGTCGCCTTTTTTCGGGAAATTACCGGCGACGTTGATCGGGTTGCCGCCCAGGGTGACTGCTGCCATGTTGCTCTCCTTGTGAGTATCCAATAAATGCGTGAATTGAGGGGTGATCTCGCAGGCGATGCCGGACTGCGGCATGCGTGCCATGTTATGGGGTGTTGCTCAGGCTGCACATTTGTACCACGAACCTTGTACCACCAACCTTGTATCACCAGCCTTGTATCACCAACCTTGTATCACGAACCTTGTATCACGAACTGATGAAAAAACCGAAACGCGGCATCATCGGCTGTCCGTCAGGCTTTTTCAGCGTCAGCGATTTTCTGGTACGCCGCGGCATCGAGCAGGGTATCGAGTTGCGCCGGATCCGCCGGTTTGACGCGGAACATCCAGGCTGCGTATGGATCCTGATTAACCTTTTCCGGCGCATCCGCCAGTCCGGCATTCACCGCAATGACCTCGCCGGAGACCGGCGCATAAATATCCGAAGCCGCTTTCACCGACTCAATGACACCGCAGACTTCACCCTGCTTCACGCTGCCGCCGATGGCGGGGCTGTCGACGAACACCACGTCGCCGAGCATTTCCTGGGCATGATCGGTGATGCCGACGCTGACCGTGCCATCGCTTTCGCGTCGCGCCCATTGGTGGGTGGCGCTGTATTTGAGTTGTTCCGGGGTACTCATGATCGCTCCAGAGTCTTTAAAATATTAAATAAAATCAATTAGTTACATAACATTCGAGTTAGCGCAAAGGTGCCGGCAATACCGCAAGGCGAAAACCGGCAGCGCCCAGATTGCCGGTTTCCAGCGTCAGGCGCACGGTCAGTTCCGCATTCGCTGCAATGCCGGCGCCCGGATCACGGTTGCCGCCCAGATACTCTGCGGGCAGAAAAATGCGCCGCGCCAATGTGTGATCGTTGGCGTTGGTCAGCACCAGGTCCAGCGCCGGATATGCCACATCATGCCCGGCATGGTTGCGTAACGTCGCCGTTAACTGGATGCGATCCGAACGCGCCGGGTCGACGAGCTGCAAATCAGAGGCTTCAATCAGGACCGCCTTGGTGACCCGCGGCAAGGGCACCGTACAGCCGGCGCGTGTGCACGCCGCATTCAGCCACTGCCGTGCCTGCGGATGCCGGGCGGCAAGTTCACCGCGGTAGAAAAAAATCACCTGCCCCGCCAACCCCACAGCAAGCAGGATGCAGGCGGCAGCCAGCCAGCGCCGGCGCGGTGCGGGTTTTACGGCTTCGTCGGGTTCATGGATAAACGGATTTTCAGCAGCGCTTGCCAGTCGCTCTGCTTCCAATTCAAGCGCTGCCGGTGCGGGTGTTTCATCTGGCGTTTCCGGCGACACATCGAGCAACGCTCCGGTATCCGCAGTCATCTCGGCTGCTGTGTCCTGCGGCAGGGTTTCCATCTCCGGCCCGGACTGCATCGACACTCCGGGTTCTTCAGATAATACCGGTGATGGCGGAGAATTCTCCGGCGCAGGTTCAGCCGCGGCTGCGGCAACAACGGGCTCAGGCGCTGCCGGTTGCGGAATCTCTGGCGCCGGCACCAGCGAAGCATCCGGCGCCAGCGCAATCATGCCGTCGAACACCTGCATGCAGCGGCCGCAGCGCACCTTGCCGCCATGCGCCTGCAATTGTTCCGGCGTAATGCGGAACACGGTGTGGCAATACGTGCAGCGGGTCAGCAGCGGCATGGGCGTTACTCTACCTGCGAATACCCGTCAGCAACACCCAGTCTTCGTCGGTTGCGGCAGACTGCATGGCGAAATTCGCCGCGTAGGCATCGAGCACCGACTGCGTCTGTGCAACGAGGATGCCTGAGAGCGCGATGCGTCCGCCGGACAAGGTCAGCCGCGCCAGCAGCGGCGCAAGCACGGTCAGCGGATTGGCCAGGATGTTGGCGACGACAATCTGCGCGGGTTTGACCGGGGTTTCGTCCCTTGCTTCGGCAAAATCCGCTTTCACCTGATTGCGCCCGGCATTGTCGCGCGCTGCCATCACCGCCTGCGGATCAATGTCGATGCCGCGCGCACCGCGCGCGCCCAGTTTCATCGCGGCAATCGCGAGGATGCCGGAGCCACAACCATAGTCGATTACTTCAACATCCGGTGTCACCACGGTGTCGAGCCAGCGCAGACACAAACGCGTGGTCGGATGTGCGCCGGTACCGAAAGCAACACCAGGATCAAGCACGATGTTGACCGCTGCGGGATCAGGCAATTGATGCCAGCTCGGCACCACCCACAAGCGCGGCGTGATCTGCAGCGGCTGGAACTGGCTTTGCGTCAGGCGCACCCAGTCGGCATCTTCAACGCGTTCGACGCTGAACTCGGATCCCGGCGCAATGCCGGCCTCGCTCAGCACCTGCGGAATCACCAGGTGCAGATCAGCGTCCATTGCAAACAATGCGCTGACGCGGTTGGCACACCAGCCGGAGGCTGGCGCTTCGCCGGGCTCGGCGAATATCGGCCGTTCTGCAGCAGTGCCCGCCGCTGCATCCCGCACATCCACCGCCAGTGCGCCGGCAGCGAGCAGCGCGTCGCTCAGTTCCTCAACTGCCGCTTCATCAACATGCAAAATTGCGCACAGCCAGGGCATGGGATCCGGTCGGGGCGCAGTGGCGCGTTATTCAGCGCGGGTCAGCTTTGCCAGCCGCTCTTCGAGATAATGGATGCTGGTTCCGCCGCGCAGGAAAGCGGCGTCGCGCATCAATTCCCGATGCAGCGGCAGGTTGGTGCTGATGCCCTCGATGATGGTTTCCGACAGGGCGATATGCATGCGCGCGATCGCCTGCTCGCGGGTATCGCCGTAAGTAATGATCTTGCCAAGCAGCGAGTCGTAATAAGGCGGGACAAAATAGCCGTTGTAGGCGTGTGAATCGACGCGGACACCCGGACCGCCCGGCATGTGCAGCGAGGTGATGCGCCCGGGCGAGGGCGTGAATTTGTACGGATCCTCGGCATTGATGCGGCACTCGATGGCATGCCCTTTCAACACAATGTCCTTCTGCCGCAGCGTCAGTTTTTCGCCGGCGGCGACGCGGATCTGCAACTGCACCAGGTCATGCCCGGTCACGCATTCGGTCACCGGATGTTCGACCTGCAGCCGGGTGTTCATTTCAATAAAAAAGAATTCGCCACCTTCGTAGAGGAATTCGAAGGTGCCGACGCCTTCATATCCGATCTTGCGGCAGGCTTCGGCGCAACGTTCGCCGATGCGGACGCGGGCGCGGGCGTTCAGCAGCGGCGCCGGCGCCTCCTCGATGATCTTCTGGTGGCGGCGCTGCATCGAGCAGTCGCGGTCGCCGAGGTACAAGGCGTTGCGGTGTTTGTCGGCGAGCACCTGGATTTCAATATGACGCGGTTTCTCCAGATACTTTTCCATGTACACCGCCGGATTGCTGAATGCCGCCTGCGCTTCGGCGCGCGTGGTGTTGACTGCATTCTTCAGCGCCGCTTCGGTATGCACGACGCGCATGCCGCGCCCGCCGCCGCCGCCGGACGCCTTGATGATCACCGGGTAGCCGATCTGGCGGGCGATCTTCACCACTTCCTTGGGGTCTTCGGATAACGCGCCGTCCATGCCCGGCACTACCGGCACGCCGGCTTTTTGCATGGTGTTTTTGGCGCTGACCTTGTCGCCCATCAGGCGAATGGTTTCGGCCTTGGGGCCGATGAAGGTGAAGCCGCTCTGCTCGACGCGCTCGGCGAAATCCGCGTTTTCCGACAGGAAACCGTAACCCGGATGGATCGCTTCGGCATCGGTCACCTCGGCGGCACTGATGATCGCCGGCACGTTGAGGTAACTCAATGCCGAGGCCGCCGGTCCGATGCACACCGACTCGTCGGCGAGCCGGACGTACTTGGCTTCGGCGTCGGCCTCGGAATGCACGACCACCGTCTTGATGCCCATTTCACGGCAGGCACGCTGGATGCGCAGGGCGATTTCACCGCGATTGGCTATGAGGATTTTTTCAAACATGTGTCGTCGCCGTCGCACTCATGAAGTAATGGTTAACAGGCTCTGGTGAGGTCGGGGGGATTGCGCGGCTGCCGGGTGTTTCACGACCATGCGTGATTCCGGCTGAACCCGCCGCGGGCGGAAAAAAATGATCAGTCGATCACAAACAGCGGCTGGCCGTATTCAACCGGCTGGCCGTTTTCGACCAGGATGGCCTTGATCACGCCGTCGCGGTCGGCTTCGATTTCATTGAGCAGTTTCATTGCTTCGATGATGCACACCGTGTCGCCGGTTTTCACCGTCTGGCCGACCTCGACAAACGGTTTGGCTCCGGGCGTGGCCGAACGGTAGAAAGTGCCCACCATCGGTGACTTCACGGCGTGACCTTCGGCTTCCGCCGCTTCGGCCGCTGTCGGCTCGGCGAGTTCGGCCATGGGCATGGCCGCCGGCATCGCCATCTGCTGCGGCATCATCATCGGGGCACCTGGCGCGCCGAAACGGCTGATGCGGACTTTTTCCTCGCCCTCGGTGATTTCCAGTTCGGCAATGCCGGACTGTTGCACGAGGTCGATCAGCGTTTTGAGTTTGCGCAAATCCATGAATCAACCCTTTTTGATGTGGCGCAGTGCGTAATCGAGCGCCAGTTCATAACCAGCCGGCCCGAGGCCGCTGATGACGCCGACGGCAATATCGGAAAAATAGGACTCCCGGCGGAACGACTCCCGGGCAAACACATTGGTCAGGTGGATTTCGACAAACGGGATCGCCACTGCCGCCAGCGCGTCGCGCAAGGCGACGCTGGTATGGGTGTACGCGGCCGGATTGATCAGAATGAAAGTGACGCCATCGCGACCGGCTTGCTGCACCCGTTCGACCAGATCCGCTTCGGAGTTGCTCTGGAACGCAGCCAGCGCAACACCTTCCGCTTTGGCGCGGGCCTGCAGGCGGGCTTCGATCTCGGCCAGCGTGGTCGCGCCATAAATTCCCGGCTCGCGCGTGCCCAGCAGATTGAGGTTCGGTCCGTTCAGCAATAGCAGATGTTTCGGACTGGCCATGATTTTTTTGTGACTTTTTTCCTGTTTGTTTTTAGCGATTATAACCGCTGGACGCCGCCAGATAGCACTGCATCCTCAGCACAGCCCTGTGCAAACCACATTTCGGCAAGATAGCCTGTTTTGCTTTTAATTGACCGAAAATATCTACATTATCAGGGGGGTTGAGCGTACTTAGCCGAAAACCCCGAGACTGCGCACTTTCATGACGATCAGGGCCCTCTGGCGGCCGACTCGCGACCTGCACGATTAATCCAATTTCGGTGAAAAGCCGGTAGTTAAGCGAATTTAACCTGTATTTGTCGGAAAAAGACTACAACAACGTGGCCAATGCCATGCGCATCCGGGCCTCGGATATGCCACCGACCAGACTGGTGGCGATTTTCCCCGAGCGATCCAGTATCAGGGTGTAGGGCAGCACCCCGGCTTTGTTACCCGCCTTGCGCGACAACTCGACCGCGTCGATACCAGCAATCAGCAGGGGGTAATTGACCTTGAACTCTTTGGCGAAGCTCCGGACTTTATCGGCCTGATCGACAGCGATACCGACAAATTGCACGTTTTTGGCGGCATATTCCTGCTGCAGCCGGACGAACAAGGGGATCTCTTCGCGGCAGGGCGCGCACCAGGTCGCCCAATAATTGATGATTAGAACCCGACCGCGCAGCCCGGCCAGCGTCTGCGGGGTGCCATCAAGGGTATGCAGGGTACTGTTGAGAATCGTGGCGGCCACATCTTCCGCAGCGACCGGGCCCACCGCGCCAATACGCCACAAATGGGTGAGGTAACCGGCCGCAACGGCCGCTCCGCCGACCCCTGCCACCAACAAAGCCCGCCGTACCGGGGTCACCGGATGGCAAGCGCCTGATCAAGCACCGCGGCAAATTTGCCGGCCGGCTGAAAACCGATCACGCGCAGCCCCTGGATTTCGCGTCCCGCCGGATCGAAGAACACGATGCCGGGCGGGCCGAACAATTTGAAGCGTTTGAGCAATTCCTTGTGCTCGGCCGTATTGGCCGTGACATCCGCCTGAATTTTGATCATGCCGGCGAGGCGCGACTGCACCGCAGGATCGCTAAAGGTGTAACGCTCCATTTCCTTGCAGCTGACGCACCAGTCGGCATAAAAATCCAGCATCAGGGTTTTGCCGCTGGCGGCGGTAATCGCCGCATCCAGTTCGGCAAGGTTGCTCACCCGCTGGAATGCCGCACCGGGTCCGGCCGGGGCGCCTGCCGCCGCACCGCGCAATCCGGACAGCGGCTGCAGCACGTCACGGCTGCCGGACAACGCACCGATGACAAAAGCGATGCCCGCGACCAGGGCCATCACACCCACACCTTTGCTGAGCCGGGCGAAACTGCCGGCGGCCAGCGGCAGGGGATCAATGGCGCGCAGGTAAATTCCGGTAAACACCAGCAGCGCGGCCCAGGCCAGCATCTGCACGGTCACCGGCAGCACCGGCGACACCAGGTAGATCGCCACCGCCAGCAGCATCACGCCGAAAAAGCGTTTGACGGTTTCCATCCACGGTCCGCTTTTCGGCAGCAACGCGCCGGCTGATGCACCGACCACCAGCAGCGGCACGCCCATGCCCAGCGCCATCGCGAACAGTGCGCTGGCGCCAAGCACCGCGCTGCCGCTTTGCGAGATGTAGAGCAGCGCACCGGCCAGCGGCGCAGCGACGCAGGGACCGACGATCAGCGCCGACAGCGCGCCCATCACAAACACCCCCGTGTAATGCCCGCCGTGCAGGCGGCCGCTGGCGTCGGCCAGACGTGACTGCAGCGCGGTCGGCAATTGCAATTCGTAAAAACCGAACATCGACAGCGCCAGTGCGACAAACACCGCGGCAAAAGCGCCGAGCACCCAGGGATTCTGCAGTGCCGCCGACAGCAGCGCGCCGGACAATCCCGCGGCGACACCGGCCAGCGCGTAGGTGATGGCCATGCCCAGCACATAGGCGACGGACAACAACAGGCTGTGGCTGCGGGTCATCTTCCGGCCCTGACCGATGATGATGCCGGACAGGATGGGCACCATCGGCAACACGCAGGGCGTGAACGACAGCAGCAGGCCGAAGCCGAAAAAACTCAGGATCAGCAGCCAAGTCTCGCCGTGAAACAGGTCGGCGATCAGGTCGTCCTCCCCTTTCGCCGTCACGGCCGCCGGGGATGCCGCATTGCCTGCACTCGAAAAAAGCCGCTCCATCGCCCCGTCGCCGGAACCCGCGGCAGCCAGCCGCAAGTCCGCTTTCTGTTCCACCGGCACATAACAGACGCCGACATCGGCACAACCCTGGGACACCGCCGTAAGCACTGCCCGATCAATCCCGCCGGCGACATTGACCGGCAGCCTGATGCGCACCTCGTCCCGGTAAACCGTGGTCTCGCCGAAAAACTCGTCCTTCTTCAATAGCCCGGGCGGCAGTTGTGCGCCGCCACTGGCGAGCGCCGCAGGCTCCAGCGTGAAGCGGAATTTGTCGCGGTACAGGTAATAACCCTTGGCGATCACATAACGCACCTCGACGGCATCGGGCCCGGCAACGCGGGCGCTGAACACGAAGGCCTTTTCCGGATCCAGCAGTTCGGGCTCGGCGGCGTGCACAAGACCCGCACAAACCGTGAACACTAGGAACAGCCAGCGCAGAGTCATGGTGAAGACGGGGAAGCCGTTCCGGAAGGGTTGGTTTCGGCGTCGACCCAGTCAAGATACCCGGGCAGTCCGCGCAGCACTGGGACAGCGAAGATCTCCGGAAGTTCGTAGGGGTGGAGCTCGAGCAGGGTCGATTCAAGTTCGGCATAACGGCCGGTCGTGGTCTTGATCAGCAGCGGCACTTCCGCAGCCTCTTCCACTGCGCCCTGCCAGCGATACACCGAGGTGCACGGCGCGAGCACACTGACGCAGGCGGCGAGTCGACGCTCGATCAGCGTGCGTGCCAGTTGCTGCGCGGAGGCGTGATCCGGCAGACTGGAAATCACCAGCAGCACTTCACTGTCAGCAGACATGGAGCGGATCCCGGGCATCCGCATCGGCTATGCCTTCGCGCACTGTCGGGTAACGCAGCCGCACGCGCAACTCCTGCTTGATGCGCCCGTTGGCGAGGCGCCGTGACTCGCCCATGAATGAATACAGATTTTCCGGTATCACCGTCTTCGCCTCGGCGCGGGACACGCGCGGCGGCCGCGGCAGCCGGAACCGATCCGCCACCAGGTCGAAGTAGTCGCCCATTTTCTGCGGTGCATCGTCGCTGGCGTTGTAACTGCGGTTGGCCTGGCCATGATGCAAAGCCGCGATCACCATGTTCGCCAGGTCATCGGCATGAACATGATTGACATAGGTATCGTCCTGCGGCTGCAACGCCGGCGTGCCGCGTTCGATGCGCGTCACCGGCAGCCGGTCGGCAGCATAAATGCCCGGCACGCGCAGGATGCTGACACATACGGCCGTGCGCGCGCCCCACTCCCGCAAGCGGCGCTCGGCATCGACGCGGCGGCGCGCACGGTCGGTCTGCGGACGCAGGGGGCTGGTTTCGTCAACCAGCGCGCCGCTGCAGTCGCCATAGACGCCGCTGGTGCTGATGTAGATAAAGTGCCGTGGTAGACTGCGGCCCCGCCCGAGTGCCGCAATCAGATGCGCAGTGCGCGTATCGCTGTAGCCACGTGCGGGGGGCGGCGCAAGGTGGATGACGTCGTGCGCAAGACCGGCAAGACCAGACAGTGTGTGCGGGTGGTCGAGATCGCCGAACAACGGCATCAGGCCGCGCCGGCGCAGTTCGGCAACACGCTCCGCGTTGTGGGTCAGCGCATAAATGCGGTGCCGCGCGCGCAGCAACAAGGCGACGCGCAAGCCCACGTCGCCGCAACCAATGATCAGCAGCCGTTTCATAGTGTCCTATTTTAGCCCAGCAACCTGAATTCCGAGCCATGCCCTGCCAAATTATCCTACGGCCCAGCGGCCATGTTTTTCATGCGCGGGACGGCGAAACCGTGCTCGAGGCCGCGCTGCGCGAAGGCTACCGGCTGCCCTACGGCTGCCGCAACGGCACCTGCGGTTCCTGCAAGGGCAAGGTCGCCGCGGGTTTCGTTGATCACGGCAAATCCCGGGACACTGCGCTGAACGCCAATGAGCGCGCGGCCGGCATGGCGCTGTTCTGTCAGGCGCAGCCGCGATCCGATCTGATCATCGAGTGCCGCGAAATCGGCGCGGTCAAGGACATCCCTGTGAAAACGCTGCCGTGCCGGGTGCAATCGCTGGATCTGGTCGCCCCCGACGTGATGCGTCTCCGGCTCCGGCTGCCGACTTCGGAACGCCTGCAGTTTCTCGCCGGCCAGTACATCGACATTCTGTTGCGCGACGGCGCCCGCCGCAGCCTGTCGCTGGCGAATCCGCCGCATGACGATGGCCTGCTCGAATTGCATCTGCGCAATTATGGCGGGCCGTTCAGCATCCAGGTGTTCACCCAGATGAAGGAAAAGGACATCCTGCGTTTCGAGGGCCCGCTCGGCACTTTTTATCTGCGCGAGGACAGCATCAAACCCGCAGTGCTGATAGCAGGCGGCACCGGGTTTGCGCCGATCAAGGCCATCATCGAACACGCGATACATCACAAGATCAAACGTCCGCTGCTGCTCTACCGCGGCGCACAGCGCGCAGCCGACCTGTATCTGAACGAGTTACCCCTGGCGTGGCAACGCGAACACGGCATCACCTATGTGCCGGTATTGTCGGATGCGGGTCCGGGGGATGTGTGGAGCGGGCGCCGCGGCCTGGTGCATGAAGCAGTGATGGAGGACCTGCCGGATTTGTCCGGACACGAGGTCTACGCCTGCGGCGCGCCGGCGATGATCGACGCCGTGCGCCGCGATTTTCTCGCGCATTGCGGCCTGCCGGAAGCGGCGTTTTACGCTGACGCCTTCACACCAGCCGCCACGCCGTAACCCGGTATCCGGTCAGACCGGTTTGCGCCGACGCGCGGCGCCTGTCCGGTTCAGTTGCGCAACCGCCAGCTCAAGACTGGCGTGATGATGGGCTCGCGCTGCATCGACGCGCCCCAGGCCTTCATGCAGTTGCGCGAGTTCCAGATGCGCCGCGTACGTCGGTTCGAGCGCAACGCTCGCTTCCAGGTAACTTTGTGCCTTGCCCCACAACTGCTGCCGTGCGCACAGACGTCCGAGTGCGAGCAGCAGCGCAGCGTCTGTACGATGCGTTTTGAGCCAGCGCTCCGCACGCTCAATCTGCCGCAGCGCATCGGCGCTGACGCACTCACCATACAGATTGACCAGCCCGCCATCCCATTCCTGGTCGAGGCTGCGCTCGATGATGGCTGCTGCCTCGGCGTGCTGCCCCAACCCGAGAAACGCCCCGGCGGCGGCGCCGGCAACGACGGTATCCCGGGAATAGCGGTCGGGCACGCGCTTCCAGATTGCGGCAAGCTCCCGCGCCTCCCCATGCTTGCGCTGGATCAACTGCCGCCAGGCATGGCGGCGTTCGGCATCTGCCTGCTCGGTGCTGAACACGCTGCGTTTTTCCAGTTGGTCGATCAATGCGTGAACCTGCTCCCATTGTCCAATACGCTGTCGCGCGCGCAATTCAAGGCGCAATGCGGCAGTATGTTTTTTCGGCAACACCGCCAGTGCCGCCAGCGCGTCTTCTGGTCGCCGCTCGTCGAGCAGCATCTGCGCCGCGCTGATCGCCGCTGCAGCGTCGGGGCGCGCGGGATCAGTGGCCAGTTGTGCGAGATAGGCATCGCGGCGTCCGGGCTCTCGCAGCTCATGGGCGGCGCGCGCTGCAATGACAGCCCCCAGATCGCCGGGCTCACCCAGTGCCACCGCCTGATTCACCATTTTTTCAGCCTTGGCATAACGCCCGGCAAAAAACTCGCGCAACGCATCGACCAGCGTGCGATGCGCGGTTTCACGGCGCCGCGCCGCGCGGAACCGCAGCACGCGTCCCGGCAACTCAATGGTGACGGCCAGCAGACGCACCAGAAAATAGCCTGCCGTAAAACCCAGCACCATCAGCAGCAGCGCAAAATTCAGCGACAGTTCAACGCGATGGCCGGGCAGCGCCACCAGCACGTAGCCGGTATTCAGCCGCGCCAGCAGCGACAGCCCCGTCGCCAGGGCGCCCAACACCAGAATCCAGATCAGCCAGCGCATCGTGTGATGGACGGGAAAGGTTAAGGGGCGCGCTTACGCCGCCCCTTTGGCGCGCGGCAGGCGCAGCTTGCGCAATGCCTCCAGCGTGTCCTGCAGGTCCGGCAAATCGATCTGCACCTGCGCCGCCTGCAGCTTGCGCAGCCCCGCCGCAGTTGCCATCACTGTGCCGTCACGCTTGTCGAAATGACGCTGCAGAGCCAATAACGCCGCCTGCAGATCGCCCTGATAACTTTTGCCGTCGCGCGACAGCAAGGCAATGCGCGCACCGAGCAGGCGCAGCTTCAGGTTCTCACGCAGGAAAAAAGCCTGTTCGGGCGCGAGCAGCGCCACATCCTGCACGCCGGCACTCTGCACGCGCACCAGCTGGCGCAATTCCCGCCACGCCTCGCCCACCACACGCTCCCAGGCCGGCACTTCCGCGGCAGGCACCGTCGATGCTGCGGCTGTGGCGGCTCCCGGCTGCGCGCGCGCATCCATCGCCAGCGGCAAGCGGTCGATCGCGGCAATCGCGTCATCCAGCCGCGCGCTGGTGCCGTAGACATCCACCAGCGGCAGCGCTTTCAGCCGTTCGATGTCCCGCGTCAGCGCACGGCGCAGGGCGCTGTAGCGCGGCTGGTCCATGCGTTGCAGCCGTGCCTCGACGTTCTCCAGACCGATCAGCGCGGTGCGCACGTTGGCCGCAATCTGCAACTGCTGGCTGGCCAGCAACACGGATTGTTCGATGTCGGCAAAAGCCCACTCGTCGCGATTGCGTGAGAGTTCCTGGTACAAGGCTTCGAGCGCGACCTGCTGGTTCTGCGATTCCGCGAGTTTTGCTTCCAGCACGCCCACCTTGACCTCTGCTTCGCGCAATGCCGCCATCGCCTGCACTACGCGCGCGCCGGCATCCTTGTTCTGTGTTTCCATATCGGCAAGCCGCCGCGCCAGTTCGCTGCGCAGCACGTTATCCGAGCTGCGATCCTGATACCACTGGTAACCGGAAAAAACCAATGCCGCCAGCGCCACCAGCAGCGCCAGCGTCGGCAGCGCGCCGCCACTCCCGGCAGCACGCGCGGCAGGGATAACAGCCCCCGGTGTTGCGTCTGGATTGCCGTTTTGTGTGCGTTCTTCACTCATGACTTGAAGAATAACATGCGTGTGCTGCGGCTATTTCGCTGTGGACTGCCGCAACAAGGCTTCGATCAGTCCATCATCCCCGGGCGCCGTCTCAACGACCTCCCGGCAGCCAAGTTCCCGTGCGACAACGGCGATGCGCGGATGCGGCACCAGCAGCGGCGTGCGCTGCAACAGGGGTTCGCCGGGCTTGCCGAGCATCACAAACAGGTTACGCAAACCCTCACTGCTGGTCACGATCACCGCATGTACGGCATCGCACGCCCAGGCCTGCAGCAGCGGCGCTGCGTCCGCCTGCGGCCGCGCACGGCGATAACAGGCCACATAATTCACCTGCGCGCCGCGCGCAGCCAGCGTGTCACCGAGCAATTCGCGCCCGCCATCGCCGCGCAGGATCAGCACACGCTGGCCGCTGACCGCCTGCAGCTGCGGCATTTCGAGCAGGCGTTCGCTGTCAAAAGCGCGTTGCGGCGCAATCACCTCGCGGATGCCGTAACGCTCGAGTTCCCTGACCCCGCCCTTGCCGATCGCGGCCGCGCGCAACCCGGCGGGCCAGGATCGTCGTCCAATAATCCGGCTCATCGCCCGCGTAACGGCGTTGGGGCTGATAAAAATGGCGAGATCGTAAGTGTCCAGCTGGTCGATCGCGTCGAGCAGCGGCTGCGGATCCGCAGGATCCAGAATTTCGAGCGCGGGAAAAATGATCGCATGGCCGCCGGCAGCACGGATCATCCCGGCCAGCGATCCGGCCTGATGGGCCGGCCGCGTGACCACGATGCCACGGCCCGCCAGCGCTCCGGCAGCGGTCATGGTGCAAGCGCCGCGAGGATATCGGCAGCACCCTGGCGTTTCAGGTCTTCGGCCAGCGCGATGCCCAGCGCCTCGGCATCTGCCGCCGCGCCCGCAGTTTCGCCGCGCACCACCCGGGATCCATCCGGCGCGCCGACCAGTCCGCGCAGGCGCAACTGCGTGCCGCTCAGTTCGGCAAACCCGGCGAGCGGCACATTGCAGCTGCCGGCCAGCGTGCGCGAAAACGCGCGCTCGGCATACACGCAAGATTGTGTCGGCTGGTGTACCAGCGGTGCCAGCAATTCAAACAAATCGCCGCGATCACTGCGGCATTCAATGCCGAGCGCACCCTGACCGACGGCGGGCAGGCTCTCTTCCGGAGTCAGCAGCGCAGTAATGCGGTCGGCAAGGCCAAGGCGTTTCAGCCCCGCCGCTGCAAGAATGATCGCGCCATACTGGCCGTCGTCGAGTTTGCGCAATCGCGTCTGCACGTTGCCGCGCAGCGGCTCAACCATCAGGCGGGGAAACTGCGCGCGCAACTGGCACTCGCGGCGCAGGCTGGAGGTGCCGACCCGCGCGCCCGCGGGCAATCCGGTCAGGCTGCTGAAATCATTCGCAACGAAGGCATCACGCGGATCGGCGCGTTCCAGCACCGCCGCCAGCGCAAATCCGTCGGGCAGGTGCATCGGCACATCCTTCATCGAATGCACTGCGATGTCGGCACGGCCGTCGGCCAGCGCATCTTCGAGTTCCTTGACGAACAAACCCTTGCCGCCGATCTTGGCCAGAGAACTGTCGAGGTTGCGGTCACCGGCCGTGGTCATGCCGAGGATGGATACCGGCAGTCCCGGATATAATCGCTGCAGCTCGGATTGCACATGCCGGGCCTGCCACAAGGCCAGCGCGGACTCGCGCGTGGCAATCACCACTGAATCGGGCCGACGGCTAGCGGGACTCTGTATCATATTGATTTTATTGAATATTTTTAAGTGCTGGTGCTGCCTGATTGTAGCATGGGCAATACTGGGCGCTGCGCCGGCCAGCGCCCAGTTGCTGGCAGCAGACGATCTGGCACAAGCCGCCGCCATCGCGCGGACGCGCCGCACACCGGTGCTGATCGCCTTCATGCAGCAGTCCTGCCCGTACTGCGCCGTCGCGCGGCGCGATTACCTGCTGCCACTGCAATCCGAACCAAAATGGCAGAACCGCGTGCTGATCCGCGAAATCGACGTCGATCGCAGCACACCGATGCGCGACTTTGCCGGTGCCGCCACCACGCAACGCGAGTACGCGCGCAGTTTCGGCATCAAACGCGTGCCGACGCTGATCGTATTCGATGCCGACGGCCAGCGGGTCGCGCCGCCGATCACCGGCCTGCTGGCCGACGATTTTTACCGGCTGTACATCGAACAGGCGATTGAAGCGGGGCTGACCCGCATGCGACCGCGTATCCGTTAACGGGCGAACTCGCGCACGATGTGCTGCTGGCGGCGGCTCACGGGGATACGCTGTTCAAGTCCGGCCAGCACCACCTGCCACGGTCCCTCGCCGGACTCCGCACCGACCCGCTCAAAACCGCGAATGGCAGCGCACGCCACCAGGCAATTGCGGTGCACACGCACAAAACGTTCGGCGAATTCCTCTTCCAACTGGACCAGTGATTCCTCAATCAGGAATTCCCGCGCAGCGGTGCACACCGTGATGTATTTAAGTTCGGCGCGCAGGAACAGGATTTCCTCCAGCGGAATCAGGTGCACCCGCCCGCGCTCGCCCACGCTGAGGCAGCTGCGCGGTGCCTGCTGCATGCTGCGCAGGATTTTAGGATTCAGCCCGGTTTTTTGCTCGACGCGCGACAGTGCTTCCTGCAAACGTGAGGCCTTGATCGGCTTTAGCAGGTAATCGATCACATGCAGTTCGAAAGCCTGGATCGCGTAAGCATCGTACGCTGTGGTGAAGATCACCGCAGGCGGTGCCGCCAGCTGCTGCAGGTGCCGCGCCACTTCGATGCCGTCCATGCCGGGCATGCGCACGTCGAGCAGCGCGACATCCACGTCGCCGACCTCGGCAATCAGCAGCGCATCACGGCCGTTGGCCGCTTCGCCGGCAACCACTACCGGCAATTCGGCATTGACGTCCGCCAACAGGTCGCGCATGCGGCTGCGCGCGGGCGCCTCGTCATCGACGATCAATACGCGGCGCGGTGCGGCGGTCACGCTTTCATCCTCATTCCTTCACCCTCACTCAGCCTTCAGATATGGCATGACCATGCGCACTTCAAAAGTGTTTTCGCCGACCTGCGTCGTCAGTTCCGCAGCGACGTCGAAATGCAGCTGCAGTCGTTCACGGATGTTGGCCAGCGCCATCTTGTTGCCAACATGGTGGTCACCGGTCAGCCGGTACGGGTTGCGCAGCACCACATGCAAACGGTCGCGGGCGACATGGATATTGATGCTCACCACGCCGGGTGTTTCGGCCGGCTCGATGCCGTGATACACCGCGTTCTCGAGCAAGGGCTGGAGCGCCAGTGGCGGCACCAACGCATCCGGCGGCATGTTTTCGGTATGCCATTCCACCTGCAGGCGCTCACCCAGCCGCAACTGTTCCAGCTCCAGATACTGGCGGCACAGCTCGATTTCCTGCGAAATAGGCGTCAATTTCCGGTTGTCGGCCATCAGTGCGCGAAACAGTCCGGCCAGATCTTCCAGCGCCGCCTCGGCGCGCCGCGGTTCCTGCCGCACCAGCGACAATACGGCGTTGATGCTGTTGAACAAAAAATGCGGGCGGATGCGTGCCTGCAAAGCCTGCAGACGCGCTTCGGCCAGCGCCGGCGACAAGGCGCGCCCGCGCAGGTCGAAGTACCCCAGCAACATGCCTGTGGCCAGCGCCACCACGCACAACCAGCGCGGCAGGGAATGCGCCTCGAAAAAAAACAGTCCGCTGGTGACGAAATGCAGCGCTGCTGTCAGCGCCAATTCAATCGCCACGATGGCAACAATCGCCATCGCATAAGGCAAACGACGCAGCGTATCACCCGCGGCGGCAAGCACCAGCAGGCTCAATATCAATAAGGGCTCAACCAGTGCCGCGTTTTCCGTGAACTGCGCCGGCCATTCGCGCAGCGTCGGCACCTGCAGCAGCGCCGCGAGCAGTGCAATACCGTTCACGATCAGCACGATGCGCAACAGAATTCCGAAATTGCGGAAGTCCGGCAGGGGGCCGGCGTTGGCAATATGATTTATACTCCGTGCCATGGCAGTTTCATTCTAGCAGGGCCTGTAAACAGGCCTTGTAAATATAAATATTCATGTCGGCAAAAGAAAAAACGAAAAACGGCGCGAAGCCGAACGCCACCAAAGCGTGGTCGGGGCGTTTCAGCGAACCGGTTGATGATCTGGTCAAACGCTTCACCGCATCCGTCGGCTTCGACCAGCGGCTCGCGGAATTCGACATCCAGGGATCGGTGGCGCATGCGCGCATGCTGCATGCCGTGGGTATCCTGACAGCAATCGACCTTGAAGCCATCGAAAAAGGCCTCGCTGCCATCGGCGACGAAATCCGTGCCGGCACCTTTCCCTGGTCCATCGATCTCGAGGATGTGCATCTCAATATTGAACGCCGCCTGACCGACATGGTCGGCGACGCCGGCAAACGGCTGCACACTGGCCGCTCACGCAATGACCAGGTCGCCACCGACGTGCGACTCTACCTGCGCGCGGCAATCGACCATGTGCAGACATTGATCAAGGGGCTGCAGCGGGCATTGCTGGATTTGGCCGAACACCATACTGATACGGTGATGCCGGGCTTCACCCACCTGCAGGTCGCGCAGCCGGTGTCATTTGCACATCACCTGCTGGCTTACTTCGAAATGCTCACGCGCGATGCGCAGCGTTTTGCCGACTGCCGCAAGCGCGTCAACCGGTTGCCGCTGGGCGCCGCAGCGCTGGCCGGCACTTCCTTCCCGATCGACCGGCAGATGGTGGCCAAGGAACTGGGTTTCGACGGCGTCTGCGAAAATTCGCTGGATGCCGTGTCCGACCGCGACTTTGCGATTGAATTCGTCGCTGCCGGCGCGCTGGTGATGATCCATCTGTCGCGCTTCAGTGAAGAACTGATCCTGTGGATGAGCCCGCGTTTCGGCTTCATCGACATCGCCGACCGTTACTGCACCGGCTCATCAATCATGCCGCAGAAAAAGAATCCCGACGTTGCGGAGCTGGTGCGCGGCAAAACCGGCCGCGTCAACGGCCACCTGGTGGCGCTGCTGACCCTGATGAAGGGTCAGCCGCTGGCGTACAACAAGGACAACCAGGAAGACAAGGAACCGCTGCTCGACACGGTGGACACGCTGATGATGAGCCTCGCGGTGTTCACCGGCATGGTTGGGGGCATCACCGTCAACGCCGATGCGATGCGCGCCGCGGCGCGCGAAGGTTATGCCACGGCGACCGATCTCGCCGATTACCTGGTGAAAAAAGGCCTGCCCTTCCGTGAAGCCCACGAAGCCGTGGCACAGGCAGTGCGTTTTGCCGAAATGCGTGGCTGCGACCTCGCCGAACTTTCACTCGACGACCTGCGGCAGTTTTCGCCGCTGATCACCGCCGACGCTTTTGACTCATTGTCACTGGAAGGCTCGATGAACAGCCGCAGCCACATCGGCGGCACCGCGCCGGCGCGGGTCAAGGCGGCAATCGCCAAGGCGCGCAAAATATTGCTGTAATTCGCGCTGACCTGTGCGGCCGGGCGTTTTTACGCCTGATCCGGCCGTGGTGCTGCAGCGCTTTCGCGCACCACCAGTTCCGTTGCCAGTTTGCAGCGCAGATCCACCGCCTTGCCTTCCAGCCGCAGCAGCAGGTGGTTGGCGGCATAAATGCCGAGGTCGGTGGTCGGGAAACGCACGGTGCTCAGCGCCGGCGTCATCAACGCGGCAATTTCCATGTCGTCAAAACCGGTGATCGACACATCGCCCGGCACCGCCAGTCCCTGCACATGGCATTCGGCGACCGCGCCGATGGCCAGCACATCGTTGCCGCAGATCACCGCGGTCGGCCGCTCCTGCCCCGTCATCAGTTTGCGCAAACCTTCGCGGCCGCCGGTATGGGTGTACGGTTTTTCGACGACACGATCCGCGGGCAACGTGATGCCACGCGCCGCCAGCGCCGCGCGCACGCCGGCGAGGCGTTCCTGAGCACGTTCATTGTGAGTGGTGATGCCGGAGACCATGGCAAAGCGGCGATGCCCGAGGTCAAGCAGGTAATTGGTGATGCGCACCGCGGCAGCCCGGTTGTCGAAACCGACGCAGGGATGGTTGCCGCTTTCGTCGAAGGCCCAGGTCAGCACGTAGGGCACGGCATGGGCTTCGATCATCCGGTAAATGTCGGGGTGGTGCGTCGTACCCAGCAGCACCAGCCCGTCAACGCCGCGCTCAATCAGTGTTCGCGTGACGCGCGCTTCGATGTCGGCGTTGAAATCATGGCTGGCCAGCAGCAGCACATAACCCGCGGCATCCAGCGTGCGCTGCAGCGCGTGGATGGTATTGGCAAAAATCGCATTGTCCAGCGTCGGCACCACGGCACCGATGGTGTGCGTGCGCCGCGACGCCAGAGCGCGCGCTGCGCCGTGCGCGACATAACCCAGGCTGCGCGCCGCCTGCTGCACCCGCTCCAGCGTGCGCGCCTTGACCTTGTGCGGCAGTGTCAGTGCACGCGACACCGTCGCCGTCGACACCTTGGCGAGTTTCGCCACGTCGGCAAGCCGGGCGGCCTTGTTGGAGCGTGTTCTCATCGCAGGGGTCAGCTCGGAGAAAAAAGCCGGCTAACGCCGGCTTTTTTCGTGGCGGATAGTCCTGATTAACTAACGATACTGCTTCGCGCTGTGTTTGCGGTACTTGGGCAGCAGCCGCTGCGGCTGGCGGAAGGCATCGCGCCGGAACGGGTCGCCCAGTTCCTGCGTCAGCATCATGTTGATCACCGTCGGCTTGTTGGAACGTACTGCCGCGCGCAGCGCATCACCCACCTCATCGACGTGCTCTACCGTCAGTCCCTGCGCGCCCATGGCTTCCGCAACATCGGCGAAATTCGGGTTCTGCAGGTTGGTACCGAGGAAGCGGTTTTCGAAATAATCGACCTGGTTCTTTTTCTCGGCGCCCCACTGCCCGTTGTTGAACACCACGGCGATGGCGGGAATTTTTTCGCGCACACAGGTCATGACCTCATTCAGACTCATGCCCCAGGCGCCGTCGCCGACGTAGGCTATGGCGGGACGATCCGGGCGGCCGACCTTGGCGCCCATCACCGCCGGGAAGGCGTAACCGCAGTTGCCGAAACTCATTGCGGCGAGGAACGACGGCGCCTGTTCGAAATGCAGATAACTGTTGGATACCGAGCACACATTGCCGATGTCGGTGGAGACCATCGCGTTTTTCGGCATTGCGCGCGCCAGTGCGGCCAATGCCTGGCGCGGGCCGATGCGCGTCTTGGTGTTCGGCGAAGGCCATTTGTCGAGTTCCTCGGTCCAGGCTTTTTTCGCTTTCTGCACTTCGGCGATCCGCGCCTTGTTCGGTGTTAACTTGACCAATGCCTTGACGCGTTCGAGCAGCGCAACTGCAGCCAGCTTCGCATCGCCGCAGATGCCGACCGTGGTTTTTTTGACCAGCCCGAGCATGCGCGAATCGACGTCGACCTGAATGATCTTCGCGTTTTTCGGCCAGTAGTCGAGGCCGTGCTGCGGCAAGGTGCCGAAGGGTCCCAGCCGCGAACCCAGCGCCAGCACCACGTCGGCCCTGGCAATGATGTTCATCGCCGCTTTCGAGCCCTGGTAACCCAGCGGGCCGCAACACAGGGCGTGGCTTGCCGGGAATGAATCATTGTGCAGATAGGAATTGACCACCGGCGCGGTCAGATACTCGGCCAGCGCCGCGCATTCCTTGATGCCGTTGCTCATGATCACGCCGCCGCCGGAGAGAATCACCGGGAACTTGGCTTTGGCCAGCATGCGTGCCGCAGCGTCCAGCGATTCCGGACCGCCGGCTGCGCGCTCCAGCTTGTGCGGCTGCGGAATATCGTAATCGCCCTCGCCATAAAAATAATCGCGCGGAATGTTGACCTGCACCGGGCCGCGTTCGGCCATTGCGATGTCGAAAGCGCGGCCGGTCAGCTCGGCGATGCGCAGCGGGGAATTGACGTGCACCTGCCACTTGGTGATTTTCGAAAAAATCGGCAGTTGTTCGGTTTCCTGGAAGCCGCCCAGCCCCATGCTCAGGCTGCCCGACTCCGGCGTCACGCAGACCACTGGTGAATGCGCCCAGTACGCTGCGGCAATGCCGGTGACAAAATTGGTGATGCCGGGACCGTTCTGCGCGATGCACACGCCGTGTTTACCAGTGACCCGCGAATACCCGTCGGCCATGTGCGCGGCATTCTGCTCATGCGCCACCGACAGAAAACGAATGCCGGCCAGCGGGAACAGGTCATGCGCATCCATGTAGGCCGAACCGACAATGCCGAAAGTATCCTTGACGCCTTGCGCCACCAACGTTTCGACGAAGGCCTCGGACGGGGTCATGCGCACCTTGCCGCCGGCAATGGCCGCTTTGGCGATGTTTTTGCTGTCTGCCAGGGTATTCATGGGAAACTTCCTCCGCAGTAAAAAGGGTGGCGGCATGGGGCGCGGCCCGCTCCAGCACAGGCACACAGCACCGCAGCTTGATTAAAAATCTTGCCTGACCGGCTGGCAATTCGACCGGCGGCTTCGCATGATACGCCGCCGGCCAGACGGGTGCAAACGCTTGCACAAAAACGTTTAACTCATTGTTTTTATTATTTAATTTCATTGTTTTTTGGGGCGTGCATTTGATGCAAGCCATTGTTTTGGCTGCGGTTTTATCTGGCAGGCTACAATCCGGCTACTGATGTCTCCCGCCGCACCCCGAACCCGGAGTTGAATTGAACGCCCCCGTAGATGGCCACCGGCTGCTGACTGCCGCCGACCCTGCCGCGCTGGCCGAGCAGCTGCAACATCGCATCACCGGCGAAGTCCGTTTTGATACCGGCGCGCGTGCGGCCTATTCTGCCGACGCCTCGAATTACCGCCAGGTGCCGATCGGCGTGGTGATCCCGCGCAGCATCGAAGACATCGCCGCCACGCTGGACCTGTGCCGCGAACACGGCGTGCCCATCCTGGCGCGCGGCGGCGGCACTTCGCAGAACGGCCAGTGCGTCAACATTGCGGTGGTCATCGACACCTCCAAATATCTCAACCGCGTACTGGAAATCGACCCGGTCGCGCGCACCGCACGGGTCGAACCGGGCGCCGTCTGCGACACCTTGCGTGATGCCGCGGAACAACACGGGCTGACCTTCGGCCCGGATCCCGCGACACACAGCCGGTGCACGCTGGGCGGCATGATCGGCAACAACTCCTGCGGCGCGCATTCGGTGATGGCGGGCAAAACCGTCGACAACATCGAAACCCTGGACATCATCACTTATGACGGCCTGCGCCTGACCGTCGGCCCGACCAGTGAAGACGATCTGGTGCGTATCATCCGCGCCGGCGGCCGCCGCGGCGAAATCTACGGCCGGCTGCGCGCGCTGCGCGACAAATACGCCGAACTGATCCGTACCCGGTTCCCGAAAATCAAACGCCGCGTCTCCGGCTACAACCTTGACCAACTGCTGCCGGAAAACGGTTTCAACGTTGCACGCGCCCTGGTCGGCACCGAAGGTACCTGCGTGTTCACGCTGCAGGCGAAAACCCGCTTGGTGCACAGCCCCCGGTCACGGGTCATTCTGGTGCTGGGCTTCCCCGACATTTATCTGGCCGGCGATGCTGTTCCTGAAATTCTGCCGTTCCAGCCCATTGCCACCGAGGGCCTCGACGAACGCATCATCGGCGGCCTGCGCGAACGCGGGCTGCGCGGCGAAGACATTGCGCTGCTGCCGGCGGGCAATGCCTGGATCATCATCGAGTTCGGTGCCGACACCGTGGATGCGGCGGGTGCGCAGGCTGCAGCGCTGGTGGAACATTTCGCGGGCAAACCCCTGGCGCCTCAGACGTTAAAACCTTCCTCATGGCTGATCACCGATCCGGCGATGTGCGAACGCATCTGGACCATCCGCGAAACCGCGGCCTCCGCCACCGCACTGACCATCCATCCCGACCAGCCCGATCCCGTCGTCGGCTGGGAAGATGCTGCCGTCGATCCGCTGCGCCTCGGCGATTACCTGCGCGAATTCCAGGCACTGGTGGACCGTCACGGTTACCAGACTTCGCTCTACGGCCATTTCGGCGACGGCTGCATCCACGCCCGCATCACCTTCGACACACGCTCTGTTGAAGGCATCAAGGTCTGGCGCAGTTTCCTGCGCGCGGCGGCCGAGCTGGTCGTCAAATACGGCGGATCCTTGTCCGGCGAACACGGCGACGGCCAGGCCAAGGCCGAATTCCTGCCGATCATGTACGGCGAAGAGCTGATGCAGGCCTTCCGCGAATTCAAGGCAATCTGGGATCCGGACAACCGGATGAACCCGGGCAAAGTCATTGACCCTTACCGTGCCGACGAAAACCTGAAATACGGCCCCGATTACAAACCGGCACGCCCTGCCACACAATTTTCATTCATCAGCCAGGAAGGCCACGGCTTCAACCGTGCCGTCGAACGCTGCGTCGGCATGGGCAAATGCCGCGCGCATACCGGCGGTGTGATGTGTCCGAGTTACCGCGCGACGCGTGAAGAGCGTTATTCGACGCGCGGCCGTGCGCGATTGCTTGCGGAAATGCTGCGCGGCGAAATCATCCATGACGGCTGGCGCAACGAGGAAGTGCGGGAAGCACTGGACCTGTGCCTCGCCTGCAAGGGCTGCAAAAGCGACTGCCCGACGCATACCGACATGGCCTCGTACAAGGCCGAGTTCATGCATCATCACTATCTGGGCCGGCTGCGACCGGTGCAGGCCTATACGATGGGCCTGATCAGCCGCTGGGCACGGTTTGCCTCGCTGGCACCGCGCCTGATCAACCTGCTGACGCATACACCGGGCCTGGCAACACTGCTCAAATTCGCCGGTGGCGTAGCGCGTGAGCGTGAAATTCCGGAATTCGCCCGCCGCACCTTCCGCGCATGGTTCTTGCATCGGCGTGCCGCAGCACAGACTACCGGCCCACGTGGCCGGGTCATCCTGTGGGCAGACACCTTCAACAATCATTTCCAGCCGGGTTCTGCTGCCGCCGCAGTTGAAGTGCTGGAAGCGCTGGGTTACACCGTCACCATCCCGCAAAAACACCTGTGCTGCGGCCGGCCGCTGTACGACTTCGGCATGCTCGACAGCGCGCGCGCGCATCTGCGCGAAATCCTCGATGCATTACAAGCCGACATCCGCGCCGGCGTGCCCATCATCGGCCTCGAACCGGCCTGCCTGTCGGTATTCCGCGACGAGCTGCTGAATTTTTTCCCTGATGATGTGCTGGCGCAACGCCTGAGCAAACAAACCCATCTGTTCAGCGATTTCCTGATGAACATCAGCGACTGGGACGCGCCGCAACTCGGCGGCGAGGCGCTGGTGCACGGCCATTGCCACCAGAAATCGGTATTCGGCATGGCCGGCGAAATGGCGTTGCTGAAACGGCTGGGCATCCGTGCGCACACCGTAGAATCCGGGTGTTGCGGCATGGCCGGCGCTTTCGGTTTCAACCCGAAGCACTACGACGTCTCGGTCAAAGCCGGCGAGGCCGCACTGCTGCCGGCGGTGCGCGCCGCCAGCGAACACACCATGATCGTCGCCAGCGGCTACAGTTGCCGCGAACAGATTGCGCAACTCACCGATCGCAATGCCCTTCATGTTTCTGAAGTCGTCGCGCTCGCGCTGAACCGCGCGCGCGACCACCACTAAACCGCCGTCATCGTGCCGGGTCTGGAGTCCTACTCGCCGTGGCTGATCGCGTACGTGGTGATCATCATCGCCGCAGCCGGCTGGGTGCAGGGTGCCCTGGGGATGGGTTTCCCGATGATTGCGACGCCGCTGATCGCGGCCGCCACCAACATGCAGTTCGCCGTCATCATGGTGCTGATCCCGTGCATTGCCACGGTCATCATCAGCATTTTTCGCAGTCCCGGATTCGTCGATGTCCTGCGCCGTTTCTGGTGGATGTCCCTGCTGGCGCTGCTGGGCGCGATGATCGGCGCACGGCTGTTCGTGCTGTTCCCGGATTTCCCTTACGCACTGCTGCTCGCCGGCGTAATCCTGTTTTACCTGAACATGGAACGGCTGGGCCGCGGCGAATCCGCGTTGATGCGCCGGCACGACAAGGCCTTCGGCCTGATCTTCGGCCTGCTCGGCGGCATCAGCGAAAGCACAGCCAACATAGCGGCACCCCCTCTGATCATTTATTACTTCGGCATCGGCCTGCCACCGCTGCTGTTGGTGCCAGCGATGAACATTTCGTTTTTTGCCGGCAAGGTCGCGCAATTCGGCACACTGGCCGCCAGCGACATCGCCGCGCCGTCGCTGTGGCTGCTCACGCTACCACTGGCCGCGGTGGCCACCGTCACCTGCCTGATCGGCACGCGGGTACGCAGCCGCATCAACGGCGAAACCTACAAGATCTGGATGCGCCGCATGCTGCTGACCATGGCGGTCATCCTGCTCGCACAAGTCGCGTATCGTTATCTGAACGGTTAGAGGACGTGAAACGAAAAACCGGCAACCGCCGGTTTTTTTTCGGGGGCGCGAAAATCAGGGCTGCAGCATTTTCTGCAGTTCACCGCTCTGGTAAAGCTCGGTGACGATATCCGAACCACCGACAAACTCGCCAGCCACATACAACTGCGGAATCGTCGGCCAGTTGGCGTACTGCTTGATGCCCTGGCGGATTTCCGGTTCTTCCAGCACGTTGACGGTGAACATTTCGTTGACACCGCAGGCGCGCAGGATGCTGATGGCGTTCGCCGAAAAACCGCACTGCGGAAAATCGGGCGAACCCTTCATGTACAACACGACCTTGTGGCCGGTCACCTGCTTCTTGATTTCGTCTTGAACTGACATGGCTGACTCCAATGCTGGGCTGAATGGCTAGGTGGAAATAGTGCTCTGTAAAATTACTTGAGCAAAATTATCGGATATAAGTTTACCGAGGCCCGCCGCCCCGGTCAAGAACCGAAATCGCAGAACCGAAATCGCGGATCACTTCGCGTTAATTGCCGCCAGCAACGATCCTGGCATCAAGGCAGCACCAAAAACCTCCAGCGCCGCCGATTCCATCAATTCAGCTTCCCAACTGAACCAGCGACCGACTCTGTCGGGTTTGTGTTGCTCCGCGTCGCACAATACAGGATCAGTCACCACCAGCAATTTGCGGCAGGCGTTGGGCCGGGATTCGTACACCGTGCATGCGCCGTCGCTGCCGAGAAATGCGCAGGCCTTGTCGGCCTTCGGCTGCTGCCGCCAGGTATCCACGGTGTAATGGCTCTGGCGTTCGAGGCGTGCATGATCCAGCGCCATATTGGTCGCACGTAAGGTTTCTGCCAGCAGCGCTGCTTCCTGCGGCCAGATTTCGACCGCTTCATGGCAGCAGTGGTTGCAGCCTTTTCCGCACTTGATATTTTCGCTGCCCGCGCCTTTCGCCCGATCCTGTTCCAGCAAGGCGTCCATCGCGTGGTGGGTGTTGCCTGCGATAACGATTGAAGTCATGTCGGCGGCAGCGCGAAACTGTCCGAGATGCCTGTCGTAGATGGCGCGCAACCAGGCTTCCTTTTTTTCATTGCGGGCCGCCCTGTTGTTTGCTTCCTTGTCCCCTTCATGCATCGCAGACCCTCCCGCCACTGACGCGGGGCCGCCCCGCAAGATCGGGCGCATTAAAAACATCCTGAAACCCTGCCGCCTCCAGTAGCCACGCACACGCTACCGCCTGATCAAAGCCATGTTCCAGCAACAGCCAGCCACCCGCACACAGATGCTGCGGTGCCCGCGCAATGATCTGTTGCAGATCACTCAGACCATCGACACCGGAAGCCAATGCTGAGCGTGGCTCAAACCGCAAGTCGCCCTGTTGCAGATGTGCGTCGCCGTCCGCCACATACGGCGGATTGGCTACGACCAGGTCGTAACGTTCGTCGCCAATCACTGCATACCAGTCGCTGAGCAGCAGCGTGGTGTTGGCCGGAGCCAACTGCGCCGCGTTGGCGCGAGCGATTTCCAGTCCAGCCTCCGAAGCATCGACCAGCGTGACCTGCGTCTGCGGCCGTTCGGCGGCGATGGTGATGCCGATGCAGCCACTGCCGGTGCCGAGATCGAGCACGCGGCTGGGTGCACCAGCGGGCAAACGCTGCAGTGCCAGTTCCACCAGCAATTCGGTTTCGGGCCGCGGGATCAACACGGCTGGGCTTACAACAAACTCGCGGCCGTGGAATTCACGGCTGCCGGTGATGTAGGCGATGGGTTCTCCGGCAACACGACGCACGACCAGTGCGACGTACTGCTGCGCCTGCTCAGCAGTCAACAGCTCATCATCATGCGCCAGCAAATACGCATCGGTTTGCTGCAACACCTCGCGTAACAACACGCGCGCATCGATGCGGCTTGTAGCCTTCTGGGCGGCGTCTAAGGCCTCACGGATGGTCGGCGCGCCGGGCATCGGGGTTTTATAAATAACTTATTAAAAACAATGGCTTACGGTGCGCCTTGCTCTTCAGCCAGTTGCGCCAGCTGTTCGGCCTGGTGCTCGGCCGCCAGCGCATCGACCAGATCATCGATATCACCATCAACGAGTTGCGCAATCTTGTACAGCGTCAGGTTGATGCGGTGGTCGGTGACGCGGCCCTGGGGAAAATTGTAGGTGCGGATGCGCTCGGAACGATCGCCGCTGCCGATCAGCGATTTGCGCGTTGCCGCCTCTTTGGATTGCTTTTCACGCGTCTGCTTGTCTTTCAGCCGCGCCGCCAGTACCGCCAGCGCGCGCGCCTTGTTCTTGTGCTGTGAACGGTCGTCCTGGCATTCGACGACGAGGCCGGTGGGCAGATGGGTAATACGAATCGCCGAATCGGTTTTGTTGACGTGCTGGCCGCCGGCACCCGACGCACGGAAAGTGTCGATGCGCATGTCCGCCGGATTGAGCACGATCTCGCTGATGGCATCGGCTTCGGGCATCACCGCAACAGTGCAGGCGGAGGTGTGTACGCGGCCCTGGGTTTCGGTGACCGGCACACGCTGCACGCGATGGCCGCCGGATTCGAACTTGAGTTTTGAATACGCGCCCTGGCCGATGATGCGGGCGATGATCTCGCGATAACCGCCGAGATCCGACGCACTTTCCGAAATGATTTCGACCTGCCAGCGTTTTCGTTCGGCGTAGCGCGCATACATGCGGAACAATTCCGCCGCGAACAGCGCAGACTCGTCGCCGCCGGTGCCGGCGCGCACCTCGAGAAAAATATTGCGTTCGTCGTTGGGATCACGCGGCAGCAGCAGTTTCTGTAGTTCCGCCTCGTAGCCCTCCAGCTTGGCGCGGGTTTCTGCGACTTCGGCTTCGGCAAATTCCCGTGTTGCCGGATCGTTGGCCGGGTCTCGCGTCATTTCCTGGGCGGTTTTCAGATCCGCGGCGCTGCTCTGGTATGCCCGGTACAACTCGACCACCGGCCCCAGCTCGGCGTGTTCGCGTGTGAGCTTGCGGTAATTGTCCATGCTGGCGGTTGCGGATTCGCTGCCGAGCAGACGATTGATCTCCTCCAGTCGATTGGACAATTGATCGAGTGGAGGAGATCAATCGTCCAATCGACTGGAGGAGATCAATCGTCTCCTCCAGTCGATTGGACAATTGATCGAGTTTGGCGGCGATGCTGGGTTTCATGAATACGGGCTCTGCCCACGACAGGCGCGGCAGCGATTAATTTTTACAACAAAAATAACCCCGTTCGGGGTGAGCTTGTCGAAGCCCAATCGCGTGATCCCGCCCTTCGACAGGCTCAGGGCGAACGGAAACAGCTCATCTGAACACTCGATAACCAAGTGCCGCTACTCGGGCCGCTGAATCTGGTAAAGCCGTGCGATCAGCGCCGCGAGTTCGTCGCGCTCATCCTGTGCCGCGTGGTTCAGCGCATGCGACGGCGGATGCATGAACTTGTTCGTCAGTGCCTGCGACAGCGCATCGAGCACTTGCTGCGGGTCGGCGCCATGCGCCAGTCGTCTTTGTGCGCGTTCGAGTTCGTGGCGCCGCGCGCGTTCCGCAGTATCGCGCAACGCACGGATGGTCGGCACCAGTTCGCGATTGGCGAGCCAGTGAATGAAATCGGACACCTGGTTTTCGATGATGACTTCGGCCTGTGCCGCGGCGTTGCTGCGCTGGTCCATGCCTTCGCGCGCAATCTGGCCGAGGTCATCGACGGTGTAGAGAAAGGCATCGTCGAGTTCGCCGACTTCGGCCTCGATGTCGCGCGGCACGGCAAGGTCGAACATCAGCATCGGCCGGTGTTTTCGCGCTTTCAGCGCGCTTTCCATCAGGCCCTTGCCGATGATCGGCAGCGGGCTGGCGGTACAGCAGATCACGATGTCGTACAGCGCGAGCTGCGCGGCGAGATCATTCAGCGGAATCACATGGCCGAAAAAACGATCGGCCAGTTGCTGCGCGCGCGCCGGTGTGCGGTTGGTAAATGTCACGCGCCGCGGATGATGCGCGGCAAAATGCGTCGCCGCGAGGTCGATCATTTCGCCGGCGCCGACAAACAACACGCTTTGTTCGGTAATGCTGGGATAGATGCGTTCGGCGAGACGCACCGCTGCGGCCGCCATCGATACCGTGCTGGCGCCGATGTCGGTTTCGCTGCGTACGGTTTTCGCCACCGAGAAGGTGCGCTGAAACAGTTTGTTGAGCAGCCAGCCCATCGTGCCTGCCGCTTCGGCGGAGCGCACTGCACATTTGAACTGGCCGAGAATCTGCGGTTCGCCCAGCACCATCGAATCGAGACCGCTGGCAACGCGGAAGGCGTGTTTGACGGCGCGATCCTGCGGCAGCTCGTAGAGATAGGGGGCTATCTGCGCCGGCTTCAGCTGGTGATAACCCGCCAGCCAGTCCACCACCTTGCGCGGCTCGGCGGTCGAGCAGTACACCTCCGTGCGATTACAGGTCGAAATGATCGCGGCTTCGCTGACCGGCCGGCGGTCTACCAGGTCGCGCAGCGCCTGGGTCAGTTGTTCGGCGCCAAAAACCACCCGTTCGCGCACGTCCAGCGGCGCGGTCTGGTGGTTCAATCCGAAGGCAAAAAGCGGCATGGCGGCTAGGCTGATCCCGAGAACGGATTTCGAA
>JBBQAO010000082.1:0-15466 GCA_038316355.1 Burkholderiales bacterium
CGTTTCCTTCCCGCAACAAAAGCCAGTCCGAAGGAAATGATGCCCATCGTCGATAAACCGCTGATCCAGTTCGCGGTTGAAGAGGCCGTAGCATCGGGTATTACTGACCTGATATTCGTTACCGGGCGCAGCAAGCGCGCCATCGAGGATCATTTCGACAAGGCCTACGAGCTTGAAAACGAACTTGAGATCCACGGCAAGGTCGAAATGCTGAAGGCTGTACGCAATATCCTGCCGAAAAATGTCAACTGCATTTTCATCCGCCAGACGGACGCGCTGGGCCTGGGACACGCTGTACTCTGCGCCAAACCCGCGATCGTCAACGAGCCGTTCGCCGTGCTGCTGGCGGACGATCTGCTGGATGCCGAAACGCCGGTAGTCAGGCAGATGATCGAAACTTACAACTATTACAACTGCTCTGTGCTGGGCGTGCAGAACGTGCCGCGGGACGACACCAAGAGTTACGGTATCGTCGCCTCGAAGGCACTGACGGAACGGCTGGAAAAAGTGGATGCCATTGTCGAGAAACCGAAACCCGAGGACGCGCCTTCAACCCTCGCCGTGGTCGGACGCTACATCCTTACCCCGCGCATATTCCATCATCTTGAAAACGTGAAGCCGGGCACCGGCGGAGAAATCCAGCTCACCGACGCCATATCCGGCCTGCTCACCGAGCAGCAGGTTCTCGCCCACCGCTACCAGGGTGTGCGCTACGACTGCGGCTCCAAGATCGGCTACCTTCAGGCCATGGTGGAATTCGGACAGCGGCATCCGGAAGTCGGCAAGGAATTCACGGAATACCTTGCCAGCAAAAAAGCGCTGAAAAACAAATGAACCTGCAGCCCGTCATCCTTTGCGGGGGATCGGGCACGCGCCTGTGGCCCTTGTCGCGCGAACAATATCCCAAGCAACTGCTGGCCCTCAGCGGAGATCACACCCTGCTGCAGGCGACAGCGCGGCGCGTGGACAAATCGCTCGCTGTTGCCGGCGGAAAAGTGTGCCCGCCCATCGTTGTCGCCAACGAGGACTACCGCTTTATCACGGCCGAGCAGTTGCGCCAGACCGGAATCGTGCCGGCCAGCATCGTGCTCGAACCTGTCGGACGCAATACGGCTCCGGCGCTGACGCTGGCCGCACTGATCGCGCTGCAGGCGGGTGATGATCCGGTGATGCTGGTCATGCCTGCGGACCACATCATCATTGATACCCGTGCCTTTAGCAGCGCGGTTGCCCTAGGGGCTGCGTTCGCCGAAGGCGGAAATCTGGTGACCTTCGGCATCAGGCCCACTCATCCCGAGACCGGTTACGGTTACATCCATGCCGGCACCGCCCTGGCAGGACAGCAGGATGCCCGGTCGATCAATGCCTTTGTCGAAAAGCCGGATGCGGCCACGGCCGCGGATTATCTCGCCAGCGGCGGATATTTCTGGAATTCGGGCATTTTCATGATGCGCGCTTCGTTCTGGCTCGCGCAACTGGGCAGCACACGACCGGACATCGTGAACGCATGCCGCAGTGCTTTTGCCTCGCGCAGCGTGGATCAGGATTTTCTGCGTATCGGCAAGGATGCGTTTGCCGCCTGCCCCGCCGATTCGATCGATTACGCCGTGATGGAAAAACTGGCTGACGGCGTGGGTGTGGTCATCCCGCTCGACGCCGGCTGGTCGGATGTCGGCGCATGGGACGCACTGTGGCAGATCGGCGACAAGGACGCGGACAACAACGTGCTGCATGGGGATGTCATGGCCGTGGCCACCCGCGATACGCTGGCGATTTCCAAATCACGGCTGGTGGCCGTGGTCGGACTGGAAGGCGTCGTCGTGGTGGAGACACCGGATGCCGTGCTGGTGGCGAACAAGAGCCACATGCAACAAGTCAAAGACGTTGTGGCACGGATCAAACGCGAAGGCCGGACGGAGGCAAACGCGCATCGCAAAATCTACCGGCCATGGGGTTACTACGACAGCATCGACGCCGGCGGCCGTTTTCAGGTCAAGCGTATCGTCGTCAATCCGGGCGCAGCGCTTTCACTGCAGATGCACCATCATCGCGCTGAACACTGGATCGTTGTCCAGGGCACGGCCAGGGTGACCCGCGGCGATGAGACCTTCCTGGTCGCTGAAAACGAATCCACCTATATACCCATCGGCACCAAACACCGGCTCGAGAACCCGGGAAAAGTCGCGCTCGAAATGATTGAAGTCCAGTCCGGCGCCTATCTCGGTGAGGACGATATCGTGCGCTTTGAGGATACCTACGGGCGGACTTAGAGAGAGCCCATATCAAAATCAGAAAGCGTTAACCGCCGATGAGCGCAGATGAACGCCGATAAAATCAAAAATTCTGAGAAGCCGCGCATTGAATCAAAGTAAGTCATTGTATTAAGAGCGCCTGACAAAATTAAATTTACCCTCTCCCCGCATGCGGGGAGAGGGCAGGATGAGGGGCTTCAAAAATGTCATTTTGTCAGGCGCTCTTAGAACACAGCATCAGGCTGTCCCGGCCTGTTAGTTCCGGCCTGTCAGTTCCGGACAGTTATTTACCCTGCCTTGATTTTTCCCATCTTTCAGCCGCCTTGTCATCGGTCACCCGCGCATCCACCCAGCGCCCGCCTTGCGGCGTGATTTCTTTTTTCCAGAACGGCGCCTGGGTCTTCAGGTAATCCATGATGAATTCGCAGGCGGCGAAGGCATCGCCGCGATGGGTGCTGGCGACAATCACCAACACGATCTGATCCGTCGGTTTCAGGGTGCCGACACGATGGATCACCAGCGCATCCAGCACTTCCCAGCGGGCGCGCGCCTCATCGATGATCGCCGCGATGGATTTTTCGGTCATCCCCGGGTAATGCTCCAGCGTCATGGTCGCCACGCTGTCGCCGTCGTTAACGTCGCGCACCACGCCGACAAAACTCGCGATGGCACCGATTTTCGGATTGCCGCTGCGCATTGCGGCGATCTCGGCGCTGATGTCGAAGTCTTGCTGCTGTACGCGTACGCTCATACCCTCTCCACTGACCAGAAATGATTCGCGGTTATTGTTTGCGTCGCCGCTTGTCTCGCGGTGCGAGTCGCCCTTTGCCCAGCAACCTCTCCGCACGCATCACATGGAGTATGCAGACTCGCCCACCCTCATGTCGATAAAAAATCCGGCAGGGCGACTCCACTATCTGCCGGTAACGCCATCCCTTAAGTTCCTGGGGTTGTGAACCGGACTGCGGGTGTTTGGCCAGTTGCACGACATGATGAAAAATTCGCTGTACCAACTGTTGCGCGGCCTGCGGGTCATCGAGAGCGATGTAATCTGCAACTGAGTCCAGATCACCAAGCGCTGGTTCCGTCCAGACTACTTCAGCCATCGCGCCATGCGTTGCCTGGCTTTTGCATGCGATAACGTACGGCCATCCTCAACCGCCTTTTCACCCCGGGCAATGCCTTCCAGCAAAGTCATTCGACGCTGCAAGGCCTCATAGGACTCGACGTCCACGAGGTAAGCACTCGGCACTCCATGCTGCGTAATAAGAATGGGCTCACGATCCCGCTCAAGCTCGGCGATAAGCTCAGTGGCCTCGCGTTTAAGGGTGGTCACCAGTTCGGTTTTCATGAAGTGATACTAAAGTATCACTTTCGGCAATGCAAACGGCAACGGGTTATTTGCCAGGAATCTATGTAACTAATTTTTTTTATTAAATTATCCGCCGGTCACCGGCGGAAAAAACGCAACCTCGTCGCCATCGGCCACCGGCGCATCCGCCGCAGCCACAGTCTGGTTCACTGCCGCGCGCAAGTTTCGCCCTTCAGCCATTTCCTTTGCCCAAGCCTCGCCGCGCTGCGCGAGATGGGCACGCAGCGCGCGCAGTGTGGTGACACCCGCCGGTAGGAGCAGTTGTTCCCGGCCAGTACCGAGCACTTCGCGCAGCCGGGCAAAATAAAGCAGGGTAATCATTGCGCGCCCGTACGCAGGCCGACATGCTGCAGGATGAATTCGGCAATCGCCGGCGGCGCATTCAGGTCGAATTGCGGCAGCTTCGTATCCACCTTCGCATCACTGGCCACGGCAACGATGTTGCTGTCGTGCGGATGCAGCATTGATTCGCCGACTTCCGCACGATATACCTCCAGCTTGGGAATATGCTCGTGTTTGAAACCCTCCACCAGCAGCAGGTCGCAGGGTGACAGTCGCTCGATTTGTTCGGTGAGGCCCGGTTCGGGCGCGCCGCGCAGCTCATGCATCAGCGCCCAGCGCCGCGACGAGGTCACCAGCACCTCGGTGCAGCCGGCATGGCGATGGCGATAGGAATCCTTGCCTGGCTGGTCAACATCGAAGGTGTGGTGCGCATGTTTGAGCAGCGATACCCGCAGCTTCTGCTGCACAAACAGCGGAATCAGTTTTTCAATCAGCGTGGTTTTGCCGCTGCCGGAATAACCGGCGAAGCCGAAAATTTTCATTTTTGATTAAGCAAATGGGTCAAGAGTCAATATTACCAGTCCACCGCGGCGGTCGAACCCAAAAGGCGGGATCCGCTGCGCTACTCCCGCCCTACAACAGCTCGCTCCGTGATACCAATTCACGTAGGGCGGGAGGAACGCAGTGAATCCCGCCGTTCAGTCGTGACTATGCCCTGAAGGCGGGATCCGCTGCGCTACTCCCGCCCTGCGGAGACTTCACTCCTCCCGCTCTGCGCAGGCTTCACTCCTCCCGCCTTACAGCCCTACCATTCAAACAGGTTTAGCGGGCGTGCGCGATTCGTCGGCGGGCATCAGGTGTATCCCCTCGGCGAGCAGGGAGACGCCGATCTCCACGCCCTGAACGATGCCATTGCGGCGCGCCGTGTGAGCAGGCACGGTCATGAACAGCGGCGGTCGGCCGGGTCCGTTGACGGCCACGGTCAGCGCGGCGTTTTCGCCCAGCGCCAGATACTCCGTCACCACGCCGGACACCGGATTCTCGCGTTCGCCGCGTGACGGCCGGTCGCGCCGGTGCAGTACGATGTGACCTTGCGGAATCGCCCAGGTCACCTGCAGCCCCACTTTGAAATCCGGCTGCAACCGCGCTTCAAGGCGATGCCTGCGCCATTCAATGATCGTTACGCCGCGTTCCGCATCATGCGCGACCACACCGGCGCGGAATACATTGCGCAGGCCGACCAGCTGGGCGACTTCAACGGTGTCCGGACGTGTCATCACCGCATAGGGATCACCGGATTGCAGCGTGCGTCCCTGGTGCAGCACACACATCCTGTCCGCGAGCATCATGGCTTCATCAAGGTCATGCGTGACCAGGATCACCGGCATCGCCAGTTCACGCCGCAGTTCGGCCAGTTCACGATACAGTCGTTGCCGCGTCGCGCGGTCCACCGCAGAAAACGGTTCATCGAGCAGCAGCACCTGTGGTTCGCGGGCCAGCGCACGCGCCACGGCGACGCGCTGCTGCTGCCCGCCTGAAAGCGCAGCGGGCACGCGGTCTTCGAGTCCGGCGAGACGCACCCGCGCCAGCACGTCGCGCGCACGACGTTCGCGCTCTGCCACCGGCAGCTCGAGCATGGCTTCCATCACGTTGTGCAGGGCGCTCAGGTGCGGGAACAATGCGTAGTTCTGGAATACGTAACCGACACGTCGTTGACGGGTTTCGGTAAAAATCTGGCGTTGGTCATCAAACCAGCAGTCGCCATTGCAATGAATGGCGCCGTGCCGGACACGCAGCAACCCGGCAATCGCACGCAGGATGGTGGTCTTGCCGCTGCCCGACGGCCCGACCAGCGCCAGTATTTCGCCCGGCGCACAGCCAAGTTCAGCCTGCAACGGAATCGGCCCGCTTTGCTGCAGGCGGATGCGGATACCGGGCTCAGCCATGGCGGCGCGTCCGCGTACGCGAGGTTGTGAAATAAGCAGCACCGATCGCCACCAGCGAAATCAGCAGCAGCAGGGCGGACATCAGGCCGGCACCGGCGGTATCGAAAGCCTGCACGCGGTCATAGATCGCAATGGCGATGGTCTTGGTTTCACCGGGGATGTTGCCGCCGACCATCAGCACCACGCCGAATTCGCCCAGCGTGTGCGCAAACGTCAGCACCACCGCAGACAGGATGCCGGGCCAGGCCAGCGGCAGTTCGATACGCCACAATGTGCGCCAGCGCGTCAGGCCGCAGCAAGCCGCGGCATCGCGCACTTCCGGTGCGATGGCCTCGAAGCCGCGCTGCATCGGCTGGATCGCAAACGGAATGTTGAAAATCACCGAGGCGACCAGCAGCCCCTCAAAACTGAACACCAGCGGCCGGCCGATCCAGGATTCATAGAACTGGCCAATGGGTGACGCGCCACCCATCGCCACCATCAGGTAATACCCGAGCACGGTCGGTGGCAATACCAGCGGCAGCGCCAGCAGCGCCTCGACCCAGGCCTTGCCGCGGAATTGCTGCGCTGCCAGCGCGTGTCCCGCCCAGATTCCCAGCGGCAGCAGGATCAGCACCGTGCAGGCGGCGAGTTTCAGTGAAAGATTGAGTGCGGACCAGTCCATGATTTATCCGGGCGCACCGACTGGCAGCTTGAAACCATATTGTTCGAAAATTTTTCGCGCTGCGGGCTGCTGCAGCCAGGCATAAAACGCGTGAGCAGTCTCACCCGCCCCCTTGACCAGCACCATGCGCTGACGCAGCGGCTGATGCAGGTCTTCAGGCAGCAGCACATAGCGACCCTGCTTTGATACGCTCGGCGACAGCGCCAGCGAATACGCGAAGATGCCGCCCTGCGTCGAACCGCTGGCGGCGAACTGCGCGGCCTGCGACACGTTTTCACCCAGCACCATTCTGCCCTGCAGCGCATCCCACAACCCCAGCTTGCGCAGCGCCTGTTCGGCAGCGCGGCCGTACGGTGCATGCTCAGGATTGGCGATGGCGAAACGACTGATGCGATTGCCGGCGACTGCCTCCCGCAGGCCGGCCATCTGCTCATCCACGTTCAGTGGTGAACCTTTGGGTGCGAACAATACGATGCGCCCAATCGCATACAGCCTGCCGCGATCTTTCGTTTTTCCTGCTTGATGCAATCGCAACACAAAATCTTCATCTGCCGACAGGAATAATTGAAACGGTGCGCCCTGTTCAATCTGGCGAAAATAATTACCCGAGGAGCCGAACGACAGACGCACATCTTTTCGGGTTTCGCCACGAAAGCGCACAGTAATGGCTTCCAGCGCGAACTGCAGATCGGAAGCTGCGGCGATTGCGGGAATGTCAGCTTGCGCATGGGCATGCCCGGACGAGACCAGTGTGATCGCTCCAAGAAATAAATTAAATATCAATAAAAACAATGACTTACATTTTTTCACGGTCACCCGCTTTTACGTCCGGCCCAGCGGCAGGCAGACCTTGCGCGTGTCGCCGCTGCGCAATGGCACGGCAGCAACGGCCACTGCCACGCCATAAATCTGCTGCAAATTTTCCGCGGTCATCACTTCGTCTGCACTACCGCAGGCCACCAGTTGCCCCTGATGCAGCATCGCCACCCGATCCGCGCACAAAAAGGCGTGATCCGGATCGTGCGTCGACAGCAGCACGCCGATACCCTCGCCCGCCAGCGCGCGGATGCGCTCCAGCACGCGCACCTGGTTGCCGAAATCGAGGTTCGCCGTCGGTTCATCCATGATCACCACCCGCGCCTCCTGCGCCAGCGCGCGCGCGATCAGCGCCAGTTGCCGTTCGCCGCCGGAAATCTGCGTGTAAATCGCATCCGCCAGATGCGTGATGCCCATGCGCTCGATGGCCGCCGCAGTTGCCGTGTGGTCGCCTGCGGACGGCGTCGAGAACAAACCCAGGTGCGCAGTACGCCCCATCAGCACCGTCTCACTGACGCTGTACGGGAAAAACGCGCCATGCGCCTGCGGCACATAACTGATCTGCCGCGCAATGGCGTCACGCGCCACATTACGTGCATCACGACCATCGATCAGCACTGTCCCGGCCTGCGGCGGCAACAGTCCGAGCAGCGTTTTGAACAGCGTGGTCTTGCCGCTGCCGTTGGGGCCGAGCAGGCACAACACTTCGCCCGCGGCCAGTTCCAGCGTGACATCGCTGCCGACACGGCGGTCGCGATAACCGAATGCCAGGTTTTTTGCGGCCAGCTTCATTGCCAGCCCCGCCGCGCCGTTACGAGTTGCCACAGGAACAACGGTGTGCCGATGAAGGCCGTCAGCACACCCAGCGGCACTTCAACGTTGGCAATGCTGCGGGCCAGCGTGTCCACCGCGACCAGGAATCCCGCGCCGAGCAGCACTGACACCGGCAGCAAGCGGGAAAAATCCGGTCCGGTGATCAGCCGCGCAAAATGCGGGATCACCAGGCCAACCCAGCCGATGACGCCGGAAATCGCCACCGCTGCTGAAGTCATCAGCGTGGCGCCGACAATCACCGCCACACGAATGCGCACGGTCGCCACCCCCAGCGCGCGTGCCTCCTCGTCGTCCAGCGACAGCACATTGATGCGCCAGCGCAGCAGCCACAGCGGCAGCAGCCCGATCAGCATCAACGGCCCCGCAATCCACAGATCGCGCGGATCCACCGACGCCAGGCTGCCGAGCAGCCAGAAGGTGATGGCAGGCAACTGGTTGTAGGGATCGGCGAGATATTTCATCAGCGCCACGCAGGCGCCGAGCAGCGAACCCAGCACCACGCCGGCAAGCACCAGTACCAGCAGCGGATCGTGGCCACGAACGGCCCGCGCCACCACATAAACCATGGTCACGGCAGCCAGACCGCCCGCCAGCGCCATGGACTGGATGGCCGCTATGCCCAGCGACAGGAAGATACCCAGCACCGCGCCCACCGCGGCACCGGCCGACACGCCGAGAATGTCCGGTGAGACCAGCGGATTACGAAACAGGTTTTGGTAGGCGGCACCCGCCGCGGCCAGTGCCGCGCCGACCAGCAGCGCGGCAATCACCCGCGGCCCGCGGATCTGCAGCACCACCGTTTCGATGGTCGGATCGAGGCCGTGCGGCGTGCCGCCCAGCCAGGACCACACCACGCGCAACAGATCGCCGACAGCGATCGGGTAGCGGCCAGTCGAAAACGCAAGCGCGACGATGAAGAGCAGCGTAGATATTGCTGCGGCAATGACCAGAACCGGCGTCCGATTTCTCGATGATTGCAAGTGATTCAAATCAGCAATTCCTTAAGCCAGAACCGCGGCAGCATACCGCACCTGTCTAGCGACCAGCGTTCGGAAAAAAAAGCTGGGCCGCACCGATTTTGTAATCAGCGATGACCTTCTGCCCATCAGCGGAAATTAGCCAGTCGACAAAGGCCTGTCCGAGTTCCTTTTTGACATGCGGATGTTTGGCCGGATTGACCAGCATGACGCCGTACTGGTTGAACAGCTGCTCGTCCCCTTCCACCACGATCACCAGTTCACCGCGGTTCTTGAACGACAACCAGGTGCCGCGGTCGGTGAACGCGTAGGCATTCATCGCGGAGGCGGTATTCAGCGTCGGCCCCATGCCGGAACCGGTCTCGCGATACCATGCGCCCTTGCCCGTTTGCGGGTCGATGGCTGCGGATTTCCACAAGCGCAGCTCCGTCGCATGTGTGCCGCTTTTATCACCGCGTGATGCAAACGGTGCCGCCGCGGCAGCGATTTTCCTGTAAGCCTCGATGATGCTCTTGCCGCCAGCCACTTTTGCCGGATCGGTTTTCGGCCCGACCAGCACAAAGTCGTTGTACATCACCTCGAAGCGCTGCACGCCGAAACCTTCGGCAATAAATTTCTCTTCAGCTTCTTTGTCATGGACGAACACCACGTCGGCATCGCCACGACGGCCCATGTCCAGCGCCTGCCCCGTACCCAGAGCCACGACACGTATCCGCGTGCCGGTTTTTTTCTCGAACACCGGCAGCAGGTGTTTGAACAGTCCGGACTGTTCGGTTGAGGTCGTGGAAGCAACCGTGATGAATTGCTGTGCCCAGACCGCAGGGGCCAACAACCCCGGCAGTGCCAATGCCAGCAGTATTCTCCGGATCATTGCCATGGCATTTCTCCCTTGATGAATGCCGCCGCTTCACTTGAAGCAGGCTGTCTGAAAAATTTGTCGATGGGTGTGTGTTCCATCAATCGGCCATTGCTGATAAACAGGATTTCGTCGCCCAGCCGCCGCGCCTGGCCGAGGTTGTGCGTGGTCATGATGATTTTGGTGCCGGAGGCGTGGATGGCATTGATGATGTTCTCGATGTCCTGCGTCGACGCCGGGTCGAGATTGGCTGTCGGTTCATCGAGGAACAGCACATCGGGACCCAGCGCCCAGGCTCGCGCCAGCGCAAGGCGCTGCTGCTCTCCGCCCGACAGCACCCGCGCAGGTCGTGCGGCATGCTGCGCGAGCCCAACCACTTCCAGTACGTCCATCGCGCGCAACCCGGATTGATTGCGCGATTTTCCGGCCAGCTTCAGGCCGTACATCACATTGGCCAGCGCCGAACGGCGCAGCATCACCGGGCGCTGGAACACCATGGCCTGATGGCGACGCACATCTACGCTTTTTCCGCCATTCATCGCGCCGTGCCAGACGATGCGGCCGCCGGTCGGCGTCAGCAGGCCATGACACAGCCGCATCAGCACGCTTTTACCGGCGCCGTTGGGGCCGAGAATCACAGTGCGCGGACCGGCTTCGATACGGGCTGATATGCCGCGGATGATCGCGGCATTGCCGGCGCTGAAAGTGAGCTGATCCAGTTCGAGAGGCAGCATGGGTCAGCCGTAGCGCCGCAGCGCCATCTCCCGGATCACTGCGGCCAGCGCATTGAGCACGATCACCAGCGTGATGAGCACGATGCCAAGGCCCAAGGCCAACGGCAGATCACCCTTGCTGGTTTCCAGCGCGATGGTGGTGGTCATCACCCGCGTCACGCCGGCGATGTTGCCGCCGACGATCATCACCGCACCGACTTCGGCCGCGGCACGGCCAAAACCGGCGAGGAGGATGGTCAGCAGCGAAAACCGCGTATCCCAGATCAGCGTCATCGCCGCGTTGATCCGGCGTGCGCCCAGCGAACGCAGTTGTTCGTCGTATTCCCGCCAGGCGTCTTCGATGATCTGGCGCGACAGTGCGGCGATGATCGGCGTAATCAGCACGGTCTGCGCGATGACCATGGCCGTCGGCGTAAACAGGATGCCGAGATTGCCCAGCGGCCCGGCGCGCGACAGCAGCAGATACACCACCAGGCCGACCACCACGGGCGGCAGTCCCATCAATGCATTGAGCAACACAATCAGGGTCTGCCGGCCACTGAAGCGTCCGACGGCGATCATCGCGCCAATGGGCAGGCCGATCAGGGTCGCGATCACCACGGCAATCAGGCTGACCTGCAGGCTGAGTCCGACCACCTGCGCGAGCTCCGCGTCGAAGCCGGCGATCAAACGCCAGGCTGCCGCAAAAGCCTCGCCCAAACTATTCATGTAATTTTTAGCAATACTTGAAAGATATTGATTTTATTGATATAAAAATCAATCGCAATATGCAATTTAGAACATAACCATGAAGATTTCCGGGGAAGTACGCTGGACCATCGAGGGCCTGACCATGGAGCCCCGGCTGGTCATGCTGCTGGAGTCGATCGCCCGCACCGGCAACCTGCAAACCGCGGCCAAAACCACCGGACTCTCCTATCGCCATGCCTGGGGCTTGCTGGAGGCGGCCGGCAATGAACTGGGCGAATCGCTGGTCGTGCCACAACAAGGCAAAGGCACCCGGCTCTCGCCCTTGGCGGAACGCCTGCTGGCCGGCCTGGTCGATGCCAGCGGCCCGCTGGCCGCGGGCATCCGCGAGGCCGAGGCGCGGCTGCTGGCCGCGTTGGAAACCACACAGGCCACCGGCCCGGCAAAAACGGTCGTGATACATGCCAGCCACGATCTCGCGCTGGCCAGACTCCGCGATTTACTGCATAGCAACAACGATTCCACGCTGGAACTGCATTTCCAGGGCAGCCTCGACTGCCTGGCTGCACTGCGACGCAAACAATGTGACATCGCCGGATTTCACCTGCCGGTGATGCCGGAAGCGAGTGCGCTGGTGGCGCAATTGCGGCCGTGGCTGCGCATGAAGTCGCTGATGATTACCAATCTGTTTGATCGCACCCAGGGACTGATGGTGGCGCCCGGCAATCCGAAAAAACTGGTGACCATTGCCGACCTCGCGCGCAAAGGCCTGCGCTTCGTCAATCGCCAGCCGGGATCGGGCACCCGGCTGTGTTTTGATTTTATGCTGGCGGATCGCGGCTTGCGGCCTGGTGCCATCCATGGCTACGCGCATGAAGAATTCACCCATGCAGCCGTCGCGGCAACCGTGGCCAGCGGTATGGCCGATGCCGGGTTCGGCATCGAAGCCGCGGCAAAAGAGCAAGGCCTGACCTTCGTCCCACTGGTCAAAGAGCACTATTACCTCGCCGCCCGCGCGGCCATATTGCGCCAGCCACGGTTGCGTGCCCTGCTTGCCCATCTCGAACAGCCGGCATTCCGCAGGATGGTGAGCAATCTGGCCGGCTACAAAGCCGGTGGCGCACTGGAATGGGTGCCTGCCACGGAATTGCTCGAATAAGCCCGCAGCCTGCCTGATAAAATTCAGGCTTCCATAACTTCCTGCACTCTGCCGTTGAGGAAACCGCCATGACCACCATCAGCCCGACGTTGCGCGCGCAGTCGTTACACGATATTTCCTGCGCTGACGACTACGATCCCAACTCCATGCCCGTGCCCAAGGCGCGTGAAGTCATTGCACGATTCCTGTCCCCGGTCACCACCATTGAACGCGTGGCCGTGCGCGCCGCGCTGGGCCGCGTGCTGGCGGAGGACGTGATTTCCCCGGTCGATGTGCCCTCCCACGACAATTCCGCGATGGACGGCTACGCACTGCGGTTTGCCGACCTCAAGGCCGATGGCAAAGTCACTCTGAAAGTGGCAGGCAGCTCATTTGCCGGTGTGCCGTTCAAGGGTGCGCTGGGCGCAGGTCAGGCGGTGCGCATCATGACCGGCGGCGTGGTGCCGCAAGGCGCAGACATGATCGTGATGCAGGAACATGCCGAGGCCAGTGACGGGCAGGTCACCATCGGCAGCGGCCACAAACAGGGCCAGCATCTGCGCCGCGCCGGTGAAGACCTGCGACGCGGCCAGCCGGCATTGCGTCGTGGCCAGCCGCTGCGCCCCGCTGAAACCGGATTGATCGCCTCACTGGGGATCGCCGAAGTTTCCGTCTATCGCAAGCTCCGCGTGGCGTTTTTCTCTACCGGTGACGAACTGGTGTCCATCGGTTCGCCGCTGGGCGAAGGCCAGATTTACGACAGCAACCGTTACACCCTCCACGGCATGCTGACGCGGCTGGGCTGCGAAATCATCGACATGGGCGTGGTGCGCGACGATCCAAAACTGCTTGAGGCGGCGTTCCGTGAAGCCGCAGCAGTGGCCGACGTGGTGATCACCAGCGGCGGCGTATCCGTCGGCGAAGCGGACTTTGTCAAAGACCTGCTCAACGAACTGGGCGAAGTCGTGTTCTGGAAAATCGCGATGAAACCCGGCCGCCCCCTCGCCTACGGAAAAATCGGCAACGCACACTTTTTCGGCCTGCCCGGCAATCCGGTATCGGTGATGGTCACCTTCTACCAGTTCGTGCGCGATGCGCTGCTCAAACTCTCGGGCCGCGACCCGATAGAACCACTGCCCACCTTCAAGGTGCCCTGCACCTCGGTCTTGAAAAAAGCCCCGGGCCGCACCGAGTTCCAGCGCGGCATCCTCACGCGCGACAGCGCCGGCAACCTCAGCGTGCGCGTCACCGGCGAACAGGGTTCCGGCATCCTGCGCTCAATGTCGGAAGCCAACTGTTTCATCATCCTGCCCACCGAACAGGGCAATGTCACATCGGGTGCGCTGGTTGAAGTGCAGGTCATGGAAGGAGTCATTTAGGGCAATGCGGAGTGCGGAGTGATGAGTGATGAGTGATGAACGCAAACCCTGCCCTTCGTTCATCACTCATCACTCCGCACTCATCACTTTTTTGTAATCGCAACCCGAAAAACATCGAAAAACACGCAACATGAACAACACCCACAAACCTGTCCGCTGGGGCGTCGTCGGCCTCGGCTGGGTCGCCACTGATTTTGTCGGGCCGGGCATCGTCAAAAGTCCCGGTTCACAACTCGTCGCCTGCCTTGGCAGCACGCCGGAAAAAAGCCGCGCCTTCGCCGATAAGTTCAAAGTCCCACGGACGCACCCCGACCTCGACAGTCTGGCCGCGGATCCGGAGGTCGACGCCGTCTATGTCGCCCTGCCCAATGCCATGCACCATGCCGCGGTGCTGACACTGGCGCGCGCCGGCAAACATATCCTGTGTGAAAAACCGTTCGCGATGAAAACCGCGCACGCGCAGGAAATGGTCAAGGCCTGCCGCGATGCCCGCGTCGTGCTGCGCATTGCGCACCAGATCAGGCTGGATGCCGCCATCGTTTGTGCGCGGGAGATCGTGCGCTCCGGCCGGCTTGGACGACTCGCGGAAATTTCTCTGGAACGCGCCTCCGGTCTCGGCTCACGCGCGTCATGGCGCAATGATTTCGAACAAAGCGGCGTGATCTACGACGTCGGCGTACACCTGCTCGACCTGATCCAGTACGTCAGCGGCCAGCGTTTCGTCGAGGTTTCGGCCTTCACGCACCCCGACCGCCGCGACAAAAAATCCGACGACACCATGACCGTGCTCGGCCGCCTCGACGGCGACTGCCATGCACTGGCCAAAGCCACGCGCGAAGTCGCTGGCGCCGAAAACAATCTGTTGATCGAAGGTGACAAGGCCACGCTGGTCACTTCGGCCCTGCGTTTCGCCAAAGAGCATGTGATCACCATCCGCGATGCCAAGGGCAGCATCGAGGAACGCTTCCCGGCCAGCCCGGCCTACGACCTGCAGGTGCAGGCCTTCGAGACCGATGTTCACGGCGGACGCAGCCTGCTGCCCGACGGCGAGGACAGCCTCTACACCGTGGCGGTGACCAATGCCGTACTGCAATCCATCGACGAGCGGCGCATCGTGACTGTCGCAGCATGACTTGCCCCGCGGCATCGGGCGCAGCACAATGCGTAACGTGAAACACTTTACGCATTGTCACCTCCTTAAGATAAGGTTACGGCATCACACAAAGTTAATATCCTATTCGTTGTCAGTAGTGTCCCAACATTTTTCAGAGGAAAACACCCTGGATTGGCGTTATTGGTCGCTCTGAATGGGTTGGGGGGTTTGTAAGTAATTGATTTATGGATGTTGTTTCGAACATGGTCAGACTCAGGATTTGTAGGATTTCATCGAGGCTATGCGACAGCTTGAGCCGTTTCTTCAAAATAGCGATCAGCACGTAAGTGCAGACCGCGATCCAGATTTGCGTCTTCACGGCGTTCTCGCTGGTGCCGAGAAACGCCTTGATGCGCAGGTGCTGCTTGATCCACTT
>JBBQAO010000125.1:0-8760 GCA_038316355.1 Burkholderiales bacterium
GTCGCGGCCCTGGCTGTCGGTGCCGAGCCAGTACCGCAGGTGGCCGTCGCCCGAGGCGGAGCCGGGCGGCAGCCGCGCATCGAGGATGTCGAGCTGCGCGAGGTCGTACGGATTCTGTGGCGTGAGCCACGGCGCGGCGATGGCAATGACCAGCAGCGCGCACAGCACCCAGAACGCGGCGAGCGCAATGCGGTCGCGGGCAAACCCCGTGCTGAGCTCCCGCGCGGGCGACAGCGCCGGGTTCATCGTGCGCCCCGCAGCCGCACCCGCGGATCGAGCGCGGTATAGAGCAGGTCGACCACCAGGTTGATGAAAATGAACAGGAACACGATCACCAGCAGGTAGGCGACGATCACCGGGCGGTCGAGCACGTTGATCGAATCGATCAGCAGCTTGCCCATGCCCGGCCAGGCGAACACGGTTTCGGTGACCACGGCAAAGGCGATCAGCGAGCCGAGTTCCAGGCCGGCGACGGTGATGATCGGGATCAGGATGTTGCGCAGCACGTGCACGCGCACGACATTGCGCTCGGGCACGCCCTTGGCGCGGGCGTAACGCACGTAATCCTGCAGCATGGCCTCGCGCGTGCCGGCGCGGGTGAGCCGGATCAGCAATGACAGTTTGAACAGCGCGAGATTGGTCGCTGGCAGGATCAGGTGACGGATACCGTCCCAGGTCAGGAGGCTGACGGGGATGCCGAACACATCAACGGTTGCGCCGCGTCCGGTGGTCGGCAGCCAGCCCAGTTGCACCGAAAACACCATGATCAGCATCAGTCCGACCCAGAACGTCGGCAGCGAGAAGCCGAGGATGGAGCCGGCCATGATGCCGCGGCCGATCCAGGAATCGGGCTTCAGTCCGGCAAGCAGGCCCAGCGGAATGCCCAGCACCACGGCAATCAGCATCGCGGTGAACGCCAGCTCCAGCGTCGCCGGCATGCGCTCGAAGATCAATTCAATGGCCGGGATGCTGGCGGCAAAGGATTTGCCGAGGTCGCCGCTGAAGGCGCCCTTCAGGAAGATCCAGTATTGTTCCCACAGCGGCCGGTCGAGGCCGAGCCGCGCGATGGTCTGCGCGATCTCCGCCTGGTCGGCCTGCGGGTTGATCAGGATGTCCACCGGGTTGCCGATGGCGTAGACGCCGGTGAACACCAGCAGCGACATCACCAACAGCGTCGCTGCGCTCTGGGCGAGGCGGCGGAGGGTGAAATTCAGCATGACAATCGCGTGCCGCGGGAAACCGGCTTACGCCGATGCTGAAACAAAACGGCCGAGGCGCACCGCGGTCTGCCCGCGATACAGCCGTTTCGACGGCATCACCAGCACGCAGCGCTCGTACGGCGTGCGCACTTCCCGCTCGCCGTCCCAGCCGATAAGGGTTCCCGCCTGCTCGATCAGCTCCAGGCCCGTGAACGGGCGTGCGAAACGGAATGTTTCCGATTCGATGGTGACGGGATGAGTGACTTCCACCAGGTTTTGCGGCTGCGGATTTTCAGCGAAGCGGAATGGTCCTCGTTCGGCATCGATGACGCCATAGCGGGCGAGAAAGCGCAGCGTGGTCTCGCGCGCGACTGTGACCGAGCGTTGCGCCCAGTGTTGCCCGCATTCGACCAGCAGCGCGTTGCTGGCACTGGCGGCGTCGCCAAAGGCGGCGTAGTCGCGCATGCGCCGGCCTGCGGCATGTCCCGAATCGCAGACTGCCAGCGCGGGATAGCCGATCTCGCTGGCGAGCCGGCGGCCCTTGGCGAGCGGGCCGGCAAGCAGCAGCGGCTCGGACGGATGCTGCATTGAATGGATATCGAGCAGGAAGTCGACGCCGTGGAGAAAGGGGCGGATGATCCGCGCGCGGCGCAGTTCGACACTGTCGCGTTCGCCGTCCAGCACCTCGGGTGTCCACAGCCGGTTGAAATCCTCGTCGACCCAGCGCGAGGCTTCGGGCTTGGCGGTGTCGAATCGTTCGAACGCGGCGACATTGCAGAACGCGAGCGTCAGCCGGCCGTGCAGCGGGCGAATGCCGGCGCGGAACAGTTCGTCGAGGACGATCGCGCCGCAGATTTCGTTGCCGTGCACCAGTGCAGTGAGCATCACGTGTGGTCCGGTGCTCCCGCTGTCGAGCGTGGTGAAGTAGTCGATGCCGGTATTTCCGGCACGATAGCCCGCAATGTCAGGAGGCGATATTTCCACGCTGTAGGCGTTCGGATCAGTCATTTCGGGATGGTGTATGGATGGTTAAAAGCAGGGGGTGTTCAGCGCCCGCGCGGCGTAAAGTGATGAGCAAAGGTGAACTCATCCGTGCGCGGCGTGTAGCCCAGGCCGGCGCGCATCGCCCAGCTCACGACCTGGTGATGCAGGGGAATGAAGGCCAGGTCCTGCATCGCCAGCGTGTTGGCCTCGCGCGCCAGTGCTTCGCGTTGCGGACGGTCGACGCTGGCCAGCGCCTGTTCCATCAGCGCATCGACTTTCGGATTGGCATAACGCCCCCAGTTCCACGCGCCGTAACCTTTGTCGGGATTCGGTGCGGCGACCAGCGAACGCAGCGCGAGGTCGGCGGCAAAAGAACCCCAGCCGAGCAGCGCGAAGCTGGTGTCTTCCTTGCGCACCCGCCCGAGGAAGGCCGACATCGGCATGGCTTCAACGCGGGTGGTGATGCCGGCGCGGGTCAGCAGTTGCGCCACGGTCTGCAACACCTGTTCATCGTTGATGTAGCGGTTGTTGGGACCGGCAAGGGTGACGCGGAAACCATTCGGATAACCCGCCTCGGTGAGCAGGCGTTTTGCGCCTTCCGGATCGTAGGCTTCGGCTTTCAGTGCGGCGTTATGGCCGAACACGCCCGGCGACACGATATTGGCGGCGGGCACCGCGAGGCCTTCCATCACGCGTTCGGCGATGGCGGCGCGGTTGATGGCTTTGGATATCGCCTGGCGTACGCGCAGATCCATGAACGGATTTTTGGTGAGCGCTTTGCCGTTGGCATCGGTGACGCCCGGCGGCTGCGCGCGATACTGGTCAAGGTGCAGCAGGATGGTGCGCCAGGAGGTGGTTTGGGTGGTCACTAACTTATTGTTTTTATTAATATTTTTAATGTCCGCCGAGGGCACGTGCTCAATCACGTCGAGTTCGCCGGAGAGCAGCGCTGCGGTGCGCGACGGGTCCGCAGGGATGACGCGCAGCGTGACCCTATCCCAACTTGGCCACGCCGGGGCTTTGCCCCACCACAAATCATTGCGTGCGAGTTCAAGCCGGTCGCCGCGCTGGTACTTCAGGAATTTGTACGGCCCGGTGCCGATCATTGCGCGGCCCGCATCAAAATCCTCGGGCCCGGCGTTCAGCGCGTGTTTTTGGGAGACGATCAGGATCGAGTTGATGTCCTCGGGCAGTGCACCGTACGGATATCTGGTTTTGATCCGCAGTGTGTGCGCATCGACTGCGGTGACCGATGCGATGGCGCGCACATAGGAGGCAAAGCCGCCCGGGCTGCCCTTGATCGACAGCGGGCGCTGCAGCGAAAACGCGGCGTCCCCGGCGGTGAAGTCGGAGCCGTCATGGAATTTCACGCCACGGCGCAGATTGAATTCCCAGGTGGTGGCATCGATCGCGCGCCAGCGTTCGGCAAGGCCGGGGATCAGCCTGGTTTGTGGATCGACGTCGGTCAGCGACTCGAAAACATGGCGGCCCACGGTCAGGTTGGGCTGCGAGGCGAGCAGATGCGGGTCGAGTGACGTGACTTCGCCGGAGAGGCCGATGCGCAGCTCTGCGGCGATACCCTGGCCGAATACCAGCGTCAACAGCAGTGCAGACAGCCAGCAGCGCATGGCAGTGGAACTCACTGCGGCCGGAACTCGAAGGCGTTGGTGCGCTCATCCGCGCGCGGCGCATAAAGCACGCCCTTGCGCGTGGCCCAGACGCTTTCCTGATGATAGAGCGGAATGATGCCGAGTTCGCCCATCGCCACCGCGGTGGCTTCCTGCAGCAGCCGTTCGCGCCTCGGGTCATCAACCGTGGCGAGGGCCTGATCGAGCAGCGCATCCATCTTGGCGCTGGAGTAGCGGCCGCGGTTGGCGTTGCCCATGCCTTTTGCGCTGTCGAAGGTGGCGAGCAGGGCTTTCAGCGGCGAGGAGGCTTCTGCCGTGTCCGAGCCCCAGCCAACCAGCATCAGGCTGAATTCGAGCTTGTTGGCGCGGCTGAAATACACCGCGGAGGGCATTACATCGACTTTGGTGACGATGCCGACGCGGGTCAGCATCTGCGCGATGGCCTGCGCCACCTGTTCATCGTTGACGTAGCGGTTGTTCGGGCCGTGGATGGTCAGGCCGAAACCGTCGGGATATCCGGCAGCGGCCAGCAATTTGCGCGCGCCTTCAGGGTCGTAGGCCTCGGGTTTCACTTTCGGGTCATGGCCGAACATGCCTTCAGGCATGACCTGGCCGGTGGCGACCGCAGCGCCTTCCATCAGGCGTTCGACCAGCGCCTGGCGGTTGATGGCTTTCGAAATCGCCTGGCGCACACGCAGGTCCTTCAGCGGATTGCGCTCGAGCGGCCGGCCGGATTTGTCCGTGACCAGAGGCGACTTGTCGCGGTTGCTGTCGATATGCAGGTACATGACCCGGTGCGACACCTGGCGATAGACGGACAACTCGGGATTTTTCACCACCTTCGCCAGATCGGAGGTCGGCACGTTTTCGATGGCGCGCACATCGCCGGACAGCAGTGCTGCGACCCGCGTCGGGTCGGAGGTGATGATGCGGAAGGTCACCTTGTCCCACGCCGGCTTCGCGCCCCAGTAATTTTCGTTGCGCGCCAGTTCGACGCGGTCGCCTTTTTGCCAGCGCAGGAATTTGAACGGCCCGGTGCCGATGGTCGCCTTGCCGGTATTGAAGTCCTCGGTGGTGGCGCCCCTGGCGCGCGCCGGAATGATCATGATGGTGCTCATGTCATTGGGCATCAGCGGGTACGGTTTTGCGGTTTTCAGCCGGATGGTGTACGGATCAACGGTGATGCGCTCGGTAATCTGCTTGCTGTAGGTCGCGAACGAAGACGGACTGTTCGGCACGTTGGGGACGCGATCGAGCGTGGCGTTGACGTCGGCGGCGGTGAATTCCGTGCCATCGTGGAATTTGACGCCACGGCGCAGCCTGAATTCCCAGGTCAACCCGTCCACGGCACGCCATGATTCGGCGAGCGCCGGCATCAAGCGGCCGCGCGGATCCTTGGCGACCAGGGTTTCAAACACATGGTTGCCGACATTGTTGTTGGGCGTGAGGTTGTGAAAATGCGGATCCATGCTGGTGACGTCGGCGCCCAGCGCGATGCTCAGATCCGCGGCTGCCGCCGGGGTTATGGCAAGGGCTGCAGCCCATATTGCTGCTGTCGCCATGGTGCGCATGTTCATGATCCTGCCTCCGTGGATGGCCGAATGGCTAGCATACCGTATCAATCCGCTGCGGATCATCCTGCGTTGCGTTGACAGTGCGGAGCGGCCTGCCTATGCTGAACCTTTAATGATGGACGTTGTGATGAAGCCGCATGTCGCACCCGGTGCCGGGACCCTGAAACTGATCCGCGAGTTGATCGCGTTTCCGACCGTCAGCCGGGACTCCAACCTTGAACTGATCGATTACGTGCGCGAGCTGCTGCGGCCGCTCAATGCCGACCTGCGCATGACCTTCAATCACGACAAGCGCAAGGCCAACCTGTTTGCGACGCTGGGCCCGCGTGGCATGCCGGGCGTGGTGCTGTCCGGGCATACCGATGTGGTGCCGGTGGACGGGCAGGAGTGGGCGACGGATCCGTTCACGCTGACCGAACGCGATGGCCGGCTCTACGGCCGCGGCACTTCCGACATGAAAAGTTTCATCGCCTGCGTGCTGTCCCTGGCGCCGGAGTATGTGCAGCGCGGATTGCAGACCCCCGTGCACCTGGCTTTCAGTTATGACGAGGAAGTCGGCTGCCTCGGCGTGCGCGACCTGCTGACGGACATGGTGCAGGCGGGCATCAGGCCGCTGTCCTGCATTGTCGGTGAGCCGACGGAAATGCGGCCGGTGATCGCGCACAAGGGCAAGCAGAGTTACCGCTGCACGGTGCGCGGCCTGGCGTCGCACTCGGCGTATGCGCCGTACGGCGTCAATGCGGTGGAAGCTGCGGCGGAGGCTGTGGCCTTCCTCAAACAACTGGCGCGGCGGCACCGTGACCGCGGGCCGTACGACCGCGGTTTTGATGTCGCGTACACGACGGTGCATACCGGCGTGATTCACGGCGGCACCGCGCTCAACATCGTGCCGCATCACTGTGTGTTCGATTTTGAATTCCGCAATCTGCCGGGCGATGACCCGAATGCCTTGCTGCATGAATTTGAGGCCCATGTGCGCGAGGTGATCGAGCCGGAAATGCATGCTGTCGATCCGCAGAGCGGTTTCACCATAAGCAAAATGTCGGAAATCCCCGCCCTCAATACCGGCGCCGAAGCGGAGATCACGGCTCTGGCACAGGAGCTTTCGGACAGCAACGACATTGCCAAGGTGTCGTTCGGCACCGAAGCCTCGCAGTTTCAGGTGGCGGGGGTGCCGACGGTGGTGTGCGGACCGGGTTCGATCCGTGAGGCGCACAAGCCCGATGAGTTTGTCACCCTGGCGCAGGTTGCGCAGTGTGAGACTTTCCTGCGCCGGCTGTTTCAGCGCCTTGCCGCAGACCAATCAATAAGTAATTGATTTTATTGATATTTTAATCAACCTGCAGTCACCCGGACTTCAGGTCCTGTCGGTCTAGTTGTTCTGGGTCGTCGCGATGAATTTCTCGTCGCCCTGTTGTTCGCGTTCGAACTCCAGGAATTCGAAATAGCCGCAGCGCTTGCCTTCCGGGTAATCGCGGCAGACCGCAGGCCGTGCTTCATACACCGTACACTGCCGTTTTTTGGTGTCGAACAGTTTGCAGATCTTGCCGAAGTGTTTGTCGTCCTGCTGTTTCAGGGAGCGCACTTTTTCCGTGCGATCGTAACGGGTGTAAGTGGTCTCGGCCTGGTTGTAGGTGATTTCAAAGTGTTTGGCGAGGCGCTGGATGTCGCGCTTGCCGACTTCAATCAGGGGATAGCTGCAGCAGTAGCCGGGACATTTGCTGCAGTCGTACAGGTTGCCGGATTTTTTGGCGGTCTTGCTTGAGCTCATTTTGCTTGTGCGCAGGCGCGGCGCTTCCCTGAGAAAGCGCGCATTCTACCCGCCTGCGCCGGATCAGTGGTGAAGGATTTTCGACAAAAACTGCTGAACGCGTTCGGAGCGGGTGGTGCCGAAAAAATCATCCTTGGTGGCGTCATCAACGATTTCGCCCTGGTCCATGAAAATCACGCGGTGCGCGACCTTGCGCGCAAAACCCATCTCGTGGGTCACGACCATCATGGTCATGCCTTCCTGCGCGAGCTCGACCATCACGTCGAGCACCTCGTTGATCATTTCCGGGTCGAGTGCCGAGGTCGGTTCGTCGAACAGCATCGCAATCGGATCCATCGCCAGCGCGCGGGCAATTGCCACCCGTTGCTGCTGGCCGCCGGAGAGCTGGCCGGGGAATTTCTGCGCATGGTCGATGAGGCCGACGCGGGTGAGCAGGGCGCGGGATTTTTCGGTGGCTTCGTCAGCATTGCGTCCGAGCACCTTGATCTGCGCCAGGTTCAGGTTGGCGATGACACTCATGTGCGGGAACAGCTCGAAATTCTGGAACACCATGCCGATTTTGGCACGCAGTTTCGGCAGATCGGTGGAGGCTGAGCCCACCGACTGGCCGTTGACGATAAGTTCGCCCTTCTGGAAGGGTTCCAGGCCGTTGACGCATTTGATCAGCGTTGATTTGCCCGAGCCCGAGGGGCCGCAGACCACGATGACCTCGCCTTTTTCGACCTGGGTCGTGCAGTTCTTCAGCACCTGGAAGCTGCCGTACCATTTGCTGATGTTCTTGAATTCGATCATGGCCATGTTGGATTGCCTTCGTTTTTACAGACCTTAACGCGGCGGGGTGATGCGCAACTGCAGCCGCTTGACGATATACGATGCCAGGAAACACAGGATGAAATAGATCACTGCCGCGAACAGGTACATTTCCACCAGCCGCCCGTCGCGCTGCGCGACCTTGCTCGCCGCACCCATGAAGTCGGTCAGGCCGACCACGTACACCAGCGAGGTGTCCTGGAACAGGATGATGCCCTGCGTCAGCAGGATGGGCACCATGTTGCGGAAGGCCTGCGGTAGCACCACCAGCCGGGTCGCCTGCGGGTAAGTCAGGCCCAGTGCGTAACCGGCATTGACCTGGCCCGCGGGTACGCTCTGGATGCCGGCACGGATGATTTCGCAGTAATAGGCCGCCTCAAACAGAGTGAATGCGATCAGCGCGGAATGAAAAGGCCCTATGCCCTGTGCATAACTGTCGCCGGAAATGTGTTTGATGGCGATCGGCACCAGAAAATAAAACCAGAAAATCACCAGGATCAGTGGGGTTGCGCGCAGCAGGTTGACGTAAATGCCGGCGGGGACGCTGATGGCCTTAATGCTGGAGAGGCGCATCAGCGCGAGCAGCGTGCCGAGCACAATGCCGCCCACCATCGCCATCAGCGTCAGGCCCAGCGTGGTCAGCATGCCCTGCCACAGATAGGGCAGGGAGCGCTGGATAACGTCGAAATCAAAGCCGGTGAACATGGCTATTTCCCGGTGCCGATGTAACCGGGCACCCGTATGCGGCGTTCCAGCAGTTGCATCAGGACCACCACAGCCATCGTGATCAGCAC
>JBBQAO010000058.1:0-23649 GCA_038316355.1 Burkholderiales bacterium
GAGTATTACCTGAACGAGCAGGTGAAGGCGATCCAGAAGGAACTGGGCGAGACCGAGGAAGGTGCGGACATCGACGAGATCGAGAAGCGCATCAAGGCTGCGCGCATGCCCAAGGAAGCGCGCAAAAAGGCCGATGCAGAACTGAAAAAGCTCAAGCTGATGTCACCGATGTCGGCTGAAGCCACCGTCGTGCGCAATTACATTGATGCGCTGATTGCCTTGCCGTGGCGCAAGAAGAGCAAGATCAGCGCCGATCTCACCATCGCCGAGAAAGTTCTCGACGAGGATCATTACGGCCTGGAAAAGGTCAAGGAACGCATCGTCGAATACCTTGCCGTGCAGCAGCGCGTTGACAAGATGAAAGCGCCCATCCTGTGTCTGGTGGGTGCCCCCGGCGTTGGCAAGACCTCGCTCGGCCAGTCGATTGCGCGTTCGACCAATCGCAAGTTCATCCGCATGTCGCTCGGCGGCGTGCGCGACGAGGCGGAAATCCGCGGCCATCGTCGCACCTACATTGGCTCCATGCCCGGCAAGATCCTCCAGAACATGGCCAAGGTGGGTGTGCGTAACCCATTGTTTTTATTGGACGAAGTGGACAAGATGGGAATGGATTTTCGCGGCGACCCGGCGTCCGCGCTGCTCGAAGTGCTGGATCCCGAGCAGAACCACACCTTTGTCGATCACTACATCGAGGTCGAATACGACCTGTCCGACGTGATGTTCGTCGCCACAGCGAATACGCTGAACATCCCGGCGGCACTGCTCGACCGCATGGAAGTGATCCGTCTGTCGGGTTACACCGAAGACGAAAAAACCCACATCGCCGAGCATCATCTGCTGCGGAAAACCATGGAAAACCATGGCCTGAAGGCAGAAGAACTGGTGGTGGCGGAAAGCGCGCTGCGCGACATGGTGCGTTATTACACCCGTGAAGCCGGCGTGCGCAGCCTCGAGCGCGAGATTTCCAAGATCTGCCGCAAGGTGGTGAAAGAACTGGTCAGCGGCGGCAAGGAACGCAAGATCACGGTCAGTTCGCGCAATCTTGAGAAGTACCTGGGGGTGCACCGTTATTCCTTCGGCATTGCCGAGAAGAAAAACCAGATCGGCCAGGTCAACGGTCTGGCGTGGACCGAAGTCGGCGGCGAACTGCTGTCGATCGAGGCCGCGACCATGGCGGGCAAGGGCAAGATGACCACGACCGGCAAACTGGGCGAGGTCATGCAGGAGTCCGTGCAGGCCGCGATGTCGGTGGTGCGCAGCCGCTCTTCGCGTCTGGGCATCCATCCCGACTTCTATCAGAAGAACGACATACACATCCATCTGCCGGAGGGTGCTACGCCGAAGGACGGCCCCAGCGCCGGCATCGGCATTTGCACGGCGATGGTGTCGGTGCTGACCGGCATCCCGGTGCGCGCCGATGTGGCGATGACCGGTGAGATCACGCTGCGCGGCGAAGTACTGCCGATCGGCGGATTGAAGGAGAAACTGCTGGCGGCGCACCGTGGCGGCATCAAGACGGTGTTGATCCCGGAAGAGAACGTCAAGGATCTGAAGGAGATTCCGGACAACGTCAAGAACAAGCTCGACATTCACCCGGTGAAATGGATCGATCAGGTTCTCGAGCTGGCGCTGGAACGCAAACCGGAAGCGCTGCCCGAGGAGCAAACCGTGCCGGTGCCGGCTGCCGGCGGCAGTACGGCGCCTGCGGCGATCAAACACTGAGCTGTAATGGGCTGCAAAGGCTGGAAATCGGGGCCGGATTGGGCTACAATCCGGCCCTTTGTTCGGGCGGGTAATGTGTTTGTGGGTAGCCTGCTGCGGGCTCTGGATATGCGGCTTTAGATGCGGGGGGTGCTTAGCTCAGCTGGTAGAGCGTCGCCCTTACAAGGCGAATGTCGGCGGTTCGATCCCGTCAGCACCCACCAGTAGTACGGCGGCGATGAGTAGTACGGCAGCGGTGAGTGCGGAATGATGAATGAGGAGCGCAGGACTGGTTTCAGTTCATCACTCATCATTCCGCGCTCAGCACTGGAAGTTAATGGAGTGGTAGTTCAGTTGGTTAGAATACCGGCCTGTCACGCCGGGGGTCGCGGGTTCGAGTCCCGTCCACTCCGCCAGCTATCGTAAAAAAGGCGAACCTGTTTCGCCTTTTTTCTTATGGGCGCCGAATGCGGCGCCGATTTCCTGCAGTTTGCAGTGGAGAGAGCCATGTTCACTATTATCGACAAGCACCGTAAAGCGGTCATGATCGGGATTTTTGTGCTGATCATTCCGCCGTTCGCTTTTTTTGGCATCGATTCCTATTTCCAGAAAGGCGGTAGCGGTGATGCCGTGGCGACGGTCGGCGATTACCGGGTTTCCCAGGGTGAATTCTCGCTGGCCCTGCGCGAGCGCCAGGAAATGCTGCAGCGGATGTCGGGCGGCCGCGTTGATCCCGCCATGCTCGACAGCAACGAACTGCGTTTCTCGGTGGTCGACAACCTGGTGCAGCAGCGCCTGCTGATGGACCGCGCGGTGCGCGCCGGACTGGTCATCACCGACCGCCAGGTCCAGGACATCGTCGGCAATGTCGAAGCCTTCCGCGAAAACGGCAAGTTTTCCTATGCCCGTTACGAAGAGCTGCTGAAAGCCCAGGGCATGACGCCGCCGATTTTCGAACAGCGCATGCGCCAGGACCTGCTCGTTGATCATGTGACGCACGGCTACACGGGCTCCTCCTTCGTGTCGCGCACCGAAGCCGCCATGCTGCAGCGCATTTCCGACCAGCAGCGCGAAATCAGCCATTTTGTGTTGAGCGCCGACCGATTCATGCCGCAGGTCAAGCTCGAAGCCGATGCCGTGAAAAAATACTACGACAGCCACCAGGACGAGTTCCGCGTGCCGGAGCAGGTGCGCATCGAGTTTGTGTCACTGAACGCCGACAGCCTGCTGGCGCAAATGCAGCCAGCAGCAGCCGAAGTGCGCAAGGCCTATGATGAAAACCTGAAACAGTTCGAGGTCAAGGAGGCGCGGCAGGCCAGCCATATCCTGATTACCGCGGATGCCAGTTCCGAGGCGAAGAAAAAAGCCAGGGCACAGGCCGATGAACTGTATGCCCGGCTGAAAAAGAATCCCGGGGAGTTTGCCGCGCTGGCCAAACAGTATTCGCAGGATCCGGGATCGGCAACCAACGGCGGCGACCTCGGCTTCTTTGAGCGTGGCGCGATGGTCAAGCCTTTTGATGATGCGGTGTTTTCGATGAAAGCCGGCGAGATATCGGCGCCGGTGGAAAGTGAATTCGGTTACCACATCATCCGTCTGGTGACGGTGCGCGGCGGCAAGGGCAAGACCTTCGAAGAGGCGCGTCCGGAGATCGAAACCGAACTCAAAAAGCAGCTGGCGGGACGCAAGTTCGCCGAACTGGCGGAGGCCTTCAGCAACACGCTGTTTGAGCAATCGGACAGCCTGAAAGCGGCCGCAGACCTGATCAAGGCTGCGCCGCAGAAAAGCGGCTGGATTGCGCGCAACAGCGTCGACAACGCCATGCCCGGCAACCAGAAACTGGTGCAGGCGGTATTTTCGGACGACGTGCTGAAAAACAAGCGCAACACCGAAGCGATTGAAGTCGCGCCCGGCGTGCTGGTCGGGGCACGAATTGCCGAGCACAAGCCGTCTGCCATCCAGCCGTTTGACCAGGTCAGCGGCGCGTTGCAGAAAAAACTTACCTTGCAGCAGGCGAGCCAGCTGGCGGCGCAGGAAGGCCGCGCAAAACTCGAGGCGCTTAAGCTGGGCAAGGACGCCCAGATCAGCTGGAGCGCGCCGTTGCTGGCCGGACGGGGTGACCCCAAGGGTATTCCGGGTGAGGTGCTGCGCCAGGCGTTCAAGGCGGACGTAAGCAAGGTGCCGGCCTATACCGGTGCTGAAGTACCTGGGGGCGGTTATACGCTGGTGCGGATCAGCAAGGTGCAGGAAGCGACGGATGGCGCCAAGGACAAGCAGAACACGATTGCGCAGACGCTGCGTCAGGTCGCAGGGCAAGCCGAACTGGCGGCTTATCTGGCGAGCCTGAAGCAGAAAACCGAAGTCAAACTGCGCAAAGACCTCGTCGAGAAAAAATAGTACTTACCCGGCAACGGCAGCCGGGGGCGGAATCATAAGGCTTAGCCGGCAGAATAAGGACTACCCGGCAAAAGCGGCCGGGACCTAAAAAGCAGCCGGTGGCAGAATCAGAACTCCCGGCAGATGCTAGCCGGGGCTGAAAACCGGTCCTAATTAGGGAAACCCGGTTACCGCAAACGGTGCCGGGTTTTTTGTTTCCTATTCGCCGCGCATGCCGCCGACGACGGTGTTGAAACCGCAGTCGACATAGGTGATTTCACCGGTGATGCCTCCCGCCAGGTCGGACAGCAGGAACGCTGCGGCATTGCCGACATCATCAATGGTGACATTGCGCCGCAACGGCGCGTTGTCCTCGACGAATTTGAGGATCTTGCCGAAGCCGCCGATGCCGGCGGCCGCCAGCGTCTTGATCGGCCCCGCTGAAATACCGTTGACGCGGATGCCCTGCGGACCGAGGTCGCTGGCGAGGTAACGCACGCAGGCCTCAAGGCTGGCCTTGGCCAGTCCCATCACGTTGTAGTTGGGAACGGTGCGTGCCGCGCCGAGATAAGTCAGCGTCAGCATCGCGCCCGGCTTGCCGGCCATCAGCGGCGCCGCACCTTTCGCCATCGCGGCGAAGCTGTAGCTGCTGATGTCGTGGGCGGTGACAAAACCTTCGCGGGTCAACCCGTCGAGAAAACTCCCCTTCAGCGCCTCGCGCGGCGCAAACGCGATCGAATGCAGCAGGCCGTCGAGCCCGCCCCATTCGGATTGCAGTTTTGCGTACAGTGCGGCAATCTGATCGTCCTGCGCAACATCGCAGGGCAGCACCGGCACGGTGCCGAATTCGGCGGCGAGTTTGATCACGCGCTCCCTGATCTCTTCGCCCTGGTAGGTGAACGCAAGCTGTGCGCCTTCACGGCTCGCCGCCCTGGCGATGCCGTAAGCAATGGACCGGTTCGACAGCAGGCCAGTGATCAGGATTTTCTTGTCTTGCAGGAACGCCATGTTGCTCCCTGTATGGTGATGCAATGCGCGATGCAATGCGGTGTCGGGCGATTATAACCAGAAGATAAGGCCGCCATTATCGGCTACACTTTCCGCCAATGTCCGGCATACGCTCAGGCACGCTGCTGCTGATTCTCGCGCTTACCGCGGGTTGCGGCGGATCGGCGTGGAACGATCCTTATCCCGCCGCCGATGCAGGCGCGAATGTCCTCTATACCTCGTTTTCCGAGCGGCCCAAACATCTGGACCCGGTGCAGTCCTACGCCGAAAACGAATTTGCATTCATCGCGAATATCTACCAGCCGCCGTTGCAATATCACTATCTGAAGCGGCCTTATGAACTGATTCCCTTCGGCGCCGAAGCGGTTCCCAGGCCTGTATATCTCGATGTCGCCGGCAAACCCCTGCCGGACAATGCGCCGGCGGAGCGGGTGGCGTACAGCGAATATGTGATCGGCATCAAGCAGGGCGTGCTGTATCAACCGCACCCGGCGTTCGCGGTGGATGAAGCGGGAAAACCGCGTTACCACGCACTGACGTCGGCCGATCTGCGCGGCATCGACACGCTGGCGGATTTCAAAGACAGCGGCACGCGCGAACTGGTCGCCGCCGATTATGTGCACCAGATCAAACGTCTGGCACATCCGCGGCTGCATTCGCCGATCCTGCAGTTGATGACCGGTTACATCGTCGGCTTGCAGTCACTGGCCGACACCCTGACCAAGGCGGTCGCGGCCATGCCCGACCATGCGGCCATCGACCTGACGGGGTATGCGCTGGAAGGCGCGCGGGTGATCGACCGTCACACCTACGCGGTGCGGGTGCGCGGCAAATATCCGCAATTCGCCTACTGGCTGGCGATGCCGTTTTTTGCACCGGTGCCGCCGGAGGCCGACCGTTTTTATGACCAGCCGGGCATGGCAAAAAAGAACATCTCGCTCGACTGGTATCCGGTCGGCAGCGGGCCGTACATGCTGACCGTCAACAATCCGAACCGGCAGATGGTGCTCGAACGCAATCCGAACTACCGGGGCGAAACCTATCCGGCGGAAGGCGAGCCGGAAGACGGCAAAAAGGGTCTGCTGGCCGACGCCGGAAAGCCGTTGCCGTTCATCGACCGCGTGGTGTTCAGCCTGGAGAAGGAGCAGATCCCGTACTGGAACAAATTCCTGCAGGGCTATTACGACGCCTCCGGCATCGGTTCGGATACCTTTGACCAGGCCGTGCAGTTCGGCGGGCAGGGCGACATTACGCTGACCGAGGACATGGCGGCGCGCGGCATCCGCTTGCAGACCTCGCTCGCGACCAGCGTGTTTTATCTCGGCTTCAACATGCTTGATCCTGTGGTGGGCGCGGCGGCCGGCGAACGGGCGCGCAAGCTGCGGCTGGCGGTTTCCATCGCCGTCGACCAGGAGGAGTTCATTTCGATCTTCCGCAACGGGCGTGGTGTGCCGTCGCACGGGCCGATTCCGCCGGGTATTTTCGGTTACCGCGACGCCGACGCGGCCGGCATCAATCCCCAGGTCTATGAATGGGTCAACAACCAGGCACAGCGCAAAAGCATCGATCAGGCCAGAAAGCTGCTGGCCGAGGCGGGTTATCCCAACGGCCGCGACGCGGAGACCGGCCAGCCGCTGCTGCTGCATCTGGATACCACCTCGAGCGGTGCCGACAGCAAGCCGCGGCTCGACTGGTATATCAGCCAGTTTTCGAAGCTCGGCGTGCAGTTGGTGATCCGCGCCACCGATTTCAACCGGCTGCAGGACAAACTGCGACGCGGCACCGCGCAGCTCTATTTCCTTGGCTGGAATGCGGATTACCCGGACCCGGAGAATTTTCTGTTTCTGCTGCACGGCGCGCAGGGCCGGGCGCAGACACAGGGGGAGAATGCGTCGAACTACAAAAATCCGGAGTTCGACCTGTTGTTCGAGCGCATGAACCACATGGCCAACGGCCCGGAACGCCAGGCCATCATCGATCGCATGATTACACTGCTGCGCCATGATGCACCCTGGGTGTGGAGTTATTTTCCCAAGGATTACACGCTGCACCATGGCTGGGTGTTCAACCGCAAGCCCAACCAGATCGCCAACAACGGACTCAAATACCAGCGCCTCGACCCGGCCTTGCGCGTGCAGCGGCGCCGCGACTGGAATCCGCCGGTGATCTGGCCACTGGCGCTGATCGGCTTCGTGCTGGCGCTCGGTGCGATGCCGGCCGTGGCGGCATTCCGCCGCCGCGAGCGGAATACGGGAACGGCGGTAAAAACATGACCGCCTATATCAGGGCAACGGTGGTGCACGCATGACGGCCTACATCATCCGCCGGCTGATTTACGGCGTATTCGTGCTGGTTGGTGTCAACGTGTTCACCTTCGCGCTGTTTTTTTTCGTCAACTCTCCGGACGACATGGCGCGCGCGCAGCTCGGTGCGAAGCGGGTCACGCCGGAAGCCGTGGAAAAATGGAAGCGTGAGCGGGGATACGATAAGCCATTGTTTTTAAACGAAAAAATGTCGGGGGCTGGAAAGGTCACCAACACCGTGTTTTTCGAGAAGTCGGCCCGGCTGTTTGTTTTCGAATTCGGCGCCTCCGACCAGGGCCGCAACATCGGTTACGACATCAGCACGCGCATGTGGCCCAGCCTCGCGGTGCAGGTGCCGGCGTTCGTGACCGGCCTCGCGGTGTACATCGCGTTTGCGCTGCTGATGGCGTTTTTCCGTGCGACCTATCTCGATTTCTGGGGTGTTGTGCTGTGTGTGCTGATGATGTCGATTTCCGGCTTGTTCTACATTATCGGCGGCCAGTTCGTGTTCGGCAAACTGTGGAATCTGGTGCCGATTTCCGGTTACGACACCGGGTTTGACGCGATCAAGTTTCTTGCGTTGCCGGTGCTGATCGGCGTGATCAGCGGCATCGGCAGCAACGCGCGCTGGTATCGCACCATATTCCTTGAGGAAATCAGCAAGGACTATGTGCGCACCGCGCGCGCCAAGGGCCTGTCGGAAACGCGGGTGCTGTTCCGTCACGTATTGCAGAACGCGATGATCCCGATCCTCACCGGCGTGGTGGTGGTGATCCCGCTGTTGTTCATGGGCGCGCTGATCACCGAATCGTTTTTCGGCATCCCCGGCCTCGGCAGCTACACCATCGATGCCATCAGCCAGCAGGATTTTGCGATTGTGCGGGTGATGGTGTTCCTCGGCTCGGTGCTCTACATCATCGGCCTGATCCTCACCGATATTTCCTATACGCTGGTGGATCCGCGGGTGCGCTTTTCATGATGCCGATCCGGTTTGAATTGTGGTGGAGCGATGCGCTGGTGTGGCTGCTGGTGGCGGCTGCCCTCGGCTTGACCATTTACACGCGCAGCCATCCGCATCTGCGCGCGCCCTGGGCGCGTGTCGCGCGCAGCGCCAGCGGCATGGCGGCGGCCACCGTGCTCGCGGTGTTCGTGCTGATCGGGTTGCTCGATTCCGTGCATTACCGTGCTGCGCTGCCGTCACAGGGCGGCAAAACCGCTTATGCCACGGAAGTGCGCAGCCTGCTCGACCGCGTGCTGGAACCGTTGCGCCTGACGCGCGAAAAAACCTACTCGGCGCCGCTGGCCACCCACCTCTATGCCAAAGAGACCGTGCAGTTGCCCGACGGCAGTGAGGCCAGGGTGTTTCCCCGCTTGCGCCATGGCGGCGCACACCTCAAGGATCCGCAGCAGGATTGGTCCCGTGATGTCGCGCTCAAAGCGTTCCGCGGCCTGACGTTGGGCTTGTTGTTGTGGTTTGTCGTGGCCATCGGCATTTGCGCTGCGGTGGCGCGAGGGACTGACGCCGGCATTGAGGCGGTGTGGCGTGATGTCTGGGCCGGACGTACTGCTGTGCCGTGGCGCGCGGTGTTTTGCGCGTTCGGCCTGCTGTGCGTGTTGATCGCTCCGGTGGCGGCGCTGGCGCCGTATTACCACGTGCTGGGTACCGACAAGGTGGGCCAGGATGTGTTGTTCCAGGCGCTGAAGAGCATCCGCACCGGTCTGGTCATCGGCACGCTGGCGACGCTGGTGATGCTGCCCTTCGCGCTGGTGCTGGGCTTGATGGCGGGTTATTTCAAGGGCTGGATCGACGACGTCATCCAGTATGTATACACGACCCTGTCGTCGATCCCTGGTGTGCTGCTGATCGCCGCGGCTGTGCTGATGATGCAGGTTTACATCGAGAACCACGCCGAACTGTTCCCGACCACCGAAATCCGCGCCGACATCCGGCTGCTTGCGCTGTGCGTGATCCTCGGCGTCACCAGCTGGACGGGGCTGTGCCGGCTGTTGCGCGGTGAGGCACTGAAGCTGCGCGAGATGGAATACATCCAGGCGGCGCATGCCTTCGGCGTGTCGCACTGGCGCATCATGATGCGCCACATCACGCCCAACGTGATGCACATCGTGATGATCGCGCTGGTGATGGATTTCAGCGGGCTGGTACTGGCCGAAGCAGTGTTGTCCTATGTCGGTGTCGGGGTTGATCCTTCGATGATCAGCTTCGGCACCATGATCAACAGCGCGCGGCTGGAAATGGCGCGCGAGCCGATGGTGTGGTGGTCGCTGGCGGCGGCATTCGTGTTCATGCTGACGCTGGTGCTGGCCGCCAACCTGTTTGCCGATGCGGTGCGCGATGCCTTTGATCCGCGTCTCATTGTTGGTGGAGGGCGGCCATGAGCGTGCCGCTGAATGCTGGTGGAGGGCGGCCATGAGCGTTCCGTTGAATGCTGGCGGAGGGTGGCCATGAGCGCGCTGCTGAAGGTGAGGGGCCTGACCACGCTGATTCGCGGCGGGGCGCTGCCGGTGCGCGCCGTGGACGGCATCTGCTTCGACATCGCCGCCGGCGAGACCTTTGCGCTGGTCGGCGAATCCGGTTGTGGCAAATCGATGACCGCGCTGTCGATCATGCGCCTGCTGCCCGAGGCCGGAGAGATTGCCGGCGGTGTGGTCGAACTCGCAAGCGAGAACCTGCTGGCGCTGCCGGAATCGCGGATGCGCGACGTGCGCGGCCGGCGCGTGGCAATGATTTTCCAGGAGCCGGGGCTGTCGCTGAACCCGGTAATGACCGTGGGCGCGCAGATTGCAGAGGCGGTGACCCGTCACACCGCGCTGACCGGCGCCGCCGTGGAGGCGCGGGTACTGGAGCTGCTGGATGCAGTGCGCATGCCTGATGCACGGCGGCGCATGAGCGAATATCCGTTCCAGATGTCCGGCGGCATGAAGCAGCGGGTGATGATCGCCATCGCGCTGGCCTGCGATCCGGACCTGTTGATTGCCGATGAACCGACCACCGCGCTCGATGTCACGGTGCAGGCGCAGGTGCTGGATCTGCTGCGCGAACTGCAGCGCACGCGCGGCATGGCGATGATGTTGATTACGCATGACCTCGGCGTGGTGGCGCAGATGGCGCAGCAGGTGGCGGTGATGTACGCCGGTGAGATCATCGAAACCGCATCCGTTGCCACGTTTTTTTCCGGGCCGGCACACCCGTACTCGCGCAAACTGTTCGAGTCCTTGCCCGACCGCGCCGGGCGCGGCAAACCCCTCGCTGCGATCCGCGGTTCGGTGCCTGCGCTGACGCGGCAGTTCGCCGGCTGCCGTTTTGCCGAACGTTGCGACAGCGCGCTGGCGCATTGTGCCGACACGATCCCGCAGTGGGGCATCGCGGGCGACGGGCAGCGCGTGAAATGCCACCTTTACGGCAGCGAAGAAGGCAGCGATGAGCGCCTCCCGGGGGGACTTCCTCCGGGGCGCCCCCCAGGGGGACTTCCTTCGGGGCGCGCAGTGATGAGTGATGAGCGAACGGCAGAACCGCAGGAAGAATTGACTTCATTAATCCTCAATCCTCAATCCTCAATCCTCCAGGTCGAAGACCTGCAAGTACACTTTCCGATCCGCAAGGGGCTGTTGCAGCGTGTGTCCGGTTACGTCAAGGCCGTCGACGCTGTGTCATTGCAAATCGCCCCCGGCCGCACGCTGGGTCTGGTTGGCGAATCGGGTTGCGGCAAAACCACCGTCGGCAAGGGTTTGCTGCGGCTGGTGCCGCCGACGGGCGGCCGCGTAGTGTTCGACGGCGTGGACCTGCTGACGCTGAACCGCGCGGCGCTGCACGACCGCCGCCGCCAAATGCAGATCATTTTCCAGGATCCCTATGCGTCGCTGAATCCGCGGGTGCGTATCGGTGATGCGCTGGAAGAGGGCATGCTGGCGTTGGGTGTCGGCGCTGATCCGGCGGCGCGCCAGGCGCGTATCGATGCCTTGCTTGGAGAAGTCGGCCTCGCGCCTGATGTCAAAGGCCGCTACCCGCACGAGTTTTCCGGCGGACAGCGCCAGCGCATTGCGATTGCCCGCGCGCTGTCGGTGGATCCGCAGCTTATCGTCTGCGATGAGCCGACCAGTGCGCTGGATGTGTCGGTGCAGGCGCAGATCCTCAATCTGCTGAAGCGCCTGCAGCGCGACAAGGGACTGGCTTACCTGTTCATCAGCCACAACATGTCGGTCATCGAATACATGGCGGATGAGGTGGCGGTGATGTATCTCGGGCGCATCGTCGAGCGCGGCGCGGTGGCGGAGGTGCTGCGCGATCCCAAACATCCTTATACTCAGGCGCTGCTGTCTGCAGTGCCGGTGCCGGACCCGCAGGCGGTGCGTCCGGTAATCCGCGTGGCCGGCGATCTGCCGTCACCGCTCAATCCGCCATCAGGCTGTCATTTCCATCCGCGCTGCGCCGCCGCGCTGCCGCAGTGCGCCACGCAGTTCCCGGACGAACGGGTGTTCAGCGCGTCACATGCAGCGCGCTGCCATCTCTACGATTGAAATTTCAGCGACGCGATTGCGTCGCGACGACGGTGGATGCGGGCTTGGCGGTTTTTGCCGTTTTCGCGTTTTGCGCAGCGGCCTTGATCGTTACCTTGGTGCGTTTCGCCGGCGCGCGTTTGGCGACCGCGGATTTGGCCTTGGGTTTGGTGCCGGGCTTGGCGGCGACGCCCGCATTTTTGCTGTGCGCCGCCTTGTAGGCCTTGGGCAGGGATACCGGCGTTGCCGGCAGGTCAGGCAGGTTGGGGGTGACGCCGGCCGTGGCCTGTACCAGCAGCGGCTGGCCCGTGCGCATCTTGTTTTTGCCGCCGATGCCGTTGACTTGATTCAGTTCGGCGACGCTCATGCCGTACCTGGCGGCTATTTTTTCCGGTTTTTCGCCGGGTTTGACCGTATGCGCCTGCCATGACACCAGCGGCTTGTCGTGATTTGCAAGGTTGGCGTTGAATATCGAGATTTTGTCGCGCGGCAGCACGATGGTTTCCGCGCCCCCGGCCTTGATCACCTGCTTGTTGTGCGCGGGATTCAGGAATTTGAAGTCTTCCAGCGGAATTTCGGCGAGTTTTGCCGCGAGTTTGACGTCGATGTGGCGCTTGACGGTGACCACTTCGAAATAAGGCTGGTTCGGCACGCTGGCCAGCTTGACGCCGAAGCGTGCCGGATCGGCAATGATGTTTTTGACGGCGATCAGTTTCGGCAGGTAATTGCGCGTTTCGGCCGGCATGGTCAGGCTGGCGTAATCCGCAGGCAGGCCCTTGGCCTGGTTGCGCGCCACGGCACGGCCGACGGCACCTTCGCCCCAGTTGTATGAAGCCAGCGCCAGTTCCCAGTCGCCGAATTGGGTATGCAGTTTTTCCAGATAGTCGAGTGCCGCGCCAGTGGCGGCAATCACATCGCGCCGGCCGTCATACCACCAGTTCTGGCGCAGGCCATAGAGTCGGCCCGTGGACGGGATGAACTGCCACAGGCCCGAGGCGTGGGCCCTGGAGTAGGCCTGCGGGTTGTAGGCGGATTCGATCATCGGCAGCAGGGCGACTTCGGCCGGCATCTTGCGCCGCTCGATTTCCTCGATGATGTGAAACAGGTAGTGGCTGCTGCGGTCGACCATGCGGGCGAAATATTCGGGTTTGGCGGAGTAGAAGTTCTCCCATTGCCGGACCAGGTCGTTATCCATCGGCTTCATCGCGTAGCCGGCGCGAATGCGCACCCATACATCCCGCGGTGGTGTTTTGACCGTCATGGCGGGAGGCGTTGCCGTCGGTGCGGGCACGGTGGCCGGCACCGCCATGGCGGCGATCGGGTCAGCGGTGCCGGATTGGGCGAGAGGGGTTTGGGCGGAGGCATCCGCTCCGGTCAATTCCCCGGCAGGCAGTTGCGCGCAGGCCGCGGCAAACAGGGCGGTACTCAGCAGGGCGCAGCGGGTGATGATATTCATCATGCGTTTGGTGTCCTGAAGAAGGCGGTTTAATGCCAAAAGATTGTCGGATGTTAGTCGCGGAGCATTATAAAGTCAAACTGAATATTCCTTCAAAATCAATATTTTATTGTCATATTGTGAGGTGGGGCGCGAGGTCTGCGAAGGAATCTTCAGAAGTTGTTTTTCCAGTCGCGGATTTCCGCCAGCACGCTGACCGGATCGCTGAGTTTTTTTGCCGCCCGCCCGCTGGCGCTGGCGATGATGGCCGGCTCATCGACGCGCAGGAACGGGTTGGTGGCCTTTTCCTGGGCAATGGTCGAAGGCAGGGTCGGCTGGTCGCGGTCGCGCAGTGCCTGCATCCGCGTTTCCAGTTCCGGCAGCCGGCGGTTTTCGGGTTCGGCGGCCCGCGCGAACTTGAGGTTGGACAGCGTGTATTCGTGGCCGCAATAGACGCGGGTGGCATCGGGCAGGCGCGCCAGCCGGGTCAGCGAGTCGTGCATCTGGCGCGGTGTGCCCTCGAACAGCCGGCCGCAGCCGGCGGCAAACAGCGTGTCGCCGCAGAACAGCAGGCCGTCACCATAAAACGCAATGTGCGAGCGGGTGTGGCCGGGGATTTCCAGTGTTTCCATGTCGATGTTGAAATGCGGCAGCGTGAAACGCTGGCCTTCGGCAAGACGTTCACTGACTTCCGGGATGCGTTCGTCGCGCGGTCCGTAAACGGGCACTTTGGTTTTGGCCAGCAAGGCTGCGTTGCCACCGACATGATCGGCATGATGATGGGTGTTCAATACGGCGACGAGTTGCAGTTTTTCGCGCGCCAGATAGTCGAGCACCGGTTGCGCATCGCCCGGATCAACCACGGCAGCAAAACCGGCATCGCGGATGGTCCAGATGTAATTGTCGGCAAACGCACGCAGCGGCACGACTTCGTATGCGGCCATATTCGGACTCCGTTCTGATCAGTGACCGATTATGATTTAAACTTCAGTCATGTCAACATCTGGCATGTCAATTGCAGCCAACAACCTTGGCGCGACTGAATGGCTGGCGAGTTCGCCGGGCCAGTACCTTGTCGCGCGTGAACAGGCCTACTTCGACGAGGCGGTGGCCGATATTTTCGGTTATCACGCGCTGCAGCTGGGGCTGGAGCAGGTCGATCTGCTGCGTGCCAGCCGCATTCCACTGCGCGTGCACGCCGGACCGCAGGGGGCTGTCGGCCTGCGCGCCGATTTCCGCGACCTGCCGATCGACTCGAACAGCGTCGATCTGATGGTGCTGCCGCATACCCTCGAATTCTCCGAAAACCCGCACCAGGTGGTACGCGAAACGGCGCGGGTGCTGCGCCCCGAAGGACACGTGATCATCTCCGGATTCAATCCGCTGAGCCTGTGGGGCCTGCGCCGCAGCATCGGCGCGCGCGGCGATTTTCCGTGGAGCGGCCATTTCATCCACCTGCCGCGGGTCAAGGACTGGTTTGCACTGGTCGGCCTCGAAATCGTTGCCGGCTCGATGGCCTGTTATGCGCCACCCTGTGTCGAGCAGAAATGGCTGGATCGTTTCGGTTTCATGGAAAAGGCCGGAGATCGCTGGTGGCCGATTGCCGGCGGGGTATTTTTCCTGCAGGCGATCAAGCGCGTGCGCGGCATCCGCCTGATCATGCCGGCTTGGAGCGATCGCGCGGTGCCGAAAAAGAGCCTGTCGGCGGTGCCGGAGCGGGTGCGTGACGAAGAAGCCGCGGCAGCCAAGGTGCGCACAGTCAATGAGTGATTTGTTCAGCAACAACGCGGGCGATGTGTCCGGTGAGATGAATGCGGAGTGCGCGGTCGAGATTTACACCGATGGTGCCTGCAAGGGTAATCCGGGTATCGGCGGCTGGGGCGCCTTGCTGGTCAGCGGCGGCAAGACGCGGGAATTATTTGGTGGTGAAGCGCACACCACCAACAACCGCATGGAAATGATGGCGGTGATCCGCGCGCTGGAAGCGCTGAAACGCCGCTGCCGCGTGCGCCTGCATACCGATTCCAAATATGTGCAGCAGGGCATCTCCGAGTGGATACATTCCTGGAAAAAACGCGGCTGGAAAACCGCCGACAAAAAGCCGGTGAAAAACGAAGACCTGTGGCGCGAGCTGGATGAACTCGCCGCGCAGCACGACATCGAATGGCTGTGGGTCAAGGGCCATTCCGGGCATGACGGCAACGAACGCGCCGATGAATTGGCCAACAGGGGTGTGGAAAGTGTCAAACCGGGGCAGGTGGCCTGATGGCGCTGCGGCAGATCATTCTCGATACCGAAACCACGGGTCTTGACCCGAAGTTGGGCCACCGTGTGATCGAGGTCGCCGGAGTTGAGCTGGTCAACCGGCGGCTCACCGGCAAGCACTTTCATCGTTATCTGAATCCCGGGCGGGACAGTGAAGAGGGCGCGCTGCAGGTGCACGGCCTGACCACCGAATTCCTCAGCGACAAACCGAAGTTCGCGGAAGTCGCCGATGAGTTTCTCGATTATGTCAGCGGCGCCGAGCTGGTGATCCACAACGCGCCCTTCGACATCGGTTTCCTCGACAGCGAGCTGGCGCTGGCGCGCAAAAAAAAGATCAAGGCCTATTGCCCGGAGGTGATCGACACCCTGCGCATGGCCAAGGACCTGCATCCGGGCAAACGCAACGGTCTTGACTCCTTGTGCGACCGTTACCAGATCGACAATTCGGCGCGCACCCTGCACGGCGCCTTGCTGGACGCGGAATTGCTGGCCGAAGTCTATCTGGCGATGACCCGCGGCCAGGAAAGCCTGATCACCGAAACTGATGCCGCGCACGCCGAAGTCCATACCACGGGATTCAAGCGCGGTGAATTGAAGCTGATGGTGTTGCGGGCGAGCGCGGAGGAGATTGCCGCGCATGAAGCGCAACTCTCCGAGATCGACAACGCCAGTGGCGACGCGTTATGGCGAGCTGAATAGCCGCCAGAGCCAGTTTTAAATTTACTTTAAAATCAAATACTTATATAACTCTCGCTCAAGCTCTAGGCAGTTAGTTTCAGCAACTGCCGGAACGAATCCGCAAACTGTTTCAAACCCTCGACCTGTAATTCCTGTCCCGCGGCATCCATGTCGATGCCAAAATCCTGCAGCGCAGCGAATTGTTTGCTTGCGGCATCGATGTCGACTTCCAGCGTTGGTTCCGCCTTGCCGTGATCGCGGAACGCGGCCAGCGTGGCATCGGGTACTGTGTTGACAGTCTGCGGGCCGATCAGCGATTCGATATACAGCACATCGTTGTAGGCCGGGTTTTTGCTGCCGGTGCTCGCCCACAGCATGGCCTGCGGCCGTGCGCCGCGTTTGGCGAGAGCGCTGAATGCGGCGCCGGTAAACGTGGCGCGGTAATACTGATAAGAGAGTTTTGCCAGTGCCACCGCCGATTTGCCGCGCAAGGGCAGCGCTTCGCCGCCGATCGCCTCGAGGCGTTTGTCGATCATCGTATCAACACGACTCAAGAACAGGCTGGCCACCGATTTGACCTTGCGCGCATCACCGCCGGCATCCATGTGGCGAGTGATGCCGCGCACATAGGCCTGCGCCACCTCGCGCACATGGCGCAGCGAAAACATCAGCGTGACATTGACCGAGCAGCCAGTGGCAACAAGTTCTTCGATGGCGGTAAGGCCGGCGCTGGTGGCCGGCACCTTGATCAGCAGGTTGTCGCGGGCCACAGCAGCTTTTAATCGCAGGCCGGCAGCCAGCGTTCCTGCGGCGTCATGTGCCAGCTCTGGTGAAACTTCAAGACTGACATAACCGTCATCGCCGTTGGTCGATTTGTGCAGTGGTAGCAAGATGTCACAGGCAGCCTGGATGTCAGCAATGGCCAACGTTTCGTAACGCTGTTCGGCAGACAAGGCCGGATCGCTTTTCAGCTTCTGCAGTTCCCCGCGGTAATGCGGGCTTTCGCTGATCGCCTTGAAAAAAATCGTCGGATTCGACGTGACACCGGCGATGCGGTCTTCAGTTACCAGTTTTTTCAGAGTGCCTTCCTGCAGCAGTGTGCGCGACAGGTTATCCAGCCAGATACGCTGGCCGAGGGCATGCAGGCGGAGCAGGGGATTGGGTTTGATCATGGCAACAATGATTTTACGAATGGTTAGGGTACTAAATAAAATTACACTCTCCCTCGCCCCGTTTACGGGGAGAGGGTTGGGGTGAGGGGCTTCAAAATCATTTTGGTGCGCGCTCTTCGGCCGTTCAACGCGGGTATTGTCGCGCCAGCTCCGCAGCCACGGTGATAATCAGCCGACGCGAAATGCTGACGCTGGGCGGCAGCCGCGGCAGCGCTTCGACATCAAACCACGCAGCCTCTTCGATTTCGACGCCGTCGGGACGCAACGCGCCGCCGGCATATTCGGCAGTGAAGGCGACCATCAGTGAATGCGGGAAGGGCCAGGGCTGGCTACCGAAATAACGCAGGTTAGTGACTTCGACGCCGACTTCCTCGCGGGTTTCGCGCGCCACGGTGTCTTCGAGCATTTCACCGGGTTCGACGAAACCGGCAATCGCGGAGTAGCGTCCGGCCGGCCACACACCCTTGCGCGCCAGCAACAGTTCGCGGCCGCGGGTGATCAACACCATCACTGCCGGTGACACCAGCGGGTAAGTGGTGAAACGGCAGGACGGGCAGGCGCGGGCACGTTCATCGGTGCGCGCCTGCATCGGGGTGCCGCAGCGACTGCAGAACTGGTGGTTGCGTTCCCAATCGATGATCTGCAGCGCGCGTCCGGACAATGCGGCCAGCGTGCTGTCGACCATGCCGAACAGATCGCGCAGTCCGAGCGGCGCCCAGCCGGCGGGCAGCGGATGTGCTTCATCAACTTCGGCTGCGTAACAATGCTGATCACCGAGCAGACCGAGATAGTGGCTGCGCACGGTGACTACGCCATGTTCCTCCAGCGTGCAGCAGCAAGGCAGTGCTGCGGATTCGGCATTGCTGACCAGGATCGATCCGCGCTGGAACGCGAACCACAGTGCGGGGATGTCCTGCGCTGCGGGTGGTGTGACTAGGGGGATGTACTGATCGGGCATGGTGTTGGTTGCCTTGAGATACGCGAGTATATCCGGCAGTGATTGCGGAAGTTTTTACCGCGTGTCAGGCGAGAAGATTGGTGGGCGGCACTGGGATCGAAGCAGTGGCTTCAACCGCGTGAATCGAAATTTCCGGTATTAGTTACATTAAATCAAATGCTTACACTGATCGACTCTGTTTAATGTGACAAATCAGGTTTTTTTGGGACATCAGTGTGCGCCAAAATGGGCGTAGCAAAGACCCGTAATTTCACGGTGAAACGGTGGTTGGTACCAAAAATGATGCAATCTGAAACGTCTAAAACGTGCCGCGTTTGACGGTTCGCTTTTACCGCGGAGTGCATGCATCATGAACCGCAATCCCCATGCGGGTTCTGATTTTGACGATTTCCTGAACGAAGAAAATATTTTCGACGAGGCGCAGGCCATTGCAGTCAAGCGTGTTCTGTCTTTTCAACTGGAGCAGAGTATGAAGAAATCGCGACTGACCAAAAGCGCCATGGCCAAGCGCATGGGAACGACGCGGGCGCAACTGGATCGTTTGCTCAACCCGGAAAATCCATCGACAACGCTGACGACTGTCGTCAAAGCAGCGGGTGCACTGGGGCAACGCGTGAAGATATTGTTGGAACGTGCGTAGCAAGGAGTTTAGGGTGTCTGACCCTGAGGTTTCCCCACGAATCATGTCGAGTGTGTGGCGTATTGAATGGCATTGGCAACCTGCTCGCGCAAGGTGAGTATATGCTGTCAGGGATCGCCGAGTTGACGTAGCAACGCGGGGCTTGCAGATCAGTCTGCGGGCGGGAGTCATCACCGAGATTTCAGCGCGATCCTTGCGCCCTGTGCTCATCAACTGAAGTTCCAGCTGCCGGGGCCTTGGCGGCCTCCCCGATCAGTCGCAGGGCAAGCTGCGCGATATGCGCGATCAACAACAGGATCAGCAGGCGTGTAGCACCGGCACTGCGGCAGTGTGACAGCCCCATGCCGAGGGCCATGTTCTTGGTATCGCGAAACGGTTGTTCGATGCGCAGGCGCTGCGCGTAGAGCTTGGCGATGCTCTGCGCGCTCAGGTGATGCAGTGTGTTGACGCCTGTCTAGAATTGATCACTTTCCCCACAATGCGTCGATCCATAATTGACCAGCATAGCTGTTCGCGGAAAGCCGCCAGTCCTGGCTAGCAGTCCGTTGTTCCTGGCCAGCTTTCAACCGGCACTGGTGGTCAAATCGAGGCCAGCGTTAACAGGCATTATCTAATAGGTCATATCTTGCCACTATATCGTTAATTTGGTGTATTATATGACTCATTATGACGCGTACCTCCCCATCACTGTTGCCACGTCTTTCACGTCTGTTGGAGAAGGTCGGAGGCAATTTGAAGCTTGCCCGTCTGCGTCGGAATTATTCGGCAGAGACCGTGTCGCAACGCGCTGGCATTTCGCGCAAGACGCTGTACAGAGTCGAGAAGGGCGATCCAGCGGTGGCATTTGGCATTTATGCGCGGGTGTTGCAGGTGCTGCGACTGGAACAGGCTTTGGTACTCCTGGCGGCGGATGATGAGTTGGGGCGAAAACTCCAAGACGCCCAACTCGCTCCCAAGCAGCGTTCTCCCAAGCGTCGTGCCGCCTCGCCGCAAGATGGCGAGGTCGATCCCGATGGCGGCCCAGGAGCTACCTGATGGTCAGATTCAACACGGTGCAGGTATGCGTCGATCTTGAGCCCTTCGGGGAACCCGCGCTCATGGGCTCTTTGCATTGCCAGAACGCAGGTTCCGGGGAGATTTTCTCCTTCGAGTATGCCCCGTCGTGGCTACAGCGCGCCGAGGTTTTCGCGTTCGACCCCGATCTCGCCCTAGTCTCAGGGTCGCAGTACCCCGCACCGGATCGCGTCTCATTCGGCATCTTTTTGGACTCTTCGCCAGATCGATGGGGCAGGGTGCTAATGCAGCGCCGCGAAAATACACGAGCGCGTCGAGAGGGACGAAGGCCCGGCACTTTGACGGAGTGGGACTTCCTGCTGGGTGTGCACGATGAAACTCGACTTGGGGCGTTGCGCTTTCGCGCGGCAGCAGGTCGGCCGTTCATGGATAGCGATGCGGGTTCTGCTGCGCCGCCTATCACATCCCTGCACGAGCTGCAGGCCGCCAGCCTACACTATGAGCAGCATGAGGACGAGGAGGACCATCCGGACTATGAGCGTTGGTTGTCCCAGCTTTTTGCGCCCGGTACCTCCCTTGGCGGCGCTCGGCCCAAGGCGTCGGTGCGTGACGAGGCGGGTGTCCTGTGTATGGCCAAATTCCCGAGCCAGCAGGACACGCGGGACATCGGCGCCTGGGAACTGCTTGCCCATCGCCTCGCGGCGAACGCCGGTGTCATTGTGCCGGAGACTTGGCCGTTGCGCCTGCAAGACAACCCGTACACGACCTTTATTGTGAAACGGTTTGACCGCACGCCGCGCGGCGCTCGGCTGGCTTTTGTTTCAGCCATGACGCTGACGCAAAGAGCCGACGGCGAGGCCGGTGCCAGCTATCTCGAACTGGTAGATTTGCTGCAATCCAGAGGTGCCAATACTCAGGCTGACTGCGAGCAACTCTTCCGCCGCGTTGTCTTCAGCATCCTGATTCACAATACTGACGACCATATGCGCAACCACGGGTTTCTCATCGACGCGCAGGGCATCCGGTTATCGCCGGCCTATGACATGAATCCATCGGTCGAACGCCGTGAGCTGTCGTTGGCCATCAACGAAGTGGAGGCGGCATGTGATGTCTCGATCGCCATGGATGCCTGCCATGATTATGGCTTGTCCCGACAGGAGGCGGACAACGTGCTGAACCAGGTACGTATCGCCGTAACGCCGTGGCGAAGCGAAGCTGCCAGACTTGGCATTCCAAGGGCAGAACAGGAACTGATGGCGTCAGCTTTTAGCGCGTAATTTGCGTCGCGCTGTAACGCAGTCGGAACCTGATAGTGCGATCCGCCATTTGGTCGCGGATTTCGACCGCTATTCACAACGTGTGAATCGGCCATCGAGAGCCTTGACTTGTTGACGCCTGTCTAGAATTGATCACTTTCCCCACAATGCGCCGATCCAGAATTGACCAGCATATTCTGTTCGCGGAAGGCCGCCAGTCCTGGCTTAGCAGTCCGTTGCTCCTGGTCAGATTTCAGCCGGCACTGGTGGTCAATTCGAAGCCAGCGTCAACAGGACTTGGACTTGGTAGCCTGCCTTGCGGCGGGTAATCGTGGCCATACGCAAACCTCACTGTGTAAGATTTGTGTAACCACGGTTTTTTCAGAGGGGTAATCAGTCGGGGAATGGTGCCAAGTGACTGATTTTCATTGGTGGGCGGTACTGGGATCGAACCAGTGTCGCCATTTTTTTTATTATATAAAACAATAGGTTGCAAAGGTGTGGTGGCGGATTTGTGCCATAGAACGTATTTGTGCCATAGAATTTCGAAATTCCCCTTCATTTTGCGCTGCAAATATAGGGCTATCTTCTGAATGTCGATCAGACTTGTTGCCGTGATCTCAAATTGAACTGGACATTGGGTTTTCTGTTGCATGACTACAGCACGGGCCGCAACCCGGTCCCCAGAATAGACGTCACGAACCCGCAATTTGACCAGGTCGCAAGCCCTTAGCCTGCTGTCGGTTGCCAAATCAAAAAAGGGCTGGGTCCCGGATGCGGTTGGCAAGTGATCAGCGACAAACAAAAGGCCGTCAAAAACGACCTTTGATTTGCAGCACAACCTTGCAAACCCCGCCATGCAGTTGCACAAAGTGTTTCGGCTATAAAGCCCCGGGAGGGGTGCCGCCGCCAATTTGATTTGAGTGATATTAGCAAGTTTATCTAAAATTGATAAACTCTGTAAATTACGTATAATTAAACCATGGATCCTATCTCAAACCCCTTTGCCCCAGGTGCAGGCACACCGCCCCCGGAACTCGCAGGTCGAGATGAATTGCGAGAAACCGTTCGTGTAGCGATTGAGCGCGTGCGTCGGGGCCTGCCCACGAAGAGCATCCTGATGGTGGGACTGCGGGGCGTGGGCAAGACTGTGTTGCTGGATCGAATGAGAGATGACGCAGAGGGCGGCGGTATTCAGACCTTGCGAATAGAAGCGCCGGAGAACCGTTCTCTGCCGGCTATTCTGGCGCCACAGTTGCGCCAGTCGCTACTGAGGCTCTCCCGCAATGAGCAGGCTAAGGAACTCGCGCAGCGGGCTCTGCGCGCGCTGGCAGGGTTCGCCAAGGCGCTGAAGGTGAAATATGACGACATCGAGGTGGGGTTTGACTTTGATCCCGAACCCGGCCTCGCGGACAACGGTGATCTGGAGCACGACTTGCAAGCGCTATTGGAAACCGCCGGAGCAGCCGCGCAGAAAGCGGGAACCGCCCTGGCGATCTTCGTGGATGAACTGCAATATGTAAAAGAGGAAGAGCTAGCGGCTCTCATCACTGCACTACACCGCACTGCACAGCGTCAGTTGCCTGTTGTGCTGGTGGGAGCCGGTCTGCCGCAGTTGCGGGGTCGAATGGGCCGCGCCAAATCTTATGCTGAACGGCTGTTTGACTTCCCTACGATCGGTCCGCTGCCGCCCGAAGCGGCGAAGCTCGCTATTGCTAAACCGGCGAAAAATCTGGGCGTCGATGTGACGCCCGAGGCTTTGGATCACATTGTAGAAGATACGCATGGTTACCCGTACTTTGTGCAAGAGTGGGGCAAGCATTCCTGGGACGCGGCTACCGCTTCGCCGATCACCTGGCAAGACGTTGAAAGCGCATCGACGGCGGCCATCGCCGCGCTGGACGAAAGTTTCTTTCGCGTACGGTTTGACCGGCTTACGCCTGCCGAAAAAAGATACCTTCGAGCAATGGCCGAACTGGGTGCCGGGCCGCATCGGTCGGGAGACATTGCAGAAAAGCTGGGGCGTGGAGTGACATCCTTGGGGCCGACGCGAAACCAATTGATCTCCAAAGGCATGATCTGGAGTCCCCATCATGGTGATACTGCTTTCACCGTTCCTCTATTCAACGAGTTTATGCATCGCATCATGCCCGGCGACGACTGGAAAACCTAGCCGGTGGGTTTTACCGAAGCGACATCACTTTGCATGGACTTCCGTATCGCCGACACCTTTACCGACAGCCTCGCGCGGCTGACTGGCGATGAGCAAAAGTGGGCTGCTGCCGGTTTCAAGGACACTTTGTTAAGGTGGTGCTGTAAAACTTGGTA
>JBBQAO010000021.1:0-48787 GCA_038316355.1 Burkholderiales bacterium
GGTAGCCTGGGAACCCCGACGCGACTGCGGGACATCGCGGTGCCGGAAAATGCCTTACCGCAACTTGCCGACGACATCGCCGCAGACTGGTTCCTGCAGCAGAATCCGCGGCGCTTAACCGGCACCGCCGAATTGGTGCAATTGTTGCAGGCTGCCTGGTAATCGCCGCAAGGCCTCGAGCCCCACATGCAGGACCAGGCCGTAATCAATCAGTCATACGCAGTAAAACTGCTGTAACGCGGTGCAGGCGGACAATGCCGGCCGCAGTTCAGTCAGGCAACTTCAGGTCGGCAGGGTCAGCGGCAGCCGTTTGACGATTTTGACCCGCTGCACGGTATCTCCCGCGAGATGGGTCCAGATCATCGCGTCACGCACCAGCTTGTCGACGCGGGCGTTCATCATGGCGCCTTCGGGGCCGTGGATATCCATGTTGGCCCGTGTCACCCGCTGCACCACTTCCTGCGAATAATTCATCACCAGCACGTTGTTGCCGTAATCCGGCAGCTTGCGGTCGCGCTCCCAGGCCGCGCGCAGCACGAATGAACGCAACGCTTCGGTCAGCATGTACATCTCGTTCAGTTTCAGCTGCACCAGCTGGTGGTCAATGACCAGTTTACCGGCGCGTTTGTGGTTACGCGCAAAATGCATGGCCATGCCGACGGCGTCATCACAGATGCCCAGCGCATTGGCCGCCAGTTCGATGTCGCCGAATTCGGACTTGTCGGTGGCGCGCGCCTTGACGCCGCCGTTGACCTCGCCCACCACGTTGGCATGCGGCACCCGCGCGTTTTCGAATATCAGCTCGCCGTTCTGGTAGAAGCGCCAGCCGCGCTTGTTGAACACCTTGCCGACGCGGAATCCGGGGGTGTCATTCGGGATCATGAACATCGTGCTGCCTTCGCGGATGTTGACTTCCGGATCAGTGCGCGCATCAACAAAAAACAGTTTGGCCACGCTGCCGTTGGCGATGAACATCTTGGTGCCATTGAGGATCCACTCGTCGCCCCTGCGCTCGGCGCGCAGCTTCCAGCCGGCCTTGGGATCGTTATCCGGCGGCATGCGGTTGTCGGATCCGGCATTGGCTTCAGTGCCGCCCTTGCCCAGCACGAATGAATCATCGGCCATGAAAGGCTTGAGGAAGCGCTCCTTCTGATCCTTGCTGCAGGAAGCCGCGATCAGGTGGCTCCATTTCCAGCACTGACTGAAAGTCTTGGACACCGAACTGTCGCCGCGCGCCAGTTCCGCCATCACCAGCGCCTGGGTCACGAAGTCGGCCTCATGCCCGCCCCACTCCTTGGGCACCGCCAGCGTGCGGAAACCCAGCTTCGAGCCCTTTTTGATGATCTCCCAGTCGAAAGTGTCCTTGGGATTGGCAATCTGGTCGCGGGACAGCGAAAGCGGCCGGATTTCCTCTTCGGCGAATTTCCGCGCCTCCATCTGCCAGCCGCGCTGCTCTTCATTCAGTGCAAAATCCATTTCAGATCTCCGTATCGATTCAGTTTGACGGGCCGCGCGTTAGCGCGTGTATCCGGCCACGGTTTCGGCCACCACCAGCGGCGATGCCAGATCGCAATCCGCCGAGTGCCGCAGCACCAGCGTGTCATGCGCATATTTCTGCAGCGGCATGTCGCGCATCACCGCCATCGCACCAAAACATTCCGCCGCCTCCAGCGTCGCCCGGTGCAGCGCCTCCGCGGTGAAGCTGCGCGCCACCACCGGCCACGGCAGGTCATTGATGCTGCGGTCGGCGACGGCTTCCGGATGATCGGTCACCCAGGCCGCCTTCCAGGTCAGGCTGCGCGCCGCCTCGATCTGGATCGCGACATCCGCGAGCTTCATGCCGATGGCCTGGTGCTCAATGATGTGGCGCCCGCCCTGCCAGCGCATTTTGGCGTAGTCGATCGCCGCTTCGTACGCCGCGCGCGCGACACCGATGTTGATCGCCGCCATCTGCACCATATGGCGCCCGGCAATGCCGGCATGGAGCATGCGGTGTGCGGCATCCGCCGCCAGCACATCCTCTTCTGCGACACGACAATTTTTCAGGGTCACCGGCGCCACCGCGCCGTGATGCCAGCGCACGCGCTCACCCTTGCCGGCGAAAGGCTGGAGGAATTCGCCGACGCTCAAACCCTGTGCGGCCTGCGCCAGCAACACGGTAACCGTACCTTCACCGCCGCTCACCTTGGCCTGCACCACAAACAAGCCGGCCACCGGTGCATTGGCGACAAACGGCGCAGTGCCGTTGAGCACCCAGGCTTTGCCATCGCGCGTCGCCGCAAGTTCCGGCGCATCCGCCTCATCCGCATCCAGCGGCAGGGTCTGGTGATAACTCCAGCCGCGACCGGCGCCGGCATCGCGCGCAATCAGCGCGATGTGAAAACGGTCTTCCCCCTCAAATAGCGGCAGCCAGTGTGCGCGCTGCGCAGGATTCATCGCAGTCCCCAGCACTTCGCGGGCCAGCAGCGCCGTTTCACCCAGCACCACGGCAAGATCGACATCCCCCGCCGCCAGTTCCTCGAGCAGCATGCAGGTGGTCAGCGTATCGGCGCCGGCGCCGCCCGCATCCTCGGGCAATCCCAGCCCGCGCAAACCCATCTGTGACGCCTGATCCAGCAGGTCCGTCAGCAACGGTTTCTCAAAAGGCTCCAGTCGCGCCGGGTCGGTCGCCACGGGTTTCACTTCGCGATTCACAAAATCACGGACGGCGTCGCGGAACTCGATCTGCTCCGGCGTCAATTGCAGGTCATACATGCGCTGCTTCCTTTCCTGGGAAATGGAGCTTCGGATTACTGCGGATCAATACCGGCGGCACGCGCCATCTTGATCCACTTGGGAATTTCAGACTTGATGAAGGCATCATGCTCCTCGATTGAATTGCCGATCGGATCGGCGCCACGCTGGATCAGCGTCTTGCGGTTTTCCGGGTCGCGTATCGCGGTCACCAGTGCCTGGTTCAGTTTTTCGGCAATCGGCCGTGGTATGCCGGCAGGGCCGACGAAACTGAAGCCGCTGCGCACCACAAAGCCCGGCACGCCGGCCTCCTCCATGGTCGGGATGTCCGGTGCGTATTCAGAGCGCGTGGCACCGGTCTGCGCAATCAGGCGCAGCCGCCCGGCGGAGATGTAGCCGGTGAGCAGCGGCATGCTGGCGAACTGCATCTGGATATGCCCCGCCACCAGGTCAATCACCGCAGGACCGGCGCCCTTATACGGCACATGCACCAGTTTCGTGCCGGCCATGCTGTTGAGCAGTTCCCCCGACAGGTGACCCACGGTACCCCGGCCTGACGTCGAATAAAAAATCTCGCCCGGGCGTTTTTTCGACAGCGCGATGAGTTCCTTCAGATTCTTCGCCGGCAGCGAAGGATGCAGCACCAGGCCGGAGGGCACGTCGACAATCAGGCCCAGCGGGGTGAAATCCTTCAGCGTATTGAAGGGCATTTTCTTGATCATCGCCGGATTGATGACAAAGCTGGCTGCCATCAGGCCGGTGGTGTAGCCATCGGGCGCGCTTTTCGCGACCACATCGCCGCCGATAGTGCCGCCGGCGCCGGGCCGGTAATCCATCACCAGTTGCTGACCCAGCACCTCAACCATTTTCGGTTGCAGCAGCCGGAAAAACACCTCGCTGTTGCCGCCTGGTGCCGCGGGATTGACGATACGCACGGGTTTGACCGGGAATGCCTGGGCATATGCGGATCCAGACCCGGCCGTGAGCAAGCTGGCGGTGATGACACAGCAAAACAGATTGACGTGCTTCATTGCTGCTCCTGAGCGCACAGTTATATTTTGATGGCGGGAATGCGCCCGCAGATGATGCCCAAAACATCCGGCAGCGGCAACCGCGGCGGCCCCATCGCGCGCACCCACCACGATACGGACGCCTTGATGCACCACGTCAGATCAGGCCGCGTGCAATACCGCCTGTTCCGTTTACATGACGGCGCACACACGGCCATCACGCACCTCCCTTGGTGCCTCATCCCCAACCCTTCTACCGTCAAGCGGCACCGAGGTCCTGGATGGAGAAGATGGATGGAGAAGAGAGGCAAATGTCTCCTCTCTCCCTCCGGGACCCGGGCACACTGGAAGCGGAGCAGAGAGGCCGGGAGTGAGGGGTATTACACCAATCCTCTCGCAATTCCACCGTCAACGAGAATCGACTGACAGGTCACGTAACTGGTTTTATGTGAGGCCAGAAACGCCACCATGGGCGCAATCTCCCCGGGCTGGGCGAAGCGGCCCAGGGGAATTTCATGGGTAAATTCATCAACGATCGCCGCCGCAGGCACGCCGCGCTCCTTGGACAGCTTCTCGATGCGGCTAGTCCAGAGGCTGGTCATGGTGCGCCCCGGCGACACCGAATTGACGCGGATGTTGAAAGGCTGGAACTCGGCACCCAGCGTTTTCACCATGGCGATCAGCCCGGCCTTGTGCACATTGGATACCAGCTGGTACGGGTAGGGCATGCGTGGCCCGGCAGCGCCAAGAATGACGATGCGTCCCGCGCCCGATTTTTTTAGCATCTCAAGTGTGGCACGGATCACGCGCACTGTGCCCATCACGTTGAACTCGTAATTGGCATACCAGGCGGCATCATCGAGTTCATTGAACAAGGCACGCTGGCTGCCGCCCACGGCTGACACCAGAATATCCAGTTTCACCGTCTGCTGCTCCAGCCATGCCTGTAACGCTGCGACTTCGGCTGGCTTGGTCACATCAGCGGCAAACCAGCGTACCGGCCGGCCGACTGCCTGCTCCAACTTCGCTGCGGCCTGTTTCAGTTTTTCCGCATTGCGCGAACAGATGATGAGGTCCACGCCTTCTTCGAGAAGCGCCTTTGCGCTTTCATAACCGATGCCTTCGCTCGCCCCGACCACGAGGGCGGTTTCGCCCTTGATACCCAAATCCATATCGATCCTTGTTGATCCCGCCTGAATAAAAAAACGCCGGCACAACAAGCCATGCTCTTTGTGCCGGCGTCTGCTGCGCTTGGTGAAGGAAAGTCTGTATTTATTCGACTTTCGCGCCGGTCATCTTGATCAGCTTGCCATACTTCTCATAATCGGACTTCAAAGTCGCATTGAACTGGTCCACCGTGCTCGGCGAAGGATCCAGGGCCTGGTTCTCCAGGGTTTTGACCACATCCGGCAAAGCCAGCGCCTTGTTCATTTCACTGTTGAGCTTGTCAATGATCGCTTTCGGCGTACCAGCCGGCGCAAAAACTCCGATCCACGGGCTCATGTCATAACCCGGCACCCCGGAATCCGCCAGTGTCGGCACATTGGGCAACGCTTTGCTCGGCTTGGTCGAGCCCAGACCGAGAGGACGCAGCTTGCCATTGCGGATATGCGTGATCACAGTGCCGACAGTGGCAAACGAAGCCTGGGTCTCTCCCGCCAGCAATGCGGTTACCTGCGGCGCGCCGCCCTTGTACGGCACATGGACGATATCAATGCCGGTCATCGAGATCAGCAGCGCCATCTGCAGATGCGGTGCACTGCCGTTACCCGAAGAAGAATAGTTGATCTGCCCCGGTTTCGATTTCGCCAGCGCAATGAACTCTTTTACATTTTTCACCGGCAGTGACGGATGCACTGTCAGCACACCAGGCTGGGCTGACAGCATGCCGACGCCGGTGAAGTCCTTCACCGTATCGTAGGCCAGCTTTTTTCCGTAAATGTGCGCATTGCCGACGTGAGTCGTCGAATGCACCATGATGGTGTAGCCATCGGGTGGCGCCTTGGCGACGACATCGGAACCGATCGAACCCGAGGCACCGCCACGATTATCGACCACGAACTGCTGGCCCAGTGATTCGGACAATTTCTGCATGACCATCCTGCCCACCACATCGTTCGAGCCGCCGGCCGGCCAGGGAATAACCACGCGCACCACTTTCGACGGATAGGCCTGCGCCTGGACAAGCGCCGGCGTAAGGCACAGCACTACAGCAATCGCGACCAGCGCGGAATTTTGCAACGATTTCATTTCGGTTTCTCCTCTGTTTTTTCTCTGCAGATCTATGTGCAGATGACCAAATTATGCGTAAAACCCAGCGACACGACAATGAAATGAGCAAAAAAACAGCACAGAACGCCGATTTTTTTAATATTTGTGCTTTCAATCAGCCTTGACGCCGGTTTCCTTGATCAACCTGGCGTATTTGTCGTAATCGGATTTCAGCCGTGCAGCGAACTGCTCTGGACTCATGAACATCGGATCCAGCGTCTGTGCGCTGAGTTTCTCGGCAACGCTCTTGTCCTTCAGCGCTTTGTGCATTTCGCCGTTCAGGCGGTCCAGTACCGGCTTCGGCATATTTGCCGGTCCCAGCGCGCCGATCCAGGCCGTAAATTCGTAGCCTTTGACACCGCCTTCGGCAATCGTCTGCACCTGCGGATACTGCGTGATGCGCTCATCCGAAGTCACTGCAACTGCCCGCAGGCGTTTCGAATTGATGTGCGGAATTACTGATCCGACCGTGGCCATCATGGCCTGGACCTCGCCCGACGAAATCGCCACGGCTGCAGGACCACCGCCCTTGTACGGCACATGCACCATTTTGGTGTTGCTCATCGAATTCATCAGCGCCATGCCGAGATGGACAAAACTGCCATTGCCGGAAGAGGAATAAGTGATCTGGTCAGGACGCTTGCGGCCGAGATCGAGGAATTCCCTGACGTTGGTCGCCGGCAGCGAAGGGTGGACAACCAGAATGCCGACCTGACGCGCCAGCGGCGCGATACCGACGAAATCCTTCATCGTGTCATAGGGAATCTTGCTGTAGAGATGCGGGTTCGACACATGCGTGGTCGAATGGATCATGAAGGTGTAGCCATCGGCAGGACTTTTCGCCACGACATCCGACCCGACGATGCCCGAAGCACCGCCGCGGTTGTCGATGATGAACTGCTGTCCGGTGTTTTCCGCCAGCTTTTGCGCCACCAACCGGGCGACAATATCATTCGATCCGCCCGGTGGCCACGGCACGATGACGCGTACGGTTTTTGCCGGATAGTTCTGCGCCACCGCAAGCAGTGGTGCGCCAACAAGCCCGGCCAACGCCAGCAGCGTCAGTTTAGTTGCTGTTTTCATGTATTTCCTCCATTTTGTTTTGAACTTGCTGAGCTATAACCAGATTATGATCCGCGATAAAGAGATGCGCCATCAACCGCGCCCCTCTCCGACATTCACAGGATAAAATAACCCTTTTGCACCACACACTTTTCCACAATCACAATCATCGCGGCCATGCACTGATGCAGTGCCGCATGACACTCCGGAGCGTGTCCTCATGGCTTTACCCCTCGAAGGCGTTAACGTACTCGACCTCACCACTGTGATGGCCGGGCCCTACTGCACGATGGTGCTCGGCGACATGGGCGCCAGCATCACCAAGGTTGAGAACTTCCCCGAGGGCGATGGTTCCCGGCGATTCGAACCCAAGATCAACGACGAGTCGTACTGCTTCGCGGTGCTGAACCGCAACAAGAAAAGCATCGGCATCAACATGAAGGATCCGCGCGGCAAGGAAATTTTCATGAAGCTCGCGGCGAAGGCCGACATCATCACCGAGAATTTCCGCCCCGGCGTGGTGAAAAAACTCGGCATCGATTACGCGACGATCAGTAAATTCAACCCCGGCGTGATCTACGCCTCGATGTCCGGTTTCGGCCAGACAGGACCCTATGGCCACAAGGGCGGCTTCGACATCGTGGCCCAGGGCATGTCCGGCATCATGATGATGACCGGCCATCCCGGCGGCCGCCCGGCCAAGGTCGGCATTGCAATGAACGACATTTCCAGCGGGGTCACCGCGCTCTATGCCATCCTTGGCGCCTACATCGGCAAACTGCGTCACGGCAAAGGCCAGTACGTCGAGACCTCCCTGCTTGAAGCCGGTCTGGCATGGACGCACTGGGAATCCGGCGCATATTTTGGCGGCGGAGAGGAACCTCTCGCAACCGGCACGCGGCACCGCCGCTCCACGCCCTATCAGGCATACCGGACCAAGGATGGCTATGTCACCGTGGGCGCCAACAATAACAAGTTGTGGACCAATTTCTGCAACATCACCTGCAACAAGCCGGAGTGGCTGACCGATCCGCGCTTCAAGGACCTGCCGTCACGGCTGAAGAACATCGAGGAACTGGAAGTGGAAATCGAAAAAGTGTTCGCCACGCAGCCGACCGCGCACTGGGTCGAGAAACTTGATGCGGCGCAGGTGCCGGGCGGCCCGGTCTACACCTACGCGCAGACCCTTGACGACCCGCACATCAAGGCGCGCAACATGGTCGTTGAAATAGATCACCCGAAAATCGGCCGCATGAAATCCCTCGGCATCCCGGTCAAATCCAGCGGCGAGCTGACCGCCATCCGCCAGCCCGCGCCCTGGCTCGGCCAGCACACTGAAGAAACCGTGCGCGGCCTGGACTACAAGGACGCCGACATCGCCACGCTGTTTGCCGCAGGCGTGCTGTACGACAAGTACCGCGCCGGCCGGCCGGCTTGAACAGAACACATCGCGGAGCGCCTCATGTCGACTTCCTGGATATTGCTGCTGATTGCCGGCCTGTTCGAAGTGGTCTGGGCCATCGGCCTCAAATACACCGAGGGCTTCAGCAAACTCGTGCCCAGCGTGGTCACCATCGCCGCAATGATCACCAGCGTCTGGCTGCTGGCACAGGCATTGAAGGGCATCCCCGTCGGCACCGGTTACGCGGTATGGACGGGCATCGGCGCCGTGGGCACCGCGATTCTCGGCATCGCGCTGTTTGGTGAGGCCGCAAGCGTGGCACGTATCGCCTGCATCGGACTGATCGTCGCCGGTATTTTCGGACTGAAGCTGGTTTCTGCCGGGCATTGACCAGCCGAGCCGGCGCAAAACTCAGCCCGGGGCCTGTTCTGCCGCGAGCACTCTCTGCACCGCCGGGCGGGCTGCGATGCGCGCAAAGTGATCCCGCACCTTCGGAAATCGCGCGATGTCGACACGGTCGCCGTCGAGCCAGCGGGCTATGGTAAAAAGATAAGGGTCGCAGACGGTATACCGCGCCCCCATGACCCAGGGCCCGGCGAGCATCTCGCGTTCGATCAGATCAAAACACGCGGTCATCGTCGCCGGCACCTTGCGCTGCATATCCTCGTGCGAAGACGTTTCATCGGCCCAGCGTTTGCCACGCCGTCCATGGGCATGCGCGACGTGCACGGTCGAACACAAGTAACTGTTGAAAGCCTGCATCGATGCCAATTCGAATGGATTGTCGAGCGGTGCCAACTGCGCCTGTGGGTGGATCTGCGCAAGGTAGAGCAGGATCGCCGGGGTTTCAGTCAGCACGCCATGGTCGGTGACCAGCGCCGGCACCCGCCCCTTGGGATTGACCGCCAGGTATTCCGGATTGTTCTGGTCGCCTCCGCTGAAATCGAGGCGCACGGTGTCATAACGCGCTCCGGCCTCCTCCAGCGTGATGTGCGAAGCAAGGGCGCAGGTATTCAGGGCATAAAAAAGCCGCAGCATGGTGCTGTCCTTTGGATGCGGATGGTTACAGGGAATATGCCGCAGCCCGCCTGCACTCCGCAATCACTTATTTTGGAACAGTCGCTGTCCGGCGGGACGGCGGCGCTTTGAATAAATGAGCCAGTCAGGATTTTTGTGTGTGAGGCAACCACCGCATCGGCAGGAGCGCCAAAACGGTGCTCACCGACGACGGACTGGTCCTAATCGAGGTGCCGCGAGACCGGGCAGGAGAGTTCGAACCCAAGCTGACCGGCAAGCACGAACAGCGCTTTACCGGGCTTGACGACAAGATCATCGCCATGTGCGCCCGCGGCATGACGGTGCGCGAGATAAAGGCGTTTATGGCTGAGATCTACGCTACCGAGGCGGGCCCGGACTTCATCAGCGGAGTGACAGACGCGGCAATCTATACGCACAAGCAGCTGGGTGCGAGTTGCAGGTCAAGCTAATCCTCCAGAAAACTGTTTGAAATCCGGCCACTACGTAACAACTGTTGGTGTATCCGTACAATGTTCAAGAAAACGAGGGGACTTCAATCAAATTGGGGCAACTCACTTCGACACCTTTCGGTAACTTTGAATTTTTGATCAAACCCCCAGCGCATAACACGGCCGGCGCGGATCTGCGGCACCTTCCAGCAAGCCATTGTCCGCGTTGACGCGCACCGCACACACTGCGCCGGCGCGCCATTCGAACTCTCTCCACGGCGCAACCGTATGACCGAGTTTCGTGAGTTGCGCAAGCACGGCCGGGTCAAAACGCGACTCAAGATTGAGCCGCCCTGGATGATAGGCGTGCGGCTCTGACGAACCCGGAAAGCTGTACGTCGCAAAGCGCGGCGCCTCAACCGCCGCCTGCGGTTCCATGCCGAAGACGACAATGTTCAGGAACACCTGCGTCATCGCCTGCGGCTGGATGTCATTGCCGGGTGAGCCGAAAGGCATCAGCAGTTTGCCGTCCTTCAGTGCCAGCGCCGGGTTGGGTGTCAGCCGCGGTCGTTTGCCTGGCGCCATCACCGCCGGATGCGCGGGATCGGTCCAGGACTGCGAACCACGTGACGACGGGCACAGGCCCGTGCCCGGGATCACCGGCATCGCGCTTGAGCCGTCACTGGGCGTGGCTGAAAATGCATTGCCGTGACGGTCAACCACGCACACGTACGAGGTATCCGGCGGCGGGTCGGGTTCGCCGGGCGTGGCCGGGGGCAGGCCGGCATCGTGCCCGTAGCCGGCAATTTTGCCTGCATCGGGCATGCCCGGCGCAGCGGTGTCACTGCGAATCTGTTGGCGGCGCTCGTCAGCGTAAGCCTGCGAGGTCAGGATGTCGATCGGTACCTTGACGAACTTCGGGTCGCCGTAATAACGGTGGCGGTCGGCAAACGACAGCTTCAGCGCTTCGACGATGGTATGCACGTACTGCGGCGAATTGTGACCCATTGCTTTCAGGTCGAAGCCACCGAGCAGATTCAGCGTTTGAGGCAGCACCGGCCCTTGCGACCACGGACCACAGGCGTAGAGGTCAATTCCGTGAAACCGTGTAAGCAGCGGATCTTCAAAACTGACTTCGTATTGAGCCAGATCCTCAGCAGTGACCCAGCCTTCGTTTTCCCGGTGATATTGCGCGATCTTCTGTGCGATGTCGCCTTTGTAAAACGCATTGCGCGCCGCGCGCAGACCGGCGACCCGGCCCTTGCCGGCATGCGCAGCCTCCTCATCGATCATGTACTGCAGCGTCGCCGCCAGCTCGCTCTGCACAAAACGCTCGCCTACCCGTGGCGCCCGCCCCTGCGGCATGAACACCGCCATACTCGATGGCCAACGGCGATAACTCTCAGCGTTATCTGCAATGTAATCAGCCATGAACGCGTGCATCGCAAAACCGTCGCGCGCGAGGCGCGTCGCCTCTGCGGCGACCTCGCCGAAACTCATGCTGCCGTAACGTTCCAGCGCCGCAATCCACGATGCCGGTGCTGCAGGCATCACCGTGCGCAGAATGCCTGGCGGCATCTTGCCGCCATGTTTCTTGTGGAAGAACTCCAGCGATGCGGCCTTGGGCCAGGTGCCGAGGCCATCGATGTTGACGACCTGACGTTTATCGGCGAGGTAGAGCATTATCGGCGCCACACCGGCAAAATTGACGCGATCGGTCTGCAATATTCCCAGCGCAATTCCCGCAGCGACCCCTGCGTCGATGGCGTTGCCGCCGGCCTCAAGTATGCGAAAACCGGCATGTGTCGCCGAATAATGGCCCGCCGAGATCATGTGGCTCTCGCCGGTAATGGTAGGGCGGTAGGCAGGCATGTTATTGCTCCAATAAATTACATGTGAACAGCATCTTCGCGGGTCGGCACATCCAGCGCCGCCATGTCGCCCAGCGTGACCGGCTTGACTGGTGCGCGTATCCGGTAATAACCCACCGCTGCCGGTGAAACACCCTGCGTCTCGGCGATCAACTCGACGGCCGTCAACCCGCACAAGCGGCCCTGGCACGGACCCATGCCGCAGCGCATGAAGGACTTCAGCTGATTCGGTCCTGGACAGTTGTGTGCCTGCACTACTCGGCGCATGTCGCCGGCGCTAACTTCCTCACAGCGACAGACTACGGTATCCGCATCCGGCGGCGCTACCCAGCGCTGCGCCGGTCGATAGAGGTGATCGAGAAATGGCCGCGCGGCACGATGCCGCGCGAGCAGCTTGCGTGCATCGGCGCTCAGGTTTGCGGCTGCCGGCGCGTCAATGCGTCCGAGGTCTGCAGCCACTGCCAGCCCCGCTACTGTCCCCATCGCTGCTGCACCCGCGGCGCCAACGATGCCGCCGGCGTCACCCGCAACGGACAGCACAGCGCTGGAACTGCGGCCGCAGTCGTCCAGCGTCGGGCGAAAACATCTCTGCAGGTCATCCCATTGATGGCGGATATCGGTGGACAAGGCAAGGTTGCCGTTGGGTACCACGCCCTGGTGCAGAAACACCAGGTCCACCGGCTCCCGGCCAATTCGCCCGCCTGACTCGAATTCGATCTCGCACGCGCGCCCCTGCCCGTGGATGGCCAGCCGTGTCACCCCGCGATGCAGTGGTACACCGGCAGCGCGTATTTCGCGCAGCAAGCCCAGTCCCTTGAACAGGTAAGCAGGCAGCCCCAGCATGCCCGGCAGATGAGGCAAGGCAGCCCAAGGGTTAAAGGCGGTTTCAAACACTGCAGTCGGGCGCACGCCGGCACGTATCAGTTGCGCTGCCAGCAGCAGCAGCAGCGGCCCGCAGCCAGCAAGCACAAAACGGCCATCAGGCGCGAGACCGCTGGCCTTGAGCAAGGTCTGCCCGGCGCCACAACTGAGCACCCCGGGGAGGGTCCAGCCGGGTATCGGCAACGGCCTTTCCATCGCACCAGTGGCAATGAGGATTTTTTGCGCATGAACCACGCCTGCTGCCGCATCGCGGCGGTAGCAGACCCGGCCGTCATGCCCAAGCTGCCACACCTGCGACAGCGGCAGATAGTCCACCGTCGCAGCGCGAAAGCGACGCACCAATTCAAGGCCGGCGGCATAGTCCGCCCCCAGCCAGCCGAGTTGTGCCTTACGCGTGGCAGAAACAGCTTCGATGTTGCGATAGATCTGTCCGCCGGGTGCCGGCTGCTCATCAAACACCACCACTTTGAGTCCGGCGCCTGCGGCGCTGATCGCCGCCGACAGACCCGCGGGGCCGGCGCCTATGATTGCGAGATCATATTGCAGGCTCAATTGCGTATCCCCGGCCGGCCGAGTTGCGGATTGATGCGCATGCCTTCGCTTACGATCACCAGGCAGCCCTGCTGGTTCGGCTCGCCGTCGATTTCCATCAGGCATTCAAAACACACGCCCATCATGCAGTACGGCGCACGGCCGGAGCCACTGATCGCCGTGGTCCGCGTCACGCCGCCGCCGTGGAGCAGCATCGCTGCGGCGGCGCTGCAGCCCGGGGGCACAGCCACGCTGCGGCCGTTAATGACCACGCTGACCGTGGCCCTGTCAGCGTCAGGCAGCAGCTTGAACATCGAATCGTCCTGTCGAAAAACGCGCCAACTCCGGCGGCAGGGCACCGTCAGCCACATAACGCGCGTAGTGCCGCGCATGAGCTGCAGCGAGCGTGACGCCACTGTGGCAGGTACAGACAAAGGCGCCGGGGAACTGCGCTGACTGCTCGTAGATCGGCAGGCCGTCAGGTGACATCACGCGCAGCGCTCCCCAACTGCGCACGATGCGCGCATGGCGCAGAAAGGGAAAAGTCTTTACTGCGCGCTGCGCCAGCGTGCGCACGATTTCAGGTGAAGTCGTGTCATCAAACCCGCTCTCCTCGCGTGATTCACCAATCATGATCGTGCCTTCCACAGTTTGACGGATCATCAGCGTCGGCATCGGCAACACCGGCTGCATGCGTTCAGTGACGATGATCTGGCCGCGCACCGGTCGCACCGCGACATTCATTCCCAGCAGCGCACCCAGTGCCTGGTTTCCAAGCCCGGCAGCGAGCACCAGGCGCGGTGCGGAGAAGGAACCCCCGCCGGCGTTTACAGTGAAACTGTGCGCGGCGGCATCAATGGCCGACACCTGCGCATTGGGCACGTAGAGCCCGCCGTTCTGCAGCATCGCCGCGTGCAGGGCGCGCAGCGTGTAGAGCGGATTGGCGTGGCCGTCGTACGGGGTATACGAGGCACCCGCGACCTCGGGCCCGATGACCGGGATCAGCTGCTTCAATTTTGCCGGTTCGAGCATCTCGTATTCGAACCGGGTCTCGCCGGCTTCGAGGTGCAGCTGCGCCATACGCTGGCTCCTGCGTTCAAGCTCGTCATCATTGAGGCAGATAGTCACTCCACCCGGCCGCTCGTGGCCGCTGGCAACACCGGTCTCGCGCAGCAGCTCATCGGAAAAGTCCGCCCATTCATCCGCCGAGCGTCGCGTCCAGCGCTGGTACTCCGGCACGCCGAAACCCTTGCTCTGCACCCAGACCAGGCCAAAGTTCCCGCGCGAGGCGCGGTGCGCAATGTCGCCTTCGTCGAGCACCACCGGGCGCTTGCCGAGCCGGGTCAGACCGTAAGCCACAGCGGTCCCGACCAGGCCGCCGCCAATCACGATTGCATCATAATCCGCCACGTTGCTGATTCCGCTGCGCTCAGTTCGATTTCATGCCTGCGGCCTTGACCACTTTGCCCCAGCGATCATATTCGCCTTGCATTTTTTCTGACAACTGCTGCAGCGTCAGCCAGTCCGGGTCCATGCCCAGCGAAATCAGTTTCGCCTGGATCGCTGCATCGTTCACCACGCGCTGCGACATCTGGTGCAGCCGCTCGATGATCGGGCGCGGCGTGGCGGCCGGCGCGAGCACCGCGTACCATGAACTGACGTCGTAGCCTGGCACCGTTTCGGCAATCGACGGCACTTCAGGCAACAGTGGTGCGCGCTTGGCACTGCTCACCGCCAGCAGGCGCACCTGTTTCTGCTTGATGAATGGCAATCCCGACGAGAGACCGGAAATCAGCATTTCGATCTCGCCGCTGACGAGTCCGATCAACGCCGGACCGGCGCCCTTGTACGGCACATGCACGATCTGGATGCCAGTCATCATTTTCAGCAATTCGCCCGACAGGTGCGACGTGGCACCGGCGCCAGACGAGCCAAAATTGATCTTACCCGGCCGCGCTTTGGCCAGCGCCAGCAACTCCTTCACCGAAGCCACAGCCAGTGGCGAATGCACCATCAAGCCCAACGGACTATTGCCGATCAGCGCCACCGGCACCATATCCTTGCGCGCGTTGTAGGACAGTTTGATCAGATGGGGCGCAATCGCCAGCGTGCCGTTGGCAGCAATCATCAGTGTGTAACCGTCGGCCGGCGCGCGTGCCGTGATCTCGCCGGCAACGCTGCCGCCAGCACCCTGACGATTGTCGACCACCGCCTGCTGGCCCATGACTTCGGACAGCCGTGAGGCGTAAACCCTGGCCGCAACATCAGTCGGGCCACCGGCCGCCTGCGCCACGATCATCCGTACCGGACGCGACGGATAGGTGCTCTCAGCCGCTTTCTGTGCCAGCGCTGCCGTAGCGGCGGACAACAACAGACACAGGGCAAGGCAACGAAGGGATAGCGAGGTCATGTCATAACTCCTTGTTTTAAATCATTTTTTTCAGGTTTCTCCAGCGCCTGCAGCAGTCGCGTAAGCTCTTTCAGAGTCACCACGTCAGTCAGCGCGTCCAGACATGCCGCAAGCGCAACTGTCTGCGGCACTGGTAACGCGCGAGCAGCGCATTCCAGGAACTTCGCGCGCAATTGTGCGGGCGGGATCGGGTTGTCAGCAGTGCGGCCGAGTTGAATATCCACCCGCTCGCCCAGCACGGTGCCGTCTACCAGTGTGATCCGCACCTCAGCGCCGAAATGATTATCGGCAGCGAACTGTCCGGGACGGTGTGTCGCCGAGTGCACGCGCGCCATCAGGCGGCGCAGCGCCGGATCCTGCCACGCGTCCCCTTCGAAATGTTCGACGCCTATGCGGCCATCGATCAGCGCGCGGCTGACGCAGTACTGCACGCTGAACTTGGCGTCGAGATTGCTGACAGGATTCGGCCGGTCGGTGTGTGCGAGGCGCCTCGCCGGGGTCCAGGTCTCGACGCTCCGAATTCGATCTGGCGCAATGCGTCCACCCTGCGCGCGAACAATCTTCAGCACCGCATCGAGTGCGGCATGTGTCGCTGCGCAGCACGGGTACTGTTTGTAACCCGCGCCCGGCTGCAGAATCTGCAACGGTGAACTCCAGTGTTCGAGAATACGTCCGGCGGCATAATTTCCCCTGCCGTTATAGACTTCGAAAAATCCCTGCTTGTGTTCAAAAGCCTGCGCGCCTGCGGTATAACCCCCGCGCGCCAGCAGCATCGCAAACAGGCCGTTGCGCGCGCAATGCCCGACATGCATGGGCTTGGTCATGCTGCCGAAATTGGCCTTGATGCCGGACGCAAGCGACGTGCCTATGGCCAGCGCCGTCGCGGTCTGGTCCACGCTCAGGCGCAGCAGTTTCGCGCAGGCCCCGATTACCGCGAAAATGCCAAGCGTCGAAGTCGGATGCCAGCCTTTCTCATAATGATGGAAATTCAGCCCGAGTCCGATGCGCGTGCCGACCTCGAAGCCGGCGGTATGCGCGAGCACCAAGTCGCGACCTGAGGCACCGAATGCATCTGCTGCGGCCAGCAGTGCAGGCACCATGGTCGCCGAGACATGGCCACCCATGGAATTGCTGCCATTGTCGAAATCCAGCGCATGGGCGGCTGTGCCGTTGATCAAGGCCGCATCGAGTGTGCCTGCGCGGCGTCCGGTTCCGGCAATGACGCAGGGGCCATCATTGCCCGCCACTGTTGCTGCCACTATGGCGGCGGCGGGCTCGCGGCTTCCGGCAAGCATGCAGCCCAGCGTGTCTTCAATGGCGATGCGCGAAGCTTCGACCGCAGTTGCCGGCAGATCGTCGTAATGCATCTCCGCCAGTTTTTCTGCCAATTGCCGTGCCAGACCCATGCGTGTGCTCTGCCTGTTCTATTCGATGCGCTGGAATCGGGTCGGACGAAACGGCGTGATGTCCACCTCCGTCTTGCCGGTGGCGACGATCTCCGCCAGCAGCTTGCCCATCACCGGACCCGCCGACATGCCGAAGTGCGAATTGCCGAATGCAAACCAGGCATTGTCGAATTCAGGCGAGCGGCCGAGCACCGGCAGGCCATCCGGCAGGCTGGGCCGGTTGCCGCTCCACACCGATACCGAATCGAGGCGCACGCCGGGAAACATTCGCTGCGCCTGCCGCTTTAATACTTCGGTGCGCTGCCAGTTGGGCTGTGCGTCGAGTCCGCCGAATTCGGCGGTCCCGGCAAGCCGCAGTCCGACATTCATGGGAGCGCAGGCAAACTTGGCATCGGTATTGGTCACCGGCATTCGCGGCATCACGCCGGGGTCGGCTATGGTGATGTGATAACCGCGTTCAGCTTCGACCGGCACGCGGCTGCCCAGTTGTGCAGCCAGTTCACCTGATGCCGCCCCGGCGGCGATCACCACGCGTTGCGCGGCATGCGGCTGACCGTTTATGACTACCGCAGTCACTCCGGCACCGCCGGTATGAAAACCGTCGACCTTGCCGCGCAGCACCGTGGCGCCATTACGTTGAGCAATATCCGCCAGCGCCGTCACCAGATGATGCGGATTCCTGCAGCGCCCGTTTTTCGGTAGCAGCAGGCCACTCCTGAATATTGGTGCGAGGCAGGGTTCCAGTTCACGAACTTCCATCCAGTCCAGCGCCACCGCCTCGACGCCAAACTCGGCGCGCATCCGCTGCGCCAGTGCCGAGCCCTGCGCCCCCCCCGGCTTTTCCGAAACATAGAGCTGCCCCGAAAGCTCGATCAGCTCTGCCGCCGGCGTACCGCGTGTCAGTTCGGCATAAGCTTCCAGCGTACTGCTGTGAAGGGTGTGCATCGCGCGTGAAGTACGCAACGCCGCTCCCTCCCCTGCCGATCGGACTGCGGCCATCAGCCATGGCAATGCCTTAAAAAAATAGCCCGGCCGCACCGCAAGCGGCCCTTCCGGATCGAGCAGCCAGCGCGGCGCCTCGCGCCAGATGCCGGGAATCAGGTATGGCACCACCGCGCCGGGACTGATATTGCCGGCATTGCCGAACGACGCACCCTCACCGACCGCGCCGGAATCAACCAGCGTCACCGCAAAACCGGCGCGCTGCAGCCATAGCGCGGAACAGACGCCGACAATGCCGGCGCCGATGACGGTAACCGCAGGCTTGTCCAAGGCGCTGTCACTCCGCCTTGATGTTGCGTTCCTTGACCAGCTTCGCCCATTTCATCCGCTCGCTGCGGATGAACTGCGCAGTCTCAGCCGGCGATTTTGCGCCTTCGGGCTCGAAGCCCAGCGTGACCATCTTCAGACGGATTTCGTTGGTGGCGATGACTTCTCGCAACGCGGTGTTCAGCCTTGCAATGGCTTCTACCGGGGTTCCGGCCGGCGCCTGTATTGATTCCCAGGTGCCAACGTCGAAACCTGGGACGCCCGATTCAGCGATAGTCGGAATCTCCGGCGCACCCGAAGCCCGCTTCGCGGTGGACACCGCGATCGCGCGCAGCTTGCCTTCACGCGCCAGATTGATCGCCGAACCAATGCCCGGCATCATCATCGTGATGCGCCCGCCCATGACATCGGCAATGGCTGGCGCACTGCCCTTGAACGGCACATGCAGCATGTCGGTGCCAGTCATGCTTAGCAGCATTTCACCGGCAAGGTGCGCCGCGCTGCCAATGCCGAACGACGCATAGGTCAGTTTTCCCGGCTGTTTTTTTGCCAGCGCGAGCAAGTCGTTGACCGTACTGACCGGCACTCCGGGGTGGGTGACCATCAGCAGCGGCACCATGGCCACCAGACCAACGGGTGAAAAGTCTTTTTCGATGTCGTAACTCAGCTTGTAGAGGCTGGGATTGATCGAAAACGAAGCAGAAACAAACAGCAGCGTGTAACCGTCGGCCGGCTGCGCCTTGACAAATTCAGTAGCCAGTATGGTGTTCGCCCCGGGTTTATTGTCGACAACGACCTGCTGGTTCAGGCGCGTTGGCAGTGCACCGCCAATCAGCCGCGCCAGCGTGTCCGAACCGCCGCCCGGCGGAAAACCGACATAAAGCTTGATCGGCTTGTTCGGATAGGCCTGGGCCGCAACGGGCGCGGCGACCCCCAGCGCTGTCAACATTGCCAACGCAAGAACAGCGTTGACGATACTGCGAAGGGATTGCGCTGTGAAAGTCTGCATGATGCTGATCTCCCTGGTTATGTTTTCAGTTCAGCCTGCCTGGACTTCCTGAACGCTGTAATACACATACACTGCCTGCCTTACCAACCCAGCACATACGCCGGGCGTCGCGGATCGGCACCACCGTGCAAAACGCCATTGCGGAAATCGCGAACGATGGTGCACACCGAACCGGCGGTCGAAGTCATGTCATCCCACCAGTGCACCTGATGCCCCATTGATGCGAGTGCCTTGCCAGTCTGTTCACCGATATCCGGCTCGAGATTGAGTCGTCCCGGGAAATAGTCATGCGGCTCGAAGGAACCCGGAAAGCTATAGCTGGCGAAACGCGGCGCCTCGACTGCATCCTGCACTGCCATGCCGAAGACGTTGATATTGAGAAACACCTGGATCATGGCCTGGATCTGCACATCCCCGCCGGGTGTGCCAAAAGGCATGTAGGCCCTGCCGTTCTTCAATGCCAAGGCGGGGTTCGGCGTCAACCGCGGCCGCTTGCCCGGCGCCACCGCTGAAGGATGCGCAGGATCCGCCCAGGACTGAGTACCGCGTCCCGAGCACAGGATGCCGACGCCGGGAATGATTGGCGTCTTGTCGGAGCCGTCGGACGGGGTCGCCGAAAAGGCATTGCCGTGGCGGTCCATGACGCAAAGATAGGATGTGTCGCCGGGTTTGGGGTCTTCAGACACCTGCGGCGGCGGCATGCAGATGCTGGCGACGCTTTGCAGCGTCTTCGGATTGCCGGCCGGAGGCATCTGCGGCCATGCGCGGTCGGCACGCAACTGCATGCGGCGCCATTTTGCATATCGTTCCGACAGCAGGCCAGCCATCGGCACGTCGACAAATTTCGGATCGCCGAAGTATTGATGGCGGTCGGCATAGGCAAGTTTCAGGGCTTCGACCACGGTATGCACGTACTGGGGCGAGTTGTGCCCCATCCCCTTCAGGTCAAAACCCTTGAGGATGTTCAGTGCCATCGGCAATACCGGACCCTGCGACCACGGTCCGCAGGCATGCACTTCGAGATCGCCAAAACGCGAGGTCACCGTCGGTTCGAAATTGACCTTGAATGCGGCGAAGTCCTCGTAGCGCATCAGCCCGCCCTGCCCGGTTATCCATTTCGTTACCGTTCGGGCGATATCACCCTTGTAGAACGCGTCACGCGCCGCCTGCAAACCAGCCTTGCGGCCCTTGCGTCGTGCGCGCTTCTCCTCATCGACCATATATTGCAGCGTTCGCGCGAGATCGGCCTGCACGAAGACCTTGCCGGTTTCCGGCGGCTTGCCGCCAGGCAGAAACACCTTTTTGCTGGACGGCCACCGCGCATACTGGTCGACCCGCTCGCGAATGAATTTCGCCATGTGCGGGTGCATCGGATAACCCTCGCGCGCAAAGCGGATCGCCGATTGCGCCACGTCGCCGAAGCTCATGGTGCCGAATCGCGACAGCGCGGTGATCCACGCGTCAGGCGCGGCAGGCACCACGCAGCGCAACACGCCCTGCGGAATCTTGCCGCCGTGGTTCTTCAGGAAATAATCCGGGGTCACCGCCTGCGGCCATACGCCAAGGCCGTCAATCGAATGCACCTTGCGGTCTTTGGCGGTGTAGATGATCTGCGGCGCAACGCCGCCAATATTGACCTTCTCGGTCTGCAGCACGCCTATTGCCAGCCCGGCGGCAACACCGGCATCGATGGCATTGCCACCGGCCTCAAGGATCTGGAAAGCGGCATGCGCGGCGAGATAGTGCCCCGCTGCAACAACATGGCGGGTGCCCATGATGGTCATGCGCTTGGCGGCCATAACACGCTCTGTCCCCTATGCCCTAGTCGCGGCAGCCAGCGCGTGCGGCACGCGCATGACCAAAAGTCCGTTGGATGAAAATTCTGGAATGATAGATCCTGCGTTTGATGAGGCAACGCACGACCAGACGTAACAATAACAGTAATGACGAACGCTGAACATATCGTATGCGTATGCAAACACAATGGCTGTTCGTATTGTGGCTAGCCCTGGCAAAAGGGAATCATGGTGTAAGTCGCGTCATGGTGTAAGTCGCGTCATGGCGCAACCCGGCAACATCCCGTACAAGGTCAGCACAGCGTCACGTGCAAGACGCGGATCGCGGGAGAAGTGGTTCCGTTTGTTTGAACAGCTTCCCCGATTTATAAGTGGATTCCAGGCGGGCTGCGATCAATGTCACGCATCGCAACGGGGTCACATTGCGCTGAACGTGCTGAACCCGATTTTACGGACCGCATTTACCGAGCGGGGCACTCAGGGTGCCCTGGGCGCGACGGCTGGCGGCTCTTTCAGCAGGTCTTTGGGTAAATCTCTGAGTGGTTCCTTCGCTGCGTCCCCGGGTAATTCCCTGGCCGCTGCCCCGGGCGCATCCTTCACCAGCGCATTGGGCACAACCCTGGGCGCGTCCCTGACCAGATCCTTCGGCACATCCTGCTGCGGATCCCCGGCCACTTCTTTGACCTCATCAGATACCGGCTCGTCCATCACCCCTTCCAGTTCGCACTGGTTGCGCCCACGGGTCACGGTCAGCGTACCGGTAATCTTGCCGGTCATGCCGCAGAAGCGTTCGCGGTCGATATCGCGGAACAGGAATTTCACCGCGGTGCGACTGTAGTCAATCAGGAACGCGCCCTTCTCTTCATTCAGAGTGACGACCGTCACGCTGCCCGGATCCTCCCACTTGCTGTAAGCATCGTCACGGACGATATGCACGGAGCAGGTGCGCGGTTTCCATTTCGAATAATAAGCGAGGCTTTTCAGGCGCCCGCCGACCAGTTCCACGGCAATACGTGCATGCCGGTCTTCGGTACCCAGCTTGCACTCCAGTTTTTCCAGCTTGCCGCGCAACTGCATGCCCTGCTTTTTTTGCGGTATCTGCGCCTTGAGCGGCAGCTTCTGCACCGGTTTCTTCTGGGTTTTTTGCGGTGCCTGCGGCTTAACCGACTGCGCTCCGACAGGCACGACGAACGACATCAATAAAAACAAGTAAGTTATTGTTTTTATTATCATTTTATTAAATGCCGCCATCTCCAATGAATACGCTTCGCTCAGAGCGCCGCCACGATGGCGTCACCCATCTGCGTGGTGCCCACCTTGCCGCCGAGGTCACCGGTCAGGTTTTTCCCTTCGGCCACCACTTTCTCCACTGCCGCATCCATCAACGCCGCGGCTGCAGTCGCTTTGGGATCATTCCGCGTGCGCCCCAGCCACTCGAACAGCATCTTGCCCGACATGATCATCGCGTACGGATTGGCGATGTTTTTTCCGGCGATGTCCGGCGCCGAGCCGTGGGTGGCCTGAGCCATCGCCTGCTTTTCACCGACGACCAGCCCCGGTGCGAGACCCAGTCCGCCGACAAGTCCCGCCCCCAGATCAGTGACGATGTCGCCGAACTGATTGGTGGTGACCACGACGTCGTACTGCTGCGGCTTCATCACAGCCTTCATCGCAAAACCGTCGATCAGCACTTCTTCGAACTCGACATCGGGATAATTTTTCGCCATCTTGCGGCATTCCTCGGCAAACATGCCGCAGACCAGTCGGTACACCGGCTCCTTGTGCAGCGCCGTCACTTTTTTGCGCTTGCGCGTGCGGGCGATTTCGAAAGCTTCGCGTGCGATGCGGCTGGCACCCTTGCGCGTCACCACGCGCATGCCGATGGCGATGTCGTCATTGGGCTGGAATTCACCGGCGCCGGCGAACACCACGCTGCCCGACTGCATGCCTTCCGTGGTCTCGCGCAGAAACACGATATCCACATCCTTGTGCAGCGACGGCAAATTGGGATAGGACTTCACCGGCTTGACGTTGGCGAACAGCTCGAACTTCTTGCGCAGCGGCGGATTGATCCAGGTGTTGTCGGTGCGCGGATAGGCATTGTGGCCGATGGGCCCCTGCACCCAGCCGTCGACCAGTTTCAATGTATCCACCGTAATCTGCGGCATGGTGTGACCATGCGATTCATGTCCGCGCCGGCCGATCGGCAGCGGATGCCATTCGATCTGCACACCCGCTTTGGCAGCGGCAGCCTTCATCACCTTGACGCACTCCGGCACCACTTCCAACCCGATGTCGTCGCCTTCGAGTATTCCCAGTTTGTACACTGCCGCTCCTCTTCCGTGTCCGTTATTCGGTAATGCCGCCGATTTGTTTGACCACCACTTCAAAACGTTCGTTCTGCTGCTTCATGAATGTCGTGAACTCCTCGGGCGAGTTGCTGACAATCACCTCCGCACCGCTGTCATTGATGCGCTTGATCACATCCGGATCCGCCATCGCCTTGACCGTGGCCGCAAACAGCCGGTCGATCACCGCGCGCGGCGTGCCGGTCGGCACGTAGATACCCTGCCAGGAACCGGATTTCATGTCCTTGTAACCCAGTTCCGGCATCACCGGCACGTCGGGCAGCGCCTTGACGCGTTTGCTCGCCGACACGCCGAGGATTTTCATCTTGCCGTTGCGCACATGCGGCATCACCGATGCCAGGCTGACAAACGCCACGCCGACTTCACCCGTCAGCAGCGCGGTGGCCGCTGCTCCGGCGCCGCCCTTGTACGGTATGTGCACCAGGTCGATGCCGGCAAGGCGCATGAACTGCTCCATTTCCAGGCGGCCGTTGCTGCCGGCGCCGGCAGAACCATAGTTGAGCTTGCCCTTCTGCGCCTTGGCAAAGGCGATGAACTCGCGCATGTTTTTTACCGGCACCGAGGGATGAGCGGCCAGGCCCACCGGCACATCAACGACCTGGGTCACGGCGGCAAAATCGCGCACCGTGCGCACCGGGAATTTCGGATAGATGCTCGGGTTGATCGCCATGGTGCCGACGTTGCCGAGCAGGAAGGTGTAGCCGTCGGCCGGCGCCTTCGCCGCGACTTCGACGCCGATGTTGCCCGAAGCACCGGCGCGGTTGTCGACGAGTATCTGCTGGCCAAGCTCCTGCTGCAGCTTGGGCTGGATCAGACGGCCGACAAAATCCGATGCGCCGCCCGGCGCAAACGGCACAATCATGCGCACCGGACGCGACGGATAGGTTTCGGCGGACTGTGCCGGTGCCGCCGCTGCGAACACCAGCGCGCCCAATAGTATTCCTGCTGTTCTGGCCATCATGATTCTGCTCTCGCCTTGTTTGTTGTTTTGTGCGCCACGGCCGGTATTCAGCGTGCTTCGCGGCGCCCCCCAAGAGGACTTGCTTCGCGGCGCACGGCTGTTTCAAGCAGTGGATAAGCACTGATCGGGCTTGGCGTACCCAGTATCGGCACCTCGCGCAGCCATTGCGGGCCCAGCTGCTTGATGGAAGTAACACCCATCAGGCCCATAGCAGTGCGCACTTCCAGTTCCATCAGTTCCAGCATGCGCGCCACACCGGCCTCGCCGCCTGCACTCAGCGCCAGGCCCAGCAGTTTGCCGACACCCACAGCGCGGGCACCCAGGCACAACATCTTGACCACGTCGGTCCCGCGCAGCACACCACCGTCGGCGAGCACTTCAGCCCGGCCGGCCACGGCCTTGACCACTTCGGCCAGCACTTCGATGCTGCCCTGTGCATGATCCAGCTGGCGCCCGCCGTGGTTGGATACGTAGACCACATCGGCGCCGTGTGCGACGGCGAGTTCAGCATCTTCCGCAGTAGCCACACCCTTGGCGATCAGCGGCAGGCCGACGCGCTCCTTCATCCACACCAGGTCTTTCCAGTTCAGGCTGGCCTGGAAGGACTGGTCGCCGAAACCTTCCTTGACCGGCAAACCGCTGACGATGTCGCGCTCGCGGCGACCGTAGTAGTTGCGATCCACCGTGACACACAGCGCGCCATAGCCGGCCTTGCTCACCCGGTCGAGGATGCCTTCGATCCAGGTCCGGTCACCACGCACATACAACTGGAATATCAGTTTTTGTTTGACCGCAGCCTGCGCCGCTTCCAGGCTCGGTTTGGCTGCGGTCGCGATAAACGCCGTAGTGCCGCGCGATACCGCGGCACGCGCCACGGCCGGGCCGCCCTCAGCGTGCACCTTGCCGAGGAAACCACCGACCGGCGCCGGGAACACCGGGAACGCCAGCTTCTGGCCGAGCAAGGTGGTGCCGAGATCAATATTGCGCACGTCGACCAGCACGCGCTGGCGCAGTGCCCATGCATCGAGACCGGCGCGATTGCGCCGCAGCGTCATTTCCGAATCAGCGCCGCCCATCAGGTGATCCCAAACCTCGCGTGGCAGCTTGCGATGCGAGGCCAGTGCGATTTCCTGAAGCGTGTCGAACTGACCCGGTGCTTTTTTCTCCAGGCCCAGCGGATTCGCGGATTTTTTCGCGGACTTTACGCTGCCGGTTTTTTTCGCAGTGACGGATTTTCGGGCTGCTGTTTTTTTAGCGTCAGGCTTTTTCTTGCGGGCAACGGCCATTGCAGGGCTCCACGATGCGGTTGGCGCACGCCAACCGAGGAATTATAATTTTACCTTTAAAAACAAAAACTTGTATTAATATGCAAAGAATTACCGTTCCTCCATGTAGCGCTTTTCCCATGCCTCGACAGCGCTCAGATCCAGCGCTGCGTTGTATTCCTGCATCGACAACATGCGCTCACGTACGGCCTTGGTGTTGCCGTCGCGCTTCAGCGTGCCCAACGCTTCCCTGATCGCAAAACCCGCGGCATTACGCGCCAGTCCCGGGAAAATCGCAATGCGGAAACCGAGGTGCTCGATTTCCGGCACCGTCAGTTCACCAAGTTTGCCGCCACCGTCAATATTGACCAGACAGGGCGCATCACATTCTGCTGTGACCCGTTGCAGGTCTTCGAGAATGGTCGGGCTGTTTTTGAGTTCGACAAACACCACATCGGCACCCGCCTTGCGATACGCCTGACCGCGGCGGATCGCCTCATCCAGCCCCAGCCCGGTTGCGGCATCGGTGCGCGCGATGATGATGAAATCCGGATCGCGGCGCGCGGCGACTGCGGCCTCAATCTTGCCGGCATGCTCCGCCATGGACACCACCGGGCGCGAACCCGGCAGATGGCCGCAGCGTTTGGGCGCGACCTGGTCTTCAATGTGGATGGCCGAGACCCCGGCGCTTTCGAATTCACGCACGGTGTGTTTCACGTTCACCGCATTGCCATAACCGGTATCGGCATCACAGATCAGCGGAATATCAACACAGGCCGCGGCACGGTGCGCATGCGCCGCGAACAGTGTCAGGTCGACCATGCCGACATCCGGCTGGCCGAGCAGGCTGGCGGAAACACCGTTGCCGGTCATGTACACCGCCTCGTAACCGGCCTGCTGCACCAGTCGCGCCCCGTAGGCATCGTAAATGCCCGGCGCCACAATCATCCCACCTTCGGTCAAACGCTTGCGCAACTGCTGCCGTACCGTCAGTTTTTGCGTCACTTTTTATCCGTTCCCTTGTTCGTCGATACGTCGGATTACAAACCCAGTTTTTTCTTCACGACGTCGGTTTCCTTGATGTCCTGCATCAGCTGCGTGCGGAAGGCATCCGGTCCCTGGAAGCCGTCAAGCTGCGTGACCCGCTTCAGATAGGTTTTCCATTCCTGGGTCTGCTGCGCCTTCTGGATTGCGCTGGCGAGACGATCGACCACCGGTTTCGGCGTGCCGGCCTTGGCCATCATGCCGCGCCACTGGTAGCGCACCACGTCCCAGCCTTTTTCCTTATACGTCGGCACATCCGGGAAATCATCCAGACGTTTGTCGGAAGACACCGCCAGCACGCGCACCTTGCCGGCATCGATCATCGGTTTGACATTGCCGGGATTGGTTGCCGCGGCATCGATATGCCCGCCGGCAATCGCCGTCAACGCCGGCCCGCCGCCGGGATAGGGCACCCAGGTCGTCTTGAATTTGGCCACCTCCGAAAATACTTCCCAGGCCACGCGGTGGGAACTCATGGCAAACGGTCCGCCAACATTCAGGTAATCAGGCTTCTTGCGGGCAAAGGCGACGAATTGCTCAATGCTTTTGAACGGTGTCGAGGTATGCACGATCAAGCCGTAGGGATCAATCTGCGAACGCGACACCATCTGCAGATCATCCGGCTTGAACTGGGCATTCGGTTCGCTGAACAGCGTCGCCAGCGTCAGGGTGTTGGCGGCGATGGTGTACCCGTCGGTCGCACCACGCACCAGCGAATTAACCATGATGATGCCGGAACCACCGGTGCGATTCTCGACGACGACGTTCTGCCCAAGTTCTGCCGTCAACAGCCTGGCCATCGTCCGTGCATAGACATCCACTGGCGAGCCAGGAGCCGACCAGCAAAGGATGGTCACCGGCCGTGTCGGATAACTTTGCGCGGCTGCCGTAGCGCTGATGCTCGCCAGAAATGTTGATATAACCATTTGTTTTAATTGCATTTTTAATCTCCTCGCCAAAATGTGATTGCCGCAAAAGAGACGGCTCTTAATGTTGTGCAACATCTACTCAATCAACAACTTGAAGGCGTATGCGCTCGGTCGCTGCACGCCCCGCAGGAAGTCCCCTTGGGGGCTCCCAACGCGCCGCTCATCACCCTGTTGCATCACCTTGTTGCATCACCTTGTTGCAATAGACCGTCAGGCCGCTTTTTTGATTTCGTACCGGTATTTCGCCAGCTTCGCATCATCCAGCGTGACGCCCAGCCCCGGCCCCTGTGGCAAGGCGATGCAGCCTTTGGACAGGTCGAGCTTCTGCGTGACGATGTCGTCCCTGGTTTTCAGCGGCCCCACGCACTCCAGACCATCCAGCACATTGTCGGAAGTCGCTGCCAGCATGATTTCCGCCATGGTGTTCACGCCGAGACCAAAACCGTGGCCAACCACGCAGCGGATGCCCGCGGCTTCGGCGGTGGCAATCATGCGCCGGGTGTTGAGGAAACCGCCCTGCTTCATCACCTTGACCTTGACGATATCGGCGGCATCGGCACGGATGATGTTGATCAGGCTGGCATGGTCGATCACTGATTCATCGGCCATGATCGGCACTCCCACCGAATTCGCGGCCTTGCGCACCCGCGCCATGCCGGCGATGTCGTCCGCCGGCACCGGTTGCTCGAACAACTGCAGCTTGTACGGTGCAACCAATTCTGCCAGCTTGATCGAAGTATCGGCGTCGTAACCGGCATTGGCATCAATGCGAATGTTGAAATCCGCGCCGCAGGCTTCGCGCACCGCCTTGACACGGTCACGGTCGGCATAAATGTCAGCGCCAACCTTGATTTTGCACGAACGGAAACCCTGATCCTGCCAGGCCTTCGTTTCCTTCGCTGCATTTTCCGGCGACTGGATGCTGATCCAGGCATTGAAATGCAGCGTGTCTTTCACCGCGCCACCGAGCCAGGTATGCACCGCCACGCCGGCCACCCGCGCCGCGAGATCGGTGCAGGCCATGTCGATAGTGGCCTTGGCATCGTAAAAATCCTGCACCACCGCATCCAGTTTCGCGGTAATGCGGTGAATATTGGTCGGGTCCATGCCGATCACCGCCGGCGCCAGCCGCAACTCGATCATCGCCAGGCTGTCTTCGATGCTTTCCTTGGAGTAGCCCGGTGTCGGATCGATATTACCGTAACCGATCGCACCGCCGGTGGCGGTGATGCGCACGATCGCGCTTTTCACCACCGACTTCGACAGGTAGGCGTTCTTGAACTCCATGACCAGGGGCATCGCCACCCCGAACACTTCCACACGTTCGATTTTCAGATTCATGTTTACCTCCTTTTAGGCCGTGTCGACTGATATGGCCGCTGATATAGGAGAGCACGAGGGGAAAATCCCCTCATTACATCTACGTTTCTTTCAGATTCCAGTCAGGATGTTTTTGCAGGAACGGGATCAGCCCGCCTGCTGCCAGCAAAGCCTGCACCGCAGCCGGCAGCGGCGGCACGTCGCGGGTGATGTTGCGCGCAGCGACCACGACGCGACCGGATGACAGATCGATTTCAATCGCATCACCTGCAGCAATGCCGCTGGTATCGCACTCGATCACCGCCAGCCCGTTGTTAATCGCGTTGCGGAAAAACTGCCGGCCAAAAGACGGCGCGACGATGGCTGCAACGCCCATCTGATGCATGATATGCACCGCCTGCTCGCGCGATGAGTTGATGCCGAAGTTTTTGCCGGCGACCAGCACATCGCCCTTTTGGAATGCCTTGGCGAATCCCGGCGACACCTGATCGAAGGCCACCTGCGCAATGTACGCGGTGTCCTTGCCCGGCAGGTATTTGCTCGAGCAATGGATGTCGGTGCTGACTTCGTCGCCCAGCACCCGGGCGCTGCCGCGTATGGTTTTCATCATGATTAGCTCCAAACTTCAAGATCAAATTCAAATGCAGCCACAGAGGTCACAGAGTTCACAGAGGAAAACCAAAACAAATTCAATTCCCGATAGCGCGGGGTTCGGGTTCGAAGTTCTCTGTGCTCTCTATGGCCTCTGTGGCAAAAAGGTATTAAATTTCAAGCCGCCGCGCGCCAGTCGCCACCGGCAACCGTGCGCGCATCGGTGATCACGCCGGTCAGTGCCGAAGCTGCCACAGTCGCCGCCGAACCGATCCAGATTTCCGACTGCGGATTACCCAGCCGGCCCTTGAAATTGCGGTTGGCGCTGGAAATCACCACCTGGTTGTCACCCGCGATGTAGTGACCGGTGATATTGACGCAGGTGCCGCAGCCCGCCGCTTCAACGGATGCGCCGGCAGCGGTGAGGATTTCGAACAGGCCTTCGCGCATGGCCGCCAGATAAATCGCCCGCGATGCCGGGGTGACGATCATCCGTACGCCCTTTGCCAGCTTGCGGCCCTTGAGGATCGCCGCGGCCTGGCGGATGTCGTCGAGCCGACCGTTGGTACAGGTGCCGATCAGCGCGACCTGGATCTTCTGGTTGGCCACTTCGGGCACACCGACCACGTCATCGATGTGATGCTGGCGTGCCACCTGCGGCGGCAGTTTCGCGGTGTCGATCACGATACTTCTAGCGTATGTCGCATCGGCATCGGCCTTGACCGGTTTTGGCGTTGCGGCACCGTGTGCTTTCAACCAGGCAATGGTTTTGTCATCGGCTTCGAGCAGTGCCGCCTTGGCGCCCAATTCCGCCGCATGGTTGGACAGCGTCATGCGGTCATCGATGGCCATCGCCACCACACCGGAGCCGACATATTCCAGCGCCTGGTAATTTGCGCCTTCCGCACCCAGCTGCGACAGCATGTGCAGCGTGACGTCCTTGGCCCACACACCCGGCTGCAAGGCGCCATTTAATTCGATGCGAATGGTGTCCGGCACGCGGAACCACAGCTTGCCGGTCATCATCACTGCGGATACGTCCGTGCCCTCGACGCCGGTGCCGAAGGCGTTGAACGCGCCATAGGTCGTGGAATGGGTATCCGTACCGACGACGAGATCGCCGCAGGTCAGGTGCCCACCTTCGGGCAGCACCTGGTGGCAGATACCGTCGCCCACGTCGTAAATCGGCGAGCCGTGTTTTTCTGCGAACTCGCGCATCGCGACATGGGTATTGGCCGCTTCCATGTTCGGCGGCGGCGAATAGTGGTCGAGCACCAATGCGGTGCGTTTTACGTGAGGCAAGGCGAAGTTGGCTTGGCCTGCACCCAGCTTCTCGATCATTTTCAGCGCGTTACCGGCACGCGCATCGTGAATCATTGAAAAATCAACATCTGCGACGACGATTTCGCCGGCTTTTGCCGGCTTGCCGCCCGCGTGATTACCGAGAATCTTCTCGGCGATGGTATGGCCCATGGCTGTCCTCCTGAGGGAAATCGCTGCAAGACAAACCTGCGCAGCAACCAGCACAGCGACTGGCGCGGCGAAGCTTTGAATTTTAACCCAGCGACCGGGCGTTCACCGGGGGTGGTTCACGATGTGAGCGCCGTTCACAACTGCACCGGACACCTTCAGATCATAAGGCGTGCGTATGCTGCACCTGGAAAAATTGATTGCGGCCGCTTCAATTACACAAGATGGAGTATTGCGCTACTTTTTCGCATAACGCAGTGACCGAATACTGGTTAGACGTGGTGAACACGCCCATCCTGCCACGCGCCTCTTTCAATTTGCAAAATTCCTCGACCACAAAGTAATTCGGCCGGTCCATGTAGTCATCAAACAAAATGGTGGTGCCGGTGCGGGCCGACAGCAGGCTGAACAAAAACGAGGCGACGCGAAACCGTCCGTCGACTAACACCGTATCCGGTACATGGTTGTACTGTTTCGCGATTACAACAATAAAACGGAACCAGACCTTGTATTCACATCACTTCGCGATCCCCAGCATCACCCGCGCTTCATCCGTGGTCGCAGGTTCCCGACCCACCGCCCTGCCCAGTTCCGCAAACCGCCGCACCAGCTCGGCATTGGTCGGGCAACCAAGCTCCGGATAAGGATAATCACCGATACCCGGCGCCAGATGGCCGTTGCGCTCCAGTGCGGTCGTCGCCACGTTGAACAGATTGCCTTCCTTGCACGCCACCGTCCATTCGATGCGACGTTGCGGCGGCAGGAAATCGATCAGCGCCTCCAGTCCGCGCGTGGTGCACGGATGCGCGCCGACGATGCCGCCCTCGGCCAGCACACACTGCACATAGGCCGGCTCGCGTACTAAGCCCATGTCGAGAAAAGCTTCAACCATGCGCACAAAAGGCACCGCCCACACCGACAGGTGCGGCTTCACGCCGGCGTCGGTCATGCCCTTGGCCAGGAACAGACAGGTTTCGGTGCTGTTCTTGTAAATTTTGTTGGTGGTGAGGAATTTTTTCGCCACCGGGTCATAGGCATCAATGTTGCTGCTGCCGGTATCCACCGCTGCAAAATCCGGGCGGGTGTTGGTTTGCTGGCTCATCAGCTTGATGTGCGCCAGACGGTTCTCATCTTCATTGACGGTGATCTGGCCCAGCGTGGAGTCGATCAGGATGTCGCATTTCTCGCGGATTTTGCCGACGATCTCGGCGTAAACCTCCGGCGTATGGCATTTGCCGCCGTCGGGATTGCGTGCATGAAAATGGATGATCGAGGCGCCGGCGGCGCGGCACTCAGCCGCAGTCTCTGCGATTTCGTCCGGGGTAAACGGCACGTTCCGGTTGATATCGCGCGACATGTATTCGTTGACGCGCACGGTGATGATCAGTTTTTTGCTCATTCCACCAAGACCCTTTTTAACCGCCGATAAACGCAGATGAACGCCGATACTACAAAACCTTCCTTCAGCAGGTTTATCGGCGTCTATCGGTGCACCCCTTGAGGGGGTATTGAAAAGAATTCATCGGCGTTTCGCCTTGTTTTTTTATTCAAGTTTTACCGCATTTACACGCCGGCACACATCAAGAAACAAGTGCCCGTCAGTGCCGAGCACGATGGCCTGCACGCCGCGCGCCCGCACCGACCTGCCGTACACCGGGTCGGGTTTGTTGCCGATGGTGGTCATCACGTACTTGCCATGCTTGCGTGCTGCGGCCACCACTTTCTCCAGCGCTGCGCCCATTTTCGGCTCATCAAAGGTCGCATGCGGCACGCCCAGCGCGATCGACAGATCGGTGGGCCCGATAAAAAACACTTCCAGTCCCGGCATCGCCGCCATCGCCTCGAAATCCTCCAGCGTCGCCGTATCCTCGATCAGCGGAATCACCATCAATTCGTCATTGGACTTGCGCACATGCGCATCCCAGTCGCCCGGCGCATAAGCAGCCGAGCGCACAATGGTGCAGGCGCCGCGCCCGCCCTCGGGCGCATAACGGGCATAGCCCAGCGCTTCGGCACAGTTGTCGCGCGTCGCATGAGACACCGCGATACCCGCGGCGCCCATGTTCATCAGCTTGAGAATCAGCGTGCGGTCGACATCGGCGATACGCACAAAAGGCGTGATGCCCGCGGCATCCGCAGCGCGGATGACATGGGCGCAGGTATCGAAGTCGAGCGCGCTGTGCTCCATGTCGATGATCACAAAATCAATGCCGGCGGCGGCGGCCAGTTCGGTAATCATCGGGCTACCGCTGAACAGAATCAGCCCGGTGACGGTTTCGCCGCGCTGCAGTGCGGCACGTAGCGGATTTTTCATGGGAATCAGGGGCGGGAAAGCTTTGATTGGAGGCGCCGAGATTACTCCGCGCCTCCCCGCAGGGCAAGGCGCTCCACCGTGGCCACGGCAGCGCGAATATGGTAATAACAGCCCTCCTTTTTTGATCCGTCAGCCCTCACTACACAATGTCCAAAGAAACCGCACTGACCGCCGAAATCGCAACCTTCATCACCCGCACCAAAGCCGCACAGATACCGCGCGAAGTCATGCGGCTCGGCAAACGCTCCCTGCTCGATGGACTCGGCCTCGCGCTGGCCGGCAATGCCGCTGAGTCCGGCCACATTGTGCGCAATTATCTGAAAACACTGGGTGTGCCGCTGGACAAGGGCGCCACGGTAATCGGCACTACATTAAAGGTGCCGCCGCGTTTTGCCGCCTTCGCCAACGGTATCGCCATCCACGCCGATGATTACGACGACACCCAATTAGCAGTCGCCAAAGACCGCGTCTATGGCCTGCTGACCCACCCCACCGCACCAGCACTGCCGGCAGTGCTGGCCATCGCCGAGCGCGACAACCGCTCCGGACTCGACCTGCTCACCGCTTTCCAGATCGCCGTCGAAGTCGAAACCAAAATTGCCGAAGCCATCAACCCGCGGCACTACGCCGACGGTTTCCATTCCACCGCAACCATGGGCGCCATCGGTGCTGCTGCCGGTGCAGCGCGTCTGCTCGGTCTCGATGCATCACAGACCGCACAAGCCCTGAGTCTCGGCGCCAGCCAGGCCGCGGGCCTGCGCGAAAACTTCGGCACCATGACCAAACCTTTTCATCCGGGCCGCGCTGCGGAATCCGGCGTGCTTGCTGCCGAACTGGTCAAGCTGGGCTGGACTGCAGCAGGCAACGGCCTGGAAGCCAAGCGCGGATTTTTCATGGCGGCTGGTGGTGGATATGACCCCAGCGCCATCCACGGCAAACTCGGCAAACCCTGGACCTTCGCCATGCCCGGCGTTTCAATCAAACCCCACCCCAGTGGCTCGCTGACCCATCCCGGCATGGATGCAATGCTGGAACTTGTGCTTAAACACGACATCAAACCGGGACAGGTCGCCAAAGTGCGCGTCGGCACCAACCGCCACATGCCCAACACGCTGATCCACCGCCGCCCGAAAAACGAACTGCAGGCCAAGTTCAGCATGGAGTTCTGCATGGCCATACTGATTCTGGAACGCAAAGCCGGGCTCGCCCAATTTACCGACGCCATTGTCAACCGCGCTGACGTGCAGCGCATGATCGGTCGCATCGATTTCGGCGTGCATCCGAAAGCTGAAGCCGCGGGCTACGAAAAAATGACCACCATCATCGACATCGAACTGAAGGACGGCCGCACCCTCAGCGGCAGCGCCGATTTCGGCAAAGGCAGCCCGGCCAATCCGATGAGCGACGATGAGGTCGCCGCCAAGTTCATCGAATGCGCGACCTGGGGCAAACTCCCAAAAACACGCGCGGAAGACGTGATCAGCACCGTTTACGATCTGGAACACGCAAAAAATATCCGCCATTTGACGCGACTTCTGGCGATCGGACCCGCGACTACCCGCAGAATCATTTCCAGGAGAAAAAATTGACCGAAAATTTCTTGAACAGGAACATCGTCCGCGCCCTGCTGCTGGCCACCGGACTTTGCGTACCACCGCCCGCCGCCGCCCAGGAATACCCGACACGCCCGATCCGCTGGGTGGTCGGCTTCCCGCCCGGTGGCGCCACTGATCTGACCGCGCGCGTGCTGGCGCCGCATGCGGCCGAACGACTGCGCCAGCAGATCATCATCGACAACCGCGGCGGCGCGCACGGCAACATATCCGCCGACATCGTCGCCAAATCGGCGCCCGACGGCCATACGCTGCTGCTCGGCACCATCAGCATTCTCGCCATCAATCCGGCCCTGTATCCGAAACTGCCTTTTGATTCGCTGCGTGACTTCGCGCCGGTCAGCATTCTGGTTTCGCTGTCCAACGTCATCGTCGCCCATCCTTCGCTCAACGTCGGCAGCGTCAGAGAACTGATCACGCTGGCGCAATCGCGGCCGGGGCGCATTACATACGCCACTTCGGGCGCGGGAAGCCCCGGGCATCTTGCCGGCGAGCTGTTGAAGACACTGGCAAAAATTGACCTGACGCATGTTCCCTACAAGGGCGGTGGCCCCGCGATCACCGATCTGCTGAGCGGACAGGTCAACACCATGTTCGCGACCGTTCCGACCGCGGTTCCGCATGTGCGCGCCGGCAAACTGCGCGCCCTCGGCGTCACCACCGCCAAGCGCTCGATCGCGCTGCCGGAGGTGCCGACCATCGCTGAAGCCACGGGTTTTACCGCGTATGAAGCCAACAACTGGTACGGCGTGCTGGTGCCGGCCGGAACCTCACGCGCCATCATCGAGCGGCTCAACCGCGAATTCCACGCCGCGCTCAAGGTGCCGGCGGCGCGGGACCGGCTGCTGTCCCAAGGACTCGAACCCGCGCCCTCCACCCCCGAACAGTTCACCGTCTATCTGAAGACTGAAATGATCAAATGGGGTAAAGTCGCCCGCGATGCTGGCGCCAAGGTGGAATAATATTACATTTAAAATCAATGACTTATGATTAAACCCGCGAACAAGCTGCCCACCTTGGGGCTCATGCTCGGCGACGTCACCGGCATCGGCCCTGAAATCGCCGCGAAGCTGCTCGCTTCCGGCAAACCCGCGCAACTCGCCAACGTGGTCATCATCGGTGATCAGCGCGTGTTGGACCTCGGCATGCGTAACGCCGGCGTCAAAGTTCCGCACACTGTCTATCGCAGCATCGACGAAGTGACCTGGCCGCGCCAGGACCTGCCCCTGCTCGACCTCGGCAACACTGACCCGGCAAAATTTCCGCAGGGCGAGTCATCGGACGAATCCGGCAAACTCGCCGGCGATACGCTGAAAGTGATGATCGACTTCGCACTGGCCGGCAAACTCGACGGCATCTGCTTCGCGCCGCTGAACAAGGGTGCGATGAACCGCGGCGGCTGGAAATTCAACGATGAACACCAGATGTTCGCCAAACTCACCGACCACAGCGGCTTTTTCGGTGAAATGAACGTCATCGACCAGTTCAGTACTTTTCGCGTGACTTCGCATGTCGCGCTGCGCGAAGCGGTGAACCTGGTGACCCCGGAGCGCATCACTGCGGCGATCAAGCTCGCCAATGATTCGCTGCGTGCCGCAGGCCATGACAAGCCGCGCATCGGCGTCGCCGCACTGAACCCGCACAACGGCGAAATGGGCCTGTTCGGCGACGAAGAAATCCGCATCATCCGACCCACTGTCGACAAAATCCGCGCCGCCGGCATCAACTGCGAAGGTCCGATTTCATCCGATGTGATTTTCCTCAAGGCGCTGAAAGGCGATTTCGACGGCGTGGTGATGATGTACCACGACCAGGGCCAGATCGCGACCAAGCTGCTCGGCTTCAACAAGGGCGTCACCGTCACCGCCGGCCTCAAGACCGTATTCACCACTCCCGCCCATGGCACTGCCTACGACATCGTCGGCCAGGGCAAGGCTGACCCCGGCGCCATGGAACATGCCTTCACCCTCGCCGCAAAACTCGCGGCAGGACGCAAGGTTGCAGCCGCCGCCAACGCAGCAGCCTGAACCAAAGTAAAGTGCCATTGCCCAATTCATTGCAGACCAACCATAAATAACCCGGAGGAGAACCAGATGAGCAAAACCCTGATTTCGCGCCTGCTGACCGGCGCGGTGCTCGCGGCTTTTGCCGCGCAAGGCACCGCCGCTGAATGGCAGCCGACCAAACCAATCCGCATGCTGGTGGGTTTCGCGCCCGGCGGGGGCACCGACGCCACGGCGCGCGCCATGGGCAGCAAACTGGCCGAACGACTGGGCCAGCAGATCATCATCGACAATCGTCCCGGTGCCGCCGGCAACATCGCCACTGACCTGACGGCGCAGGCTACGCCTGATGGCCACACCATCCTGATGGGCACCATTGCCGCGCTGGCGATCAATCCGGCGCTGTACAAAAAACTGCCCTTCGACCCGCTGAAAGACGTGATTCCGATCACGCGTGCCGTCGACTCGACCAACGCACTGGTGGTGCATCCCTCGGTGCCGGCGAAAAACGTCATGGAACTGGTCGCGCTCGCCAAAACCAAGCCGCTGAACGGCGGTTCGTCAGGCGTCGGCGGTGCCGGCCACCTCGCACTGGAACTGTTCAACCTGCAGGCCGGCACCAAGATTGTCCACATTGCCTACAAAGGCGGCGGCCCGGCCATGGTCGACCTGCTCGGCGGCCAGATCAACCTGATTTTCGCGACCGCTGCAAGTGCCGTCGGCCACATCAAGTCCGGCAAAATCCGCGCACTGGCCGTGTCTACCTCCAAACGTTCAGGCCTGTTGCCCGAACTGCCGACGGTGTCCGAAGCCGGCCTGAAAGGTTTCGAAGCCAACAACTGGTACGGCCTGCTCGCGCCGGCCAAGACACCGCGCAACATCATTGATCGCCTGAACAAGGAAGCGATCGTCGTGATGAACCTGCCCGACGTCAAGGACCTGCTGTTCAAACAGGGCCTCGACGTATCGCCAAGCACACCGGAAGCTTTCGGCGCCTACATCAAGGCAGAGAAGGCGCAGTGGGAAAAAGTGATCAAGGCCGCCGGCCTGTATCACACCAACTAAGTCACACCAACTAAGACAGACACTGCAGAACAAAACCAAGTCGTTGCTTTAGATATAAGCCTGCGAGGCAATAGCCCCGCAGGCTTTTTTTTGCCACAATGACCCGGTGCACACCAATTCCCCATCAGGAACCCTTCCCATGAAAACGCTGCATCGTATTGCCACCATTCTTGCCGTCGGCCTGATAGCGGCACCGGCCCTCGCCGCCGACTGGGCACCGACCAAACCGGTGCGCTTCATTGTCGGCTTTCCGCCGGGCGGCGCCACTGACCTTGTAGCCCGCATCCTGCAACCCAAACTCGCCGCCAGCCTCGGCAGCCAGGTCATCGTTGACAACCGCCCCGGCGCCAACGGCGTGATCTCGATGCAGATCCTGAAAAACTCCGAACCCGACGGCCACACCGTCGGCATGTCGCATATCGGCTCGCTGGTGGTCAGCCCGGCCATCCAGGACGTCAAATACGATCCACTGAAAGACTTCGCCTATGTCGGCACGCTGGTCACGCTGCAGAACATCCTGATCGTGAATCCGTCAGTCCCGGTGAAAAACCTGCCCGAATTCCTCGCGCTCGCCAAGGCGCAGCCGGGCAAAGTCAATTACGCCAGTTCCGGCATCGGCAGTCCCGGCCACCTCGCCATCGCACTGCTCGAAAGCATGACCGGCGTCACCCTGAACCATGTGCCCTACAAAGGCGGCGGTCCCGCCATCACCGACCTGATCGCCGGTCATGTGCCGGCGTTCATCGCGGTGATCTCCACCGCAGTGCCGCACGTGCAGTCGGGCAAGGCCCGCGCACTGGCCGTCACCGGCGCCAAACGCGCCGAAGCGTTGCCCGATGTGCCAACCATCGCCGAAGCCGGCGTCAAGGGTTACGCCGCCATCAATTGGTACGGCCTCAGCGCCCCGCCCAGGACACCCCCGGCCGTCATCGCCCGCCTGAACAAGGATTTCACCGCTGCGCTGCAATCGCCTGACGTCATCAAACAACTGAAGGACCGCGGCATTGATGCCTCGCCGTCCAGCGGCGCGGAATACCTGAAATTTGTCGTCAGCGAACAGAAACGCTGGGGACCGGTGATCAAGAAAGCCAAAATCGAGCCCAACTGACCACGGCCGCCACTGCACGCATGATCATCGACTGTCACGGACACTACACCACCGCCCCCAAATCGCTGGAAGCCTTCCGCCAGCGCCAGATTGACGGCCTGAAGGACGCCAGGCTCAGCCCGGCGAAGGATTCGCTGGTCATCGGCGATGACGAAATTCGTGACAGCATCGAAGGCGCGCAGTTGCGCATCCAGCGCGAGCGCGGCACCGACCTGACGATTTTTTCGCCACGCGCCGGCGGCATGGGCCACCACCTCGGCAACGCCGTCACCAGCGCGTTGTGGTCCGGCATCTGCAACGAACTGATTCACCGCGCCTGCACACTGTTCCCGAAAAACTTCGTCGGCGTCTGCCAGTTGCCGCAAAGTCCCGGAGTGCCGCCCGAAAACTGCATCGCCGAACTCGAGCGCTGCATCAACGAATACGGCTTCATCGGCTGCAACCTGAACCCGGATCCCGCCGGCGGCTACTGGACCGATCCGCCGCTGACCGACAAGTGGTGGTATCCGCTGTATGAAAAACTGGTCGAGCTCGATGTGCCGGCCATGGTCCATGTCAGCGCGTCCTGCAACCCGGCATTCCATTTCACCGGCGCGCACTACATCAACGGCGATACCACCGCCTTCATGCAGTTCATCACGGCTGATTTGTTCAGGGATTTTCCGACGCTGCGCTTCGTCATTCCCCACGGCGGCGGCGCCGTGCCCTACCACTGGGGCCGTTACCGCGGACTGGCGCAGGACATGGGCAAGCCGCCGTTAAAGGATTTTCTGCTCAACAACGTGTATTTCGACACCTGCGTCTACCATCAGGCCGGGATCGACCTGCTGACCAAGGTGATCCCCGCCGACAACATCCTGTTCGCATCGGAAATCGTCGGCGCGGTCAAGGGCATCGATCCGGAAACCGGACACTACTACGACGATACCCGGCGTTATCTTGATGCCGTGACCACACTCAGCGCCACCGACAGGGAAAAGATTTTCAGCGGCAATGTGCGCAAGGTTTATCCACGGCTCGCCGCCCGCTTGGCACAACCGCGCTGAAACAGGTCAGCGTTTTTTGGGCGGCTCCTTGATCGGAGCCGGCTTCCTGGGTTCGGCAGGAGGATCCGATACCGGGGGATTTTTGGGTTGCTTTTTAGGGTCCCTGATTTCCACGTCGTCAGGCAACTTGCCGGGATTTCCAGCGACTGAAAAAGAATTCATCGGTTTACTCCTCAATTCACTGCTGCCGCAAACGTCTTTTCAGGCAGGGCCGACGGCTTTGGCGAGTCCGCGCACAATTTCCACATCTTCGGGTATGACCAGCGCCTGTTCCGCGCGGGTCAGCGCCGGACGGGAATGACGCATCGCTGCATCCAGCATGGCGGCGTCACCCAGTGGCGCCAGAGACGTCAGAGACGCCAATGCCTTTTGCAGACGCGCGGCCACTTCCACGGCCCCGGCACCATCGCGTGCGATGGCGCTAAAGGCGTCATCAAAAAGATCGCGCACAGACAATTCAGGCACCGACACGCGATCACATGTCGGTGGTTTGACTTCCTCTGCCTTGCGCGGTTCACTCCACAGCACAAACAGCCTGATAAAACGGCCGATCACATCTATCGCAGTGCCCGGATCGTTGACGGCCGGGGACACTCCACGACTCGCGATTTCAGACAACACAGTCAGGCCAAACCGGGGGTCTTCGTCAAACGTTCGCTCACCGCCAATCAAAAATGCCCTGGCAATACATGCCATGTCGGCATCCACAGCATTGCCGGCATCCGCGGTGACATGCGCCAGCGCGCGATGCGGTGTAATGAATGTCCCGGGCAGCACTTCGACAGTAATGCGGATGCGCAATTCTTCAGCGCATCTTTGCAGGCTGACCACATCCACCCGCTGCACATAACCGACGTCGCCGCTGTAAACCGGCTGCCCGCCGGCCAGGTCCAGGGTTGTCGGAATGCCGCCGAGAGACGGTGACTGCCGTCTGTTCTGCAGGGCTTCAGCCGTGGCCTTCTCTACTTTCTGTATGGTGCCCACCATCCGTCCCAGCCGGGCGATGCGGTCCACCCAGCGCACAAAAGTGGCGATGACCACGCCAAACGTTGTCAGTGTCAGCACAAACAATGCAAAACGTCCGGCCTTGCCGTAATAGCCGGTTTGCAGCACGATCAGCACGATCGCGCCGATCGTCGCAACAAAAATACTGCCGAAAAATCCGCCGACCTGCGCACCGAGGGTGCCGACGACGATGTCGCCAGCACACCGAAGCCGCCGCCCTGCACCAGCATGCCCGCCAGCCAACCGGCGATCAAACCCACCGGCATCAGCCAGATGAAATCCATTACATTCTCCTTGATGATTCAAATGCGCCGGACCGGCAACTGAAATCAATGCCAGTCAGCAGTGGCTTCATTCTACTGCGTCAGCTTTTCAGCAGACCCGGCGGATAGCACAAAGACAGCTTGCGCCCAAGCGCATCGCCGCGCAGCCTACACACCAGGTTCTTGCTGTTGGCGGTGAGATGAATGATACCCAGAGCAGTCTGCTGATCCAGCGGATCGCAAAGGCACTGACGGGTTTCATCAAACGCCGGCAGTGCGAGATGGCACAGCCAGTTATAAGGCGCCGGTAACGCCGCGACAGGCAAGCGCTCGACCCTGATAGCCTGGTTTAGCGCAGTCTGATCGCAGCACAGCCTGCCGTCTGTGGCAGCCAGACCCAGCGCGAAGTAGTGTGCCCACTGCTGCCAGTGCGGCGCCTTCGCCGCGAGCGCGAATATGCCGGCATTCCAGTATTGATCCCGCGGTACTGACATGCCTGGATCCATCGCGAAATACGCCTTAGCCCGTTGCGCCCGCCAGTTCATGTTGCCCGCCGAATGCTGATATGCCGGATGCGCATGGGACACCACCGCGATAGCCCCGCTCGCGGCCGCAGTGACATAGGTTTCAATGGCCGATTGATCCTGCACCCACGCATCGGAATCGATCCACAGATAAACGTCATACCCGGGAAAATAACGTGGCAGAAACGGCCGCACGGTCAACGCCCGCAGGTACGGCTGTGCCGACCGCAGCGCCTGATCCACCGGCAGGTCCCATCCCGGCTCAACGACGTGGGCTGCGTGCCGGCCGATCCAGTCACGTGTCGCCGGCGCAAGGTCCAGATCAAAACATGCCAACGCGGTATATGGCTGCACCTCCCATTGCTGCAACGATCCGACCAGACCACGCAGCAGGCCGGAAAAGTTTTCGTCAGCAGCAGTAACGATCAGCGTGCGCAAGATTATCGACACCGACCAAGGGATTCGTGAACAGCGATGGCAATCGGGTTCATCACTTGCAGATCAAGCGCGTTCAACCACCACGCCCGGAAACTACCCGGCCATTGCGCTCAATGCGTATCGCGCAGGACGTCGCACCGCAACTGAATTCAGTCTTCACCACTTCCTTGGGCGTCACCAGTATCGTGCCGCGGCCGCGATTCGCGGTGCCAGCGTCGTATTCATAAATAATCGTACCCGACGGTTCGTTGATGGTCAAGACATAACTGATGTACTCGCCGAAATACAGCCCGCGTTCCTGCGGCAACACCATTTCCACGCGCAGCGGGATACGGTTCTTGGTCGTGGGGTGGATGCGGAAATAACGTTTGACGCGCTCGCCGTGGCGAAACGACGGATCGACCGCCGTAATGCGCTGCATCAGTTTGACTTCGCTGGGCCGCAGCGGCGTGTCCTCCACACCCATGCCTGAAGCCGCCGCCGCCAAGGGCAGTAACGCCACCATTACGATCAGCGCGCTAGTTTTCAGCATCTTCATAAGCCTCGGGCCGGAAGCGCGGCGTGCAGATGGCAAGGAACACCAGGTCGGCCGGACCGACATTGGCGATGCGCTGCCGCACCGAAGGCGGGATCAGTACCACATCGCCGGCCTGTACTTCCTGCGGCGGAAAATCGCCGATTTCCATCCGTCGGGCACCGTCGAGGATCACATAACGCTCCAGCGTATCGACCACCCGGTGCCAACGCGTCGTGACACCGGACTCCACGCGGGCGCGGGCACTCGACATCTCCGGATCATCTTCCGAATTGGACAGTTCGAGAATATGACAGCGCCCGTCGGTCAGGACTTCAGACCCGGGATGGGCGCGGAGTATGGGGGGCTGCGATTCGGGCACTGTCCTCGGATCCGGTTTATTTTCCGCCATTTAGCTGCCGTAAAACTTCTTCACGGTTTCGTCCGCTACTTTCTGCAGGAAAGCCGCGTCTTCCTTGCTCACCTTGCCATAATAATCGTACGAATTCCCCACCGGTGATTTGCCGTAGATGCTGGCGTACACCGTGCATGCCGCGAGGTAGGTGCCAATCAGTTCAGGATGAGTACCATCGTCCTTATGCAGCTTCATGTCTGGCTTGCGGCGATAGGCCTCTTCGAACGCCAGACCCACCGGGATCACCAGCGCGCTCACTTCATTACCGACTGATACATAGAGTTCCCCGGTCAGACGGATATTTTCGGGTTTGACCTGCTTGTGCGGTTTGACGTAGGCATGCGTCATGTACAGCGCAACCTGCCCGCCACGGCTCCTGATGAGTTCACTGTATTCCCTGACCTTCTCCCGGAACCCGGCACGCCTTTTATCCGACAGCGGTTCACCGCTGCCGCCCTGCAAAATTACCAGCCGGAATGGCTGCTTGACGCCAATACGCCCCAGTTGCGTCAGGTAATCGATGTTGTGATGCCACAGCGGCGCGCCACCGATGGTCGCCGATTTGTACTGGATCAATTTCTGCAGCGCCGGATCGGCCGCTGACGCAATGCGGTTGATGTGGTTGTGCAGGCTGTCGTTGTAATACATATAGCTGTTGCCGGCGAACAGCACGCGCATCGGCGTATCGACCTGCGGTTGTTTGACCATCGGGCTGGCGGCATGAACACCGGCAACCTGCAGCAAAACGACGATCAGGAACGATTGCAGCAATAAAACGACACGCTTCAACATGCTGGATCCACTCTCTTTTTGGTTCTGATCCTGCTTTCAGCGCGCAACGGCCAACATGTGGGCCGTGCCGCGCTGACGGGATTTTGCAGTAACATTGTTTCATCGAGCGCGCCGCTACCGCAACCAACGGCGCAACAAAAACAGCAACAACCCGCCGGACCGGAGAAAATCTGTCATGCGCTTCACATCGCGTTCAGTTTCGCAGTATTGCACCCCCGCCGCGCTGACCCTCTGCCTGGCCGCGATCGCCGGCCATGCCCAGGCCGCTCAGCCGGCAGGCAGCCCATATCCCGAACGCCCGATCCGCCTGCTGATTGCCCAGGCCGCGGGTGGCAACGCCGACATCATCGCCCGTGCGCTGGCTGAAGGGTTGAGCGAACGGCTGGGCCAGAACGTCGTTGCCGACAATCGCCCCGGTGCCAGCGGCATCATTGCCACCGAACTCACAGTGCGCGCCGCGCCCGACGGTTACACGATTCTGCTGGTGCCGAGCTCCTTCGGCGTCAATCCGGCCGCCAACCGCAAGCTGCCCTATGACCAGTTGCGTGACCTGGCGCCGATCACCATGGTCGCCAGCGCACCCAATGTGCTGGTGGTCGGACCTGCACTGAAAATAAAAACGGTGGCGGATCTGGTGCAGGCCGCCAAGGCCAATCCCGGCAAACTCACCTACGGTTCATCCGGCAATCTCGGTTCGCCGCACCTCGCCGGTGAACTGTTTGAACTGATGACCGGGACCGACATGATTCACGTGCCGTACAAAGGCGCCGCTACGGCCATGCTTGATCTGATCTCCGGCCGCATCTCGCTGTCATTCGCCAGCCTGCCCAGCGCCATTGCACATATCCGCAACGGCCGGCTGACTGCCATCGCCGTCACCAGCGAAAAACGTTTTCCGCTGACACCCGATCTGCCCACCGTGTCCGAATCCGGCCTGCCCGGCTTTGAAACCACGGCTTGGCAGGGGCTGGTCGCCCCGGCACGCACGCCACCCTCAATCATCAAACGCCTGAATGTCGAATCGGTGCAGGTTATCAACCATCCGGCGATGCGCGAACGCATGATCCAGAACGGCGCCGAGCCTGTCGGCAGCACGCCGGAAGCGCTGTGGGATTTTGCGCGCAAGCAGATTGCCAAATGGGGCAAGGTCATCAAAGCCGCGGGCATCACCCCTAATTAAACTGGAGTCCATAAAAACGTTAACCGCCGATGAACGCAGATTAACACCGATAAAATCCAGAACATCGGCAACATGGCCTGCCGAATAAATGCAATCCATTTTTTCAATTATTTACTCTACTACCGGCAGCACATTTCGTTGAAGCAGATTGATCTGCGATCATCTGCGGTTAAATTTGATTTTGTCTTTCTGTTAAGTGCTCTTACAACTTTGTAACCAGGGAATCATCGTGGCGACAACCAACAACGGCCCATTCTCCCGCTTCACCGTCCTCGACCTGACCCGCGCCCGCTCCGGTCCGACCGCCGTGCGTCAGCTCTCGGATTGGGGCGCCAAAGTCATCAAGATCGAAGAACTCGGCGAACAGGACGGCGACGGTAGTCCTTTCGACAAACGCCACGGCCCCGATTTCCAGAACCTGCATCGCAACAAACGCAGCATCACGCTGAACCTGAAATCGCCGGAAGGCGTGGCGGTGTTCAAGAAAATGGCCGCTACGGCGGATGTCATCGTCGAGAACTACCGCCCCAACGTGAAGGTTCGCCTCGGCATCGACTATGAAACCATCCGCAAGATCAACCCACGCATTGTCTACGGCAGCATCAGCGGCTTCGGCCAGGACGGCCCCTACGCCGACCGCCCTGGCCTCGACCAGGTGGCACAGGGTATGAGCGGCCTGATGTCAGTCACCGGCCTGCCGGGACAAGGACCGGTGCGCGCCGGCATCGCCATTGGCGACTCCAGCGCCGGGATGTTCCTCGCCTTCGGCATCGTCACAGCGCTGCTCGACCGCGAACACACGGGTGTCGGGCAATGGGTGCATACCTCATTGCTGCAGGCGCTGATCGCGATGACGGACTTTCAGGCCGCACGCTGGACGGTAGCCGGTGAAGTCGCCGGCCAGGCCGGCAACAACCACCCCACCGCCATCCCCACCGGCACCTACAAAACCGCCGACGGCCATATCAACATCGCCGGCAGCGGTAACCTGTTCAACCGCCTGTGCAAAGCCGTCGGACTGCCCGACCTGCCGAACGATCCCGATTACTCGTCATCGAAGATCCGTGCCAGGAATCGCGACGCGCTGAACAGGATCATCGCTGCGCAGATTGAAAATAAAACTTCGGCGGAATGGATAGACGCTCTGAACAAGGCCGGCGTACCCTGCGGCCCGATTTACAAGATTAATGAAGTGTTTTCTGATCCTCAGGTGCAGCACCTGGGAATCGCCGCACCGGTGAAGCATTACAAGCTGGGCGATATCAGCGTGGTGAAGAACGGCATCAACTTTTCGAAGACACCGTTCAAAGTGCGTCATGCAGCGCCTGATCGTGGGGCGGAGACGGAGGAAATTCTGAGGGAGTATGGATACAGCGAGGCTGAGGTTGCCCAACTGAAAACCTCGGGCGTCACGGCATAAATAATTAAGTATTTGATCGACCAACAGCGTATTGCCGCGCCGTTGCAGCAGGTTCACGGTGAAATAATACGTGCCTCCGGGATGCCAGGCGCGGCGGTAGTTGGGCATGCGGGCAGTGTTTCATCAGCCTGCACCTGACACAATCCATGCGTTTCAATCCATACGGCGCAATGCGCCCCGGAGGAAGTCCCCTTGGGGGGCGCTGCACTTATTGAGCCCTATGGGATACCCTATAAGTAATTGTTTTTATTGATAATTTACAGATCCGCCATGAGCAATAATCTTCAGCGACTCGACCACTTTCCTGTCCACCAGTATCCCCTCCTTGCGCCGCCGCTCACGCTCGCGGTATGCGCGCTCGGATGGAATGCGAATCTCTTCAACACCCGGCTGCTTCGGCGTGTCCTTGATCTGTTTCACGTACTCCGCCATCTGTTTCGGGAACTCGCCGCCGGGCAGCATGATCTCCGGATCGACGACCCAGAAGAAGAAGGCGTAGTCACGCACCTGCCCTTTTGCCAGATGTGCGCCGGCGAGGATGCCCAGCGCCTGGATCGCGAACGACAGGCCGTAACCCTTGTGACCACCGAAGGGCGCAACACCACCCTTGAGCACTTTGGACGCATCGGTTGAAGGACGACCCTGCTCGTCAAAACCCACGCCTTCCGGCATCGGTTCACCGAGATGGGCATGCAGCATCACTTCGCCCCACATGAAGGACGCGGTGCCCATGTCGACCACCACCGGGCCGTTGTCCGAGGGGAAACCGAAACAGATCGGATTGGTGCCGAGCATCGGCTTGGCAGCACCAGGCGGCAGTACGCGCGGGAACGCCGCCGACGTATGGAACGCGACCAGCCCTTCCTTGACGATTTTCTCGACGAAGTAGGCGTTGCGGCCGCTGTAATAGCTGTCGTACGCGCCGACGGTGGCCATGCCCGAGGTCTTGGCCTTCTTTATTGCGATTTCGGCGGCGCGGTAGGCCGCGACGTAGCCGATGTTGTTGCCACCGTCAATCAGCGCCGATACCGGCGTTTCGCGGACGATGCTCACCGGCCTGCGCGCCTGTTTGGTCTTGACGTCAGTGGCAATCGCCAGCACGCGCGGCAGACCGGCAAAGCGGTAGCCGCAGAGCGAGTTGTCGACCAGCTGGTCGATGGTGATGCGGGCATCTTCGCCGCTGTAACCCACCGCCTCCAGTGCACGCTGGCCGAGCTCGGCGGCCTCCTGAGGGGTCAGGCGCAGGAAATCGGGATGGTCAGCGTCCAGTAATGTGCCGAAGCTGGTCGTTTTTTGCATATTGGAAGTTCCTGTTTTATTCAAAGGGTATCCAGCGAGTTAGCTGATTTCCCCTCACCCTGCCCTGCTTCGTTTCAAGTGTTCCCTGGTCTCCCCGAAAGAATTCGGGGAGAGGGAGATCCAGATCTGGAGGTCCTGGTGATTCGGGGCAGGCTTATTGCTGTTGGATGCCGGCACTCTTGATGATGGTGGCGTAACGCGCGGTTTCGCTTTTCAGCAGGTCGGCGAGCTGTTCCGAAGTGCCATACCAGGGCGTGATGCTTTGCGAATCCAGCGTCTGCCGCAGTTCTTTCGAGTCCAGCGCCTTCTGTGCTTCCTGGCTCAGTTTGGTGATGATCTCGCGCGGCGTATTCGCCGGGGCGTACATCGCATACCAGATCGACATCTTGAATTCGGGATAACCCGCCTCGGTCGAGGTCGGAACCTCCGGCAAGTTAGGTACGCGGTTCTCGGACAGCACAACGATCGGCCGCACCCTTTTCTCCTTGATCAGCGGCAGGATCGACGCCACCGACACGATGGTCTGGTCGACTTCGCCGCTGATCGCGGCAACAGTCGCCATCGTCGCTCCCTTGTATGGCACATGAACGACATTGATTTTCTGCAGGTACTTCAGCAATTCGTTGGCGAGGTGGTTGGTGGTGCCGGCGCCGCCGGAGCCGTAATTGAGGATGCCGGGCTTGGCCTTGGCCAAGTCAATGAACTGCTTCAGCGTCCTGGC
>JBBQAO010000054.1:0-24855 GCA_038316355.1 Burkholderiales bacterium
ACCAATATTCCGCCGCACAACCTTGGCGAAGTGGTGGATGCCTGCCAGGCACTGCTGAAAAACCCTGAAATCACCATCGATGAGCTGATCGAGATCGTGCCGGCACCGGATTTTCCGACCGCAGGCATCATCTACGGTGTATCCGGTGTGCGCGACGGTTACCGCACCGGCCGCGGCCGCGTGATCATGCGGGCGCGCACCCATTTCGAGGAGGCTGAAAAGGGCGGTCGCGTATCCATCGTCATCGACGAACTGCCGTACCAGGTCAACAAGGCCAACCTGCTGATGAAAATCGGCGAGCTGGTGCGCGAGAAGCGGCTCGAAGGCATCTCCGACATCCGCGACGAGTCCGACAAGTCCGGCATGCGGGCTGTCATTGAACTGAAACGCGGCGAGGTGCCGGAAATTGTCCTGAACAATCTGTGGAAAGACACGCAGATGCAGGAAAGTTTTGGCATGAACATGGTGGCGCTGGTCGATGGCCAGCCGCGCGTGCTCAATCTGAAGCAGTTCCTCGAAGCCTTCCTGCGTCATCGTCGCGAGGTGGTGACCCGCCGCACGGTATTCGAACTGCGCAAGGCGCGCGAGCGCGGCCACTTGCTGGAAGGTCTGGCGGTGGCGCTGTCGAATGTCGACGAGGTCATCGCACTGATCAAGGCGGCGCCGACTCCGGCGGACGCCAAACGCGAACTGATGGCGCGGTTCTGGCGTTCCAAGCTGGTCGAGGAATTGCTCGAACGTGCCGAAGAGGGCGCGTCGTACCGGCCCGATGCACTGTCCGCGGAATTCGGCCTGCAGAAAAAAGGCTACCGGCTGTCCGAGGCGCAGGCCCAGCAGATCCTTGAGCTGCGCCTGCAGCGCCTGACTGCGCTGGAGCAGGACAAGATCGTCGCTGAATACCGCGAGACGATGGACAAGATCACCGACCTGCTCGACATTCTCGACAAGCCGGGACGGGTGACGAAAATCATTGCGCAGGAACTCACCGACGTCAGAAAGCTTTATGCCGACGAGCGTCGCAGCGAAATTGTCACCAGCACCCAGGACCTGAGCACTGAAGACCTGATCCAGCCGGAGGATGTGGTGGTGACACTGTCCCACGGCGGCTACATGAAATCGCAGCCGGTGGCGGATTACCGTGCGCAAAAACGCGGCGGTCGCGGCAAGCAGGCGACGACGACCAAGGACGATGATTTCGTCGAAAAGCTGTTCATCGCCAACACCCACGACTACATTCTCTGCTTCTCGAACCGCGGTCGTGTCTACTGGATCAAGGTTTATGCCGTGCCGCAGGGCAGCCGTGCGTCGCGCGGCAAGCCGATCGTCAACCTTGTGCCGCTGATGGAGCACGAAAAAATCACCGCAATCCTGCCGGTGAAGGAGTTCGACGATAACCATTTTGTGTTCATGGCGACGTCCACCGGTACCGTGAAGAAGACCGCACTGTCGGCGTTTTCGCGGCCGATGGCCAAGGGCATCATTGCGGTCAACCTCGACGACGGCGATTACCTGATCGGCGTTGCGGTGACCGACGGCAAGCAGGACATCATGCTGTTCTCGGACGCCGGCAAGGCGGTGCGCTTCAATGAAGAAGAGGTGCGCGTGATGGGGCGTGCGGCGGCAGGCGTGCGCGGCATGAAACTTCAATCAAAACAAAAGGTTATATCGTTGCTGACGGCAGGCGAAGAAACCCGGTCGGTGCTGACTGCGACCGAGAACGGTTATGGCAAGCGCACGCCGGTGGCGGATTACACACGCCACGGTCGCGGCACGCAGGGCATGATCGCGATCCAGGCCAGTGAGCGCAACGGCAAACTGGTCGGTGCGCAACTGGTGAGCAAGGAAGACGAGATCATGCTGATTGCCAGCGGCGGCGTGCTGATCCGCACGCGGGTGTCGGAAGTGCGCGTGCAGGGTCGTTCGACGCAGGGCGTGCGCCTGATCAACCTCGATGACGGCGAGCGTCTGGTCGGCATGGAAACCATTGTCGATACCGGGGACGAAGAAGAATAATTCGCCACGGCATCAATCATTTTCTGGGATAAGCGAGCGTATGGCACGGGTATTCAATTTCAGTGCCGGACCGGCGGTGTTGCCGGAACCGGTGTTGCAGCGGGCGGCAGCGGAAATGCTCGACTGGCACGGCAGCGGCATGTCGGTCATGGAAATGAGTCATCGCGGCAAGGAGTTCATCGAAATTCACGCCCAGGCCGAAGCCGACCTGCGCGAACTGATGAGCATCCCGAAGAATTACAAGGTGCTGTTCCTGCAGGGCGGCGCCTCCGCGCAGTTTGCGGTGGTGCCGATGAACCTGCTGCGCGGCAAGACCAAAGCCGACTACGTCAATACCGGGCAATGGTCGAAAAAAGCCATCACCGACGCAAAAAAATACTGCGTGGTGAATGTCGCGGCGAGTTCCGAGGCCGACAACTACAGCCACGCACCGAAACAGGCGCAGTGGCAGCTCGATCCGGACGCGGCCTATGTGCACATCACCACCAATGAAACCATCGGTGGCGTCGAGTTTCATTGGGTGCCGGATACCGGCACTGTGCCGCTGGTCGCCGACATGTCTTCCCACATCCTGTCGCGGCCGATGGATGTGTCGCGGTACGGCTTGATCTACGCCGGTGCGCAGAAAAACATCGGCCCGGCGGGCGTGACCATTGTTATCGTGCGCGATGACCTGCCTGGCCAGGCGCTGCCGGTGACGCCGACGGTGTTCGATTACAAGGTGCAGGCGGAAAACGACTCGATGTCGAACACGCCGGCGACCTATGGCATTTATGTCGCCGGGCTGGTGTTCCAGTGGCTGAAGCAACGCGGCGGCCTGGTGAAAATGGAGCAGGTCAATCGCAGCAAGGCTGCGCTGCTCTACGATTATCTCGACCAGACCGAGTTTTATCATTCGCCAGTGGCGAAGGACGACCGTTCGCTGATGAACATTCCGTTCACGCTGCGCAGCGCCGATCTGGACAAGGCCTTTCTCCAGGCCACCGAAGCGGCGGGCCTGACCCAGTTGAAGGGCCATCGTTCGGTGGGCGGCATGCGCGCGTCAATTTACAACGCCATGCCGGTCGAAGGCGTGCAGGCACTGGTGCAGTGCATGCGCGAGTTCGAGCGCAAGCATGGCTGAATCCATGAGCCGCGCACCGTTGAAAATCCTCACGTTGAATTCGATTGCCGGCGTCGGTCTGCAGCGTTTTCCGGCGGAACGTTATCAGGTGAGTAACGCTACCGCCGCGCCGGACGCGATACTCGTGCGCTCGCACGACATGCACGCTATGGACATCCCCGCCAGCGTCATGGCCATCGGCCGCGCCGGAGCCGGCACCAACAACATTCCGGTCGACAAGATGAACCTGCGCGGTGCGCCGGTGTTCAACGCGCCCGGTGCCAATGCCAACGCGGTGAAGGAACTGGTCATAGCTGCGCTGCTGATGGCGGCGCGCAACCTGCTGCCGGCGGCGCGTTATGTCGATGGTTTGCAGGGCGATGACAAAACGCTGCACAAGCTGGTCGAGGACGGCAAGAAACAGTTTGCCGGTCTTGAACTGCCTGGCCGCACGCTCGGTGTGATCGGCCTCGGCAAGATCGGCAGTCTGGTGGCGGATGCCGCGATCAAGCTCGGCATGGATGTGCTGGGTTACGACCCGGATATCACTGTCGATGCGGCGTGGAGCCTGCCGTCGCAGGTGCGCAAGGCGCATACCATTGAAGAAGTGCTGAAAGCCGCCGATTTCGTCACGCTGCATGTGCCGCTGGTGCCGGCAACGCGCAATCTGATTAATTCACAACGTGCGCTGTTGCTGAAAAAGGGTGCGGTGCTGCTGAATTTTTCGCGTGACGGCATTGTCGACAACGACGCCGTGATCGAGGCGCTGGCTGCCAAACGGCTGCGCACTTACGTCTGTGATTTTCCGGCGCAGAAGCTCGCGGGCCATCCACAGGTGGTGGCCTTGCCGCACCTCGGCGCATCAACGCGCGAGGCCGAGGACAACTGCGCGGTGATGGTTGCCGACCAGGTGCGTGATTTTCTTGAGCACGGCAATATCCGCAATGCAATCAATTTCGCCGACGTGGTGATGCACCGCGAATCGGCCTGGCGCGTGGCGATTGCCAATGCCAACGTGCCGAACATGGTCGGGCAGATTTCCACGACCCTGGCCCGCGCCAGCCTCAACATTCACAACATGCTGAACAAATCGCGCGGCGATCTGGCCTATACGCTGGTCGATGTCGACAGCGCGGTGCCGGATGCGGTGATTGCAGAACTGGCAGCGATCAAGGGCGTGCTCGCGGTAAGATATCTGCCGACGAATTGAGCAAGATACTTGAACGCTGCACTTGAACGTAACACCTGATCCAATACGCGCATGGCTGATTCACTGAAAGATATCCGCGGCAAGATTGATGCGCTGGACACCCGGCTGGTGCAGTTGCTGTCGGCGCGTGCGAAACTGGCCCAGCAGGCCTGGCAGGCCAAAGGCAGTGCGGCTGCCTACAAGCCCGAGCGTGAAGCGCAGGTGTTGCGCCGGGTGCGCGAATTGAATAAAGGGCCATTGACGGGCGCTACATTGAGCCGGTTGTTCACCGAAATCATGTCGGCCTGTCGTGCGCTTGAAGAGCAGATGGCGGTGGCCTATCTGGGTCCCGAGGGCACATTCAGCCAGGAAGCCGTGGTCAAACATTTCGGCGCCGTCACCGGATCCCAGCCGCATGCCACGATTGACGAGGTTTTTCGCGCCGTCGAAACCGGCGCAGCGGGTTATGGCGTGGTGCCGGTGGAGAATTCAACTGAAGGTGCAGTTGGTCGCACGCTGGACTTGCTGCTGAATACCTCGGCACGCATCTGCGGCGAAGTGATGCTGCCGGTGCGGCAATGTCTGATGAGCGTGGCGCCGGGGCGCGACGGCATCAGCAAGGTGTATTCACATACCCAGAGCCTGGCACAGTGCCAGCAGTGGTTGTCGCGCAACCTGCCGCAGGCGGAACGCATTGCCGTGGTCAGCAATGCCGAGGCTGCGCGGCTGGCGAGTAAAGACCGGCATTCAGCGGCGATTGCCAGTCGTACCGCGGCTACTTTGTACGGTCTCAAGCTGCTGGCGCGCAATATAGAAGACGATCCGAAGAACACCACACGGTTTGCGGTGATCGGTGCAGAAGAAGTCTCACCGTCGGGCCGTGACAAAACCTCGCTGGTACTGTCGACGCGCAACGAGCCGGGCGCAGTGCACGAGCTGCTGACGCCGCTGGCGAAACATGGCGTGAGCATGACCAGGCTGGAATCGCGTCCTGCGCGCACGGGTTTGTGGGAATACGTGTTCTACGTCGATATCGAGGGCCACCAGCAGGAACCGCGCGTGGCCCGCGCGCTCACCGCGCTGGCGCGCAAGACCTCCTTCCTGAAAGTGCTGGGATCCTATCCGGCGGCACGTTGAACTGGTATTTATTATTAAGAGCGCCTGACAGAAAGACCGAATCCAATTAAACCGCCGATAAATTCTTTTCAATACCCCCTTGAGGGGTGCGCCGATGAACGCAGCTCAAACCTGCGCACAAAACGCGCTGAAGGCAGGCAACATAATTTATTAAAAACAATTACTTGCATTGATTCAATTGGCGAGTTTTCCGAACTTTTTGATGCTATCGGCGTTAATCCGCGTTCATCGGCGGTTAACATTTTCTGATTTCGATGTTGATTATAAGTATTTGTTTTTATTGATAAAATAATATGAATGTCTGCGATCTCGCGCCCGGTTATATCCGCGCCATTGCGCCCTACCTGCCGGGCAAACCGACCTCCGAACTGGCCCGCGAACTGGGACTCGATGAGTCCGGCATCGTCAAACTGGCATCGAATGAAAATCCACTGGGCGTCAGCCCGAAAGCCGCGCTTGCCATACGCGCGATACTCGACGGCCTCGCGCGTTATCCGGACGGCAACGGTTTTGAGCTGAAACAGGCTTTGTCGCAGCGCTGCGGTGTTGAACCGGAAAATATCGTGCTCGGCAACGGCTCCAACGACGTGCTGGAACTGGCGGCGCGTTCATTCCTCACGCCGGGATTGTCCGCGGTGTATTCGCAGCATGCGTTTGCGGTGTATCCGCTGGCGGTGCAGGCGATGGGGGCGCAGGGCATTGCCGTACCAGCACGCGAGTTTGGCCATGATCTGCCGGCAATGGCGCGCGCGGTGCAACCCGATACCCGGATGATGTTCATCGCCAACCCGAACAACCCGACCGGCACATTCATTGACGGTGCCGCGCTCGAAACATTCATCGCGCAGTTGCCGCAGGAAGTGCTGATCGTGCTCGACGAGGCCTACAACGAATATCTGGAACCGCAGTTCAGGTACGACGGCATCGGTTGGCTGAAAAAATATCCGAATCTGGTGATCAGCCGCACTTTCTCCAAGGTCTACGGCCTGGCCGGCCTGCGCATTGGTTATGCACTGGCAGCACCCGGTGTCGCCGACTTGATGAACCGCGTGCGCCAGCCCTTCAACGTCAACAGCCTGTCGCTGGCGGCCGCAGCAGCGGCGCTGGATGACGAAGCGTTTGTCCGCGAAAGCCATGACCTCAACCGTCGCGGCATGCGGCAGATCGTCGCCGGCTTGCAGCAGCTGTCGCTGAATTACATCCCGTCCTACGCCAACTTCATCACCTTCAAGGTGCCGGGCGCGTCCGCCGTGTTCCAGAAGCTGCTGAAGGCCGGCGTCATCGTGCGGCCGATTGCCAATTACGGCATGCCCGATCATCTGCGGGTGTCGATTGGACTGGAATCCGAAAACGCGCGTTTTCTCGAAGTATTGCAGCAGGCCTTGACGGCTTGATTTTGCGGTTCGAGGCGGTGACTGAGACTGCGGTAAGGTAACGATTGGGCGATTAATGCGCCTGCGCGGATTGTCTGAACGGAACGCTTGAACGGAATAGTCATGTCGGCCAAATTACGCATCAATAAACTGGTTGTTATCGGTGTCGGCCTGATCGGCGGTTCGTTTGCGCTCGCGCTGAAAAAAGCGCGCATCGTCAAACAGGTGGTCGGCGTCGGCCGCAGCCGCAAGAACCTGCAGGTGGCGCTGCGTCGCGGCGTGATCGACAAGGCTGAAACCGATGCTGCACGCGCGGTGGTGGATGCCGATCTGGTGCTGGTCGGTGCGCCGGTGGGGCAGATGCCGGGTATTTTTGCGCGCATCGCGCCGGTTTTGCCGAAACATGCCGTGGTCACTGATGCCGGCAGTACCAAGCAGGATGTGATTGCTGCGGCACGTCGCCATCTCGGCGCACATTTTGCGCAATTCGTACCGGCGCACCCGATTGCCGGCACCGAACACAGCGGGGCGGGTGCTGCGTTTCCCGAACTGTTCCGCGACCGCAACCTGATCCTGTTGCCGCAAAAGGAAACCAAAGCTGCCGCGGTTCGCCTGGTGCGCGCGGCCTGGCTGGCCTGCGGCGCGAACATTGTGCGCCTCGAGGCAGCAGAGCACGATGAAATTTTCGGCGCGGTCAGCCATCTGCCGCATGTGGTGGCGTTTGCGCTGGTGAATCTGCTGGCGCAGCGGCGCGATGCCAAACGCCTGCTCGGTTTTTCCGGCGGCGGCCTGCGCGACACGGTGCGCATTGCCGGCAGCTCGCCGGAAATGTGGCGCGACATCTGCATCGCCAATCGCGCAGCACTGGTGCCGCTGGTTGACGGATACATCAGTGAACTCGAAGCCGCTCGCGCCGCTCTGGCGGCGGGTGACGGGGAATCGCTTGAGCATATGTTCAGCGCTGCGCAAAAAGCACGGGCGCGGTGGTTGCTTAAAAAGTAAATGAGCGCGGCAAAACCCGAATATCTGGATCTGCAGCCGATCCGCGCAGTGCGCGGCACGGTGCGTTTGCCCGGCTCGAAAAGTATTTCCAACCGCACCTTGCTGCTGGCCGCGCTGGCGCAAGGTGTCACGACGCTGCGTGAAGTGCTGGATTCAGACGATACCGGGTACATGCTGACGGCCTTGCGCGCGCTGGGCGTGCGTTGCGAGGCCTCCGGGCCGCGCGCGATGACGGTGCATGGCGTCAACGGTGTTTTTCCGGGCAAGAAGGCTGATCTGTTTCTCGGCAATGCCGGCACCGTGGTGCGGCCGCTGACCGCAGTGCTTGCGTTATGTGGTGGCGAATACGGCATCGACGGTGTTGCACGCATGCACGAACGGCCGATCGGTGACCTGGTCGATGCCCTGCGCCAGTTGGGTGCGGAAATTGACTACCTGGGTAACCCGGGTTTCCCGCCGCTGAAGATCCATCCCGGCAAGCTGAAAACGCAGGCGGAAGTGAGCATCCGCGGCAATGTGTCCAGCCAGTACCTGAGCGGATTGCTGATGGCGCTGCCGCTGCTCGGTGCCCAGACGGTGGTGCGTATCGAGGGTGAATTGATATCCAAACCCTATGTCGAGATCACGCTGAATGCGATGCGCAGGTTCGGCGTCGTTGTGGAACGCAATGGCTGGGCCACATTCACGCTGCCGGCTGGTGCGTGTTATGTCAGCCCCGGTGAACTGTATGTCGAAGGTGATGCTTCATCGGCTTCATACTTTCTCGCTGCTGGCGCGATCAGCGGCCTGAGCGGCGGCGGTCCGGTGCGCGTCGAAGGCGTGGGGCGCAACAGCACTCAGGGTGACGTGCGTTTTGCCGAGGCACTGGAACAGATGGGCGCCGCGGTCAGCATGGGTGAACACTGGATCGAAGCCGGCGCGGGTGAGGACGCAAGAAAACGCGCCCGGCTGCGCGCGGTCGATCTCGACTGCAACCATATTCCCGATGCGGCGATGACGCTGGCGGTGGCTGCACTGTTTGCCGATGGCACGACGACGCTGCGCAATATCGCCAGTTGGCGGGTCAAGGAAACCGATCGTATTGCCGCGATGGCTGCTGAACTGGTGAAACTTGGCGCGAGCGTGGAAGAGGGTGCTGATTACCTGAAAATAACGCCCCCGGCACAATGGCGGCCTGCGGCCATCGATACCTACGATGACCACCGCATGGCCATGTCATTTTCGCTGGCGGCTTTGGGTGGTGTCCCGCTACGGATCAATGACCCGGGCTGCGTGGCCAAAACCTTTCCTGATTATTTCCAGGTATTGGCAGGTATCACCGCATGAGCCTGCCACCGGTCATCGCCATCGACGGCCCCTCGGCCTCGGGCAAGGGCACGATTGCCGCAGCCGTTGCGCAGCACTTGGGATTTCATTATCTGGACAGCGGAGCGTTGTACCGGATTGTCGGTTTTGTCGGAGGAGAGTGTGGGGGCAATCTCGACAATGACTCGGAAATAACCAATATCACATTGAATTTAAAGGTAAAATTTAACGGGGTTCGCGTTTTTGTTGATGCCCGGGAGGTGTCGGATCAGATTCGTGGCGAAGTCGCCGGTACTGCCGCGTCACGAGTGGCGGCCTTGCCCGGTGTGCGCACGGCCCTGATGTCGCTGCAGCATGGTTTTCGCCAGCCGCCGGGCCTGGTCGCGGACGGCCGCGACATGGGTTCGGTGGTGTTCCCGGATGCGCGGCTGAAAATCTACCTGACGGCGACCGCTGAGGAGAGGGCGCGGAGGCGTCATAAGCAGTTGATGGAAAAGGACTCCGGTGCTAGTATGGCGGCCCTTTTGCAGGACATCCGCGACCGCGATTTTCGCGACAGCAACCGCGTCACGGCCCCCCTGTTGAAGTGTGCTGATGCCATTGAAATAGACACTACCGGGATACCGGCGGCTGACGTGGTGGCGCAGGTCTTGCATCTGTATCAGAAGTGCCAAAAAACGTAAAAAACGTAAAAAAGCAATAAAGGCAGCAAACAGGCGTCATGGGCCGCCAGGACCATGGCTTTTTTCAACTACCCTCCCGTTTCTCAAACGGGTGTGATAACCTCCTGATTCCAATGATGAAAACAACCCAACAAGCTGCTACCGTCGGTATTGCTACCGAGAGTTTTGCCGCGCTCTTTGAAGAGAGCCTGGCAACGAAAGAAATGCGCATCGGCGAAGTGATTACCGCCGAAGTCGTGCGTATTGATGACAATTTTGTGGTGGTCAACGCCGGTCTGAAATCCGAGAGCTATGTGGCGATCGAAGAGTTTCATGACGACCGCGGCCAGATTGAAGTAAAGCCCGGTGATTTTGTCAGCGTCGCCATTGAGGCTCTGGAAGATGGGCATGGCGAAACCCGCCTGTCGCGCGACAAGGCCAAGCGCCTCGCAGCCTGGCACGAACTTGAAGACGCTCTCGAGAAGGGCAACATCGTCTCCGGCATGATCAGCGGCAAGGTCAAAGGCGGCCTGACCGTGATGATCAACGGCATCCGTGCCTTCCTGCCCGGTTCGCTGGTCGATACGCGTCCTGTCAAAGACACGACGCCGTACGAAAACAAGGAAATGGAATTCAAGGTCATCAAGCTTGACCGCAAACGCAACAACGTCGTGGTGTCACGCCGTGCCGTGCTCGAAGCCAGCCAGGGCGAAGAGCGGCAGAAGCTGCTCGAGAATCTGCGCGAAGGCGCGACCGTCAAGGGCATCGTCAAGAACATCACCGACTACGGCGCGTTCGTCGACCTTGGTGGCATCGACGGCTTGCTGCACATCACCGATCTGGCCTGGCGCCGGGTCAAACACCCGTCGGAAATGCTCAATGTCGGCGACGAAGTCACCGCCAAAGTGCTCAAGTTCGACCAGGAAAAAAACCGCGTCTCGCTGGGCATGAAGCAGCTGGGCGAGGATCCCTGGGTCGGCCTGTCGCGCCGTTACCCGCCCAACACCCGTCTGTTCGGCAAGGTTTCGAACCTCACCGACTACGGCGCCTTTGTCGAGATCGAGCCGGGCATCGAAGGCCTGGTGCACGTCTCCGAAATGGACTGGACCAACAAGAACGTGCATCCGTCCAAAGTCGTGCAGTTGGGCGATGAGGTCGAAGTGATGGTGCTGGAGATCGACGAAGACCGCCGCCGCATCTCGCTCGGCATGAAGCAGTGCATGGCGAATCCGTGGGAAGAGTTCTCGATGAACTCGAAAAAGGGCGACAAGGTCAGGGGTCAGATCAAATCGATCACCGATTTCGGCATTTTCATCGGTCTTGCCGGTGGCATCGACGGTCTGGTGCACCTGTCCGACCTGTCATGGCACGTGCCCGGTGAAGAGGCCGTGCGCAATTACAAGAAGGGCGAGGAAGTCGAAGCCCAGGTGCTGTCGATCGACGTTGAACGTGAGCGTATTTCCCTGGGCGTCAAGCAGCTCGAAGGTGATCCGTTCACCAGCTACGTCGGCGGCCATGAGAAAAACACCGTTGTCACCGGCACGGTCAAGGCGATCGATGCCAAGGGCGCCGTGATCCACCTCGAAGGTGACATGGAAGGGTATCTGCGCGCGTCGGAAGTTTCGCGAGACCGCGTTGAAGATATCCGCACCAAACTGAAGGAAGGCGATTCGGTGACCGCGATGATCATCAACGTCGACCGCAAGAACCGCACGATCAACCTGTCGATCAAGGCGAAAGACCTTGCAGAGGAGACCGAAGCCATGCAGAAGATGACTTCGGACAACAAACAGGCGAGTTCGGGGACCACCAATCTTGGCGCGCTGCTCAAAGCCAAGCTGGACACAGCCAATACTCAACAATAAAAGTAAGGGAGCATCATGACCAAGTCGGAGTTGATCGCGAAACTGGCGGCACGTTATCCGCAGCTTGTGGCCAAGGACGCCGAACTGGCTGTAAAGATGATTCTCGATGCCATGGGGAAAAGCCTGTCACAGGGGCAGCGCATCGAAATCCGGGGCTTTGGCAGTTTCGGACTCAACTACCGACCGCCGCGTACCGGGCGCAATCCTAAATCGGGCGAACGTGTGCAGGTGCCGGCGAAGTACGTGCCGCATTTCAAGGCCGGCAAGGAATTGCGCGAACGCGTCGACATCAAGAAATAACGGACGATCAGGCATCGTTCCTTTGGGCGGCATGGCTACAAGGCCATGCCGCTTTTTTGTGTGCTGCGGCGCGCTCCCGCGCGAATGGCGGGGCGTGATATTCTCGACGGGCCATGCAATACCTAATGTGGATCATCAAGGTCGTACTGTTCCTCCTGATCCTGTCGTTTGCGATCGTGAACACGGATCCGGTCACGGTGCGGTATTACCTCGGATACCGGTGGGAAGCGCCGCTGGTGGTCGTGCTGCTGGTCGCCATCTGCGCCGGCGCGCTGGTGGGGCTGCTGGCGGGTTTGTTCCAGACGCTGCGGTTGCGCCGGCAGATTGCCGTGCTGAAGCGCGAACTGGGCGCCGCCCGGCAACCCGACGCGCCGCTCCTGCCGCCATCCGACCTGTTGTGAAATTTGCCGTGAAAATTGTTGTGAAGCGCCGCGCATAATGGACATCGAACTGTGGTGGCTGCTGACTTTGCCGCTGTTTTTCGCGCTGGGCTGGATGGCGGCGCGCGTCGACATCCGCCAGATCGTCACTGAATCCCGGCTGCTGCCCGCATCGTATTTCAAGGGCCTGAATTTCCTGCTCAATGAGCAGCCCGACAAGGCGATCGAGGCCTTCATCGAAGTGGCCAAGGTCAATCCCCAGACCATCGAGCTGCATTTCGCGCTGGGCAGCCTGTTCCGTCGCCGCGGTGAGGTCGAACGAGCGATCCGCATGCACCAGAACCTGGCCGAGCGTGAAGACCTCGCGCAGGAGCAGAAGCTGCAGGCCGTGCTCGAGCTGGCGCAGGATTACCTGAAGGCGGGATTGCTCGATCGCGCTGAAGAATTGTTCCTGAAGCTTGACGATACGCCGCATGCCGAGGCCGCGCTGCGGTTCCTGCTGGAAATCTATGAGCAGGAAAAGGAATGGCGCAAGGCGATTGTGATTGCCGAAAAACTCGAAGTCCTCAACGGCAGTTCCTTCCAGAAGGAAATTGCCAATTTCTACTGCGAAATGGCGGCACGCGAGCTGATGCAGTCGCGACCTGCCGATGCACGGCCCTTGTTGACAGAGGCGCTGGCGCATCATCGGCTGTGCGTACGGGCGAACATGCTGCTGGGTGATCTGGAGCGTGACCTCGGCAACGGGCCCGCGGCGATTGCCGCCTGGCAGCACATTGAATCGCAGAACCCGGCCTATCTGTCGCTGGTCGCGGAGCGGTTGCTGATTGCCTACCGCGAAGCGGGGCAGCCCGACGAGGGCCTCAACCTGCTGCGCGGTTTTCTCGAAAAGTATCCGTCGATGGATTTGCTGGATCTGGTGTACCAGGCCACGCTGGCCGACAGCGGGGCGCAGGCCGCATACCGGCTGGTGCGCGATGAAGTGCGGCGTACGCCGACCATGCTCGGGCTCGACAAGCTGCTGGAAGCGCAATTGCTGGAAGTGCCGCCAGAGCGCCGCACCGATCTTGAATTGATCAAACAACTGATCCACCAGCACACGCGTAGCCTCGCCATGTACAAATGTGAACACTGCGGTTTTCGTGCACGGCAGTTTTACTGGCATTGCCCGGCCTGCGGCGAATGGGAAACCTACGCGCCGCGACGTACCGAAGAAAAAGGAATACCGGCATGAAGCGCGCCGGAGCTGAAGGACATTCCGGCGTGAAGCGTGCCGGAGCTGAAGGACTACCGGCGTGAAGTCTGCCGGAGCTGAAGGAATACCGGCGTGAAGTCTGCCATAGCTGGGGGACATTCCGGCTTGAAACTCGCCGGAGCAAAGGGCGTATCTGCATGAGCATGGATCAAAAGGGCTCGCGGGTCATTGTCGCACTGGATTACGCCAGTGCTGCCGAGGCGCTGGCATTCGCGCAACGGCTGGACCCCAAACGCTGCCGGGTCAAGGTCGGTAAGGAATTGTTTACCGTTGCCGGTCCTGATCTGGTGCGGCAACTGGCAGCGCACGGTTTCGACGTGTTCCTTGATCTCAAATACCACGACATTCCGAATACTGTGGCCTCGGCCTGCAAGTCCGCGGCGGCGCTCGGTGCGTGGATGATCAATGTACATGCCGGTGGCGGGCGCACGATGATGCAGGCGGCGCGCGAAGCACTTGCCGGACTGTCGCATCCGCCCATGTTGATTGCGGTGACGGTACTGACCAGCATGGGCGCTGAAGACCTGCGTGAAACAGGACATTCGGAAGAACCCAAGGTACTGGTCGAGCGCCTGGCACGGCTGGCTGCCGCCAGCGGCATGGACGGCGTGGTGTGTTCGGCGCAGGAAGCTTTGCTGCTGCGCCGCGCCTGCGGGGCGGATTTTTGTCTGGTGACGCCGGGTATTCGTCTCGCCGATGCTGCGCAGGATGACCAGAAACGCATTGTCACGCCGCAGGTGGCGATTGCCGACGGGGCGGATTACCTGGTGGTCGGCCGGCCGATTACCCGTGCCGCAGATCCGCTGGCCGTGCTGGACCGGATCAATGCCGACATTGCCAGTGCATTAAAATCATCAGTTGACCAAATTCGCTAATGAAAAAAATACTGAATAAAAAACCGGTGTCACCACGCGGCGGCCTGCCGGCGCAGATGCGCCGCGCCCGGGTGCTGGTGGCCGGTGATGTGATGCTGGATCGCTACTGGTTCGGCGAAGTCAGCCGCATTTCGCCGGAGGCGCCGGTGCCTGTGGTCAAGGTTGATCGTGTCGAGGAACGCCCGGGTGGTGCGGCGAATGTTGCGCGCAACGTCGCTGCGCTCTCGGCAAAGGCTTCACTGTTGTCGGTGGTGGGGCGTGATGAGGCCGGGCGCTGCCTGCGCCAGTTGCTGAAACGTGATCGCGTTATTGCCAGCCTGCACGACGATCCGACCATCTCCACCACAGTCAAACTGCGGGTCATCGGTCGTCGTCAGCAGTTGCTGCGCGCAGATTTTGAGACCCTGCCCAGCCATGAAGTGCTGGCGTCGAAACTGAAAGATTTCGAGCGTCTGCTGAAAAGTTGCGATGTGGCGATCCTGTCGGACTACGGCAAGGGTGGCCTCGCGCATATCGCCCGCATGATCGCGCTGGCGCGCCGTCACCAAAAGCCGGTGCTGGTCGATCCCAAGGGCGAGGACTATTCGCGTTATCGCGGCGCGACGCTGGTGACACCCAATTGTGCTGAGCTGCGCGCGGTGGTCGGTGGCTGGAGCAGTGAAGCTGCGCTGACGACGAAAGCGCAGAACCTGCGCCAGCGGCTGGGCATCGGTGCCATGCTGGTTACGCGCAGCGAGGAAGGCATGACGCTGTACCGGCGCGGCAGCAGGCTGCATGTGCCGGCACAGGCGCGCGAAGTGTATGACGTCAGCGGTGCCGGTGACACGGTGATCGCCACCATCGCCGTGATGCTGGCGGCAGGGCAGGACCTGGAAAGCGCAGTGCGCATTGCCAACCGTGCCGCGGGCATCGTCGTCGGCAAATTCGGCACTGCAGTGGTCCAGCCGGACGAATTGTTCCCGCCGGCGCAGGAGGAATAAGCCATGATCCATGTGGTCACCGGCGCTGCCGGTTTTATCGGCGCCAACCTGGTCAAGGGCCTCAACGCGCAGGGCATCACCGACATCCTCGCTGTGGATGACCTGACGCAGGGCGAAAAATTCCGTAACCTGGTCGACTGCCGGATCAGCGACTACCTCGACAAGGATGAATTCCTCGCTCGCATCAAAGCCGGCGCTTTCCGCCGTGGCGTGAAGGCGATACTGCATCAGGGCGCCTGTTCCGACACCACGGCCAGTGACGGCCGTTATGTGATGGACACCAATTACACCTATTCCTGCACGCTGCTGGATTTTTGCGCAGCCGAGACGATCCCGCTGATTTATGCGTCATCCGCGGCGACCTATGGCGCACTGACCGGTTTTCGTGAGCAGGCGGACTGCGAAGGCCCGTTGAACGTCTACGGCTATTCAAAACTGCTGTTTGACCTGCGGGTGCGGCGTCTGCCGCCCGGCGGTCCGCAGGTGGTCGGGTTGCGTTATTTCAATGTTTATGGCGACCGCGAGCAGCACAAGGGACGCATGGCCTCGGTGGCATATCATTTCTTTAATCAGTACCGCGCCGAGGGCCATGTGCGGCTGTTCGAAGGCAGCGGCGGCTATGGCAACGGCGAGCAGCGCCGCGATTTTGTCTCGGTCGAGGATGTGGTCAAAGTCAATTTGTACTTCCTGAATAACGGCGACAAGTCAGGGATATTCAATTGTGGCAGCGGCGCGGCACAGTCTTTCAACGATGTCGCTGTTGCCACGGTGAACGGTTGTCGTGCGGCGGCGGGTGAGCCAGCCTTGTTGCTGGCGGATCTGCAGAGCAAAAGCGTGATTCGCTATATCCCGTTTCCCGGCGACCTCAAGGGCAAATACCAGAGTTATACCCAGGCTGATCTGACCGCCTTGCGCGCAGCCGGCTACCAGAAACCGTTTCTGACGGTGGAGCAGGGCGTCGCGCGGTACTGCCAGCAATTGCTGGCGAAAAGCGCGGGCTGAGTCATGGACAGGACACTGGAGGACTTCGTCGGCAATACGCCGCTGGTGAAGTTGCAGCGCATACCCGGCGCGACCAGCAATGCGGTGCTGGTCAAACTCGAAGGCAACAACCCGGCGGGATCGGTCAAGGATCGTCCCGCACTGTCGATGATCCGCCGCGCAGAGGAGCGCGGCACCATCAAGCCCGGCGATACGCTGATCGAGCCGACCAGTGGCAACACCGGCATTGCGCTGGCGATGGTGGCGGCGATCATGGGCTACCGCATGGTGCTGGTGATGCCGGAGAACCAGTCGCTGGAACGCCAGCAGACCATGCGCGCCTATGGCGCCGAGCTGGTGCTGACACCGAAAGAGGTCAGCATGGAAGGCGCGCGCGATGTCGCTGAACGCATGGTGCGTGAGGGGCGCGGCGTGATGCTCGATCAGTTTTCGAATCCCGACAATCCGCTGGCACATTACGAAGGCACCGGCCCGGAAATCTGGCGCGATACCGGTGGCCGCGTCACGCATTTCATTTCGAGCATGGGCACCACCGGTACCATCATGGGTGTGTCACGCTACCTCAAGGAAAAAAATCCGCAGGTGCAGATTGTCGGCTGCCAGCCGACCGATGGTTCGCAGATCCCGGGCATCCGCAAATGGCCCGCTGCGTACCTGCCGAAAATCTGCGACTGGTCGCAGGTCAATCAGGTGGTCGAGGTAACGCAGGCCGACGCAGAAAACATGATGCGGCGGCTGGCCGGTGAAGAGGGAATTTTTGCCGGCGTGTCTTCCGGCGGCGCGTTGTGGGCGGCGCTGCAGATTTCAGCGCAGGTGCATGACGCGGTCATTGTGTCCATCGTTTGCGACCGCGGCGACCGTTATCTGTCCACGGGTGTATTCGCATAACGGTCATCCGCAAATACTTTGTAAGCAATTGTTTTTAAAGGAAATTTCGTGAATCCCGTATTGGTGTTTGATATTGAAACCGTGCCCGACGTCGCCGGCATCCGCAAGTTGCACGGGATCGACAGCACAGTGTCCGACCGCGATGTCGCGGAAATGGCCTTCCAGTTGCGCCGGCAGAGCCACGGCAATGATTTCCTGCCGCATTACCTGCAACGTGTGCTGGTGATTTCCTGCGCGCTGCAGGATCGCGACAGTTTCAAGGTGTGGTCGCTGGGTGCGGCCGGGGAAAGTGAAGCTGAAATCATCCAGCGTTTTTTTGATGGCATCGAGAAATACACGCCGCAACTGGTGTCCTGGAACGGCGGCGGTTTTGATCTGCCTGTCCTGCATTATCGTGGACTGATGCATGGCGTGACGGCCGCGCGCTACTGGGACATGGGCGAGGACGACCGCGAATTCAAATGGAACAATTACATCAGCCGTTACCATCAGCGCCATCTCGATCTGATGGATCTGCTGGCGCTGTATCAGGGCCGTGCCAATGCGCCGCTGGACGCGCTGGCACAACTGATGGGCCTGCCGGGCAAACTCGGCATGGATGGCTCTGCGGTATGGGGCGCCTATCAGGACGGCAAGCTCGAAGACATCTGGCGTTACTGCGAAACCGATGTCGTCAATACCCACCTGGTGTTTCTGCGTTTCCAGCTGATGCGCGGTGCGTTGACCCAGGCACAGCACGATACGCAAATCACGATGGTGCGTACCACGCTGGAAAAAGCCGGGCAACCGCACTGGCAGGAATTTCTCGCGCGCTGGACGGCATAACGTAATAACAAAGTAAAAATCACGCACCACGCTGCTGTGCGCGGTCTGAAAAATCGTAATGACTCCCTTGTTGATCGAATCCCTGGACCAGGAAGGCCGTGGCATTGCCCGCCGTGACGGCAAGGTCGTCTTTGTTGAAGGCGCGCTGCCCGGTGAGCGGGTCGAAGTCTCGGTTTATCGCAAAAAACCGGCGTTCGAGCAGTCATTCGCAACGCGGATTTTTGATCAAAGCGCGTCGCGCACCACGCCGGGCTGCAGATTTTTCGGCCTCTGTGGCGGCTGCAGCCTGCAGCACATGGATGCGCGCACCCAGGTTGCCGCCAAACAGCGTGTGCTCGAAGACAACCTGCGGCATATCGGCAAGGTGCAGCCCGAACAGATGCTGCCGGCGATTTACGGCCCGGCCTGGGGCTACCGCCACCGCGCGCGCCTGACGGTGCGGCATGTGTTCAAAAAGGGCGGCGCGCTGGTGGGTTTTCATGAGAAACGCAGCAGTTATGTTGCCGACATGACCAGCTGTGAGGTGTTGCCAAGGCGGATTTCGGATCTGCTGCCGCTGCTCCGCCAGTTGGTCGACAGCCTGAGTCTGCGTGCGCGATTGCCGCAGATCGAGTTGGCGGTGGCCGACAACGCCGATGTGCTGGTGCTGCGCAACCTGGATGCGCTGACGCCGGAAGATGAAGGCAAACTGCGCGTCTTTGCCGACGCACATCGCGTGGTGTTCTATCTGCAGCCCTCAGGGCCGGAAACGGCGGCGTTGTTCTGCCCGCCGGACACCGGTGCCTTGTATTACACGCTGCCCGAATTCGACGTACGCATCCATTTCCGCCCCACCGACTTCACCCAGGTCAACCATGCCATTAATCAGGTGCTGGTGCGCCGCGCACTGAACCTGCTGGCGCCGCAACCCGGTGAACGCATCGCCGACCTGTTCTGCGGGCTGGGCAATTTCACGCTGCCGATTGCGCGCAGCGGCGCGCAGGTCATCGGCATCGAAGGCAGCAAAGGGCTGATCAGCCGGGCGGAGGAGAATGCACGCAGCAACGGGCTGGCTGACAATACGCGTTTCCTGACCATGGACCTGTTCAAGATCGACGCCGAACAGTGGGCCGCGCTGGGGCCATTCGACAAGTTGCTGATCGACCCGCCACGCGATGGTGCAATGGAACTGATCAAGCTGATCGGGGCCGGCGGCCCGCGGCGCATCGTCTACGTATCCTGCAGCCCGTCAACTCTGGCCCGTGATGCCGAAGTGCTGGTGGCGACGCATGGCTACAAGCTGCGTGCCGCCGGCGTGATCAACATGTTCCCGCATACGGCACACGTGGAATCGATGGCGTTGTTTGAGAGGGAGTAGGCCTGGCGCGGCTGGAATAATGCAGGCAATAAAAAAGCGGCCCGCAGGCCGCTTTTTTTAAGCGTTTTCAGTTGCGCAAGTTTCAGTCACGATCACCGCTGGTGAAGCCCAGGATCTGCAGCAGGCTGGTGAAGATGTTGTACAGCGACACATACAATGTCAGCGTCGCCGACACGTAGTTGGTTTCACCGCCGCGGACTATCGAATTGATCTGCCACAGGATGATCGCCGACGAGAAGATGATGAAGCCACCGCACAGCGCCAGCTGCAGCACCGGGCTTTGCAGGAAGATGTTGGCGAGCACCGCCAGCATGATCACCACGAAGCCGACCAGCATGAACTTGTTGAGGAAGCTGAAGTCACGTTTGGTCGTCGCGGCAATGCCCGACAGCACAAAAAACACCGCAGCCGTGCCGCCTGCAGCCATCATCACCAGTTGCCCGCCGTTACGCAGCGACAGGATGCTTTGCAGCATCGGTGCCATCATCAGGCCGAGGAAGGCGGTGAAGCCGAGCAGCAGGCCGACACCGAGCACGCTGTCGCGGTTTTTCTCGATTGCGAAAATCCAGCCGTAGAACACGGCCAGCATCACCAGCATCGACATGATCGGGCTGGCGCGCATGAAGCTGAAATTGATGAAATTGGTGCCGACCGCAGCGCCGATCACCGTGGGGATCAGCGAGATCGCGAGCAGCATATAGGTGTTACGCAGTACCTTGTTCTGCTGGACGGCAATGTCGGACGTGCCGGCAGAATAGGTTGCCCCGGTGCGCAGTTCAGGTTGCATAGTGATGGATCTCCAAAAGGTTCACCAAAAAAGCTGGTGTAAGCAGGATGTAAGACTACTGAAAGGCGGTTAAAGTTGCAATCGGTATCGGCCGATTTTCGGGCTGCCAGGGTTGCGCAAGCAATTGATAATAGATGATATTATGCGCCGCAATTGTGACAGCCAGGGCGCATCCAGTGCGGGTTTGGGGCTACAATCCGCCCCCGGCAGCGGTAATTTCCGCGAATACGGAGAGTTGGCAGAGCGGTTGAATGCACCGGTCTTGAAAACCGGCAGGGCCTCACGGTCCTCGTGAGTTCGAATCTCACACTCTCCGCCAAGTATTTTTTAAATCAATCAGAGTCCGTCTGTCTTGAGCCCCCGGCTCAAGTCACCGCGAACCCTCGCGATAACCCCACTCCAGCCCTGAAGCCGGTCTCCCCGGTAGAGGCGCGCACGGGAATACCACGGCGTATCGCTGCGTTCCAGCATCCAGCGCCAGTCCGGATTGAACGGCAGCAGTATCCACACCGGCCGGCCCAATGCCCCGGCGAGGTGTGCCACGCTGGTGTCGACGCTGATGATCAGGTCCAGCAGTTCGCAAAGCGCGGCGGTGTCGGAAAAATCGTTCAGTTCCGCGCCGAAGCAGCGGATTTCGGGGTGGGCTGCGAGGATTTCCTGATCAGCCGGCTTTACCTCTTTTTGCAAACACACAAACTCGCAATCGTCGGACAGCAGTTGGGCGAACTCGGTGAGCGGGATGCTGCGGTTCTGGTCATTCTTGTGCAGCTGATTGCCGCTCCACACCAGTCCGACGCGGGGTTTGGTTTTGGCGCCCAGCCGGGCTTGCCATTCCGCGACCTTGGCGGCATCGGCCCTGAGATAGCCTTGTGCTGACGGGATGTTGTTGATGCGGGCCCTGATTGCCAGCGGCAGGCTCATCAGCGGGCAGTGCAGATCGAAGGGCGGCAGCACGCTCAATTTGGGCAGCAGGGTGGTCACACCCTCGAGGCTACCGAGCAGGCCGAGCAAGGGTTTCTGCACTTCGAGGATCACACTGGCGCCGAGATCGGCCACCTGTCTGGCGTAGCGGCAGAACTGCAGCGTGTCACCCATGCCCTGTTCACTGTGCAGCAGTATGGTTTTGCCGGCGATTGATTCCTGGCCCAGCCACAGGGGCTGGGTAAACGTGCGGCGATTGGCCGGATTATCTTCGCCGCGCATGCGCCATTCGAATTTCTCCCAGCCTTTTACATAATCCCCGAGTTGCAGGTAGAGATGGCTGAGGTTGCGATGGGCGATGCGCAGGGTTGGCTGCAGCGCGATGGCTTTTTCGTAATTCGCGATGGCTGCCTGGTGTTGCCTTGTTTCGTACATGGCGAGGCCGCGACTTGCGTACGCGTCGGCAAATTCCGGGTTCAGTGTGATCGCGCGGTCAAAGTTTGCAATCGCCGCTTCGTGTTGCCGCAACTGCAGCAGCGCGAGGCCGAGATTGTGATGCGCTTCGGAGCTGCTGGCATCCAGAGCGATGGTTTTTTGGTGAGCCTCGACGGCGGCTGCGTAACGTCCCAGCGCATGCAGCGAAACGCCGCGGTGCAGGTGCGTAAAGGCGACGCCCGGGTGCAGCGCGTTGGCCTGGTCGAAGCTGGCGACGGCTGCTTCGTGCTGGTGGAGCGCGGCCAGCGCCACACCGCGGTTGGCGTATGCGGCGAGGAATGCAGGATTCAGCGCGATGGCCCGGTCGTAACCGGCGACCGCCAATTCAAACCGGCGCAGTTCCTTGAGCGCGATGCCGCGGTTGCAATGGGTTTCGGCATGGTCGGGCAGCAGCGCAAGTGCGCGGTCATAGCTGGTGACGGCGGATTCAAACTGGCCGAGCTTGCGCAGTGCGTTGCCGCGCTGGATGTATGCCTCGGCGAAATCGGGTTTTAAGGCGATGGCCTGGTCATAACTGATGACCGCTGCTGCGAATTGCCGTTTTGCGATCAGCATTTTGCCCCGGCTGGCATGGATTTCTGCGGTTTCTGGAGCAGCGGTGGACATCAGGTGGTGGCCGTGGCGGAGTGGGGCGGTTCAAACGGTGGATCAGTCTCCGCCCTGTTCGGCGTCGGCCCAGCAGTTGGGTGTTTCGTAGAGCCGGACGCGCTCAAGGCGCAGCGTGGCACCGTAACAGGCGAGGTAATGCTGGTTGAGCAATTCAAACGCGCGGCGGGCGAGGTGTTCCGCCGTCGGCGGCGCATCGAACAGCACGGTCTTGTGGCCGGGCATGCCGGCGAGGAAGGCGACCACGGCGTGATCGTGTTTCCAGGCGAGGAAGGCATGGTCCCAGGGCTCGACCACGTGCTTCTGGGCAATCGCCTTGACTGCGGAAAAATCCATCACCATGCCTTCGTCGGCGGCGCCAGCGGTGGCGACCACCGGTCCGCTCAAGGTGACTTCGATGGCGTAGCGGTGCCCGTGCAGGTGACGGCACTGGCTGGTGTGGTTGGGGATGCGGTGGCCGGCGTCGAATTCCAGCCTGCGGGTAATGCGCATGGGGCGCAAATTATAACAAGCGCCCGCGTCGACCGCCCGCAGCGTTAATGATGAATACTGCCTGCTAGTTGCTCTACTTGCGCGGTTTGCGATCCCGTTGCGCGGCGGCCTTCAGTTCGCGATACAGGCCGGGGCGCGATTTTTTCAGGTACTGGACCAGCGAGAAGTCGTCGCCGCGCACCTGCGGCAGCGGTATGCCTTCGACATGCACGATGCGCAACAGCTCGCGAACCGGTTTAGGCATGCGACGGCCGGACTCATAACGTGAGCCACCGCTCTGGGTGACGCCGATCAACGGCCAGAACTGCTGCTGGTTGAGGCCGCGCTTGCGGCGGATTTCGCGGGGATGGTCGGGACTTGCTTGGGATTTTGCCGGCTTTTTCAACGTGATTTCCTCCTGTGCTGCGAATAGGAGTCCCGCCGCGCGCAATGGTTCCGGAACTGAATGGAAGTTGTGCCGCGTAAATCCTCGGCAACAAAATCCTCGGCAAAACCTCGTTTTTCGCCGGAAAATCCAATAAAATATGCCCCTTTTTGGTTCATCCAGAGATCCAGCCATCATGGCGTTGATAGTCCAGAAATACGGTGGCACCTCGGTCGGCAGCCCCGAACGCATCAAAAATGTCGCCAAACGTGTTGCGCGCTGGAAAGCGCAGGGGCATGACGTTGTTGTTGTCGTGTCCGCGATGTCTGGCGAAACCAACCGGCTGATTGCATTGGCCAAGGAAATCCAGGCCCATCCTGATCCGCGGGAATTTGACGTCGTGGTTTCCACCGGCGAGCAGGTGACGATTGCGCTGCTGTCGATGGCGCTGATCGAAATCGGCCTCAAGGCGCGCAGCTACACCGGTGCCCAGGTCAGGATCCTCACCGACAATGCCCATACCAAGGCGCGCATCGTCAGCATCGATGAGCAGAACATGCGCGCCGACCTGAAGGCCGGCTATGTTGTGGTTGTTGCCGGGTTCCAGGGCGTCGACGAGGCCGGCAACATCACCACGCTGGGCCGCGGCGGTTCGGATACCACGGGTGTCGCACTGGCTGCGGCACTGAAGGCTGATGAGTGCCAGATCTATACCGACGTCGATGGTGTCTACACCACCGACCCGCGCATCGTGCCGGAGGCGCGCCGCCTGAAAACCATTACCTTCGAGGAAATGCTCGAAATGGCAAGCCTCGGCTCCAAGGTGCTGCAGATTCGCTCGGTCGAATTCGCCGGCAAGTACAAAGTGCGTTTGCGCGTGCTCTCCAGCTTTGAAGATGAAGGCGAAGGCACGCTGATTACATTTGAGGAAGACAAGGACATGGAAAAAGCCGTCATTTCAGGCATCGCGTTTAACCGCGACGAGGCGAAGATCACCGTGCTCGGCGTGCCTGATCGTCCGGGCATCGCCTACCAGATCCTCGGGCCGATCGGCGACGCCAACATCGACGTCGACATGATCGTGCAGAACGTCGGCCACGACGGGCTCACCGATTTTTCGTTCACGGTGCATCGCAACGACTATCAGAAAGCGCTAACCGTGCTGAAGCCGGTAATCACGCACACCAAGGCGCGCGGCATCCAGAGCGGCGACAGGATTGCCAAGGTCTCGGTGGTCGGCGTCGGCATGCGCTCCCACGCCGGCATCGCCAGCACCATGTTCCGCACGCTGGCCGAAGAAGGCATCAACATCGAAATGATTTCGACCTCCGAAATCAAGGTTTCGGTGGTGATTGACGAGAAATACACCGAGCTCGCAGTGCGGGTGCTGCACAAGGCGTTTGCGCTGGATCAGGCGCCCTGAACAAGGCGGAAAGCGGGGAGGGCTGTGTTATCCTCGCCCAAAATTGTAATCGCAACAGTAGGGTGGTCACGGCGATAGGCGTCGTAACATTCGGCGCAGAGCGCCAAGGCCACCGTGGCAGATGAGATGGTGTAAGCGAAACAGATCAAGCGCTAGAAATGAATCTGGAGAGATGGCCGAGTGGTCGAAGGCGCGCCCCTGCTAAGGGCGTATAGGACAAAATCCTATCGAGGGTTCGAATCCCTCTCTCTCCGCCA
>JBBQAO010000158.1:0-3560 GCA_038316355.1 Burkholderiales bacterium
CTGCTCACGCTGGCCAGGGCCAAACCCGGCAGCGTCAGCTACAGCACGCCGGGCACCGCATCGACCAACCACCTCGGCGGCGCGCTGCTCGAATACATCTCCGGCGTCAAACTGCTGCATGTGCCGTTCAAGGGTTCCGGCCCGGCAACCGCCGCGGTGGTCGGCGGACAGGTCAATTTCGTCATCACCGGCATCGCCACAGTACTGCCGTTCTCGAAAAACGGCCGCCTGAAAATCCTCGCCTTTGCCTCAGAGAAACGGCATCCCAATTTTCCCGACATCCCGTCCACCGGCGAGGCCGGCCTCAAGGGTTACGAATCCGGCACCTGGTTCAGCGTCGTCGGCCGTGCCGGCACCCCGCGTCCGATCATCAACACACTGAACAAGGAAATCGTCACCGCGCTGAATTCACCCGACCTGAAGGACCGCCTGGTGTCCATCGGCTTCGACATCCGCACCCAGTCACCGGAGGAGTTCGGAAAATTCATCAGGGATGATCTGGCACTGACGGCGAAGGTGATCAAGGCGGCGGGGATCAAGCTGGAGTGAGTGTCGCGAACACAGAAAAAAGGGGCCAGTGGCCCCCTGCCTGCCCTTGCCCGGAAATCCGGTGCAGGATTCCCCTGATCCGTCAGGCGCCTTCAACTTCGCATCGATTGCGGCCAGCCGCCTTCGCCCGGTACAGGGCGACGTCTGCCCGCTTTTCGGTTTCATGGATTTCCTCTTTGGGACGGTATTGAGCCAGGCCAATGGAAACCGTAACCCGCAAATCCGGACTGATTTGCGGAAAACTCAGCCTGTTCATGGCATTTCGAATGCGCTCGGCCACGATCCGCGCACCCTCCAGATCAGTCTGGATCAGCAGCAACTCAAACTCCTCACCACCGTAGCGGCCAAAACAATCGAGCGGCCGCACCTCCCGGCTCCCGCACCCGGCGCAGGTTTTAAGCACTTCATCGCCGGCCTGGTGGCCGAAGGTGTCATTGATATTCTTGAAAAAATCCAGATCCAGAATGACGACGCAAAACACATCACCGGAGCGGTCGCCGCGCAACTTTTCCTGCTGCAGCGTGGCGGACAAGTGCCGCCGGTTATACACACCTGTCAGCGGATCGTGCGTGGCCAGTTCCTCGACAGCAGCCCTGCTGTCGCTCAAGGTCTTGCGCAAGCGGCTGATATAGCCACCCATTACGGCAAACCACAGCAGCACGATGCCGAAAACCGTCAGCCGCAGGATTTCCAGACGTAAATCCACATCTTCTGCGCGGAAGTTCACGAGCAGCACGATCATCACCACATAGCCCGCAATTGCAATCAGGGCCATGCCGACCAGCTTGGACATGGGCAAGCGGAATACACCGAATACAAAAGCCATCAATACGGTCAGCAGGATCACCGGACGCGCTTCGCTCCCGGTGTAGAACATCGCAATGGTCAGCATCAGGATTGCCGACAGGACCTGCGGAATGGTCAGGCTGGGGTCAGCCGCCTTGAGATTCAGCTGCGAACGGAACAACGCGTAATAAAACGCGATCCAGAACAGCATGCCGCCGGCAGTAATCCAGAAGCCGGTCCCGGCAAGATAATCCCCCCAATACAGCACGAACATCAGCAACAACACCAGCAGGGAACTGCCCGCCGCCACCCAGTATCTTTTCATCAGGCGCGCCTGCAAGGCGCCTGTGTTCAGCGCAATTTTGGCCTCAGCCATGTAAACCCGCCCTCGCCACAGCTGTTTTTGTATCCGTCATGACCCGCCTTTTGATAAATATTACGCCGCATTGGCGTGTAATACATGCGTTTGGGCGGATACTTCCCGGAACGCAAGGAAAACTTCATGACCCAAACCCTGATCGACATCCCCAACAGCAAAGTCCGGCTCAACGCCATCTCCGCCGAACCGCCGAAAGGCATGACCAAAGCCAGGGCGAAAAAACGTTTCGCCGAGCTGGGCAAGGAACTGTTCGGACTGCAGGATGCGTTATGGGGTGCCAAGGTCAATAGCGTGCTGGTGGTGCTGCAGGGGCGAGACAGCGCGGGCAAGGACGGCACCATCAAACATGTTGCCGGCTGCCTGAATCCGCGCGGCGTCAGCGTCACCTCCTTTGGCGTGCCAACCACCGAAGAGCGGGAGCATGATTTCCTGTGGCGCGTCCACCGCCACGCGCCGCGAAACGGCGAGTTCGTGCTGTTCAACCGCTCACATTACGAGGATGTTCTGGTGGTGCGCGTGCACGACCTCATGCCGAAAAAATTGTGGCAGCAGCGTTATGGCCACATCCGTGATTTCGAGGAACTGCTGGCCGAACACGGCACCATCGTACTCAAGTATTTCCTGCACATCGACAAGGACGAGCAGGAGCAACGCCTGCTCCAACGCGAAAAGGAACCTGGAACCGCGTGGAAGCTGAACCCCAACGACTGGAGGGAACGCGATCACTGGGATGAATATACAAAAGCCTACGAAGACGCCATCGCGAAAACCGCGGCCCCGCATGCGCCGTGGACCATCGTGCCGGCGAATTCCAAGTGGTATCGCAACCTGGTTGTCGCCGAATCCATCGTCGGCGCGCTGCGCGACCACCGCAAGCACTGGGAGAAAAAACTGGAAGACATGGGCAGGGCCGGGCGTGACGGGCTTGACGCTTATCGCGCGCAGATCAGTGAGGAGAAAAAAACCGGTCGCAAACACAACTGACCATTACTCCGCAAAAATACAATAAGTTATTGTTTTTATTGAATTTTTTAAGATCCGATTATATCCAGCCGTCGGCCATGAAGCTGCAACCGAGGTACATCGGGCCTGCGCTCAGACAGACAGAAGCGTGGTCTTGGCCGAGGCCAGGCGAATCGACGACACGGTGCGCTGAGTAAGCGCACGCAGCCTCTCCAGTGAGTGAATCAGCAGCATGCCGGTTGCGCCATTCAAGCCGATATTACCGGTCTTGATCGCGGCAAACGCCTCGATCGCCGTCTCCAGCAACCGCCGCTGCTCTTCCGAAAATTGATCCAGGCTGTCGTGCAGGATTTCCGCCTGCTCATTGTGCTTACTCAGGCGCGCGCTGCCATAAGCCGTGACGGCATCGGCGATGGCGTCATCGAGGCAACGGTTCAGCGTATGGAACTCGTCGGCAGAAATGCCCGCCTTCTGCTCCATCGCCATCGCGGTGATCGCCTGGCAAACGTCCCCATAGCCGTGGACAACCTGGTCGACGGTGTATCCGCTGCGCAGCATGTCTGCGCCGTGCAAGGCCGCTGCGCGGCCGATGACCGAAGGCTCCGGCGCGGGGTCTTCCCCGGCCACTGCGCGGATTTCCGTCTTCGACTCGATGCCTACGATATCGACCAGCTGCTGGAGGAATATCGGCACCCCGTGATCCAGGGCAACGGGCGTCACCGGAGGATCGATGCGCTCCGCCGCCATTTTCCGGCAACGCTGGATCAACTCGATGCGATTCAAGGTCATGAATTTTTTGAGCATGTGGAACGATACGGTGTCACTGTCTGGCCGACCGTGCGTCAAGGCACATATGTATTGCAGTGACTGGGCCTATGCTGTC
>JBBQAO010000134.1:0-7403 GCA_038316355.1 Burkholderiales bacterium
CTGCGTGCCGACAGCGCGGCGGTCGAAGGCGGCCGCATTGTTTTGAAGGCGACGAAAAACGTGCATCTCGATGCCGCCAGCCAGACTTCGGCCAGCGGCATCAGCGGCGGCACAGTCGAAATCCAGGCGGGCGATACCGCGATCGTCGAAGGCAGCATTGCCGCAACCGGCAGCGCGGGCAGCGGCGGCACGGTGCAGGTGCTGGGCAACCTGGTCGGATTGAACGGCCAAGCCAGTATCGACGCCTCGGGTACCACACAGGGCGGGACGGTACTGGTCGGTGGTGATTTTCAGGGCAAAAATCCGGATATCCAGAACGCATTTCGTACCTACGTCGGACAGGATGTGACGATCAACGCCGATGCGATTGCCGGGGGTGATGGCGGCAATGTGATTGTGTGGGCGGATGACGTGACACGGTTCTACGGTGATATCCATGCCCGCGGCGGTGCGCAAAGCGGTAACGGTGGTTTTGTCGAGGTATCAGGAAAACGCGTGCTCGATTTTCAGGGCTACGTGAATACGCTCGCGCCACATGGCAGCACCGGTACGCTGTTGCTCGATCCGGATTTCATCAACGTTACCATCGGCGGCACGGCATTGCTGGGCACCGTCGACCAGTTCGCCGACGGTCCGGCCACCCAGACTATCGCACCAGCAACGATCAACGCGGCGGCGACCAACGTCGTGCTGCAGGCGAACGAGGACATCAATGTCAACGACGCGATCTCGATGACCAATGACAGCGTGGGAATTACCATGCGGGCCGGCGCTTTCGTGAACGTCTTCGGGACCATTACCACTCGCGGTGGTGCAATCACGCTGAGTGCGGGTGACGCAGGGTCGCTGACCAGTCCGACTGAAGGCGCACTCTACATTTCCGCGCCGCTCAATACGACGGCGGGTGGCTTTACCGGTGGCGCAAACATTACCTTGTCGGCACCGATCTCCGACGTCGGCGGCAACAGCGTTTACATCACGGCCGGAGTCAACGCTGGCACCGGCGGCACCGTCAACATCACTGGTCAGCGTCTCGACCACATCAGCGGAAACATCACCGGTGGCACGGTCAATGTCACGACGTCCTCCGCAGGCAACGGCGACATCAACATCGCCGGCAGCATCGCGGCCAATACCGTCTATCTCGAATCCGACCGCAGCATCAAACTCTCGTCCGGTGCGTCGATCAGCAAACCCGGCGCAACGATCACGCTGACTGCAGATTCGGATGGCAATGATGCCGGCGCCATCGTCATCGACGGCGCCACGATCAGCGGCGGTGACATCACACTGAGTGGTGGCAATGGTTATGCGGCGGGCAGCGGCCCCGACAATGCCGGCATCAGCATCATCAACGGCGCACTGATCAGCGGCAGCGGCGGCACAGTGACCTTGCAGGGTCAGGGCAACAACGTCACGGGCGGCCATGGCGTGCTCATCGACGGCAGCACGGTGCAGAACACCAACGGCAACACGGGCGTCGTCGGGTTTGGCGGCAGCACCGGCAGCAATGGCGTTAGGCTGGCTAACGGCGGCACCATCCAGGCACTTGGTTCCAGTGGTTTCATCGAAGTATTCGGTAGCACTGCCGCGTTGGGCGACGACGGTGTACACATCGGTACCAGCTCGGGCATCCTGACCCCCGGTACCAGCGGTACTGTGGACATCAACGTCACAGGCTCGGGCGGTGCGGGTGGCAAGGGCATCCGCATGCAGGGCGCGGGCACCTCGATCATCGGCGGTGTCGGTGGCCGGCTGATCTTCCTCAATTCGCTGTTCGGTGGCATCACTCGGGATAACGCGGTAACCGCCTGCCAGTCCTGCGGAGCCATCACGCTGAAAAGCGTCGCCGGTGCAACGGCCACGACTGCAGCGCTGACGGCATCCGGCCTGCGCGTGCTGGGCACCGGCACGTTCAACATCGACAGCAACAGCAACAGCCTCGAAACCGTTGCGGCGGCGCTGACCGGTGCTTCCACATCTCTGCATGTCCACAACCAGCCCGATCTGCAGGTTGGTGTGGTGACCAGCCATGACGGCGTCGGGTTCACTTCGACCACTGGTGTCAACGTTGGCACCGGCGCAGGCAATGTGGTCGACCTGCATACCGTCGGTGCATTGACCAACGGCACCGGCACAGTGACCGGTGGCCAGATCATCCTCGACGCCGCGAGCATTGGCGCGATTGGTCCGGGGAATTACATCGGCATCAATCGTGGTCCGACCGGCACCGCCAGCCTGACTTCGACCAGCGGCGGCATTTTTGTCGAGCAGGTGGTCGGCTCGGCCAGTATGCTGCTTAGCAATTACACGATCTCGGCGCCTGCAGGCCAGACCGTCGCACTGGCTTCCTCGGGCGGTCCGATGATCGTCAACACCAGCCTGAATGTTGCCAGCAACGACCTGGAGTTGTACACAACCGGTGCAAACGACATCCAATTCAATGCCGGCGCGCCCGGTACGATCACGGCCGGTTCGCTGACGCTGGAGCCGGCTTCCGGCCGTAGCGTATTGTTCAACAGCGGCGTAACACCGTGGAATATCAATGCGCCGGTGATGATAGGGAATAGCGCCGCAGTGGATGTCAGTGGCGGCCAGACAGTCAATTTCAACAACACCTTTGATGCAAGCGGCAGCACGATTTCTGTGGGAGCTGGCAGCACCCTGAATTTCAATGCGGGTCCGGTAATGTTCTCCGGCACGCTGAATCTGTCGGGCACGCTCGGCGGAAGCGCGGATTTGGCGGCCGGCGGTGTGTTTAACTGGTCGGGTGGTACGGTTGGCGGTTCCGGCCAGTTGATCACATCGAGTACGGCAACCACGAACATTTCCGGCTCCGTTGCGCTGACACCCGGCAAAACCTGGGGCAATGACGGCACGGTCAACTTTACCGGTGCATCGACAGTGGATCTGGGCGACAGCACAGCTGCAATTTTCAACAATAACGCCGGCGGTATCGTTAATATCGGTTCATCAGCTGGCTGGTCGTTCATCAGTGATCCAGGTACCCAGGTTGGCCAGATCAACAATGCCGGCACCATCAACGTCAACAACAATACCTCGTGGGAGGCTGCGTTTAACAATTTCGCAGGCGCGACCCTGAACATTGCTGCGGGCAAGTATGTGTCTATGCAAAATGGCCAGAACATCGCCGGTGCGGTGAATATCGGGGCCGGCGGCACCTTGTGGGTCTCGGAATGGCATGGCACGGATACCTTCTTCAGCAACACGACCATCGGCGGCACCGGCACGCTGCAGGTTCTGGGCAGCGGCCCGGTGGCGAAATTCACCAATGTCAGCGCACCAACAGCGACGCTGAAGCTGGGCAGCGGCGGCACAGTGCTGATAATCAACGGCGCGTCGGTTTTCGGCGCACTGGATGCTGCCGGTTTCGGCAGCGGCTTCGGTATCACCAATGGCGAGTTCCAGCAGGCCAGCGGCGATTTGATGGTGCCCTCGAATGCTTCGTACAGCGGTGTCGTGCGTTATGTCGCGCAGAGCGGCGATCTGATCGTGCCGGGATTGGTCAATGCATCGGGTTTCGATATTACCCTTGATGCAAGCTCCAACGGCAGCGTCAAGGTGCTGGGCGGCGGTTCTGTGTCCGGCGCCAGCGTAAGTCTGCTGGGCAACAACGGCATCATTATCGGCGAAACAACGTCGTCACTTCCCGCTTCGGTGCAGGCGACCACGCTGCTCGAAATCGCGACTTCCGGTTCGTTCAAGTTGCTCGGCGGCAGCGGTCCTGGTGCCTACGCCGCTGCAAGCAGCAACGGAGCGTTGACGGTCAACGCCAGCGGCGACGTGATCCTCACTGGCGGCAGCGGCTCCGGAACTTTTGCGCATCTGCTGGGCAATCCCGATGTCGTGCTGGCGACAGTGGGTGGCGCGGTTCGACTGGATGCCGGGTCGGGTGCGGGGTCCTATGCGGCGATCGAATCGGTTTCTCCGAGCTCCGTTTATGCGACCTTCCCCAATCTGGCAAGCGGCGGCTACTTCGTCAATGGCGTGGAGGGGGCTGTTTACGATGCGGCGACCGGCACGGGTTTCATCGCAGGCGGCTCACCGGCCGTTCTGGCGAGCAATCTGCTCGTGACCTACGGCCTGACAGCACCGCCTTTACCGCCACCGGTGGAAGTTTTGCCATCGGGGGGACTGGAAGCGCCGAACCAGACGCTGATTGTGGCCACCGGCAAGTCGACCGAAGCGCCCGAAACCGAAAATGACAGGGACGCGCTCAAGAAATCCGAAGACAAGAAAAAAGAAGCGCCGGTCTGCAAATAAGCCGTGCCGTCCTGCAAAAAACGCCCCGATGTTTCGGGGCGTTTTTTTGGGGATTGAGCGGCCGTTGGATCGCCGGGCGCTCATGGATCGGACTCCGGTGGTTTTTTGATGCTGTGTTGTGACGGTGCGAGGGTAATCCAAAACCACGGCGCGTCCACAACCAGTGCAGCGTTCTCGCGCAAACACCTCAAGTACGCCAGAATCAGAAAAAGACGGACGCTGTTCCGGCGTGCCGCATCACTTCCTGAGGAGTTACGATATGCAAATATTGCAAGCACCGGTCCTTGCGCAACTGCGCGTCATCGCCTGCGGCGTTGTGCTGTCCCTTTGCGCTGCCCCCGCGCCTGCTGCCCAGGGCTGGCAGCCGACCCGGCCCGTGGCTTTCATCGCGGGCTCGGCGCCGAGCGGCAGCCTTGATCTCACGGCGCGCGTACTGCAGAAAATATGGGATGAAAAACGCACCATAGGTTCACCGGTCATCGTCGTCAACAAACCGGGTGCGGGTAACGGCATCGCCTGGAGTTATCTCAATGATCGTGGCGCCGACGGCCATGCCATCGCCATCGGTACCACCAACCTGGTGTCCAACCCGGTGATGGGGGCACACAGCATCGGCCATCGCGACGTTACGCCGCTGGCGCTGCTGTTTGACGATTATTTCATCCTGCTGGTACGCGCAGATTCGCCGCTGAAGACCATGGCCGATGTGCGGCAGCGGCTGCTCAAGGATCCTGCGGCGCTGGCCATCGGTTTCGGTCCCGGGCTCGGCGCCGGTTCGCACACCGCCGCCGCGGTCACGGTGAAAGCCATGGGTGTTGATGTGTCCAAGGGGCGCTGGGTGCCGTACCGCTCGGCAGGGGAGGCGATCACCGCGATGCTTGGCGGCGAAATCGAAATCGTCAGCGGCACGGCGGCCAATGCGCCACCGTTCATCAACGCCGGCCGTGTGCGCGGGATCGGCATCATTGCACCGCAGCGCCTCAGCGGTTCACTGGCCAATGTGCCGACGATCAGGGAGCAGGGCGTCAACGCTGAATTCACCAACTGGCGCGCCGTGCTCGGCCCTAAAGGCATGCGTCGCGAGCATGTTGCGTTCTGGGAAAAGGCATTGCAGGAAGCCACGTCATCCGAGCAGTGGCAGAAAGACCTGGAACGCAATTTCTGGAAAGCGAATTTCATCACCGGCGCCAAGCTGGGCAGTTTTCTTGACCAGCAGGCGCAGGAATTCCGCGGCATCTGGACGGCCATCGGCACCAAACAGTAAATATTTGCACAACCCGCGCGCAGGATCACCGCGTTGACCTGCGGCCGGGGTTTGTTTTTTACGCGTATCATCGGGGCATGAAAGTCGGCTTGTTCGTCACCTGCCTCGTTGATCTGATGCGGCCGCGCATCGGCTTCGCTGCATTGGAACTGCTGCAGGCCGCTGGATGTGAAGTCATCGTGCCGCAAGCGCAAACCTGCTGCGGCCAGCCCGGTTACAACTCCGGCGACCGTGCTTCGGCCGTCGCGTTGGCGCGCAAGGTCGCGCGCGAATTTGCCGATTGCGAATACGTCGTCGTGCCCTCCGGTTCCTGCGCCGGCATGATGCGCGCCCACTATCCTGATCTGCTGAACGATGTGCCGGATGCGGAGCGCGCCGCGCTGCGTGCGCTGGCGGAACGTACGTATGAGCTCACCGATTTTCTGGTGAATATCATGCGTTACAAGCGAATGTTAAAATCATTAATAAAATCAATAACTTATCATGATTCATGCTCGGGACTTCGTGAACTCGGCATCAAACAGCAGCCGCGCGCACTGCTGGCGCAGGTCGAGGGCACGGAACTGCGCGAGATGAATGAATGCGAACAGTGCTGCGGATTCGGCGGCTCCTTTGCCCTCAAGTTCGGCGACATCTCCGCGCATATTGCCGAACGCAAATGCGAGAACATCGCGGCCAGTGGCGCCGATGCGGTGGTGCTGGGCGACCTGGGCTGCATGCTGAACATCGAAGGCCGGCTGCGCCGGCGCGGGGATCAGACGACGCAGGTGCTGCATGTGGCGGAAGTGCTGGCAGGGAAAACATCCAATTAGAAACCGTAGCCCGCATGGAGCGCAGTGAAATGCGGGGATTTTGTCCCCGTAATCCGCTTCGCTTCTTACGGGCTACGTTTTTTTCGGTGTCCAGCGATAGGCTTTGGCGCATGCGCCGCCCATCAGCATAGCCCGTTCGCTGTCACTGATCCGATCCGTCAATCGGAACGGCTCGACCGCCTGCTCGTAGTTGACGACGGCAAAGGCGCGTGTCCAGTCTGTCCCCCACAGGCAGCGCTCGAAGTCCCAGGCATCGAACACACGCGCCAGCGGATCCCAAATATCGGGGAAGGGATAAGGCTTCTGCGACAGCGTGCAGGCGCCGCTGACCTTGATCACCAGGTTCGGGCGTTTTGCCAGTTCCAGTACTTTGGGCAGATCGGCCCAGGGCTCCGCTGCCAGAGCGGAAGGGTCGTGGGGTTGCATGATGCCGAGGTGGTCGAGGATGAATCGCGTCTCGGGATGCTGGTCGATCAGTTTGGTACCGGCATCAAGATTGCCCCAGCACAGGATGTTCACCGGGAAGTCATGGCGCACCGCTGCGCGCAGAATGATATCCAGCTTTGGATCGTCAGGATCGCGGCCGCCGTCTTTTTTCAGGATGACGCGGATGCCCACCGTGCCCGGTGTTTTTTTCCAGTCGGCGATGACGTCCTCGACATCGGGACGGTCAGGGTCCACCGGTTTGACGATGCCGAAGCGCCCCGGGTGCGCCTTTTGCACTTCCACCGCATAACTGGCGTCGTAGCCGTACATCGAAAACGAGGAAATGAAAATGGCGCCGTCGATGCCCAGCCTGTCAAAGGCCGCGACCATCTCGTCGCCGGTGGCACTCGCAGGCCAGTTTGGTTTGGTCAGCCAGGGGCGTTTCGGGGTGTTGGCTTCGTAGGCGTGGACCTGTGAGTCGATGATCATCTTGTGGAACCTCGGTGGTTGTGGGGTGCGCCGCTATTTTATGAAATTCTGTGCCGCTGTGGTTGGCGGAAGAGCGAGCGGCTGATTCTCTGGAGTAGCCAGTAAAAAGAGCGGCAGGAGTAGATACT
>JBBQAO010000133.1:0-7617 GCA_038316355.1 Burkholderiales bacterium
CCGAGCCTGCTTGGATGGGGGCTGGCAGTGCAAAACCTGTCTACCGTGCCAGTGGTGAGTTTGGCGCTTGGATCGGTCGCCGGGCTGGGTGCCATGCGGGTAGCGGGAAGCCACTATTCGCTGATGATCAAAGATACCTCACAGATATTCGTTGCGGGGCCACCTGTAGTGAAGCGTATCGGGCAGGACTATACCAAGAATGAATTGGGTGGCAGTCAGATTCATGCCCGGAATGGTACGGTTGATGATGAAGCGGCGACTGAAGCGAAGGCCTTCGAAATGGCGCGGAAGTTTCTGACTTATCTGCCGCCGTCCGTCTACGAATTGCCTGAACGCACCGAACCTGCCAACGATGCTTCGCACATCGTTGAGCCGCTGATCAAGGCAATTCCGAAAGATTCGCGCCAGGTTTACAAGATCCGTCCAATCATCAATTCGGTGGTCGACAAGGATTCCTTCTTTGAAATCGGGCGTCTTTGGGGGCGTTCGATCGTGACAGGCTTTGCGCGGTTGGACGGATGGCCGGTAGCCGTCATGGCGAGTGATCCCTATTTCTATGGCGGCGCATGGACCGTGGATGCGGCGCGCAAGATCCGTCGCTTTGTTGATCTGGCGCAGACATTCCATCTGCCTATGATGCACCTGGTGGATTGCCCTGGTTTCATGATCGGCCTTGAAGCGGAGCAGGCCAGTGCTGTGCGCTTTGGTATGGAAACGATAACCGCAATCAATGAAAGCACCATTCCCTGGTGCGGCATCATCATGCGCAAATGCTTCGGCATTGCTGGTGGTGCACACGTCAACAACGCACGATATTCAATGCGTTACGCATGGCCCTCAGCGGAATGGGGATCGCTGCCGGTCCAGGGCGGCCTGGAGGTGGCATATCGCAGCGAGATCGAGTCTGCACTGGACCCGAAGGCAAAAATGGCGGAGATCGAAGAACGGCTGCGGCTGTTGCGTTCGCCGTTCCGCAGCGCAGAAGCCTTCAACATTGACGAAATCATCGATCCGCGTGATACGCGTCGCATTCTCTGTGATTTCGCCAACGTTTCAGCAGGGGCGAGAGTGGCCGGGCCCCCAAGCTTTGGTTACCGGCCCTGATATCGAACCGACGGAGGAATCATGCACCGCTTTGGAAAATTAGGCATCAACCTTGTTGTTGCACTGACGGGTATATCAGTCTTTCCAGCGTTCGCGCAGAACTATCCTGAACGTGCGGTTCGTATGATCGTGCCGTTCGCCCCGGGTGGTACCACCGATGTGCTGGCTCGAATTCTCGGTCAACGTTTGGGCGAAAATCTGGGTCAACAGGTTCTTATGGATAACCGCGCTGGCGCCGCCGGCAATCTCGGCACTGCCATTGCGGCGAAAGCACCACCGGATGGCTATACACTTTTGTTGGGTGTGGTGTCGCCACTGGCGATCAACGTTACCCTCTATGGAGCCAAGCTGCCGTATAGCCCGGTACGTGACTTTGCGCCGATTTCGATGATTACCAAAGTTCCTCAGGTCATTGCACTGCACCCGTCGGTCCCTGCCCGCACTGTCAGTCAGCTCATCGCGCTGGCCAAGGCGCATCCCGGCAAGATGACATTTGGCAGTGCTGGAAACGGTACATCTAATCACCTTGTTGGTGAATTGCTGAAAACCATGACCGGCATAAAGATGGTGCACGTACCCTACAAGGGGGCCGGTCCAGCCTCGGTTGCTGTTTTTTCGGGGGAGATCGACATGATGATTTCCGGGCCGCCAGCGGTGATGGGTTACTTCAAGCAGGGGCGCCTGTATCCGCTGGCAGTCACCAGTGCAACGCGTTCGCCATCCTTGCCGGCTGTGCCAACGATGATTGAGTCGGGGCTGCCGGGGTTCGAGGCGACCGCATGGTATTGCATGATGGCGCCGGCAGGAACGCCAAGACCGATTGTTGATGTCGTTCGGTTGGCGTTGATCAAGGCGCTCGATGCACCCCAAGTCAAGCAGCGATTGCTCGACGAGGGCGCTGCGCCGGAATCATCAACACCGGAAGAGCTCGGTGCCTTTATCAAGGCCGAGATCGACAAGTGGGCTAAGGCGGTGAAAATTGCCGGTGTAAAGATTGACTGAACCCAACATTAAGTCCGTCCTTTGATGCGGCATATCGAATAGTTTCGGCCACGCATAAAGCTTCAACCATGGCTTTTAAGAAATGCGCCGCGCGCGTTGGAGAGGGCGGAATGTGGTGCCATGTGCGCAGTCACAAGGCATGCTGCAGGTATTCCTCAATGTCGTCGAGTACGGCATGACCATGCAGCAGGCCGTTGAAGCACCGCGGATTTCCTCGCAGAGTTTCCCCAATTCCTTTGCGCCGCATAATTATTATCCGGGCCGGCTCAATGTCGAGGAGGATTTTGGTCCGGAAGTCATCGCGGAACTGCAACGCCGCGGCCACGATGTCGAAGTCTGGCCGCGTTTCCCGGCGGCCAATGCCGCGGTATGCGCGATCAAGGTCGATCCGGAAACGGGCCTGCGCCATGCCGGTGCCGATCCGCGGCGTGAGGGTTACGCGCTGGCCTGGTAGATCCGCCGGTATCCGGTGCGGTGTATCTGATCATCCGCCCTTGATGCCTGCCGCCTTGATAACCTTGGCCCATTTATCGATTTCGTTCTGAATGAAGGCAGCGTACTGCTCCGGTGTATTGCCGACAGGATCCGCGCCTGCGCTCACCAGCTTTTCCTTTGTTTCTGGCGTCTGCAAAGCTTGCACGAACACTTGGTGCAGACGGTCTATGACCGGACGCGGTGTCTTGCCTGGAGCCGAAATGCCGTACCAAGTCGACACCTCGAAGCCCGGCACACCCGCCTCTGAAACCGTCGGGAGGTCAGGTGCCGCCGGAACTCTTTTGCTGCCGGTCGTAGCCAGCGCGCGCAGCTTGCCAAGTTGGGCCTGCGGATAAAGCGTTGGCAAGTTTCCGAAATAGATTTGCAGTTGGCCGGCGAGTAAATCCGGCATCGATGCCGAGCCGCCCTTGTATGGGATATGCACCCAGCTTACTCCGGTCATGAACTGAAACAGCTCGCCTGAAAGGTGTACGGAGGTTCCTACGCCGGATGAGCCGTAATTGATTTCGCCGGGCCGGCGCTTGGAGAGGACGATCAGTTCTTTGACGTTTTTTGCGGGTAGCGACGGATGCACCACCAGAACATTGACCGACTGCGCCGCGAGAGTGATGAAGGCGAAGTCGCGGATCGGGTCGAAGTTGAGCTTGATCAGCGAGGGGTTTGTGGTATGTCCGACCGAGTTGAGCAGAATCGTGTGCCCGTCAGCCAGCGCGCGCGCCGCGATCTCGGTTGCGATTGCAGTATTGGCTCCACCGCGGTTGTCCACTGCCACCTGCTGACCGAGCAGTTCGCCCGCCCGCTGTGCCAATATTCGCGCCACGAGGTCGTTGGTGCCGCCAGGTGGAAATCCGACCAGAAAGCGGATGGCCCTGGTCGGGTAGTTCTGCGCCTCAGCCTGCGGCGCAAGCAGAGGTGACAGTAGCATCGTAAACAGCAGCACCAGTGTTTTCATTGCGTTTCTCCTCCTTACGTTTTTTGGTAATCGTTCAGCGCAGCGCGTCTATCATGGAAGCATGTTTATTGGATTCGTCGGCTACGGCGAGGGCGGCGCGATATAGACCCTGCGCGGTGTCCTGCAGCGAGCGCCGCGATACGGTGTAAGGGTCGCCCGGCAACTGCTGTTCGATGGTGTCTATCCACTCGTGCGGGATTCCAGCTGGACCGTTGAGGGCCGCCGAGAGGCCGGCCACGTCGTAGGCGCGGTCATCGGTATCACGCCCGAAATTCACGGACCACAGCAGGCCGGTCCTGATGTCGCCGTCGCAGAGGTAGAACAGGCCCAGCGAAGAGGAGAGCACCTCGACCGCGTTGGACGGCGGATGACCGTGGTAGCGTTCGTCGAACAGTTCACGCAGTTTTTTCCAGTCACGATGTTGCCTGGCCCAGTCGAGGCCATTCTGTACCTCGGCCCGCGGCAGGTTCGACAACTGCGCCATGATCGTATCAATTACACTGCCGACGGTCGCGCCAGGCATCATTGCCGCCGAGATGCCCGCCGCCATGCCGGCAGCCACTTCAAGCGCGTAATTTCCGGTGCGTCCAGACACGTCCTTGATGCGTCCCACGTCGAGAGCGTCACGTGCGGCCTGCGCGGGGTTGCAGGCGTTGATCAGCCCCAGCGGCTGGATCATTTTGGTAGTGCCGTGGAATCCGGGGTAAGTCGCGTAGCGTCCGACTTCGGAGGGCGGAATGCCGGCGTGCAGGCTCCAATAGATAACCTGGTCCTGCGGACCGAGCAGGTAACCGAATTTCGCGGGATCAACCAGTTCCAGCCAGATTTGGGCGAGGTCGTCTACGCTGATGCGGCCGCCCTTGCGGATGATGGCCTCGCACATCAGGCGGTGGCGTTCCTGGCCGTCCTCGGTCATGCCGGCCGGGCGATGGTGTGCGTGGTAGATCCAGTCCGGGCCGCGATCAACTTTCTTGACGCGGTGCGGTTCATCCTGCGGCATGAGCTGATCAAGGAATCCGAATTTGTCCTCGATTTCACGCCATGACAGCGTTTCGGTGATGTCACCCATCGAATTCGCGACAGGGGCAACGGCATTACAGGCGTAGATTTTTTCGAACAGCAGACTCATTTCGATCACTTGCTCCAGTTGTGGGAAGAATTCAGCGTTATCCAACTGCGCTTCATGGGGCCAAGCCGTACTGCGGCACCTTTTTATTCCCACGAAGCCCGAAATACTCCAGCATGCGCTGCTTCCCAGACAGGATGTGCGCCTCGAAGGCTGCTCCTGCGGCCTCGGCGTCACCATCGATGATGGCCTTGAGGATGTTCCGGTGTTCGGCCTGTGATTCTCGCGACTGTGCCCTGCCGACGAAAGCGTCACGCAGATAAAGTTGCAGCTCGTTGCGCACCGCTTCGCTCATGGTCGTCAGGCGCGGATTGCCGGCGAATTCGATGATTTGGGAATGGAAGGCAAGGTTGGCGCAGTAATAAGCGGAGATGTCACGAGCTGTGCTGGCCTTCTCCATGCGCGCATAGATGGCTTTTAATGTTGCGATCTGTTGCGTGCTGATGCGTCGTGCCAGCAGTTTCCCGGCGACGCGGGCTAGCCCAGAACGGATTTCGTAAAGATCCAGGGCATCTTCGAGTCGGACTTCTCGCACGAATACGCCGCGGTTGGGAATGGCCACCAGCAACCCCGAGTTCTCCAGTGCGCGCAGTGCCTCACGTACCGGACCACGGCTTACTTTGAGTTGCAAGGCAAGCTGCAGCTCGTTGATGCGCGCACCGGCAGGCATAACACCGTTCAGCACCAGCTCTTCGATGCGCTTCCGTACCTCACCTCCAAGGTGGCCGTGACGTGCGCCCTCAAGCTTACCCGTTAATCTTACAATTTTTGACATATTGTCGACAATTATAGGGGGGGGTGGCGCAACACGCAACTGCTCAAGGCCGGTTTTGAAAGTGCGCACACGGATTCCTTAATCCGGTGCATTCCAGGAATTGACAGGAACAGGTACGGTCCACACAATGCCTGCAATCTCAGGAGGAGAATAATATGAACGTCAAGAATATCGCTGTCGGGGCTGCGCTTGCTGCGTTTGCTGTCACTGCAGTCGCGCAATCTTTCCCGTCCAAACCTGTACGCATACTCATCGGCTTCGGTGCCGGTGGTGCCACGGATATCGTCGGGCGCACGCTGGCGCAAAGTCTGACTGCAGACTGGAAGCAGACCGTGCTGGTCGAGAACCGGGCTGGTGCCAGCGGCATGATCGCCGCTGAACTGGTCGCCAAGTCGCCGCCTGACGGCTACACGCTGATGATTACGCCGCAGACCAGCCTTGCTGTCGCGCCGGCGCTCTACGGCAAGGCGCCGTACGACACCATGCGCGATTTCACGCCGATCACGCTGACCGGCTACACGCCGCTGTTGATGGTGGTGCACCCGTCGTTCCCGCCGAAAACTTTCAAGGAATTCATGGCGCTGGCCAAAAAGAGCAAGGAGCCAATCACCTTCGGCTCGGGCGGTGTCGGTTCCTCGCCGCACATGGCAGGTGAACTGATGGCATCCCAACTCGGCATCAAGATCACGCATGTGCCTTACAAGGGCGAAAACCCCGGCCTGGCCGACACCATCGGCGGGCAGATCCCGATCATGTTTGGCAACTTGCCGGTCGCTGTGCCGCATGTAAACAACGGCAAGCTGCGCGGTCTTGCCAATACCTGGAGCACGCGTTCACCGCTGGCGCCGGAGATTCCGACGGTGGCGGAGTCGGGCTTCAAGGACTATGCGATCGCCACCTGGTTCGGCCTGCTCGGACCCGCCAACATGCCGCCGGAACTGGTCGCGCGCATCCAGCGCGATACTGCACGCCTGTTCAACGTGCCGGCGACCAAGGACAAACTCACCGGCATGGGCGTCGAGTTGGTGCTGAATTCGCCGACGGAATTCCGTGATTACCTGAAAAGCGAAATTGCCCGCTACAGCAAGGTGATCAAGGACGCCGGCATCAAGGCGCAATAAATGCAACCGCCCGCAATGCGTGTCGGCGTCATTGGCCTCGGCGCGCTCGGCCGGCCGATCAGCGAACTGCTGCTGAAAGCGCGCTACCGCACAGCGGTATATGACGTGCGCCGCGAACCGATGCAGGAGCTTGCGGCGATCGGCGCGCAGGCCTGCGCCTCACCTGCGGCCGTAGCAGAGCAAAGCGACCTGATCATCAGCCTGGTATCGGACGCCGCGCAGACCGATGCCATCGTCTCCGGCGAGAACGGTATCCTCGATACCTTCCAGCGCGGCGCGATTCTGGCCATTGGCAGCACACTGGGCCCGGAACCCGTGCAGCGCGTCGCGATGAAAATCGCTGCCAAGGGCGGCGACACGCTGGACATGCCGATTTCCGGCGGCATCCTCGCCGCGAAGGAGGGCAGGCTGAGCCTGATGGTTGGAGGCACGCCTGCTACGCTGGGACGCGTGTTGCCGGTATTCCGCGTATTTGCGCGCGACATCACCCACACAGGGGCCGTCGGCAGCGGTCAGGCGGCGAAGCTCGCGCACCAGCTGGTGTTCAGCGTCAATGTGATGGCGCTGCTCGAAGGTCTGGCGCTGGGTGTGGCCGGGGGCGTCACACCGGAAATCATGAAAAATGTATTGAAGCAGGGCCTCGCCAACAGTACCGTGCTGCAGGTGTGGCATGACCTCGGGCCACGCTGGAAAGGCATGCTAGAGGCCACGCCGCCGGATGCGCCGCTGCCCAATATGCGCAAGGACCTGCACCTGGTGCTCGAACTCGCCGAGTCGCTGGGCATGCCGCTGCAGATTGCGGAGCATGCATCACAGGTGGCCGATTCCGGCACGGCCATCGGACGCGATGATCCGGAGATTTGATTCGCGCGACCGGCGGGATACTCCCGCCCTACCACGGCATCCGTAGGGCGGGAGCATCCCGCCTTCCGCGCCGAATTACCAATTACCAATTACCAATTTACCAATTACCAATTACCAATTACCAATTACCAATTACCAATTACCAGTTACCCATCACCCATAACTCATCAGCCATTCC
>JBBQAO010000063.1:0-20900 GCA_038316355.1 Burkholderiales bacterium
CTTTCGCCTGGCGGCGAGCTGCCGCAGCTTGCGCTCGTGATCTTCCCGACGCAGTTCGGTGGCGGAGCGTTCGTGCGCCGCCTGCGCCACGCGGGCGGTGCCGGTGAGCACGCGGTCCGCGCCGAGATACACGTCCACGAGGGCGATGCCCGCGTCGCTGAGCACGAACTCGCGCACCTGGTTCGAGTGCAGCATGCCGCGCGATTTCAGCACGTAGATCAGGCGGTTGCGCTCGCCGTTGAACTCCACATTGCGCAGCAGCAGCCACGTATCCATAAGCGAGGACACGCCGACCTGCGAATCCTCCGGCGCGCTCGTGCCGCTGCCGCCGGTGGTGAGGCTGATGAAGAGCGAGGTGATCTGCTGCTGCTTGAGGAAATCAATGAGCCGCATCAGCGTCGGCTTCACCTCCGCCTCGCTGCGTTCGAGCGTGAGATTGCTGATCGGATCGACCACGACCACCGCCGGGCGGAAGGTCCGCACCGTGTCGTGCATCAACACGAGATGCTGCTCCAGCCCGCTCAGCGCGGGGCGCGAGGCGTGGATTTGCAGCAGTCCCTTTTTCATCCACGGCGAGAGGTCGATGCCGATGGAGCGCATGTTGCGCAGGATCTGCGCGCTTGATTCCTCGTAGGCGAACAACAGCGCGCGCTCGCCGCGACGACACGCGGCCTCCGTGAATTTCGCGCCGATGCTGCTCTTGCCCGTGCCCGGCGCGCCGGAGACGAGCACGCTGCTGCCGCGGAACACGCCCTGGCCGCCGAGCATTTCATCCAGCCGCGCGATGCCCGTGGAAAGACGCTCTGCCGGCGCCGCGTAATCGAGCCGCAGCGAGGTGATCGGCAGCACCGAGAACCCGCGTTCGCCGATGAGAAAGGGGTATTCGTTCGTGCCGTGCGCCGAGCCGCGATACTTCAGCACGCGCAACCGGCGGATGGAAACCTGCTCCGTCACGCGGTGGTCGAGTGTGATCACGCAATCGGCCACATACTCTTCCAGCCCGTAGCGCGTGATCGAATTGCCCTCACCCTTCTCGCCGGTGATGATCGCTGTCATACCGCGATTCTTCAGCCAGCGGAAAAGCCGGCGCAATTCCGCGCGAACGATGGCGTGATTCGGCAGCCCGGCGAAGAGCGCCTCCACGGTATCGAGCACCACGCGTTTCGCCCCGATGGCATCAATGGCGTGCCCGAGCCGGATGAAGAGCCCCTCAAGGTCGTACTCGCCCGTCTCCTCGATCTCGCTGCGCTCGATGTGGACGTGATCGAGCGCGATCTTTTTCCGTTTCACAAGCCGGTCGAGATCGAAGCCAAGCGAGCGCACATTGGCCGTCAGCTCCGCCGCATTTTCCTCGAACATCATGAATACGCCCGGCTCGCCAAACTCTTCCGCCCCGCGCACGAGGAATTCGGTGGCGAGCATCGTCTTCCCGCTCCCCGCGCTCCCGCACACGAGCGTCGGCCGGCCGGCGGGCAGGCCGCCGCCGGTGATTTCATCGAGGCCAGTGATGCCGGTGGGGACTTTCAGAATGCCGGTGGTGGCGAGCGGGTGGATGCGCTTGGGCATGCCAATTCTCCGTCTGTGAAGAGGAAACTTAAACGATTTTTTCACCATCAGTGACTATATCGACAGCCCAGCACAAGGTCAAAGGCGCGGTGTTTGGTGAAAATTTCGCCCTCTGGCGTGGATCCTTCGTGCCCTGCATCGGCCCGGGCCAGCTGATATCGACGCATTTCGACCGGCCGAGCGAGCGCGGTAAGCGGCCGCGCCGGCGCGCGCGCGCAGGCAAGTCCAGATGCGTGAGTATCCTGACAATCGCGGCGGGCTCCTCGAGGGCTGCGATGATCTTCAAGTCGCCGCCACATTGCGGGCAATGCCCGACATCAATGTCGAAAACGCGCCCATCTGCAACTCGCCAAGAAGACCTCTTCTGTGGCCTTAACTTAAACCAACCAGCCCCGATGAAACCCGGGGCGCTTCAGCATGCTTTTATGATCGGGGGCGAGATGCTGCACGATGACAAAAGCCATGCCACTGCCACTGCTGTTAGGGATTGCCGAAAAGAATTCTTCGAATGCGGCCAGGCCACCGGCCGAGGCGTCAATGCCGACGACGGGAAAGCCGGCTGTGGCCGGCGCATCCGGCTGCTGCGCCACTATGGCGGGAGCCACCGGCTTCACCGTTGTCGATTTCGGCGCGGTTTTTTTCGCGGCGGTTTTTTCGGATGCTCATGAATGGATTCAAGAGCGCCTAACAAAATCAATTTCCATACGTTGCATTCAGCCCCACCCCCATCCCAGCCTTCCCCCTGAAGAGGAAGGAGTCGCCATAAATACCCTCCCCTTCAAGGGCAAGGGAACACTTGTAGCGAAACAGGGGATGGGAGTTTGCATCCTGATTTTCCATGCATTTTGTCAGGCGCTTTAAGGCTGAAGTGCCCGGCAGCAGAAACCAAGACACTCGCTCATCCGCCCCCTCAGTCCTGCACGCGCTAAAAAGCGGGGCTTTCAGCCCGCGGCAGCCCGGTTAAACACGGGTGGCCATGCGCTGCAGATGATCCGGCAGCAGGCGGTCGAATTCTTTTTTTACCACGGCATAACACTCGCACACGCGTTTTTCCAGCCTGGGCCGGTCGAGCACGGTGATTTTGCCGCGGCTGTAGTGAATCAATCCGGCGGCCTGCAAATTGCCGGCCGCCTCGGTGACGCCCTCGCGGCGCACGCCGAGCATGTTCGCAATCAGTTCCTGGGTCATGATCAGTTCATTGCCCGGCAGGCGATCCATGCTCATCAACAGCCAGCGGCAAAGTTGCTGGTCGACGGTATGGTGCCGGTTGCATACGGCGGTCTGCGCCATCTGCGTAATCAAGGCCTGCGTAAACCGCAGCGCCAGGTGCTGCAAAGCGCCGCCCAATGCAAATTCCCGTTTCAGGATGCTCGCCTTGAGCCGGTAACCGTAGCCCGAACTTTGCACCACCGCCCGGCTCGGCGTCTTTTCGCCGCCCATGAACAGGGAGACACCGACCAGTCCCTCGTTGCCGGAAACAGCGATTTCAGCCGAAGCACCGTCTTCCATCACACACAGCAGCGAAACAATGCAGGTGGTCGGAAAATACAGGTATGCCATTTGCCCGCCGGACTCGCAGATGGCCCAACCCAGCGGCATCGGTACGAGTTCAAGATCAGGTAACAGGCGAGCGAAATCTGCTGCGGGCAGGGCGGCGAGCAGATGGTTCTGCTGCGGGTTATGCGGTGAAGTCATGGTATAGCCTCCTTGGGTCTAGGGCCCGTTACCAACAGAGGTGCAAACCGGGAGGGGCAACAGCACAAGGGCAGCACGCTTGATGTGGTTCATCTTACTCCCTCTATGTGCGCTTAAGCGCATAGCGGAATTCGCCGCCCGGATGCCGCCGAGCCGGCATCCGGCAAGTTGTTGATTTATGGGAATGTATTTTCCAGACCCCGGCTTTTGTCGGCGTGACGAGCCGATTCTCAATAACCGGGCTATTTCATCGGAGCGTTAAAAATCAGACGGACCCGCGCCATAAATTATTGAGCGTTACAGAACTACGTGACAAATGAAACAACGGTGCCCCTCTCCCTCACCCTCGCCCCCGGTGGGATGGAAAGCCCCCCCGGACAAGGGAACACCTGGCGCGGAGCAGAAGGGTTGGGATGAGGGAAAAGCTGTCACGCGAATAAATCCGTTCAATAAATATAACTATTTGATTTTATTGAATTATTTTGAAGTCTTTGGCACTGAAAAATCCGCGGGTTTCCTGCCCCTTACTTACTTACCTACCTACTTACCCTACCTACCCTACCTTACCGTGCCGTGGTCGCCGCCGGACACGGCAGCGCGAAAACCGCGGCAAGCAGTTCATACGAGCGCAGCCGCGAGTCGTAATCGCCGGTAATGGTAATTACCATCAACTCATCGGCTTCGAACTCCGCCTGGATTTCCAGCAGGCGTTGCTTGACGACCTCCGGCGGGCCGAGCACCACGCGGCGGCGGTGATGCTGCGTGATGCGCTGGCGATCAGCGTCGGTGTACGGGTAAGACTCTGCTTCTTCCAGCGTCGGCACCGCCGCGTTGACGCCGTAATCCATGTTGAGCCGGCGCAGATCGACGCTTTGCGCCAGTCGTTCCGCCTGCGCCTGGGTGTCGGCACAGATCACGAATACACACACCAGGGCCTGCGGCTGCGCTTCGCGCGGCGACGGCTGATAACGTTTTTTGTAATCGCGCATTACCACGTCGCCGCCACGCGCGCTGATGAAATGCGCGAAAGCAAAGCGCAGGCCGAGCTGCGCCGCCAGCGCGCCGCTGTAATCGGATGAACCGAGCAGCCAGATCTGCGGACTGGTATCGCCCGCGGGCTGCGCCTTGACCTGTGCAAACGGATGGTTCTCCGGCAAATCATCATCCATGTATGCCGTCAGGTACTGCACCTGCTCCGGAAAATCATCCGCCGACGGATAACGCCCCTGCCCCATCGCCGTGGCCGTGGCCTGATCGCCTCCGGGCGCGCGGCCGATGCCGAGATCGATACGTCCCGGAAACAGCGCCTCGAGCATGCGGAACTGCTCGGCGATTTTCAGCGGACTGTAATACGGCAACAACACGCCGCCGGTGCCGACGCGGATGGTGGAAGTCGCCGCGGCCAGCCGTGTCACCAGAATTTCCGGGCAGGGATCAGCCAGCGCCATGATCGAATGATGTTCGGCGCACCAGTAACGGTGATATCCCAGTTCTTCCGCCGCCTGCGCCAGACGTATGGTCTGCTGTATCGCCTGCTGCGGCGTGTGGCCGCTGATAATCGGCGACTGGTCGAGAACGCTGAGTTTGATGGTTGTCATGGGGGCTTTCAATCAGAACCTTTTAGCCACAGAGGGCACAGAGAGCACAGAGGAAAACGAAGTCAAAACCATGAACATCACAAATCACTATTTTTCAAAATCGCGGATTGCAGTTTTGTTGTTCTTTTTGTTGTTCTCTGTGGCCTCTGTGGTTGCTTTTGCTTTTGCTTTTGCTTTTGCTTTTTTACACGCACCTACTCCGAACCGCGGATGAACGCATTGAGCACGCCGCACCAGCCCAGCGCGAGGTTGTTGCGGTTGTAACCGCCACCGCCAAAACCCATGATGCGTCCGCCGCAAAGTTCATTCGCCAGCACGCACAGACGTTGCGCCGCATGGGCATGCGCTTTGGGCGTGTACTGCAGATGCGCCAGCGGATCACCGGAAATGCTGTCGGCGCCGGCCTGGAACACGATGAATTCGGGCTTGTGCTGGCGCAGGTGGGCTTCGACACGCTCCCATGCCGCCATGAACTGCGCATCGGTGGAACCCGGCTGCATGGGGATGTTGAGCTTCAATCCCGCACCGCCGCCCTTGCCGCGTTCGCTGTCGGCGCCGGTGCCCGGATACAGAAAACGCCCGTCTTCGTGGATGTCGGCATAAATCAGGTCGGGGTCCGACTCATAAGGGTAATACAGTCCGTCGCCGTGATGCACGTCAATATCGACATAGGCGACGCGCTGGACGCCGTACTGGCTGCGCAAGGTATCGATGACCACGCCGCAGTCGTTGAACACGCAGAACCCGGCCGCATGATCGCGCGCTGCATGGTGCAGGCCGCCGATGGGCTGGAAGGTGCGCAAGGCGTCACCCGCCATGATGCGCTGCAGGCCATCGAGGGCCGCGCCGACGACATGGGCCGAGGCTTCATAAACACCGGGGAACGCCGGGGTATCACCGGCGTCAATGGCGCCATAACCACGATTCGACAACTGCTGCACGCGCAGCACGTGATCTTCGCCGTGAAAGCGCTCAATCTCCTCCGCACTCGCCGCGCGCGAGGCGCAAACGGCCGCGGATTTGTCGAGCTTCTGCTTGTTCGCTTCCGCCCAGAACGCGTTCTGGCGATCTGTTCCCCAGGGATGCCCGTCGGGGAAACCGTAGCTGCCCAGCGCTTCGTCCACATACAACGCCACTTCTGATTTCATGATACCTCCTTCAAAACAGACTGCCCTGCCTTACCTCACCCGGCACGCGGAATTGCGTGATGTCGCGCTGACTGACGTCCTTATTGCCTTCGCCGCGCCGCGCCTGGTTGAGGCCGGCCTTTTTACAGGCGACGTTGAAGCGCTGCTTCAGCAAATCCGCAAACTCGCCGACACCGCGCATGCGGCTGCCGAACTCCGGATCGTTGTCGCGCCCGCCGCGCATCGCGTGAACGCGGCTCATCACATGCGCCGCCTTCAGCGGGTAATGCCGTTCCAGCCAGTCGCGGAACAGCGTTTTTACTTCGTACGGCAGGCGCATCAGGATGTACGCCGCGCGTTGCGCACCATGGGTCGCCGCGGCATCAACAATGGCCTCGATTTCATGGTCGTTGAGGAACGGCACGATCGGCGCCACCATCACCCCCGCTGGAATCCCTGCATTGGCCAATGCGCGAACCGCCTGCAGCCGCCGCAGCGGTGCCGTGCAGCGCGGCTCCATGCGCCGCGCCAGTTCATGGTCCAGCGTGGTCACTGACACAAACACTTCCGCCAGGCCCTTTTTCGCCATCAGTGCGAGGATGTCGATGTCGCGTTCGACCAGCGCGCTTTTGGTGACGATGCCCACCGGCTGGTTGAATTCAGCACAGACTTCGAGGATGCCGCGGGTGATGCCGCGGCTGCGCTCCGCCGGCTGATAGGGATCGGTATTGGCACCCAGCGCAATCAGTTCACATTTGTAGCCGGGCTTTGACAATTCCTTGCGCAGCAGTTCTGCCGCGTTCACCTTGGCAAAAATCCGCGTCTCGAAATCGATGCCCGGCGACAGGTTGCGGTAGGCATGGCTGGGCCGCGCATAGCAGTAGATGCAGCCGTGTTCGCAACCTTGATAGGGATTGATCGACTGCGTGAAGGGAATGTCCGGCGAATCGTTGCGCGAGATGATCGATTTCGCGGGTTCGTCGGTAACCACGGTTTTCAGCGCAACCGGTTCTTCATCAACCCCGGTCTGCCAGCCGTCGTCGAAGGCCTCGCGCTCGACCTGCTCGAAACGCCCCTCGGGATTGACGCCCGCGCCGCGCCCCTTGCGCGGATCGGCGTGTTTTCCTGACAGGGTGCGCAGGGCCATATTAATTGCTCAGGGAATGGCAAAGCCATTTCCTGCGCGTATCTCCCCTCCCCCGATCCCTCATCCCCGCCCCTTGCCCCGAAGGGAGAAGGGAGGCAAATACTTCCCCTCCCCCTCCGGGACCAGGGAACACTGGAAGCGGAGCAGAGGGGGCGGTGGTGAGGGGGGGATTCGGACATTTAAAGCGCGCCATGTCTAATCCGCCTTGCAGGCGTGCGTGGTCATCAGCTCGAACACCTTGCGCGGGCGGTCGTCCTTGCCGCGGCAAGTCACTTCGGTGCGCACTACCGCGATCAGCCGGCCGTGATGCACGACTTTGGATTTTATTTTCAGCGAGCGGCCTTCGCCGGGACTGATGTACCAGGCCGACAATGCCGTCAGCGACCAGTGCGGTGTCAGTGCGGCAACCGCGTTCCCGGCGGCGAGCCCGAGCAGGATGCCGCCCTGCACATGACCGACACGGTTGCCGATATGCGGGCCATTTTTCACAGTCGACTGCGCAGCACCAGCGACATGTTTCGCCTGTACGCCCCAGAAGCGCTGGATGAAAGAACCGCCGTGCGCACGCACATCCGCGATCACGGCATCCGCCGTGGCCAGCACTTTTTTCTCGTCGGGGCGCAGCTTGCCGCCGGGAATGTCCGGCGTCGGATTTTCGCCGCGGCGGCGGTGCGGCACCGGATGCAGCTCCACGCCCTTCGGCGGCTTCAGCATCATGAAGGTGCTGGTGCCGGTGCAGACCAGGCCCGCATCGTTGTGGATGTCCATCGTGCTGACACCCTGGCGTCCGGCTGCGCCCTGCACAAAACCGTGCATCGCACCACGCCCGGAAAGACGCCCAGTCAGCGCCGCGCCGGTGAACTGCAGATTCATCGTCACCGTCGCCAGTCGCGTATGCGATGGCAATCCGGAGCGCACTGCGGCAGCCATCACCAGATCAGCGAGGATCGCAAAGCCGGACAGGTTGAGTTGTCCGTCAGCATCCGCACAATGCGGCGCGACATCCACCGACAGCGCGGTGTAATCAGTGCCGACATGGTCATACGACAGGTCGAGGAAATTACCGGCGAAGTGGTACCCGGGTTCGCGGTTCAGCGCGATGCCGCGCAGAACCTGCGCGCGGATCGTATCGAGGGTGCCGGTATCCGGCGAGGCGGTGGTCGGGGGGGCCGTGATCGGTTTGCTCATCGGCTGATTGTAACAAGCGACTGCCCCGCAGCCACCCTCTGGGGACGTATCATAACTAATTATTTTTATTGATGTTTTTTAATGCCTGCTCCACGGCATCGAGCGCTGCGACCGACGCCCCGCCCTGCGCCCGCGCCAGGTCCAGCGCGATCCGGTTCAGCGCACGATAGGCATCGGCAATGCGCGGATCCAGCGCATGCAAGGCCGCGAGTTGTCGCGCCAGCACCCCGGCATCACCGCGTGCCACCGGCCCGGTCAGCGCGCGCGTGGTGCCCAGCGCAAAAACATTGTCCAGCGTCTCGCGCACCAGCGGCTCCATCATCATTTGCGCAGTATCGCGTTTGATGCCGGCCTGCTCGTAAGCGCGCAACCCCGCCTCCATCAGCGCGGTCAGGTCGTTGCACACCAGCACACTCGCCGCGTGATACAGGGTCTTGCCGGCGGGATCGATCACCGTGACCCGTGCGCCGAGTTGCTCGAACAGCGGTGTCAGCATTTGCAAGGCCGCCGCATCGCCTTCGGCTGCGCAGTACGTACCCCTGAAGGTCTGAACCGCAGTCACCGGATCGGCAAAACTTTTCAGCGGGTGGATGCTGGCGACGCGAGCACCCGCCGCGGCCAGCGATACAAGAATATTTGAAGGCTGTGAACCGCTGCAATGAAACACCACATCGCCCTGGCGCACATGGCCGATTGCAGCCAGAGCCGTCGCAACAGACGCAATCGCCGCATCCGGTGGTGTCAGCAACCAGAGGCTGGCCGGGCGCATTTCGCGTAACACCCGCACTGCGCGGCCGGCACCGATGAAGGCCACCGCGGATTCCGCAGTGGCGATTTCCGCGCTCAGCACATCCTGCACCACGCACAACCCGGAGCGCTCGAACAAAGCACCGAGAGAACGCCCGACACGACCCGGTCCGATGATATTAAGAATGAGTTTCATCGCTTCATCTTACCCCGGGCTCATGATCGTGGATTTTCTGCCGTTATCTCCGACAAGGTATCTGCAGGCAACGCAAACGAAGTCAGGAAAGTCCATATGGATCAAATCATTCTCGAGCATGAAACCAAACGGCCCGTGAAAACCGTTGAAATTCCGCCTTGCCCGGCAATACTGACCAGGCTGATAGCGGAAATGCGCAGCGACGATCCTGACTTTCCGAAAATGGCGAAACTCATCAGTGCCGACGTAGCACTGGCAGCCACGATGCTTAAAACTGTCAATTCACCTTTTTACGGCCTGTCGCAAAAAGTGAATTCCATCGCGCAGGCCTTGGCACTGCTCGGGTTGCGCAACGTTTCGCACCTCGTAACAAGGCTGCTGTTGCAACAGGCATTTGCGGTTGGCAGCAATGAAGCAATGGAAGACTACTGGGATTCATCTTCAAAAATAGCTGCCATCCTCTCCTGGCTGGCGCGGAAAACCGGCAAACTTGACCGTGATGAAGCCTACACTTACGGCCTGTTCCGCGACAGCGGCGTTCCGGTCATGATGCTCAATTTCGATGATTATGTTGAGCTTGCCGGAGATACAGCCGGAAACAAGGAGCGCCTGCTCTCGGAAATTGAAATGGACGAACTCGGCACCGACCACGCAACCCTGGGCCACACACTCGCAGAGTCCTGGCACTTGTCACAGGCCACGTGTATGGCCATCAAGCACCACCATCACTACGCATCCCTTGACCAGGGCACAGACCTGCCGCCACAAACCGTCTCCATGATTGCGCTGGGCGTGATCGCCGAACGGCTGTACTGCGAACACTGCGGCGATCCTGAAAGCGCGGAGTGGAGGCGTGCCGGGGCTGCGGCACTCATTTACTCCGGAATAAACGCAGAGGAACTCAAGGCATGCGAGGCGGACATCAACGGCCTGCTCGCCACGCACTGAAGTAGAAGTTCGCCGCTGCCTGGAATCATTTCCAGCGCCGCCTCCCCGACCTGCTCTGAAGCAACGTCATGAATCTGCCAAGACCATATGGTATCCCGTGCCAGCACGGCTTTAACCCGTGACATCAGTAATAAGCCGGGAACCGCCGCCGTTATTATTACCCACACGCAATATCGACATAACTTTCCTTTAACCCCTAGCGCCAAAAGGCCCGCCATGAGATATCTACTGACCCTGCTGCTCTGTGCAGCCACCACCCTGAACGCCCCGCTGATCCATGCCATGGGCTCAGAGAGCAATGTTCCCGTTGCGGCGAAAACCGAACCTGACTACGCCGCCGGCAAGAAGGCGGTCGACGCCAAAGACTGGCAGCGCGCCATTACCGCGCTGAATGCCGCAGCACAACGTGACGGCAACAACGCCGACATCCAGAACCTGCTCGATGATGCGCAACGTAATTCAGGAAATCTGAATGTCGCGCTGAAACATTACGACAAGGCGCTGACCCTCGACCCCAAACACCTCGGCGCGCGCGAATATCTCGGTGAGCTGTATTTGATGCAGAACAATCCGGCCAAGGCGGAAGAGCAGCGCGCGGTGCTGGCCAAGCTGTGCGCCCTGCCCTGAGAAGAACTGACCGGGCTGACCGAAAAAATAGACGACTACAAAAAGCGGGCGCGACAGGCCTGCAGCAATGCGCTCACGCCTCCGGCTCGTCCGGTGGCGTCATTTTTTTCGCGATGCCGCTGGCGACCATCGCCACGATGAACTGCGGCACAGACACCACCGTCATTGCGATGGTGGCCAGCGGCCACAGCGATGCCGATCCGCCGCCCATCACTATCGCCACCGACTGCCCGAGCGCCATGCTCAGCGCCCAGCGCCAGGCGCGGTGCGGAAACCAGTAGCCGAGCGCGAAGATCACCAGACACATCATCGGAATACCGACGGTGAAATATGCCGGGGCATCCCAGGCTTCCTTGCGTCCGGACGTCACTGTAATGAACAGGCAGATCGCCAGTCCGGCGATGAACGAGATTACATAGGGCAGCACGCTGCTAGTCGGCTTGCTCATCATCCCGTCCTCTACGCGATAAGCACAACACCACGCTGCCCATCAGCGTACCCGCCATTCAAACCCAGAGCAACACCAGCGCTGCCACATAACAAACCGCCGCCACCACGATGCTGCGGAACGGTACGCTGAACCAGTAACGCCAGCCGAGAAAGACATAACCGGCCAGCAGCAACAATCCCGTCAGCAGCAGAAAGGTCGATTGAAACAAAAACGTGCTGTGCAGCAGCGCAAGGTAGCCATAAATCACGCCGAACAGGATGGCGCTGAAGCTGTGACTGGCGTTGAAACCCACCCAGGCTTTCCACATGGTTGTTTGACGGGTCAGTACTGGATGGACTTCCTTCATCCGGGCTTCGAGTTCATCGTCGCGGGGATGCAGTTTGCGACCATGGAAGGTGTAGAGCAGATGCACCAGACCGAGCAGCAGGATGATGGCGGCGCTGGCGGCGATCAGGATCGAGGAGGCAGTCAATTCAGGATGCAATCTCGACTACGGCTTTGAGTATTACCGGCAGCCCGCCGCGCAAAGAACTGGCCCCCAATACCGAACGGGCATGGACACCGCGCTCGCGAAACACTTCGACCAGCAAGTCAGAACAACCGTTGAGGACTTTCGCGTGATCCTCGAATTCCGCAACCGCGTTCAGAAAGCCCTGAACTTCCACGATACGGCTCACCCGGTCCAGCGAACCCAGTTCGGACCGCATCACTGCGATGAGTTCCAGCGCCGCCGAGCGCGCGAAGCGATAACCCTCTTCGGCCGTGTATTCCTGACCGAGCCGGCCTTTCGGGAGTTTGCCGTTCTCCGGCAACGGTGCTTTTCCTGCGATGAACAGCAGATTCCCGGTGCGCACTGCGTTGACATAGTTCGCTGCGGGCGCGCTGCCTGACGGCAGGGCAAGTCCCAATTCTTTAATGCGTTGTTCTGCGCTCAAGTGTGCGGCTCCTCGTGACGAAAGGTGATGGTGTGCGGTGACTAACGTTCCTGTTGAGTCGCGCACCAGTGATGATGCTGGCCTCGGCACGAAAGATGCGGCGCGTCGGGCTCAAACAGGGTGTCAGGCACCGACTTTTCTCAGCGCCCTGGGCGGCAGATGATTCAGTTCCTTGAGGATATCTGGAACCAACGGCCCAATGTCTTTCATGCGATTGCTGTTTGCTACGATTACGAGGATTGCAATTGGCAATACGGAAAGATCCTGCTGAAACTCGATGTTCTGATCGGTTGTTAGAAATACATCAAACTTTGTTGACGCCATTGCCATTGGTTTCCCGTTCTTTATTCCTGCCCATCCGCATTTCGGAACAGTGGTGGCTTCGTGACCGACCAGTGCGGCTCCGGGCCGCCGAGGAACAGGGTCATCAAGCAGGATGCGCATCTGGCAACAGCGCAACCCGCGCCTCCTCAAGTACAGCAACAGCAAGGTCGCGACTGACGGACGGGAAGTCATCCAGGAAGACTTCCAGAGGATCACCGGCTTCAAGGTGATCGAACAGGGTCTTGACTGGAACTCTTGTCCCGGCAAAGACAGGTGTACCGCTGTGGATTTCCGGGTCAACAGTGATGCGGCGCTTGTTCATATGCGGACTCCAGCGAGAGTTCGATTGTCTAGTACAGCGAGCATGGGTGGATTGTCGGTGTCAACGTGTATTGGTTGACATTTTTAGTTGCCAAATTTAGGTGGCCATTTTAGTGGCAATTTTGCACCCGATTGGTGCCCATCATAGCTCCATATCAAAGGATGCCAACCGGCACGAAAACCGAATGGGCTGATGCATTGATTGCACTGATTCACACCACAGCCCCATAGAAATTTTCAACAAAATCAATTATTTATATTCATCTCAAAGTATATCCGGCAGGCACAGCACGCACCGAACAACACAAACGCTGTCGTCGCACAGCAACCCCCGCGCGTTAAGCTCCACACACCATGCAAAACACCCGCCGCACATTCCTGCTTCGCAGCGCAGCACTCTCCGCTGCAATGGCCCTGCCGACACAGCGCGTCATCGCCCAGCCCCGTTTTTCGCAGAATCCGTTTTCGCTGGGCGTCGCCTCCGGTTATCCACAGCCCGATGCCGTGGTGCTGTGGACACGCCTCGCACCCGATCCTCTGAACGGCGGTGGCATGCCCGAGGCGCCGGTGGCGGTGCGCTGGGAGATTGCCGCCGATGCGCGTTTTAGCAAAATCATTGATCGCGGCGAAGCCATCGCCACGCCGCAGTTCGCGCATGCAGTGCACGTGCAGGCGCGCGGACTCCATCCCTCACACTGGTACTGGTACCGCTTCATGGCCGGTGATGCGGTCAGCGCCACCGGGCGCACGCGCACCGCACCGACCGCGAATGACGAGCGCGGCAAGCTGGCGTTTGCGATTGCGTCCTGCCAGCACTATGAACACGGCCACTACGCCGCTTATCGCGACATGGCGCAGCAGCCGCTGGATTTCGTGATTCACGTCGGCGATTACATCTACGAAAGTTCCTGGGGCCGCAGCAAGGTGCGCGAACATCACAGTCCCGAGCCGTACACGCTGGCCGATTACCGCAACCGGTATGCGCAATACAAACTCGATCCGCATCTGCAGGCCGCGCACGCCGCCTGCCCGTGGCTGGTGACCTGGGACGATCACGAAGTCGATAATGATTACGCCCGCGACCGTTCGCAGGACCTGGATCCTGTCGATGCCTTTCTCGCGCGCCGCGCCGCGGCCTATCAGGCCTATTACGAACACATGCCGCTGCCGCCCGGCACATATGCCGGCGGGCCAGACATGAAAATCTACGGCACGCATGCGATGGGCAGGCTCGCGAACATCCAGTTGCTCGACATGCGCCAGTACCGCGATTACCACGTGTGTTCACGCAAGGGCCGCGGCGGCGGCAACCAGGTCAATGTGCTCGAATGCCCCGAGCGCACGCAGCCGGGCCGCTCGCTGCTCGGCAGCGCGCAGGAGCAATGGCTGGAAAACGCGCTGACGCAGTCGCCGGCGCGCTGGAACATCATTGCCCAGACCACGCTGATGGGTCAGGCCGATCGCGGTGCCGGCAGCGAACGCGTGGTTTATACCGACGGCTGGGACGGTTATCCGGCGGCGCGCGAAAAACTGCTGCGTTTTATCGCCGAACGCAAAATCCGCAACCCGGTCGTCATCGGCGGTGATGTGCATTTTGCGATGGCAGGCGACCTGCGCGTGGATTTCGACAATGAACGCTCGCCGGTGATCGCCAGCGAATTTGTCGGCACCTCGATTTCATCGCTGGGCCCGAGCCGAGCGCGCATCGAAGCATTGCTCAGCAAAAATCCGCATGTCAAATTCGCCAACGGCGCGCGCCGTGGTTATGCCAGGTTCGAAGTCACGCCGCAGCGCTGGGAAACTTCATTCCGCGCGGTAAGCGACGTCGCCGATGCGCAATCGAAGGTGTATGAACTGGGGCAATTCGTGGTGGAAGACGGGCGACCGGGGCCACAGCAGGATAAGTCGTAAGTAATTGTTTTTATTGTTAATTTTATATACCTTAACCTCTGCTCGCCCCGGGGGAAGTCCCCTTGGGGGGCAAGGGCAAGGGAACACTTGGAGCGAAGCTGGGGATGGGGTAGAGGTTTGACGCACAGTATTTAAAGACACTCATCCCGCCTTTCCCCCTGATGGCATATGCATCAACACATTGCCCTCTCTTCAACACCCTCGCACTGCTTGCGGGGAGAGGGGTGGGGTGAGGGGCCTGCGGTACTGCGATAGCCCCTACCCTCACCCCCACCCTCTCCCGCCCCAAGGCGGGAGAGGGTGTTTCTTTGAGATGTGCAGATCTACCCATGCACTGATGGGGAAGGAACTCAACGGCAAACTCTGAGGTTACAAGCCAAGTATGCGCGCAGCCTCCGCCGCATAACGGCTGATGGTCATGCCCTCATAGACCGCCTCGTCCACAGTTTCATCGAGCAGGCCGCGGATTTCGTGCAGGCTGTCGCTGACCCAGTGGTCGCGCTGCACGGGAGAATTCAGCACGTTACGCAGCGTCTCCACTTCATCGCGCAGCCGCTGCACATCCGCCGAGCCGCCGCGCACTTTTGCCAGATCGCGCTCCAGCTCATCAATCAGCCGCGCGGCCTGCTCGAGGTCGATTGGTCTGGGTTTGTCGTTTTCACTCATGGTTGTTCTCCGGTGATGCGGGTTGGACCTATTCACTGCGCCAGCGTTCAAGCTGGCGCCGTTCACGTTTGGTCGGCCGGCCGTGGCGCTCCTGCGCCGGTTCGGCGGCGAATTTGCGCAGTGCTGTCTGCTCTTCACGTTTCACGCGACTGGCTTCGTCTTCGCTGTACAGCGTGCGCGCAACGGTCGCAGAACCGCGTTTGTCTGACAGTTGCACAACACGCACGATCCACAGGTAGGCGCCGATCTGGATCGCCAGTTCGTCGCCGACGCGCACTTCCTTTGCCGGCTTGATGCGTTCACCACCGACCTTGACCTTGCCGCCTTCGACCGCCTGCTGCGCCACTGTGCGCGTCTTGAAAAACCGCGCGGCCCACAGCCATTTGTCGACACGGACGGACACCGCAATCAGCCGGGCAGCGGCATCGCCTTGCGGTTGGTCAGCGCAATCCAGCCGCGGATGATGCGGTAGAGCACCCAGATCCCCGTCAGCAGCATCAGCGGCAAGCCGACGACGACACCGATGATCGTGACGATCATCAGCCACGCCAGGACAAACCAGCCCAGCGCCCACCAGAAAGTGCGGATCTGCCAGGAAAAATGGCTGTCGAGAAAAGTGCCGCGCACGGCATCGCGCTTCACGTAATTGATGATCACCGCGATGATCGACGGCCAGCCGGTGAGGAACGCAGTAACGATGAAAGCCGCACTGGTCAGCCCGGTCAGCGCGCTGAAGGCATGCAGGCCATAGACGATGTGGGTCAGCGTGATCAGGTCATTGGAGGGCAGTGGGCTCAGGGTCTTACCGTCGATGTCGGTCATGGTGTTCCTTGTGTGTGTCAGGACAGGTCGATTGCGTGTTTCTTGAAATCCGCCAGCGACGCGAATTCCAGCGAGCCTTCGTGCGTCGCCGCCAGCACCACCCGCGGTGCTCGGCCGGCATCCAGCGCCTCGCGCCAGCGCGGCGCACACAAACACCAGCGATCACCCGGCTTCAGCCCGGGAAATCCGGCCTGCGGGTACGGCGTGGTCAGGTCGTTGCCCTGCGCCTTGCTGTATTCGAGAAATTCCGCGGTCATCACTGCGCAGACCGTATGTACGCCGGGATCCTCGGGGCTGGTATTGCAGCAGCCGTCGCGGAAAAACCCCGTTTTCGGCCGTTCACTGCAGGACTGCAGCTTCTCGCCCAGCACGTTGCGGGAATGTTCGTGGGGATCAAAACGTCGCATGGCAGGTTTTCCGCTCCGCATTCATCACTCAGCACTCATCACTAGGTTCAGACATGCACATGCCGCGCCTGACGCAGTTTGCCACGCACGCCTGCCTTCGGATCCGGCCGCGTGCCGCTGGCCATGAACGGCAACTTGCCCTTGGCGCCGCCCGCCTCGTAGTCGCCGGCCACCGCGGCCGCCGCAGTCGCAGCATCCGTGCCTGCAGCCACCAGAAAATCATGCAGGTAACCGCAAAGTTTTTCCAGTGCAAATTCGTGGGTCTTGCCGGTGCGGGCGAACAACCAGTCGGTGAACTGCATGAACTGTGCAAAAGGACCATCCACCAGCAACAACGGCAGCGTGCGGTGAAAACGTCCGGAATTGCCGACCAGATCCCAGTAGCGTGCAAAACGCACAATGCGTTGTACCTCATTGAAATCGAGGGCGTCTGTGGCCAGCACCACATAGGGCGCATCCGGGCTGTAACGCATGGTGTGCTGCTCAGTATGGCGGGCAATCGGCGCGCCGCGCAGCCGCTTGAGGATGCCGACCTGGATTTCATGGGGCCGCAGCGCATGCAACCGGTCGAAACCGCGACCGAAGCTGGCCATATCCTCCCCCGGCAACCCGGCGATCAAATCGACATGGACCAGCGCCGGCGATTCCTCGCGCAGCCAGCGCAGGTTGGCCTCGGCGGCGGCGTTGTCCTGCTTGCGCGAAATGCGTGCCTGCACCGCTTCGTCCCAGGTCTGGATACCGACTTCAAAATGCAGCCGGCCTGCGGGGAAACGCCCGATCGCAGCCTTGAGCTTTTCCGGCAAATGGTCGGGGATCAGTTCGAAGTGGATGAACAGATCATCCGACAGCCGCGCCAGGAAAAACTCGAGTATCGCCAGGCTGGCGGCGATTTTCAGGTTGAAGGTGCGGTCGACAAAACGGAAATGCCGCGCGCCGCGGTCATACAATACCTTGAGTTCGCCGAGAAAACGTTCGACTTCGAAGGGCCACGCGGTTTTATCCAGTGCAGACAGGCAGAACTCGCACTTGAACGGGCAGCCACGGGAAGCCTCGACATAAATAAAGCGGCGCCCGATGTCCTCATCGGTGTATTCGTCGTAGGGCAATGCGATGTCGGCCAATGGCGGCTGTTTGCCGGCGTGGATTTTCTGCGCCAGTGGTGTGCCGGCGACGATGTCGGCGCACAACTGCGGAAAGGTCACATCGCCCCAGCCGGTGACCACATAATCAGCCAGCGCGCAGACACGCTGTTCTTCCGTTTCATAACTGACTTCGGGTCCGCCGACAACGATGACGATGTCCGGCGCCACGCGCTTGAGGATGGCGATCACGCGCGCGGTTTCCTCGACATTCCAGATATAGACACCAAAACCGATCAGGCTCGGCGCATCCGCCAGCAGGCGTTCGGCGATGTCCGCCGGGCGGTCGCCGAGCACGAATTCGCTGATCCGCGTCGATTCGCGCAATGCCCCCATGTTGGCGCGCAGGCAGCGCAGCCCCAGCGCGGCATGCACATACCGCGCGTTAATGGTAGCCAGTGTAATGCGGGTGGTCAGGGTGATTCCGGACATGGTTTTATGTAAAGCCATTCAGATAATGACAAAAACATGCCTCTGACGAGGCTGTCATGTTTTTGGAGACCATCGATATTATCGCATCGGGCGTGACCCGCCCCGGGCGTTTTTGATACCCTAGCGCACTCATTCACCCCTCATTCCCCCCTCATTCACCTTTCACTCATTTCAGGAAGCACTGTCATGGCACAACGACCCGAACAAGGCGCACCCGCACCCGACACCAAAATGGACGCCACCGCGCTGTATCGCGAAGATATCGTCACCGACCGCAAGGTCGGCACCATCCGTCGCATGACCCCGCTCAAAAGCGACGGCAGCGATGACGCCGCACGCCCGACCCTGTACGTCGGCGAAGCGCAGATCATGACCAACGCCGGTCCGCTGCCGATCAATTTTGAAATCGAAGCGCCGACCCTCGGCGAAGCCGTCGAGAAATTCGGCGACGCTGCCAAGGAAGCCGTCGAACGCACCGTGCGCGAGTTGCAGGACCTGCGCCGTCAGCAGGCTTCCTCCATCGTCGTACCCGGGATGGGCGGCCCCGGCAGCAAGATCCAGATGCCGTGACCGCTCCCGACGCTGTAGTCCGTTCTGCCGGCGTTGTCATCGCAAGGCGCCGCAATGGCTGGCGCCTGCTGGTACTGCGCGCAGCAGGCAACTGGGACTTTCCCAAAGGCCTGCTCGAAGAGGGCGAAGGTCCGCATGACGCCGCACGGCGCGAAGCAACCGAGGGCACCGGCATTTCGGACCTGGCTTTTGATTCTGGTGAGTCACACAAGGAAACCATCGCCTACGGCACCGGCGAAATCGCGCGTTACTACCTCGCCATCACCAAAACCGAGGAAGTAACACTGCCCATCATCCATGAACTCGGCCGGCCCGCCTATGATGAATGGCGCTGGGTCACCTTCGACGAAGCCGAGGACGTGCTGCCGCCGCGACTGACTGCGGTGCTGGGGTGGGTGCGCGACACCCTGGACTGAGCGCTTACAGCAATGATCGGCGCAGTGGTTTGCCCGACCACCAGTGCCGGCCCCGGCTAACGCGAAGTAAAAATTTTCTTCGCGGTCGCGACGGGCAACGCCAGTCGAAGGGGTGTATCTGGCAATGGCATAAAACCAAAATGCCGATAAAAGTTCGCCGCCTCAGCGTCCTTCGCATCCACCAGTATCAAGGTAACACCCACGTTGTTGGATACATCGACGATTCGCTTCAACGCATCGATCAGCAACAAAGCACCGATGCCTTGCCCGCGCATGGTGACCGAATTAGCCAGGCGACCAATCAACACCAGCGGCACGCTTCGCGGCAGTTTCTTGGCGACATCCTTGGGCAGTTTGTCCGTGTCGATTGCGGCTACGGTCAAGCCGTAGTAGCCAACAATCCTATCGAGGGTGGAGGAATCCGTCGCGACAAAAGTGCGGGAAACTCCTTTGCTGATGTGCTGCCGGGCGATGCGCTTCAACCATTGGTCCAGCGCATCAACGCCGCAGGTAAAACCCTCAGTGTCGTGGTCGTCCTGAAGCGCTTGGAACTGAATCTGATTCAGCATGAGTTACGACCTTATTATAAAGCTGGGCCGCCTTCAGCAGCGCCGCATTCGGCGCAGGAGGTGCGTCCAGCAAGTTAGCAATAAAGGCCGCATCCCGACGTGATAAGTCGATCCGCGCGCAGGTCTCAATGATCGTGCGTGCCCGTTCTGAAGCGGCTTGCACAATAAACTGATTAACCGTGACACCCACCAACGCCGCCGCTTCCTCAAGCTCTGTTACCAGTGCCTGGGGAAGCCGGGCTGTGATGCGGCCCCGTTCATCTGATGTTTTAGTTGCCATTGTCGTTTTGAGTATCAGTGTGGGGAGTCAGTGTGTTTATCAGCTTGAGTGTCGTAGTCAGGTTCAGTTTTAGTGTCAGTTTTGAAATTTGTTTTGATATCGATGTTGGAGAATGTGTTTCAGGCAGCGGGCGGAATATAGCAAATCGGTGACAAATTGTCACCATTTCCACACAAAAACAAGGGCTACGCCTACCCCGTATGTCTTATAATCAATTGATTTTAATTATAATTATTGAAAATAGACCGTTTGAACCAAACTTCTCGTGCATTCGCATTGCTTCTCGCTAGCCTGTTAAAAAATGCGCCGCGAACGGCGCATTTTTTATTGTTGCAGGCTGTTGTTCAACCCCGGTCGTTCAGCACATTACTTCGCGCCCCGCTTTGCCGGGATGATCGGCACCATCAGGTACGACGGTGTTTTGCCCCCGGCATACACCGAGTTCACTGCCCCGGCGTTGTAGTCGCCATGATAGTGAGTGTACGGCGCGCTGCCCTGGCCATCGCGCGGCTGGATGTCGACGCGCAGTTGATGGCCCTTTTTGAACACCATACTGGTCGGCCACACTTCGACCTTGCATTCGACGACCTCATTGCGCTTCAGCCACAGACGCTCGTCATGGGCATGATAAGGACGATAAGGCAATGATTTCTGCTCATCCAGCTTGCGATGCGATGCGCGCAGCCAGCCCTTGGTGACACAGGGGATCGGCTGGCTGTGCTGGCCGACTTCACAGACATCATGGCCGTGGGCGTCGATGTTGCGGATGGTGACAAAAATGTCCATGTCCTCCGACGTGCTCGACACCCACACATTCA
>JBBQAO010000065.1:0-20147 GCA_038316355.1 Burkholderiales bacterium
GGCTTGATCACGTCGCTCATTTTGGCGTCGTAGCCGGCGGTGGCGGTCAGGTACCAGAAGAACAGCACCGTGCCGAGCAGGCCGAGGCCAACCACCAGCATGCCGGTGATGGCGCCGCCGCGGAAGGCGATGTCCAGTGCAGGATTGATGCCATGGCGCGCGGCTTCAGCAGTGCGCACGTTGGCGCGTACCGACACGTTCATGCCGATGTAACCGGCGAGACCGGACAAAAATGCGCCGACAAAAAATGCCGCGGCGGTGGTGCCGTCGAGCAGGATCCAGATCAACACGAACAGCACCCCGCCGACGATGGCGATGGTGGTGTACTGACGATTTAAATAGGCTTGCGCACCTGCTTGAATTGCCGCTGCGATATCACGCATGCGGTCATTGCCGTCGGGCTGCGCAACGATCCAGCGGATCGACACGACGCCGTAGACGAGCGCGGCGACGGCGCAGACCAGCGCAAAGATCAAACCATTCGTCATGATTACTCCTAAACTATTGTTTTAATTGAATAAATTTTGCCAGCGCTGAGCCGGAGCCGCGCTAGGGTGCCTTTATTTCGGGCTCAGCGCAAGACCTGCGCATCATCACGCATCTGGCATCGACCTGAATAATCCGCGCTGAACCGGGCGTTGTGGTCTGCGAATCTGAGCCGGATGGCTGCAGGTACGCATGCTCAGCACCTCTTTTTAACGTCTCAATTTCGCGGATTGCGCATTATAAAAGAAAACCCTGCGTTTCCCGCTGGATTTCCCGCCTGTAATCCCGCTTATGGCAGAGCCCGGAATACGGACTGCAGGCGCCGGGTCACCGGCTTGAGTTTCAGCCGGGCATGCACCGGCAGGCCGTCGGCAAACGGCGGCCAGGCTTCGCCGCGGATCAGCGGCGTGAAATAGGCGCGGGCGCCGGCGGTCAGGCGGTAACCATCGCCGGTGAGGAAACTGCGCGGCAGGCGTTTTTCGCGGTTCATCAGGCTGGCCAGTGCTACGGGCTTGATGCGCCAGCGATAGGGGCGGTCACTGGTCCGTTCGATCACCGGCATCACATCGGTTTTTCCCTGCAAGGCATAGTTCACCGCAGCGCGACCGATGGCATAAGCCTGTTCAACATCGGTTTTTGACGCCAGATGGCGTGCTGCGCGCTGCACATAATCGAGCACACTCCAGTGTACTTTGACCTGCAAGGCCTCGCGTAACATCGCCGCGATCAGAGGCGCGACGCCCCCCAGTTGTTCATGACCGGGGATGCCGTCGCCGCCGGCCTGTGTCAGGCGGCGGCCGTCGCGCAATTGGACTCCCTCAGCGACCGCGATGGCGCACCAGCCATGTTTGTTGACCCGTGCGCGCACTGCAGCGAGAAAACGGTTGCGGTCGAAATGGATTTCGGGCACCAGCACCAGCAGCGGGCCGTCGCTGCCTGCGGGCAGCGCGAGACCGCAGGCCGCGGCAATCCAGCCGGTGTGGCGGCCCATCACTTCCATCACGAACACCTTGGTCGAACTGTGCGCCATCGACGCGAGGTCGGCCATGGCTTCGCGCAGGCTGGTGGCGGCGAACTTGGCCACCGAGCCGAAACCAGGGCTCGAGTCGGAGTGCAGGATGTCATTGTCTATGGTTTTCGGCACTGCCAGTGATATCACCGGGCAACCGAGCTGCGGCAGTATGGTCGCAACCTGATGCGCGGTTTCCGCGGAGCCGTTGCCGCCGTTGTAGAAAAAATAACCGATGTTGTGGGCGCGGAATACCGCAGCAAGGCGTTCGTACTGCGCGCGGCCCTGCGGCAGCGGCGACAGGTCGAAGCGGCAGGAGCCGAAAGCGCCGCCGGGGGTGTGCATCAAGGCGCGGATGGTTGCTGCGGATTCGGCAGTGGTATCGATCAGGTCTTCGGCCAGCGCACCGGGGATGCCGTTGCGTGCAGCATAAACGCGACCGATGCGCGAGCGGTGCTGCCGTGCCGTCTCAATCACGCCGCAGGCGGTGGCGTTGATGGTGGCGGTAACGCCGCCCGACTGGGCGTAAAGGGCGTTGAGGGCGGGCACGGTGTTACCGCGTTGCGGTGATCAGCGTGGCTTGCGTGCTTCGACGGCGGCGAAAATCGCGTCGCGGATGTGTTCGACCGAACCCACACCCTTGATCAGCACGTATTGCGGGGCGCGCGGTTCGCCGCTGGCACCCCAGTTGAGGTAATAATTGATCAGTGGTTTGGTCTGGGCGTGATAGGTCGCAATGCGGTCCCTGACCGTCGACTCGTTGTCGTCGGCACGCTGTACCAGCGGCTCACCGGTGATGTCATCTTTTCCGGCGATCTTTGGTGGATTGAAATCAACGTGGTAGGAGCGCCCCGATGCCATGTGTACGCGCCGTCCGCTCATGCGCTTGAGGATTTCGTCGTCGGCGACTTCGATATTGATCACGCTATTGATGTCGACATTGGCCTGGCGCAACGCCTCGGCCCGCGGCAGCGTGCGCGGAAAACCGTCCATGATGAAGCCGGATGTGCAGTCCGGCGCCTTGATGCGTTCCTGTACCAGTCCGATGACCAGCGGATCCGGCACCAGCGCGCCGCGCTCCATGTAGGCACGGGCTTCGTTGCCGAGCGCCGAATTGCTTTTCATCGCCGCGCGCAGCATGTCGCCGGTGGAAATCTGCGGGATCCTGAAACGCTGGACCAGGAATTGGGCCTGGGTGCCTTTGCCGGATCCGGGCAGGCCGAGTAACAGTATGCGCATGGAATGATGCTGTGTTGGAGTGGAAGGGGTGGAAGGAGTGGAAGTATAGCTGTGCCGCCGCAGCACGCAAAATCAGCGTGACATTTTTGTTTTAACGACGAAACAACGATTGCACTTTGCGTAAATCTGCGGGGTTATCGACGCCGGGATGGGGCACTGAGGCGATGATGGCCACGCTGATGCGGTAACCGTGGGCCAGCGCACGCAACTGTTCCAGTGCCTCGGCACGTTCGATCGCCGCCGGTTTGAGCCGGGTGTAGGCGCGCAGGAAGCTGCAGCGGTAGGCGTAAATGCCGAGATGACGCAATGCGGGCAGGGTCGCGGGCAGCTTGCGGATGCCGGCGGAAAAGGCGTCGCGTGCGTACGGAATCGGCGCCCGGCTGAAATACAGCGCGTAACCCTGCTCGTCGAGCACGACCTTCACCACGTTCGGATTGGCCATGTCACGTACGTCGCGGATGCGGCAGGCGGCAGTGGCGATCGCGGCAGCGCGGTGCGCAGCGAGGTTTTCGGCGACGCGGCGGATCAGCGCCGGCGCGATCAGCGGTTCGTCGCCCTGCACGTTGACGACGATGGCATTGGCGGCAAGGCCGAGTCTGGCGGCAACTTCGGCCAGCCGGTCGGTGCCGGAGGCATGGTCACGGCGCGTCATCAGTGCCTGGTGACCATGAGCGTCGACCGCAGCGGCAATACGCGCGTCATCGGTGGCCACGATGACCTGCGCTGCGCCGCTTTTGGCGGCACGCTCGGCGACGCGCACCACCATCGGCTTGCCGCCGATGTCGGCCAGCGGTTTGCCGGGGAAGCGCGACGAGGCGTAACGGGCGGGGATGACTACGGTGAATTTCATTTGAATTCGGTGAAGGGGTGAAAGAGTGAAGGCGTGAAGAGGGTAATGCAAAGGGGTGGCACATTCACTCCTTCACTCCTTCACTCTTTCACTCATTCACATATTCACGGTTTTACAACTCTTCTTCCGTAGGAACCTTGCGCGCATCTTCCTCCAGCATCACCGGGATCCCGTCCTGGATCGGATAAGCGAGGCGGCAGGGTTTGCACACCAGTTCATTGGCGGCCTTGCGGTAGAGCAGCGGACCCTTGCAGAGCGGGCAGACCAGTATGTCGAGCAGTTTGTCATCCATGTTGGCGGGCCTGTGCGAGCCGGGCGTTGATGGTTGTGCCCAGTGATTGATCGGGTACTGCGTTAACGACCAGCGCCCAGTGGCGCGTGGAGGCGAATGCCGTGCATTTTACCGCATCCTTTTCAGTCATCACGATGGGATGATCACCGGCGAACTGCAGGTCCTGCTCGGTGTAGGCATGATGGTCGGGAAATGCGCGGGTGATGCAGTCCAGGCCGAGGTTTTTCAGGTGTGAAAAAAACCGCGGCGGGTTGCCGATGCCGGCGATGGCATAAACCGGCTGCCCGTGAAAATGCGCGGCTTCAGCGGTTTGTTGCGGATCGCGCAGATTGCGGAAAGCATGGCCTTCCAGTTGCATTGCCATGGCTTGCGGAAACGCACCCCTTGCATCGCCGCCGTTGACCACTACTGCATCAACCGTAGTCAGCCGGGATGCTGGTTCGCGCAGCGGCCCCGCCGGCAGCGGCCAGCCGTTGCCGAGGCCACGCGTGCCGTCGATGACTGCGATTTCAATGTCACGTGCCAGCCGGTAATGCTGCAGGCCGTCGTCGCTGATGATGACATCGACGTCAGGATGAGCCGCGCGCAGCGCGTGCGCGGAGGCTGCGCGGTCGCTGCCCACCCATACCGGGCAGCCGGCGCGTTGCGCCAGCAGGCAGGGTTCGTCGCCGTAATCCGCCGCGCTGCCATACGCGGGCACGGCACGCGGATCGCTGCGCGTTGCGCCATAACCGCGACTGATGATGCCTGGTCGCCTGCCTTGCGCGGCGAGAAATTGTGCCAGCCACAATACCAGCGGTGTTTTGCCAGTGCCCCCAGCGGTGATGTTGCCGACGACGATGACCGGTACGCCAATCTCTTCGCTGCGCAGCAGCTTGCAGCGGTAAACGCTGCGGCGTATTGCTGCCACCGCTGCAAACAGCGCAGCGACCGGCAGCAGCAGCACGGCCAGCGGGCCGCGTGTTTGCCAGTGCGCGGGGGTGGAGTTTGCTGACATGGGCGGTGCCGTCGGGAAACGGCGGCGCAGATTATTTGCGCGGCGCCTGCGTGGTGAAGGTGATTTTGGCGAGGCCGGCGAGTTGAGCCGCTTCCATCACGCGCACCACTGACTGGTGGGCGGCATTGGCATCGGCATTGATGACGACCACCGGATCTTTCATGTCGCCGGCAGCGCTTTTCAGCGCGGCACTCAATGTGGCGGAGTTGTTGCCCGGCACTGCGGCCTTGTTGATCGTGTAATTGCCCTTGGCGTCGACCGCGACGTCGACCTGCGCCGGGTGTTCTGGCGGTTTGCCGGATTCCGCCGTCGGCAGGTTGATCTGGAGTTCGGCGAAACGCGAGTAGGTAGTGGTGACCATCAGGAAGATCAGGATCACCAGCAGCACGTCGATCAACGGAATGAAGTTGATCTCCGGTTCTTCGCGGAAGGCGCGGTGGCGGAATTTCATGCGTAAAATCCGCTGCGCCGGATTGCAAACGACAACTCAGGCATCCCGTTCGCCGTGGATGATTTCGACCAGCTTCACCGCCTGCATCTGCATGTCGACCAGCAGCGCGTCGACCTTGGTGCGGAAATAGCGGTAGAACACCATGCTTGGCACGGCGACCACCAGGCCGAAGGCGGTGTTGTAGAGCGCGATCGAAATGCCGTGCGCCAGCACCAGCGGATTGCCGCCGCCGCCCGTGGGCGATTGCGAGCCGAAAATTTCGATCATGCCGATCACCGTGCCGAACAGACCCAGGAGCGGCGAAATCGCGGCGATGGTGCCGAGGGTGGTCAGGAAACGCTCGAGTTCGATGGCCACCACGTGACCGGCCTCCTCGATGGCCTCTTTCATCACGGCAGGGGTGTGTTTTTCGTTGCGCAGGCCGGCAGCGAGGATCTGGCCCAGGGGCGCGCTGGCGGCGAGCTGTGTCAGCAGTTGCGGCGTGACGCCGTTCTGGCGGTAGGCCTGCACCGCATGCACCAGCATGTTTTTCGGCAGCACCACATTCTGGCGCAGCGACCACAGGCGTTCGCCGATGATGGCCAGCGCGATGACGGAACACAGTATCAGGGGCCAGATCGGCCAGCCGGCGGCTTCAATAATGGATAACAAGCGGGATTTTCCGGGAAAATTAGGAATCGGGTTGCAAAAAAGTCGCGTAACTGTAGCCGCCACGCGTCGAATCAGCAAGCGCGACGGGACGATTTGGCCTCAGGGCAGTGTCGCACCATCGCTTATTTGCAGACCGGCAAACGGCGCTCGGCGCATCGCGCCCTGAGACCGAATCGTCGCCGTCGCACGCATGAAGCGATGGCTGGCCAGTCCTGACGCAAAGCCGTTGAGCCGCAACGCATTTTTCCGCTTGTCCACAATTGCTGTGGATAAGCCTGTGCACACCCTGTAAATGAAACGCGTAAGTACTGCCCCTGTCTGGACTTTTCGACTATTGCCTATTTGTTAAACTTAATAAAAATACCAATAAAAACAAATACTTATGAATATCCCCCTGTGATGGCACAGGAGCATGCGCGATAGGCTGCCAGCGGTGCGTGATGCTGTGGATGGGTGTTGCCGGAAAAAACCGTTACGCGTCCGTGGGTTGTACCACTTGGTGGACGCAGTCTGAAAAAATCAGCAGCTATACTCGGGCCATGGCCTTACTGACTATAGACGACGCCGAACTCGCTTTCGGCCTGCATCCGCTGCTCGACCGTGCCAACCTGACCGTCCATGACGGCGAACGCATCGGCTTCATCGGCCGCAACGGTACCGGCAAATCCTCGCTGCTCAGCATCATTGCCGGCCGCGGCGCGCTCGACGACGGCGAAATCCGCCGCCAGGACGGACTGCGCGTGGTAACGGTTGAACAGGAACCGCTGTTGCCTGATGCCGACAACCTGCACGCCAGCCTCACCGCGCGCGGCGGGCTGGAGGACATGCATGACGAACGCGAACGCTGGCGCGCCGACGCGCGGCTGTTCGAATACCTGCACCGTTTCGGTCTGGATGAATCACGTCCGCCGCAGACCGCCTCCGGCGGCGAACGCAAACGTGCGGCACTGGCGCTGGCGCTGGCCATGCAGCCCGACCTGCTGCTGCTCGACGAGCCGACCAACCATCTCGATATCGCCGGCATCACGCTGCTTGAAGACCTGCTGATCAAGGGCCAGATCAAATCCGCGATCATCATTACTCATGACCGCGCCTTTCTCGACCGTGTGGCGACGCGCATCGTCGAACTCGACCGCGGACTGCTGCGCTCGTACCCGGGCAATTTCGCCGCCTACGAAGCACGCAAGGCCGACCAGCTCGCCGAAGAGGAAAAAGCCAGCCGCCGCTTCGACAAATTCTGGGCGCAGGAAGAAGTGTGGATCCGCCAGGGCGTCAAGGCGCGACGCACCCGCAATGAGGGGCGGGTGCGACGGCTGGAATCACTGCGTGTCGAACGCGCTGCGCGCCGTGACCGCATTGGCAACGTCAAGCTGGCGCTGGATGCCGGCGAACGCTCGGGCAAGCTGGTCGCTGAACTGACCAACGTCAGCAAGGGTTACGACGGCAAAGTGCTGATCCGCGACCTCGACCTGCGCATCCTGCGCGGCGACCGCATCGGCCTGATCGGCACCAACGGCGCCGGCAAATCGACGCTGATCAAAATCATCCTTGGTGAACTGGCACCCGATACCGGTGACGTGCGCCTGGGCACCAAGCAGGAAATCGCCTATTTCGACCAGTTGCGCGAACAGCTCAATCCCGAATTGACGCTGGTCGAAACCATCAGCCCGGGCTCGGAATGGGTGGAAACGGCGGACGGCCGCAAACACGTGATGAGTTATCTGTCGGACTTCCTGTTCCCGCCGCAGCGCGCCCAGGCCAAGGTCAGCATGTTGTCCGGGGGCGAACGCAACCGGTTGCTGCTGGCACGGCTTTTTGCGCGGTCCGCCAACGTGCTGGTGCTCGATGAGCCGACCAATGACCTCGACATCGAATCGCTGGAACTGCTTGAAGACACGCTGCAGGGTTACAAGGGCACGCTGCTGCTGGTCAGTCACGACCGCGCCTTCCTCGACAACGTGGTGACACAGACGCTGGTCGCCGAGGGCGAAGGGCGCTGGAAGGAATATGTCGGCGGTTACAGCGACTGGCTGATGCAGCGCTCTTTGCCTGATGCGCCTGAAACCAGAGCGATTGCACCGGCAAAAAATGCGGCGCGTGCTGCGATGTCGGTGAAGGCCAAACTGAGCTTCAAGGAACAGCGTGAGTTGGCGCAGTTGCCGGGTGAACTGGAAGTGCTGGAGCGGGAGCAGACGGCGCTTGCTGCGCGCATGAGTAATGGCGATTATCACAGGCAGGGTGCTGCGCAACTGAAGGCTGACCGTGAGCGGGCGGCAGCGATTGAAAAATTGCTGGCAACGAAATTCGAACGCTGGGCGGAGCTGGATCAGCGGGCAGGTCAGACCGCCAATGCGTAGAGTGGTTCTTCGCTGAACACGCACTCCTTACAATCACGCAATGCCTGATCTGCTCGACCAAGCCACCCAGCAAACCGTCATCTCCGTCGCCGAGCTGAACCGGCTCGCGCGCACGGCGGTTGAGCGCGGCGTGCCGCTGGTCTGGGTTGCCGGCGAAATTTCCAATTTCAAGCGTTACGACAGTGGCCATTGTTATTTCACCTTGAAGGACGAGGCCGCGCAGGTCGATGCGGTGATGTTCCGTCACAAGGCGCAGCACCTGGACTGGCAGCCGGAGAACGGCATGCAGGTCGAGGTGCGGGCGACGGCGACGGTTTATGAGGCGCGCGGTAAATTCCAGCTGGCGGTCGATGCAATGCGCCGCGCCGGGCTGGGTGCGCTGTATGCGGCCTTCGAAAAACTCAAGGCCAAACTCGAAGCGGAAGGCCTGTTCGATCCGGCGCTGAAACGCGAACTGCCGCCGTTCCCGCGCAGCGTCGGTGTGGTGACTTCGCCGCAGGCCGCGGCTTTGCGCGACGTGATCACTGCGCTGCGCCGGCGCATGCCGGGCATCAGCGTGATCATTTATCCGACTCCGGTGCAGGGCGAGGGTGCGGGCACCAAAATTGCTGAAGCGATTGCGCTGGCTGGGGCGCGTGCGGAATGCGATGTGCTGATCGTCTGCCGTGGTGGCGGCAGTATCGAAGACCTGTGGGCGTTCAATGAAGAAGTCGTGGCGCGGGCGATCCGGGCCTGCCCACTGCCGGTGGTGTCCGGGGTCGGCCATGAAACCGATTTCACGATTGCCGATTTTGCCGCCGACATGCGCGCGCCGACGCCGACCGCGGCTGCCGAGCTGGTCAGCCCGGATGGCGTGAAACTCAAACGCGATGTGGTGCTGTTCGGTCAGCAGTTGACGCGGGTGTTTGCACGCGGCATCGAAGACCGCATGCAGCGCCTCGACTACCTGTCGCGGCGGCTGACCCATCCGGGCGAGCGCATCCGCAACCAGGTGATCCATCTGCAGCACCTTGCCAGCCGCTTGCGCGGCGAATGGCGGCGCGGCGCGGAGGAGCAATCCTGGGCCCTGCGCGATGCGGCGCAACGGCTGCGCGCAGCGGCACCGGACACCGGCATGCTGGCGCAGCAGCAACAGGAACTGGCGCGACGCTTGCATGGTGCCGCGCGTGAGCGCATGACCTCAGCCGCTGAGCGGGTAAGCAGCATCCGCTCGCACCTGCTGCATCTGAATCCGCAGCGTGTGCTGGAGCGTGGTTACAGCATCACTGAAACGGCAGATGGCGCGATCATCCGCGACAGCGCGCAACTGACCGAAGAGCAGGAGCTGAAAGTCACTTTGGCCAAGGGCTGGGCGGGCGTGCGCGTGAAGCGTACCGGTTGAGTGTCTGGGGCTTGCTGCAAGTAACGCAGGGCGGGAGAATCCCGCCTTTCGCGCATAGACACGCCGGCCGGCGGGATTCTCCCGCCGCACAAGAACGCGTCCATAAAATGGCACCGGAAATTCGCGCAATGTGATGTGTCTGGCTTGACGTCCGGGCGGAGCCTGCCTATAAGGTTTTATGTGGGCAGCAGTGCGGGCCGGACAGCGTATCCGGCAGCGCTCCAGAGTAGCCACTGCAGAACTCAAGCAACAAATCACAGTCAATAAAATACCGTCAATCAATATCCCGAGGTTTGATGCCATGAGCGAACTCGATTTCACCCGGCCGTCGCAGAGCGACGTCTACAACGCCAATGTGGCGCGACTGTTTTTCCATGCCAACGGCAAGACGCGCAATGTCGTCGCGGGCGGCGCGCTGTTTGCCGAGAACAGCGCCGGCAACATCATGTATTTCATCGCCTCCGGCGAAGTTGCGCTGACGCGCGGCGGCAAACCGCTGGACGTGATCAAGGCCGGCGAGGTGCTGGGCGAGATGTCGGTGCTCACCGGTGAGCCGCGCAGTGCGACCGCCACTGCACGTATTGCCTGCGAAGTCATCGAGCTGAACGGCAGCACGTTTGCCGGTGCGATCCAGAAAACCCCGGATTTTGCGCTGATGCTGCTGGCAATCCTGATCAAACGCCTGCGCCTGGCGCTGGCGATGCAGATGCTCGGCAAGAACCAGAATCAGGTGCCGGAAACCATCCCGGTGTCGGGTGAAGTGTTCGACAAGGACCTGCTGAAAGAACTGACGTCGAATTTTCCCGGGCAGCCTCCGGTGTATCACCCGAAAAACGGCGTGATCATGCGCGAAGGCGAGGGCGGCATTTTCATGTACGTGGTGATTGATGGTTCGGTGCGCATCACGGTCAAGGAAAAGGTTGTCGAACTGATCCGGCCCGGTGGCGTGTTCGGTGAAATGGCGCTGGTTGATCAATCCAAACGCGCAGCTTCTGCGGCGGCGGCGGCGGATTCCAACCTGCTGTCGATCAACCGCAACGACTTTCTGAAACTGATCAAGACCAATCCGGTGTTTGGCAATTCACTGCTGCGCGCGTTGGCGAACCGGTTGCGGAATACCGGGCGGAAGTAAGCCTCTTGCCGTGTGAGGCGATCAGATATTGTTCGTAGATACCGTTATCCAAGTCAAGGAGCGAAGTCCCGATTTGATTCGGATTATTTGCAGGGCGGGAGAATCCCGCCTTCCGTGAGATGGCCAGGACTTAACGGCGGGATACGCTGCGCTCCTCCCGCCCGACAACAACAAATCCCGGGCGGACAAGCCGCGGAGCGGCGTCATCCGCCGGATGCAAGCAAGATCGCTTCATCTTTCCCGAACTTTGTCCTGATACTGATTTGCATACAGCGCAATGCGCTGCGCTATTCCGCCATTGGGTTCAATTGCCGGTGTACACGCTGTAGCGGTGCCCGACTTTGACGACATGCACGACCAGACGGTCGTCCTGGATTTCGTAAACGATGCGATAGACGCCCTGTCGGACGCGATATCGTTCCGGTCCGGAAAGTTTTACGCAGCCTTCACCGCGCGGATCCAGTGCAAGGGCATCAATTCTTTGCAGTATGCGTCTGACGTCCTGATTGGGAATTGCCCGCAGGTCTTTGGCGACGGATTTCTTGAACGTGACCTTATAACTTGCCATGCTTCTTCAGGTCGGCGAGCAGGACTTCGTAGCTGATTTCCGGTTCGCTGGCCCGTTGCGCAAACGCAGCCAGGTCTTCCTGATCCTCGCGCATCAGCAGTTTGACCGCCTCATCCACCAATTCGGATAGAGATACCTGAGACGAGGCGGCGCGCAAGCGCAGCGCCCGGTGTATCGACGGATCGAAGTAAATCGTTGATCTTTTGGAGAGATCGCTCATGGCGCTGCCATCGGAGTTGTTGACTTGATGGCATCGTAACGCTATAGCGTTATAACGTCAATGAGGCTGTTGCTGCGCAGTTCCGGGTGGCAATACCAGTGAATCAGGATTCTCCGGCGATCACCATCGCCTCAAGTTCCTGCCGGATATATTCCAGCACCATATCCCCGACATTCCCGGACAGGCAGTCGAATTCCGTCAGATTTTCTGTCGAGCGCAGCCAGGTCAACTGACGCTTGGCGAGCTGGCGGGTCGCGGCGATACCCTGTTCGCGCAGTTCTTCGCGGCTGATTTTGCCGATCAGGTGATCCCAGGTCTGGCGGTAACCGACGCAGCGCATGGCCGGCGTGTCGGGTTCCAGTGAGTAATCTTCGCGCAACTGGCGCAGTTCATCGACCAGTCCTGCCGCGAGCATGGCATCGAAGCGCTGCGCGATGCGCTCATGCAGCACCGCGCGGTCGCTGGGCAGCAGCGCGATGCGGATGGGGGTGTAGGGGAAATAAACGTATTTGGGTTTTTTCAGCAGGTCGGTCATCGACTTGCCGGTAATGTAATAGATTTCCAGTGCGCGCTGGACACGTTGTGAGTCGTTGGGTTCCAGTCGTGCGGCGGTTTCCGCATCGACCTTGCGCAGTTTTTCGTGCACTGCCGGCCAGCCCTCTTCATCGGCCATGGTTTCGATGATCAGGCGGATGGTGGAGTCCGCTTCCGGCAGATCGTTGAGGCCTTCAACCAGCGCTTTGAAATACAGCATGGTGCCGCCGACCAGCAGCGGAATGTTGCCGCGTTCGGTGATTTCGCGCATCAGCGTCAACGCATCGTCGCGGAAACGTGCCGCGGAATAACTTTCATGCGGTTCGATGATATTGATCAGGTGGTGCGGCGCGCGATGCAGGGTTTCCGCATCGGGCTTCGCAGTGCCGATGTCCATGTCCTTGTAGATCATCGCCGAATCGACGCTGATGATTTCGCAGGGCAGGGTTGTTGCAAGTTGCACCGCGACCGCGGTTTTGCCGCTGGCCGTAGGGCCCATCAGCAGGATGGCGGGAGGTTGCGCGATGGCAGGCATAAATATTGTTTAAAATCAATTGCTTACTTGAATTCTTCGCCGAACTATTCGCCGCGGCGGAACAGGCGGTCGAGTTCGGCGACCGAAATCTGGTGCCAGGTCGGACGGCCGTGATTGCATTGGCCCGAGCGTTCGGTGGCTTCCATGTCGCGCAGCAGTGCGTTCATTTCGGGCACGGTCAGTTTGCGGTTGGCGCGTACTGCGGCATGGCAGGCCATGGTGCCGAGCAGTTCATTGCCGCGTTCGGTGGCGATGCGACTGGCGCCGTATTCGCGGACTTCATGCAGCACATCCAGTGCCAGCGCCTGCGCGTCGGCATCGGCGAGCAATGCCGGCACGCCGCGCACGATCAATGCGCCGGGTCCTGCGGGCGCGATGTCGAAACCGAGTGCCTGCAAGCCTTCGCGTTCATCTTCGGTGGTGGCGACGTCCAGCGCTTCAGCGGCGAAATGCACCGGCACCAGCAGCGGCTGCATCGGAATGGTCTGACCGTCGAATACGGTTTTGAGTTTTTCATACATGATGCGTTCGTGCGCGGCATGCATGTCGATGATGATCAGGCCGTTGCGGTTTTCGGCGAGGATGTAAATTCCGGCGAGTTGCGCCAGCGCAAATCCCAGCGGATGTTCATCGCCGGATGGTGGCAATGCCGCAGCCGGTGCTGTCTGTGGCAAGGTTGCCGTGCCTGCGACGGGCCGCGGCGCGAACAGCGTGGCGTAAGCGCCTGCAGGCTGCGCAATGCCCAGCGGCATCGCCCACTGGTTGCGGTAAAACGGCGTGGCGGGTGTTGCTGCCGGTGATGGTGAATGAGCAGTCATTGCGGGTGCGGCATCGCCGGCGGAACGCGACAGTGTCTTGTGCAGTGCGTGGAAAATGAACTGGTGCACTGCGCGTGAATCGCGGAAACGCACCTCGGCCTTGGCCGGATGCACATTGACATCGACCAGTTGCGGGTCGATGTCGAGAAACAGTACAAAGGCGGGATGGCGATCGTGGTGCAGCACATCGGCATAGGCCTGGCGGATGGCGTGCGCCACCAGCTTGTCGCGGATGCTGCGGCCATTGACGAAAAAATACTGCGCGTCACGTGTGCCTTTGGCATGCGAAGGTGAACTGATTGCGCCGCGGATGGCGATCTGGCCGCCGGATTCCTCGACCGGCAGTGCGCCATCGGCAAATTCTTCGCCGAGCACGGCGGCGATGCGCGCGGCCAGTGGTTGCGGCTTGACCTGGAGCCGGGCGCGACCGTTGTGGGTCAGCGCAAACGCGACGTCGGGGCGCGACAGCGCAATGCGGCGGAAGGCTTCTTCGCAATGCGCGAATTCGGTTTGTTCTGACTTGAGGAATTTGCGCCGTGCCGGGGTGTTGAAATACAACTCGCGCACATCAATGCGGGTGCCGCGCGCCAGCGTTGCCGGTTCCGCTGCGCTCAAAGTCGGGCCTTCGGCAGTGACGCGGTAGGCATGGCGTTCTTCAGTGCGGCGGCTGGTCAGTTCCATGCGCGATACCGAGGCAATACTCGCCAGCGCCTCGCCACGAAAGCCGAGGCTGGCGACATGCTCGAGGTCGTCGAGCGAAGTAATTTTGCTGGTGGCGTGGCGGGCGAGTGCGAGCTTGAGTTCGTCACGGGCGATGCCGCTGCCGTCGTCGATGACGGAAACCTGTTTGACGCCGCCGGCGGCGAGTTCGACGCTGATCGCCTGTGCACCGGCATCGAGACTGTTTTCCAGCAGCTCCTTCAGTGCGGATGCCGGGCGTTCGATGACTTCGCCCGCGGCAATCTGGTTGATCAGGAGTTCGGGCAGGATGCGGATCGCGGACATGCGGGAATTATAAGCGGTGCGCGACGGGTTATAAGCACGGCGCACGAGAGCATAAGGACCATGTACGGAATCGTCTGTTGCCGGGGCGGTCGCCGCAGATTTTGTCTTATAATCAGCCCACATTGCACGCGACCTCCTTTATGTCGTCGTCGCCCTGATTCAATCGACACACCATATCCAGTGCCAGTGAAGGGGAATTAATGGCTCAGACCATCGGAGTACCTAAAGAAACGGCTGCGGGCGAAAAACGCGTAGCGAGCGTTCCGGAGGTCGTTGAGAAGTTGATCAAGCTGGGCTTCAAGGTCATGGTGCAGTCGGGCGCGGGCGATGCGGCGAATTGCAGTGATGACACTTATCGTGCTGCGGGCGCGGAGATTGCAGCGACTGCGGCCCAGTTGTGGTCCGGCTCCGACATCGTATTCAAGGTAGGCGTTCCGACGCCGGAGGAAGTTGGCCTCCTGCGTGAAGGCGGCACCCTGATCGGCTTCATCTGGCCGGCGCAAAACCCGGAATTGATGCAGCAACTGGCTGGAAAGCGCGCCACTGTGCTGGCCATAGACTCGCTGCCGCGCGTGCTCTCCCGCGCCCAGAAGATGGATGCGCTGACTTCCCAGGCCGGCGTTGCCGGTTACCGCGCCGTCATCGAGGCCGCCAACGTCTTCGGCCGCTTTTTCAATGGCCAGATTACCGCCGCGGGCAAGGTTCCGCCGGCCAAGGTCTTCATCGCCGGTGCCGGCGTCGCGGGTCTCGCCGCGATCGGAACGGCAACTGGTCTGGGCGCCATCGTGCGCGCCAACGACACGCGCGCTGAAGTGGCTGACCAGGTCGTTTCGCTGGGCGGCGAATTCGTCAAGGTCGATTTCGAGGAAGAGGGGTCCGGGGGTGGTGGTTATGCCAAGGTGATGAGCGAAGGCTTCCAGCAGGCCCAGCGCGAGATGTACGCGAAGCAGGCGCGGGAGGTGGACATCATCATCACCACCGCGCTGATTCCCGGCAAGCCCGCGCCCAGGCTGATCACCGCCGAGATGGTGCGGAGCATGAAGCCGGGCAGCGTCATAGTCGACATGGCGGCGGAGCGCGGCGGCAACTGCGAGTTGACCGAACCCGGGCAAACAGTGGTGAGGCACGGCGTGACGATCGTCGGCTACACCGACCTGAATTCCCGTCTGGCCAAGCAGTCGAGCACACTGTATGCGACCAACCTGTTCCGGCTGGCCGAAGAATTGTGCAAGACCAAGGACGGCATCATCAACGTCAACATGGAAGATGACGCCATCCGCGGTCTGACGGTCGTCAAGGAAGGCAGCGTTACCTGGCCGCCGCCACCGATCAAGTTGCTGGCCCCCAAGCCCTCTGTAGTTGCGGCCAAGCCGGTCGAGAAGAAAAGCCACGGCCATGGCCCCGGTGCGCCGGGATCGGCGAAGAGCACCGCAATCACCTTTCTGGTCGCAGCCCTGCTGTTCTGGTTTGTCGGGGCTTACGCGCCGGCGGCTTTCCTCGGCCACCTCACGGTATTCGTGCTGGCCTGTTTTATCGGCTACATGGTGGTGTGGAACGTGACCCCGGCGCTGCATACACCGCTGATGAGTGTGACCAATGCAATCAGCAGCATCATCTGTATCGGCGCGCTGGTGCAGGTGGCGCCGCCGCTTGCGGGCGGCACTGATCGGGCGGAGACGTGGATACTTGGCCTTGCGGTGCTGAGCATTGCACTGACCTCGATCAACATGTTTGGCGGATTCGCAGTGACCCGCCGCATGCTGGAAATGTTCCGTAAATAGGAGAGACGGAAAAATGTCTGCCAGCCTCGCTAGCGTCTCCTATATTGGAGCTACCATCCTTTTCATCCTCAGCCTCGGCGGGCTGTCGCATCCGGAGTCGTCGCGGCGCGGCAATCTCTACGGCATGCTGGGCATGACCATCGCCGTGCTGGCGACAGTATTCGGGCCGCAGGTCACCGCGCAGGGTTATGCCTGGATCATCGGCGCCATGGTGGTCGGCGGGGCCATCGGCCTTTATGCCGCCCGCACTGTGAAAATGACCCAGATGCCGGAACTGGTTGCGCTGATGCACAGCCTGGTCGGCATTGCGGCGGCGATGGTCGGGTTTGCGACGTACATCGATCCGGCTGCATCGGGCAATCTGCAGGGCGCCGAAAAAGTCATCCACGAGGTCGAGATCTATATCGGCATCCTGATCGGCCTGGTCACGTTCTCCGGATCGGTCATCGCGTTCGGCAAACTTTCGGGCAAGATCGGCGGCAAACCGCTGCTGTTGCCGGGGCGCCATCTGCTGAATCTGGCCGGCCTGCTGATTGTCATTTATTTTGGATACGAGTTCATTCACGCCGAATCGGTGGAGGCGGGCATGAAGCCGCTGATCATCATGACCGTGGTTTCGCTGCTCTTCGGCATCCACATGGTCATGGCCATCGGCGGCGCCGACATGCCGGTGGTGGTGTCGATGCTGAACAGTTATTCCGGCTGGGCTGCAGCTGCGACGGGTTTCATGTTGTCGAACGACCTGCTGATCGTCACCGGTGCGCTCGTCGGTTCGAGCGGTGCGATCCTGTCCTACATCATGTGTCGTGCGATGAACCGCAACTTCATCAGCGTCATCGCCGGCGGTTTCGGTACTGGCGGCGGTGCACCCGCAGCCAGGAAGGGTGAAGCGGAGCCTGCGGGTGAAGTGGTTTCGATCAGTGCCATAGAGACGGCGGAACTGCTGCGTGAGGCGAAAAACGTGATCATCGTGCCCGGTTACGGCATGGCGGTGGCGCAGGCGCAGCACACGGTGTACGAAATCACCAAGCTGCTGCGCGGGAAGGGCGTCAATGTGCGCTTCGGCATACACCCGGTGGCAGGCCGCATGCCGGGCCACATGAACGTGCTGCTGGCCGAGGCCAAGGTGCCTTACGACATCGTGATGGAAATGGATGAGTTGAACGAGGATTTTCCCGATACCGACGTCGCGATGGTCATCGGTGCCAACGACATCGTGAATCCGGCGGCGCAGGAAGATCCGGCCAGTCCGATCGCCGGCATGCCGGTGCTGGAAGTGTGGAAAGCGATGACCTCCATCGTCATGAAACGCAGCATGGCTTCAGGTTATGCGGGAATTGATAACCCATTGTTTTATAAGGAAAATAATCGCATGCTTTTTGGCGATGCGAAGAAGATGCTGGACGAGGTGCTGGTCGCGCTCAGGTCCTGATCGCGGTGAATGCTGCTGACGTTAAAAAGGGCCGCAATTGCGGCCCTTTTCGCTGGAATTGCGCTCTCAGTCAGGCATGCAACTCGGCACTGGTGGTCACCGTCGGAAATTTTGAAGCCGCCAGCGTCGGTATGGATTTCAGCCCCGAGCCGGTGCTGACCAGTACGACTTCTTCGTCTGTCTTGATCCAGCCTTTTGCGATGGCCTTGCGCAAACCTGGCAGCGTGGTCGCGCTTTCGGGGCAGGGGAAGAGGCCCTCTTCGCGGGTCAGTTCGTCCACTGCGGCCAGTGCTTCGTCGGCTGTGACTGCAATCGCGCCGCCGCCATGCTTGCGGATCAGTTCCAGCACTGCGCGACCACCGGGCGGGTTCGGTGATTTCAATCCCCCCGGCGGAATATCAATCTTGCCCCAGGGCGTGCATTCATCACGACCTTCATCCCAGGCTTTGACCAGCGGCGCACAACCTTCGTATTGCGTGATGTAAAGTCGCGGCAGCTTGCCCGTGATCCAGCCCAGCTGCAGCAGTTCCTCGAAGGCCTTGAATATGGCGATCGCGCCGAGGCCGCCGCCCATCGGGTAAACGACGGCCTCCGGCATGCGCCAGCCTAATTGCTCGGCAATTTCGAGGCCCATCGTTTTCTTGCCTTCGAGACGGTACGGTTCGCGCAATGTGCAGATGTTGAGCCAGCCGTTTTTCTCGCAGGCTTCCGCGACCATGCGTCCGCCGTCGTGCCAGTTCTCCAGCAGGAAAACGGGTTGGCCGCTGGCGCGGCAGTGCTGGAGGCTGGCGGGTTGGGCATCCGTGGGCAGGATATTGACGCAGGTGATACCGGCGCGCGCGGCATACAGGCTCCACGAACCGCCGGCATTGCCGGAGCTGTTGTGGGCCACGGTTTTGACGCCGAGCTCGACATAGCGTGATATGGCTACGGAGGCACCGCGATCCTTGAAAGTGCCGCTGGGATTGCGCCCTTCATCCTTGATCACCAGTTTTTTCATGCCCAGCTTGTGCGCAATGCGCGGCGCCTGCATCAGTGGCGTCCAGCCTTCGTTCAGTGATATCGCCTGTTGCGGATTTGCCACCGGCAGCAAAGGGGCATAGCGCCACAGGCTGGCGGGGCCGCGGGCTATGGTTTCGGTGGTGACTTCGCGGCGGATGCGGTCGAGATCGTAATGGGCGCGCAAGGCGGTTGCCGGCGGCGCGCTGTGCGGCGTTGCAGGATCGTAATGTTTGCCGGTGCTGTCTTCGATATGGGTCAGATAGCTCATGATCATTCAGTTGATTTTGATGCCGGATTTGGCGACCACTTCTTTCCAGCGTTTGACGTCGGATTCGATCAGTTTACTGAATTCGGCCGGACCCTGCGGCGCGATATCCAGCGCGAGGCTGGCGAAGCGCTCCTTGACGTCGGGCTGTTCGAGGGCGCGGGCGATTTCCTGCTGCAGCAGTTTGACGATGGCCGGCGGGGTGCCGCCGGATGCCAGCACGCCGTACCAGTGCGCCACGACAAAATCAGGCACACCGGACTCGACGAAAGTCGGTACGCCGGGCAGCTGTGGATGGCGTGTCGCCGAGGTCATGGCCAGGCCTTTGAGGCGACCGGCCTTGAAGTGCGGAATGATCGGCGGCGAGCCGTTGAATGCCAGCGGAATCTGGTTGGCGACGACGTCAGCGATGGCCGGGCCGCCGCCTTTATACGGCACATGGTTCAGGACCAGGCCGGTCTTGATACGCAACAGTTCATAGCTCATATGCGGCGAACTGCCTTGGCCGCTGGTGCCCATCGCGAACTTTTCGGTTTGCGCACGCGGCATCGCGATCAGCTCTTTCAGCGAATTGGTCTTGAACGACGGATGGGCAACCAGCACCTGCGGCGCGGTGGCGATGCGCATGATGGGCGCGAAATCCTTGACCGCGTCGTACGGCGGCTTGGGAAAAATCACGGCATTGATGGCATGCGGCACATCCGCGATGATCAGCGTATAACCATCGCCGGCAGCCTTGGCGACGATTTCGGTGCCGATCAGGCTGGCCGCACCCGGACGGGTGTCGATGACGAAGGTCTGTCCCAGTCGCTCACCGAGCTTTTGCCCGATCAGCCGGGCCAGCGTGTCCGAGCCGCCGCCGGGGGCATAAGGCACGATGAAACGCACAGGGCGCGCAGGGTAAGCGGGGTCCGCCGCGAACAAAAGGTTCGGACTCACCAAAGATATTGCTGACATGATTGAAGCAAAAGAAAGCAAAAGTTGCATGATCAGGACTCCTTTAAGTTTTTTCCTGCCGATAAACCAAAGCAAATTCTGTGCCCGTATATGCAGTGTAGCGTAAAAGATGCGGGTTGATTTCTTCCGGCAGCCTGCCGGTCAGCAGGTTATCGGGCTTGGGGCGGCTCAGGGCTGTCATGGCA
>JBBQAO010000005.1:0-90129 GCA_038316355.1 Burkholderiales bacterium
GCTTCGCTGTAGCCTGCCCATGCGTCGTACTTGGCCTTGTACGCCATGTACGAATCGTGCACCTTCTTCACCAATGGATCCTTGGCCACGGCCTCCTCCAGCACCTTCTTGGTGGTATCGCGCAGCGCTTTCACCACCGCATCCGGCAGCGGTCGCGCGATGACTTTCTGGTTTTTGACAAGGTCTTCCATGGCTTCCGCATTGGTGCGCTGACACCACGCTTCGCTAATAACATTGCACGCTGCCGCCGCGTTTTCGACCACCGCCTGCAGATCCTTGGGCAATTTCTCCCACGCCGCCTTGTTGATCAGCAATTCCGACACCGTTGCGGTCTCATGCCAGCCGGTGGTGTAGTAGTACTTCGCGGCTTTCTGCAGGCCGAGGCGGCGATCCTGGTACGGACCGACGAATTCAGCTGCATCAATCACACCGCGCTCCAGCGCCGGGAAAATCTCGCCACCCGGCAGCAATTTCACATCCACACCCAGCGCGGCATAGACTTTGCCGGCCAAACCAGGAATGCGCATTTTCAGACCCTTGAAATCGGCAACCGACTTGATTTCCTTCTTGAACCAGCCGGTCATCTGCACGCCGGTGTTGCCGCAGGGCATCGCCACCATGCCAAAGGGCGCATACACCTCGTTCCAGAGTTGCTGCCCGCCGCCGTCATACAGCCAGCCGTTAATGCCCTGGAAATTCAGCCCGAACGGCACCGCGGTGAAATACTGCGCGGCGAACGTCTTGCCGGTCCAGAAATAACTGTTGGCGTGATTCATTTCCACAGTGCCTGAGCGCACCGCGTCGAATCCCTCCAGCGCCGGAATCAGTTCGCCCGCACCGAACACCTGAATCTTCAGCCGGCCACCCGACATCGCGTCAATGCGTTTGGCAAGATCAGTCGCACTGCCCGGGCCGTCCATGTAAAACGGCGCGCCTTTGGGATAGGCGCTGGTCATTTTCCAGTTGAAAGTCTGCTGAGCACTGGCAATCATCGGAAAACCGGCGATGGCAGTACCGGTTGCGGCAATAGCGCCGCCCTTGAGGAATTTTCTGCGGTCATTAAGCATGCGAGTTCTCCCTTTCTGAGTTGGAAACAGGAACGCTGGATACGTTACTCCCAAATGACAAATGGATGCAACGACCCGGCACAATACTGTCTGAATGGGGCGCACGATGCGCTGCAACAAAAGCGCGGGATGTGCGGCAGTAATGCCCGTTCAATCCCGTGCAATTAAAGCAGCGTGTAACGCCCGCGATTAATAGGTTTTGTACTGCAGATACTTCCCGCTCATCACGATCTGCACACGGTCGCCTTTCGGGTCAGCTTCGCGTTGAAGATCCATCTTGAAATCGATAGCGCTCATGATGCCGTCACCGAATTCCTCGTGGATCAGTTCCTTGAAAGTCGTCCCGTAGACGCTGACCAGTTCATAGAAACGGTAGATCAAGGGATCAGTCGGCACCGCTGTCGGCAATGAACCCTTGTACGGCACTTCCTGTAGCAGCAGCACAGCATACGGCGACAAGCCTAGCAGTTTGCCTGCAGCCTCGGCCTGGGGTTTGGTCATCTGCATCTGGCCCAGCAATGCAGCAGTCGTCCACTCCTTGCTCGCACCAACGGTTTTGGCAATCTTGGTCCACGACAGCCTCTTCTTGATCTTGGCTTCCATGACCAGCTCGGTGACGTCGGTGCGCTTCATCGGTCGGGTCATGCTGGCCGCAGCCAGCAGTGCTTCTGGGGCATCATTCTTTTTCATGGCATTCTCCTTTTGGTAAATTTCAGACTGTTAACGAGCAGGCTGTTGATGAATATTCATGCTGGGCTTTGACCGGACTTTTATTTGACGACCGCTACCAGCGGCTTTCCAGCGGACAACGACTTCGGCGCTTCCGCGATTACATCCGCCCGATCAAGTCCCGGCGTCACCAGCGGCGGATGCCGCGGATCATAATCCGGCGAATCGCTGGCAAATGCCTTCGAGCGATCGACCAGGAAATCAATCAGGTGGTTGCGGATGCGGTAATAATGCGGGTGTTTGTGCAGATCATGGCGGGTACGGCTGCGCGGCATGCTGTTGACGACAATCTCGGCAATCTTGGCATGCGGACCATTGGTCATCAGCACGATTTTGTCGGCGAGCAAAATCGCTTCATCGACGTCATGGGTGATCATGAACACGGTCTGCCGGGTTTCTGCGCAGATGCGCAGCACTTCCTCCTGCAGCACGCCGCGGGTCAACGCGTCGAGCGCCGAAAACGGCTCGTCCATCAGCAGCATCTTGGGCTGGATCGACAATGCACGGGCAATGCCGACGCGCTGCTTCATGCCACCCGACAATTCCGCCGGGCGCTTCTTCTCCGAACCCGTCAGGCTGACCAGATCGATATATTGCTGGCAATGCGCGCGGATTTTCTCCCCGCCCCATTCAGGCCAGCGCGACTTCACGGCAAAGGCAATGTTGCCCATCACCGTCAGCCACGGCATCAGCGCATGACTCTGGAAAATCACCGCGCGATCCAGACTGGGCCCGCTGACTTCACGACCAGCGACAAAAACGTAACCGGATGATGTTTGATCAAGTCCGGACAGCACATTGAGGATGGTGGTTTTTCCGCAGCCGGAATGACCGATCAGGCAGACAAACTCGCCGGGCTCGATCGAAAAATACAGGTCTTCGAACACCGTGGTCGCCGTGCCGTCGCGACCGGTGAACTTTTTGCTGATACCCTCGATGCGGATCAGGGGTTCGCTCATGATTTTATGCCTTTCATGATCTGACTCCCTTATTCCGGAAACGTGACCAGCTTGGTCAGCTTCGCCATCATCAGATCGAGCAGCATGCCCACCAGGCCGATCGCCAGAATCGCCGTCAGGATATTGGTGATCGACAGGTTGTTCCATTCGTTCCAGACGAAATAGCCAATGCCGGTGCCGCCGACCAGCATTTCGGCGGCGACGATCACCAGCCAGGCAATGCTGATCGAAATGCGCATGCCGGTCATGATGGTCGGAGCGGCTGCCGGAAGGATCACGCGGAAGGCGGTGCGCATCGATCCGACTTCCAGGGTGCGCGCGACGTTCAGCCATTCGCGGCGCACGCTGGCGACACCGAACGCGGTGTTGATCAGCATCGGCCATACCGAGCAGATGAAAATCACGAAAATCGCCGAAACCGCGCTGTCCTTCAGTGTGAACAACGCCAGCGGCATCCACGCCAGCGGCGAGATCGGCTTCAACACCTGGATGAAAGGATCCAGCGCCCGGTACACCGTGGGTGACATACCGATCAGAAAGCCCAGCGGCACCGCGACCAGCGCCGCAAGCAGGTAGCCCACGAGCACGCGGCCGATTGAATAACCGAGTTGGATGCCGATGCCCTTGTCGTTGGGTCCGCGGTCGTAGAACGGCTCGTTAAGGTGCTGCCAGATTTTTTTGCCGAAATCAGCCGGTGTCGGGAACGTCGACTTCTGCCCAGTAGCCGCCGCCGCACCGACCAGTGCGGCATATTCAGAATCCACTGTCTGCGCCGCAGTTTTGGGCAGGGTCAGCGCATGCCACACACCAACCACCGTCAGCAAAATGATCAGCGACAGCAGCGGCGCGCGCCAAGTCATCAATCGGTTCATTTCAGCGGCCTCACACCTCAGGTACGCTTGATCGCAAAACTGGCGATGTAAGCGTCAGGCTTGGCCGGATCAAACTCCTTGCCCATGACAGTGAATTTCTTGCTGGTGGTGGTCGGCGGTTTCATGCCGACTTCCTTCATCAGCTTCATCGCATCGGTGGCGAGATACACCTCGCGTGCCACCTTGGCGTAATCGACATCACCCTTCAGCTGTCCCCAGCGTTTCATCTGGGTCATGATCCAGATGGCGAAGGAATGCCAGGGGAACGGATCGAAGTCGATGCGGTTCGGGTCTTTCTTGATGTTACCCAGGCCGTCGGCATAGGTACCGGTCAGCACCTGTTCGACCACGGTCACCGGCTGGTTCAGGTAGTTCGCCGGGGCGATGGCTTCCGCAATCTGCTTGCGATTCTCCTGTTTTGACGCAAACGCCGTTGCCTCCATGATCGCCTTCAGCAGTGCGCGATAGGTATTCGGCATCTTGGTGACGAACTCCCTGCTCGCTGCAAAAGCGCAACAGGGATGTCCCGCCCAGATGTCCTTGGTCAGCGTATGGATGTAACCGACGCCGTCGTAGACCGCGCGCTGGTTGACCGGATCCGGCGCGAGGAAACCGTCGATGTTGTCGGCGCGCAGATTGGCCACCATCTCCGGCGGCGGCACCGAGCGGATCTGCACATCGCGATCCGGATCCAGCCCATGCTCAGCGAGGAAATAACGCAGCAGGTAGTTGTGCATCGAATAGTCGAAGGGCACCGCGAACTTGAAGCCCTTCCACGATTTCGGATCCTTCCTGTCCTTGTGTTTGATCGCCAGTGTGATCGCCTGGCCATTGATATTCTCGACCGCGGGCATGGTGTACGGGATCGGGCTTGAGCCGACACCGAGCGTGATGGCAATCGGCATCGGTGACAGCATGTGCGCGGCGTCGTATTCCTTGTTCAGTGTTTTGTCCCGAACCACCGCCCATCCGGCAGTTTTGACCACATCAACGTTCAGGCCCTGCCGTGCATAAAAACCCATCGGCTGCGACATGATGATCGGCGTCGCGCAGGTAATCGGAATAAATCCGACTTTGAGCGAGGTTTTCTCCAGGTTGCCGGACTGCGCAAAAGCCTCCTTTGCCATGCCCAGTGGGAAGAATGTGGAGATCGCCGCCATCGCCGTGCTGGCGCCGACCGCATTCAGAAAACGCCGCCGCATTGCATCTTCGGGAAACAGCGCGCGCATTACCGCCGCCTCAACGACGCGGTTGCCCAGCAACTCGCTGTCGGAAGTCTGACCGGCCAGATCGGCCTGATGTTCGGCCTCGTCCTGGTGATGGCCGCAGGAACAACCGCGGGTCAGTGCGGTGCCGGCGTCGAACGGATCCTTGAATGCGGACATGGGGCTCTCCTTGAAGAATTGTTTTTCAATGGCAATCCATTGCAGCAAGCGTGCCAAGCCATGGACCCTGGCCCGCGCAATCCACAACAAACTGTTTTTTAAAGAGAAAGTGGGCGGAGTTCAGCCCGCAGCGCAAACCCGACCGCAACATCAAGGTGCGTCACAAACACGAGACGCCCCACAACGGTGCGAATCCGCACCGGATGCGGGCGTATTGCACAGCAACGGCACAAACGCCAAATGCGCCCACGTTAAAATAGAGCCATGCCCTTACCGCTACCGACCCGAACCGGCGCCGTGCTGTGCGCACTGGCCCTCACCAACTGCGCGACCAACCCCGTCACCGGCAATCCCAACTTCGTGACCATGTCCGAGGCGCAGGAAGTCAGCACCGGGCGCAATGAAGACAAAAAAGTACGCGAGCAGTACGGCACGTATGACCATCCTGCCCTGCAGCGTTACGTCAGCGACATCGGCCAGCGCCTGGCCAAGGCCAGCCACCGCGCCGGGCTGCAATACCAGTTTCTCGTGGTCGACTCGCCGCAGGTCAACGCCTTTGCGCTGCCCGGCGGTTATATCTACATCACCCGCGGCATCCTCGCCTACCTGAACTCCGAGGCCGAACTGGCCGCCGTGCTCGGCCACGAAATCGGCCACGTCACTGCGCGCCATTCGGTGCAGCAGTTGTCCGCTGCCACCGCCGCCAACGTCGGCGCCTCGGTGCTGCAGATTTTTGTGCCGCAGATCCGCAACAGCGCCGGCGATGCCCTGATCAATACGCTGGGCGGCGCGCTGCTGTCGGGTTACGGGCGCGAACACGAACTTGAAGCCGACCGCCTCGGCGCCGAATACCTGGCGCGCACCGGTTACGACCCGCAGGCGATGATCAAGGTCGTCGGCGTGCTGAAAAACCAGGAGCTGTTCGACGCCGAAGTGGCAAAAGCCGAGGGCCGCGAGGCGCGCGCCTACCACGGCCTGTTTGCGTCGCACCCCGACAACGACACGCGGCTGCAGGAAGTCGTGCGCGAAGCCGCAAAATTCAAAAGCACGGAAAACCGCATCAATCGCGAGGAGTTCATGCGTGGCATGGAAGGCATGGTGTTCGCCGACAGCCCGGCACAGGGCGTCGTGCGCAACAACAGCCTCTACCATCCCGACCTCGGCCTCACGCTGAATTTCCCCGCCGGCTGGCGGGTGCAGAACAACGCGCGGAATGTGGTGGCCACGAGTCCGGGACGCAATGCGCTGATTGACCTGCGCAGTGCCGGTCGTGCCGAAGGCTCGCCGGCAGATGTGCTGCGCAAAATGCTCAAACTCGGCGCCGGCAGCAGCGTGACGCCGCAGCCCCTCGGCAACCTGCAGGCCGCGATCACCGAAACCACCCTGTCGGGCAAACCGACACGCATCGCCGTCGTGTTCCTCGGCACCAATGCCTACGCCATCGGCATGCAGGCCAACGATGCCGCGGCCCTGCGCGAACACAAGGCGGCGATGGAAGCCGCGATGAACAGCTTCCACGCCATCACCGCGCAGGAGCGGGCGCTGGCAAAACCGCTGCGGTTGCGGGTGATCACCGCGCAGGCCGGGCAGACCTTCGCCACGCTCGCGCGCAGCTCCCCGCTCGGCCGTTTTGCCGAAAACCACCTGCGCGTGATCAACGGACTGTATCCGTCCGGCGAACCCGTTGCCGGGCAGTCGCTGAAAATCGTCGAATAGACGCTGCACCGGACACCTTGCCGGCGCGCGCGGATGCGATAATCGGCGGCTATAACAATAACGAGTGCTGAACGTGACCCTTGCGCTGCGCCCGCTGCTGATCGCCGTCCTCTGCCTCGCCTGGCTACTGCCGGGGCTGATCGCGCACGATCCGTGGAAACCCGACGAGGCCTATACCTTCGGCGCCGTCTACGAAATCCTGCAGGGCGGCGGCTGGATCGTGCCGCAGATCGCCGGCGAGCCTTTCCTCGACAAACCACCGCTGTTCTACCTCAGCGCCGCAGCCAGCGCGTGGCTGCTGTCGCCCATCCTTCCGCTGCATGACGGCGCGCGGCTGGTCGCGGGCCTGTGGATCGGCCTCGCGCTGCTGTTCAGCGCGCTCGCCTCGCGCGAACTCCACGGCGAGCGCCGCGGTCTGATCGCGGTACTGCTGCTGCTCGGCTCACTCGGCCTGGTGGTGCGCGGTCATCAACTGATCGTCGATGTCGCGGCCCTTGCCGGTTTTGCGGTGGCCTACTACGGCGCGGCGCTGGCGCTGCGGCGAACGGTTTCCGGCGGTTTCTGGCTTGGCACCGCCTGTGGCCTGGTGTTCATGACCCAGGGCGTGCCCGAAGCGATGATGCTCGTGGTGATCGCCCTGCTGCTGCCGCTGCTCAGCACGCACTGGCGCACAACGCAGTACGCAGCGGCGCTGGGTGTCGCGCTCGCCGCCGCGCTGCCGTGGCTGGTGATCTGGCCGGCGCTGCTCTACCGGCACGATCCGGCGCTGCTCAACGCCTGGTTCACCGCCGAAAACCTGACGCGTTTTTTCGGCACCCGCGACATTTTTGCCGGCCTCGGTTATTACCTGCGCACCCTCCCCTGGTACGCTTTCCCGGTGTGGCCGCTGGCACTTTGGGCCCTGTGGCGCGCGCGGCGCATGGGACAGCTCAGCGCGCCGGGCGTGATCCTGCCGGCGCTGGGCTTCATCGTTACGCTGCTGATGCTGGGCAGCGCCGCCGAACAGCGCGAACTCTATGCGCTGCCGATGCTGGTACCGCTGGCGCTGCTCGCCGTGCCCGGCATCACCCCGTTGCGGCCCGGTCCGGCCAGCGGCTGGTACTGGTTCAGCGTCATGGCCTTCACGTTTTTCATTTTTACCGGCTGGTTTTACTGGGGCGCGCTGGAACTGGGCGTGCCGGGCAAACTGCACAACCATCTGCACACCATCCGTCCCGGCTATAACTTCGGCTTCCGCTGGCTGCCGTTTGTGCTCGGACTCGCCTACAGCGCCGCCTGGTTTGTGCTGCTCGCCCGACTGCAGCGCAATGCCGAACGGCCGCTGATCATCTGGGTTGGCGGCATCACCGCGGCATGGGCGCTGCTGGCGACGCTGTTCATCGGCTGGGTGGACACCAGCAAAAGCTACCGTTCGGTCATTGCCGACATGCAACGCGCTATGCCGCCGCAGTATGGCTGTGTCGCCAGCCGCGAACTCGGCGAGACCCAGCGCGCGATGCTGCATTATTTTGCCGGCATCCGCACCCAGCCCCTTGAAACCAGAACCCGGGGGGCGCGCTGCGAACTGCTGCTGACACAAGGCGCGCCGCTGGATGAACTGGTGATGCCGAAGGAGTGGAAAAAAATCTGGGAAGGTCACCGCCCCGGCGACAAGGATGAACGCCTGCGCCTGTATCACAGGACAACCCGAAAATAACCACCGGGCGCGTTGGTTCTGATATCTGCGCTGACGGCTGCACCCTGAGCTCAGCCCCGAATATAATGGTTCCTGATGAGGGCACCATGAGCGATACCCTGCAACGTTTCCTGTTTGAGCATGCGCCGATCCGCGGCGAAATCGTGCAACTCGCCGCCACCTGGCAGGCCGTCACCGAACGCCACGACTACCCTGCGCCCTTGCGCAAAATTCTCGGTGAACTGATGGCCGCCGGCGCGCTGCTCGCGGCCACGCTCAAGTTCGACGGCACGCTGATCCTGCAACTGCACGGCAACGGCCCGGTAAAGCTGATTGTTGTCGAATGCGCCGCCGGCCACGCGATGCGCGCCACCGCCAAATGGGACGGTGATATACCTGAAAACGATCAAACTGCGGGCGGATTACGCGCGCTGCTCGGCAACGGACGTTTTGCGATCAACCTGGTGCCGGATTCCGGCCAGCAGGGTTACCAGGGCATCGTCGATCTCGACGCCGACAGCATCGCCGCTGCCTTCGAGCATTACATGGCGACCTCGGAACAGATTGAAACCCGGTTGTGGCTGGCCTGCGATGACACGCACGCTGCCGGCCTGCTGATCCAGAAACTGCCGGAACGCGAAACCAGCGATGCCGATGCCTGGCCGCGCGCCGGCCAGCTCGCCGCCACCGTGAAGGCTGAGGAACTGCTGAAGCTGGCACCGCAAGTCCTGCTGCGCCGCCTGTTTCACGAAGAAGATCTGCGCGTGTTTGAACCGCAGCCGGTGTACTTCCGCTGCTCCTGCTCGTCCGAGCGCGTCACCGGCATGCTGCGCATGCTGGGGGCCGACGAAGTGCGCAGCGTGATCGCCGAACGCGGCGAAGTCGAGGTGCATTGCGAATTCTGCAACCGGCGTTATGTCTTCGACGCCGTCGACAGCGAACAGATTTTTGCCGCCGCAGTATCCACGCCGCCCGAGCCGACCCGGCACTGAACGGGGAAGCGCTGACGCACCCTCGTCTCGACACTGCCACAGCTGCGGCGTAAACTTTGATTTCCCTTGGTTGCCCGCTCGTTTACACCCCGGTTGCACGGCAATTATTAGTTTAAAAACAATTAGTTACGGAGAATTTCATGGCTGAAGCGCGTGAAGTCGTTATTGTGAGCGGTGTGCGCACTGCGATTGGTGACTACGGCGGCGCATTAAAGGACATCGCGCCCACCGAACTCGCCGGGCAGATCGTCAAGGAGGCCGTCAGCCGCGCGAAGATCGATCCCAAACAAGTCGGGCAACTGGTGTTCGGCAACGTGATTCACGGCGAAGCCAAAGACATGTACTTCTCGCGCGTCGCCTGCATCAGGGGCGGACTGCCGCAGGACACCACGGCATTGACCGTCAACCGCCTCTGCGGCAGCGGCCTGCAGGCCATCGTCTCTGCAGCCCAGGGCATCATGCTCGGTGACTGCGACGCCGCAGTGGGCGGCGGCGCCGAATCAATGAGCCGCGGCGGTTATCTGATGCCCAGCCTGCGCTGGGGTCAACGCATGAGCGACGGCAATGCCATCGACATGATGGTTGGTGCGCTGACCGACCCCTTCGACACCGTGCACATGGGCATCACCGCAGAGAACATCGCCGCGCAATGGAAAATCGGCCGCGAACAGCAGGATGAATTCGCCGTCGAAAGCCATCGCCGCGCGATCAACGCCATCGACAAGGGTTATTTCAAGGACCAGATCCTGCCGATTGAACTGAAAACCCGCAAAGGCAGCACGCTGTTCGACAAGGACGAACACCCGCGCGCCGACATCACACTGGAAGGTCTCGCCAAACTGCGTGCGGTATTCAAAAAAGAAGGCGGTTCGGTCACCGCCGGCAATGCCTCGGGCATCAACGACGGCGCCGCCGCCGTGGTGCTGATGGAAAAGGAAGCCGCGAAAAAAGCCGGTCTCAAACCGCTGGCGCGCCTGGTGTCGTACGGCATCGCCGGCGTCGATCCGAAAATCATGGGCATCGGTCCGGTGCCTGCAGTACAGAACGCGCTGAAGCGCGCCGGTCTCAAGGTCGAGGACATGGACGTCGTCGAATCGAATGAAGCGTTTGCGGTACAGGCACTTGCCGTGTCCTGCGATCTGAAATTCGACCCGAAGAAGACCAATCCCAACGGCGGCGCAGTCGGCCTCGGCCACCCCATCGGCGCCACCGGCGCGCTGCTCACCGTCAAGGCGCTGTACGAACTGCAGCGCACCGGCGGCAAATACGCTCTGGTGACCATGTGCATTGGCGGCGGCCAGGGCATCGCGGCAATATTTGAACGCATGTAAGTAGATCCGGTACAACATAACAACGCATAACAACGCCGCGCGAATGCGCGGTGTTTTTTTGCCATAGCGCGCGTCTGGACAAATTGCAGCACGGTGGCCATCATAAGCATCCTGAATCGGCAACCTTATCCAGGAATTGCCAAAAAACATAACCGAAGGAGGAACCATCCGATGCGCATGTTCAAACTGCTGGCTGCATTAACACTGCCGGCGCTGCTGTGCTCGCCCGTGGCGCAAGCCGCCGAGGGCAAATATCCTGAAAAACCGATCCGGCTGATCATCGGCAGTGCCGCCGGATCGGGCCCGGACATCATCTCGCGCCTGCTGGCCGAGCGGCTGTACGGCACCTGGAAGCAGCGCGTGGTCGTCGATGCGCGTCCCGGCGCGGCAGGGGCCATCAGTGCCGACCTCACGCTCGCAGCAGCGCCCGACGGCTATACCTGGATGATGCTGACCTCGCAGTTGTTCGTCGCATCGCAGGTGCTGGCCGACATCAAATTCGACCTCGCCAGGGATTTCCAGTCCGTGGCCCTGATCGGCGTAACGCCCTTTGTGCTGCTCGCCAACAACCAATTGCCGGCCAAATCGCTTAAGGAACTGATCGAACTCGCCAAGAAATCCCCGGGCATGCTGCGCTATGGCTCAGCCGGCACCGGCGCATCCGAGCACCTGTCGGGCGTGCTGCTGAACCATATGACCGGCACCAACATGCTGCATGTGCCGTACAAGGGTGTCGCGCAGGCCATCACCGATGTACTCGCCAACGAAGTGCAGATCACCTACGCCGTGCTGCCCGCCGCGCTGCCGCACATCCAGACCGGAAGACTGCGCCCGCTCGGCGTGACGACGGCGAAACGCGCCACATTGATCCCGGATGTGCCGGCAATCGGTGAAGTCGTGCCGGGTTATGCCATGAATGCCTGGTACAGCATCGTTGCACCGATGAAGGCACCTGCGCCGATCATGGCCGCAGTGAGCAAGGAAATCGTCAGCGCGGTGCGCGAACCGGCATTCGGCGAGAAACTCAAAGGGCTCGGCATCGAAGTCGTCGGCGGTGATCGCGCCACACTCGATGCGTGGCGGCGCGACGAACACAAGCGTATTGTCGATCTGGTGAAAATCTCCGGCGCCAGGGAAAAGAAATAAAAGTCGCCCACCTGAAAAAAACCGCGCGCCACGCGGCGTTTTTTGTCATCTTCGCAAGCGCGCACCAGAACATACGCTGATGAACCCCCTGCTGCTGACCGTAGTCCTGACGCTAATTCCCATTGCCGTTGGCGCGCAGTCCCGCGACCTCATGTATGCCGAATCCGGCGAACTACCGGTGATCCTCACCGCGCCGCACGGCGGAGCGCAGGATGTTCCGGGCTGTGAGGTGCGCAGCCCTGTGGGCAAAAGTTTTGTCAATCGACCCGACCAGAGCACCGACGTGCTGGCCCTGGACATCGCGGCCGAACTGAAACGCCTGACCGGCAAGGCGCCGTACCTGGTGATGGCGCGCTTTCACCGCAAATACATTGATGCCAATCGCCCCGCCGACGAGGCCTATGCCGGCCCCGGCTGCGCCGCAGACTACGCCGCCTACCATGCCGCGATCCGTCGTTACATTAATGAAGTGCGTGCGAAATATCCTCAGGCCATGCTGTTCGACATCCACGGCCAGACCGCATATCCGGATGCGATCCTGCGCGGTACTCACCACGGCACTGCAGTGGCAAAACTGCTGGCGCGCGCCGGCGCACCGGCGGTGACCGGCCCCGACAGTGTATTCGGCCGCTTTGCCGCAATGGGCTACAGTATCGTTCCGGCGATCAACACGTTCCCCACCGACAAGGTCGAAGCGCCGGGCTACACCGGCGGCCATACCGTTGCCCTCTACGGCAGCCACCGCCCCGATGGCATCGATGTAATGCAACTCGAATTCGGCCGCGACCTGCGATTGGGTGCGGCGCTGGGAAAAACCGCCAAAGACACGGCGCAGGCCATCGCCGCATTTCACGAACGCTTCCTCAAATGAGGGCTGCACGAGAGCGCAGTCTTGCCGGCGGCGCCTGCGTCGCCACGATCCTTTTTTCGGGATTTAAACGTCCGCATGATAGACTGCCGCAACAACAGAGCAAGTCCATAAACGTCTGACGGAGGAGGATCGAGATGCACAAGCTGAAATTGCTGGCAGCGTTGATCATTTCACCGCTGCTGGCCCAACCCGCGGCACAGGCAGCAACGGCAACATACCCGGATAAACCCATTCGAATCATTATCGGCAGCGCAGCAGGTTCCGGCCCTGACATCATTTCCCGCGTGCTGGCTGAACGTCTGCACGAAGTGTGGGGCCAGCGCCTGGTGGTGGATGCGCGTCCCGGTGCGGCCGGTGTGGTCAGCGCAGAAACGGCGCTGCTCGCCAATCGGGACGGCTACACCTGGATGGTGCTGACCTCGCAACTGTTTGTCGCGACCGCAGTATTCAAGGACCTCAAATTCGACCTGGCCAAGGATTTCCAATCCATCAGCCTGCTTGGCACCGTGCCGTTCGTACAGGTCGTCAACCCGAAACTGCCGGCGAAGTCCGTACCGGAACTCATTGCATTGGCCAAGAAAAGCCCGGGCAAGTTGCGCTTCGGCTCGGCCGGCACTGGCGCCTCTGAGCATCTGAGCGGAGTCCTGTTTACGCAACTCACCGGCACCAGCATGCTGCATGTTCCCTACAAAGGCATCGCACAGGCCATTACCGACGTAATGGCAGATGAAGTGCAACTCACCTACGCCGTATTTCCTGCAGCGAAACCCCACATTGAAAACAATCGCCTGCGTGCACTGGGTGTGACCACCCCAAAACGTGCACCACTGCTGCCTGACGTTCCGGCGATTGCGGAGACTGTGCCAGGTTATGCCATGTACGGCTGGTACAGCCTGGTCGCCCCGACCGGTACGCCGGATGCACTGCTCAACAAGATCAGCGCCGAGGTTGTCAAGGCGGTTAAAGAGCCGGCGTTTGGCGAAAAACTGAAAGTGCTCGGCATTGAAGCCGATGGCGGCGACCGCAAGGCACTCGACGCCTGGCGCGCCAGCGAAACCAAACGCACCGGCGATCTGGTCAAGGTCTCGGGCGCAAGCGCAAAATAATTGTCGCCCGCACCAAGCTGCGATCAAAAATGCCGCGCATTGCGCGGCATTTTTTGTGTGTGATAGCGCAACTCGACCCTAACCCGCACGCCCAAGATACTTATGAAAAAATATTCACGACAGCCTGGATTCCGTATTCAGTTAACCCGATGGGAGAAAACATGAAAAGTCGATTCACCAGATTTGCGTTTGGCCTGTGTCTCGCAATGTTCGCATCGGCAGCAAACGCTGCCCCGTGCATGATCGTAACGTTAACCGGCACTCAGGGCGGTCCATCGGTTTATAACGGACTGGCCGGTCCCGGAACGCTGGTGCGTTATGGTGATGACAGCAATAACTGCAATGCCGTGCGGCTGCAGTTCGACGCGGGACGCGGCACCACCATGCGCCTCTCGCAGGTGGGTGTGACGGCGGGGCAGCTCAATGCGATATTTTTCACCCATATGCATTCTGATCATGCCGATGGTTTTCCGGACATCATGCAATTGCGCTGGCACTTCGGCCCCAAGGGACCCAAACTTGATGTCGTCTGCAGCGCGGACAAGGCTGCGCCCCAGGGATACGCCGTCAGCTGCGCAAAGTTCGCGACACACTCGGCCGACGCCTATCTGCAGTCTGGCGAAATCGCCCAACGGCATACTGAAAACAAGGAGCGTCCCGCGGGCGGTCCTGGCACAGTGACCAATATCATCACATTTGACCCCACAACCGAACCGCAGGTCGTCTGGACCTCCGGTGACGTGAAAGTCAGCGCAATCCAGTCTACGCACATCCCGGGCCATGCCTCCTACCGGGTGGACACCCCCGCCGGCAGCGTAGTGATCGGCGGCGATGCCGGCAACGATGTGCCCGCGCCACCCCGCGCCTCATCGACCTCAGAACAGGTTGAAAAACTGGCCAGTGGCGCGGACATCATCGTGCATTCGACGATGCACACCGTCATGGCACCAGACAAGGGCAGTGGCATGCCCGCGCCGATCTATTATCGCCAGAGCACATCGACCGATCTCGGCGCCATGGCTAAACGGACGGGCGCAAAGCATCTCATGCTGACCCACCTGATCCCCCCGCTCGGAGCAAGCAATCAGGGTCTGTGGAAAGTGCCCGGCGGAGCACTCACCGAAGCGGCTTACCGCGCTTCGGTGCAGGAAGGCGGATTTTCCGGAAACATCATTGTCGGCACCGATCTGGTCAGTGTGCGCCTGCCGGCAAAGTAAACGCGCCCTGCATCGTACCTGTAACTGATCGCGGCGCGACACCGTACCGTGATCGCAAGCCACACGCCGCGCACTGCGCGGCGTTTTTTACCGCTACCACACGCTCAACCTCCAGCATTAAATGTCCGAGGCGCCATGCCCAGCGCGCGGCGGAACATCGTCGAAAATGCGCCGGGACTTTCGTAACCCAGATCCACTGCCACCGTGGTCACCGGCGCGCCTTCAGCCAGACGGCGGATGGATTCGAGCAATCGTGCCTGCTGCTTCCAGCGTGCGAAGGTGATGCCGGTTTCGCGCAGGAAACGGCGGTAGAGGGTGCGCGTGCTGGTATTGAGTTCGCCGGCATCAAAATCGCAGGGCCGCCGTGTCGAGAGGTCGGCAAGGATGCGTTCGCAGAGCTGCGTCAGATCCGCACTTTCCGGCAACGGCAGGTCAAGCGCGCAAAGCGGCAGGCGGCGGATTTCCGCCATCAGCAGACGCATCAGCAGGCCGTCGTCGCCGTGCTCGTCATAAGTCGCAGGCAACCCTGTCGCGCGCACCACCAGTTCGCGCAGCAGTGGTGTGACGTCGAGCACCGCGCACGACGCCGGCATGCCACTGCCTGCGACATCGTTCAGATACAGGCTGTGCATGTCGACCACGCCGTGCATCTGGATTTCGTGCACCGTCTGCGCCGGCACCCACAACGCGCGGGAGGGCGGCACGATCCAGGCATGGCGCGCGGTGCGCACCCGCATCGTGCCTGCGACCGCGAACACAAACTGCGCGCGGCCATGCCAGTGCGGCGTGATGTGGTGCCCCCGCGGATAGGTGGTATGGCGGATCACCACGGCACGCGACAGGTCGCCCCGCACGGGGCTTTCCGGCGCAGCGGCAAAATCGCCGCCGGTGCGCAGACGGGCAACGGCGCGGCGGCGGACCGGCATCGGGGATTTTGCTGGTTTGGCGGATTTGCCCGGCGTGTCCATTTTGCGAATGTTTATGGCAAATATTCGAAAGACAGACGATTGTAACTCAAGCACACTGCTGGCCATGACGACCACCACCTTGCCTGCCGCCCCTGCCGGGGGCTTCTCCACCATCGTGCGCCTGCTGCTCAACGTCGGCCACGCCATCGACCACATGTTCCTGCTGATTTTCGCCACCGCCGTGGCCACGATCGCCGTCGAATTCGGCTATGCAAACTGGACCGACCTGATGCCGTACAGCGTCGGCGCCTTCGCGCTGTTCGGCATCGGCGCGCTGCCCGCGGGACGCCTCGGTGACCTGTGGGGCCGGCGCAACATGATGATCATTTTTTTCATCGGCATGGGCGTATCGGCCATGCTGGTGGCACTGACGCAGAATGCCTGGCAACTCGCTGCTGCGCTGGCGCTCTTGGGCGCTTTCGCCGCGATCTACCATCCGGTGGGCATCCCGATGCTGGTGCAGAACGTGCCGAACCCCGGCGCGGTGATCGGTTTGAACGGCCTCGCCGGCAACCTCGGCATCGCCGTCGCAGCCCTGCTTACCGGCTTCCTCGTCAAATGGATCGGCTGGCGCGCGGCGTTTGTGATTCCCGGCCTGCTCGCCATCGCCTGCGGCGTGATTTTTGCGCTGACCTGCCCGAAAGAAACCGAGTCCCCGTCCAAACGCAAAGGTGGCAAGGCCAAGGTAGCGCTGTCTCCGGCCATGCTGATGCGCGCCTTCGCGGTGATGACCTCCGCTGCAGCAGTCAGCACCATCCTGTTCAATTTCACCACCAACGGCAATTCGCAACTGCTGGCCGAGGGCTTCAAGGGCATCATCGAAGACCCCGCGGTGATCGGCACGCTGCTCGCGGTGATTTACACCATCGCCTCGTTTGCGCAGATCGTCGTCGGCCGCCTGATCGACAAGGTGGCGTTCAAGCCGCTGCAGGTTTGGATATCGATCATCCAGATCCCGCTGCTGATCTGGGCCGCGCACAGTCAGGACTGGGGCCTGTTCATTGCGCTGCTCGCGGTGATGGTGTTCGTCTTTGGCGCGATCCCGTTCACCGACGCGATGATCGTGCGTTACGTCGATGACCGGCTGCGTTCGCGCGTCGCCGGCATGCGGCTGACGGTGGCCTTCGGCTTCAGTTCGCTTGCGGTGTGGGTACTCGGGCCGCTGGTCAAAGCCATCGGCTTTTCCAACGCACTGTGGATCATGGCCGGCATCGCCGCGATCAAGGCCGCCATCGTGATGCTGCTGCCGGATGAACCGGCGACCGAGCCCGTCAAAACGTAACGCAGCACAACCCTGATCCTTTCAGGCGATCCATTGTTCCGCGCTCTGATTTTATAAATTATCCAATAAAATCAATTGGTTATTGGCATGAATTGGATCGACATCACGCTGCTCGTCAGCGCCGCGTTTTTCACCTCGGCACTCACTTCCGTCGCCGGCGCCGGCGGTGGCACGATCCTGATCGCACTGATGCTGCTATTCATGCCGCCCGCCGCAGCCATCCCCGCGCACGGTGTGGTGCAGCTTGCCTCCAACACCTGGCGCGTGTGGCTGTTCCGCAAACACATGGTGTGGCCGCTGATCATTCGTTTCAGTGCGCTGATGCCGTTCGGTGTTGCGCTCGGCTTGTGGCTGTTCCAGGAAATGCCCAAGGAACTGGTGCGGGTGCTGATCGGATTTTTTGTGTTGCTGACCCTGTTTCTGCGCCAGCTCAAACGTTTCGCACCGAAAGAATTTCCGCTGTGGGCCTTCGTTCCGCTGGGTTTTGTCACCGGGGCGCTGAACATGATCGTCGGCGTCATCGCGCCGGTGCTCGGCGTGCTGATCATCCGCAAGGACCTGAACAAGGAAAACGTCGTCGGCACGCTGGGCTTCTTCGGCTTCATCGGCAACCTGCTGAAAATCGCCGCCTTCACCATGATCGGCTTCAGCTTCGCCGAATACGGCCTGCTGCTGACGCTGATGACCGTCGCCGTGCTCGTCGGCACTTCAGTCGGCAAAAAGGTGCTGTCGGGCTTCGACGAAAAAACCTTTCTGCTGGTGTTCAACGTCATGCTGATTTCACTGGCGCTGAAACTGATCGTGTTCGACGGCCTGCGTGCACTGATTGGTTATTGATCGGGATGCAGAAAAAACGCCCCCGGCGATGAGGGCGTTCGGCACTGCTGGCTGCGGCGGCAGTGGCTGTTACGGATTACGCACCAGCGTGCCACCTTCCACTCTGACCTTGTCACCCACCTTGTAACCGGGATCGGTTTCGTACGACACGGTCTGGCTGCCACCATTGTCCAGGCGTGTAATCACTTCGTAGTGCTTGGTGGTTTTCATGCGGTTTTCAATTTCCTTGCCGGCGTAGGCCCCGCCTGCAGCGCCTGCCACCGTGGCGACTGTCTTGCCGGTGCCGCCGCCGACCTGATGACCGAGCAGCGCGCCGGCCAGGCCGCCGGCAATCATCCCGAGATAGTTGCCCTCACCCTTGACTTCAATCACGTTGACAGCTTCGACCACACCGCAATTGGCGCATTGCCTGGCCGAACGCCGGTTACCCGGTGCGGCATTCGAGGAGGCCAGCAGCGACTTGCCGAGCACAGCGCTGGAACGAACGTCCCCCACACGCAGATTGGCAGTGACCTTGCTGTCCGCTGCAATGCGGTCCGTGGACTTGATGGTATAGATCCCCTCGTACACGCCGTCCCGCGTCTCATCCAGGAACGTCCTGCCCTTCACGCCGGCAATCTTGACGCTGGCTTTCGCCCGCGGTGTGCCATACAGCGTAAAGCCCAGGTCATAACCCGTGGTCAACTGGTTTGGCGCCACTTCAAAGCGATCAATACGGGGAAGCACGCCCGCGGCAACCGCTTCCGCCTTGAGTTGCGCCTTGGTTTTGGCGGCGGAAGCAATCAAATACTCATCGAGGACCACGCTCGCCACCTGGTTGCCCACCCGCAAATTGGCGGTAACCCGGCTGTCAGTCGAGATGCGATCAGCGGTCTTGATCGTGTAGATGCCCTCGTAGAATCCCGTTTCCCTCTCCTCCAGCAGCAGGCGCCCGGACGCACCCGGAATGCTGATGATGGCGGTGCCGCCGGGAGTTCCGTACAGGGTGAAGTTCAACTCGGTGCCGGCCGTGAGTTTGCGCACCTGTTTTACGTCAAAACCGCCGATTCTCGGCGCCGCATTCGAATAGACGGGTTGCTGGGCGCCAGCAACGCCTGATACCACTGTCAACGGCAACAAAACGAATAAAGCGAGGAATAATTTCTGGCAGATGTTCATCGTGTGTTCCCGGATTGCCGGCAATTTGAACGCAGGCAGGGATTCATGCCGCCTGCACTGATACTGAAGAATGGCGTCGATGACTGTCCCTGTGCCAATCACAACGGGCGGCGACCCTGGATCACGCGGACCAGAATCACCACGACGGCGAGCACCAGCAGGACGTGGATAAAACCACCCATGGTGTAGGCCGAGACAAAACCCAGCAGCCACAGAATGAGCAACACAACAGCAATGGTATATAACATGTCAATTATCCTTTTATAATCAATTGTTTATTGGTTCCTGCGAAATCAGATCGGGCGAATCGCACCGTCGATGATCTTGACGCGATCCCCGTTGCGCCACGACGGCAGACTGTCTTCGTTAATCACGCGGGTCGATCCGTCATCCAGGCGGACGGTGATGTCATAGCTTTTCGTCACCTTCACCCTTTTTTCGACTTCGTTGCCGGCTACTGCGCCGCCCACTGCGCCGACCACGGTCGCAATTTGTTTGCCGCTGCCGCCGCCGATCTGATGGCCGAGCAGGCCGCCCACGACTGCGCCGCCGGCCGCACCAAGGCCGGAGCCTTCACCTTTGGCTGCAATTTCGCGCACCGACTCAATCACGCCGCACGTGCTGCACTTCGTGACGGGCGCGTTGCTCGCCACCTGCGCCGGTGCCGTTTTCGTTTTTGCCGGAGCAGCCGGCTGCGCAGTCTTTTTTGCCGATTTGTCTGCGCCGCCAACCACGCTAGGGTCGCCGGTGCCGCCGATCGAAGTCGGAATCCAGCCCATGATGGCAGCAATGCCCGCGGCACAGAACAGGATGATTGCAATGCCGACTGTCACAGCCAGCAGATGGGGGGGGTTGGTTTTGATGACTTCTGTTGCGGCCATTTTGAATTCCTTTAATGGAGCTTGATTTGCGCGTTGCCCGCGTTGCCCGCGGTTTGCGCGTGGCCTGCAGCGTAAAGATTGACGGGGTTCCCCCGCTTTATCCGTGCGTTAGCGCACAGAGCCATTCCCGAAGAAAATCAAAAAAGTCCCACCGGTTGGTTCAAAGTCCGACGCGAGGCGTCCAGCTCTGGACACCGAATGCCAAGCAGCGGTTTCAAGGACACATGCCGTGGCTCGAGGCGCAATTACGAGAAAACCGGGTCATGACAAGCACCAGCAGCCTCGCCGCCCGGGCAATCCGTGCCACTCTCGACAGCCTGCGACGGCAAGAGCCCACGTACGATGAATCGCAGCCCTTCGGTTGCGGGCGCGAGATCTACTTCTGAAGCTTCATCATGTCGCTGATCGTCATTCCCGTGGGCACCTCCTTTGCGGGGTATCAGGCATCGTGAGGGCACTCCATCATGTAACCGGTTGACGAAGCCGCAATCAGCCACACTCAACCACACAGTGCCCGAACTGTCGTTTGGCGGGGGACGCGGGGTGATTCATCGCACCAGGGAGCCTATTACTCAGACTCAGCGACTCAGCGCGGTCACGGGCATCCTGGCTTTTGACGGCAAGGCCCCGACCGCCATCGGCCGGCGACTTGCACCACCGCATTTTCCCTGCCTTTGAAACCAAAGTATTGCTGATCGGCGAGCGCGCCCTCAAGGCAGGCAACCCGGTGCCAGCCGCCGTAAAAGACTGATGCCCGAGTGCGGCTATGTACGTGTCCGTACAGAGACAGTGTTATGCAACCCGTAAATTGGCACCGACACACCGCAGGCCGCCAATTTTCAGAGGACCATGCTCATGGAAACGAAGGAAGACCGTATCGCGATAATGCGCTGGGAGAACGAAACCGGTCCAACCGCCGGGAAAAACCGTCGCCCTGGCGAGCGCACAGCAGCGCTCTCTCCCGGGAAATCCAGAAAATCACCCGGCAAAGCGTTGGCCACCGGTGCCAGCAAAGCTTCTGTTCAGACCAAAATGCCGGGCCCAAGCGCCACACCGGGGGTGTCAGTGAGCCAGACATCAACGCGGAAGCAGGGTGCTGCACCGGCAAAAAAATCCGCCATACCTGCGATGCCGGGGCGCGGCGGCACCATCTCCCCCGGATCAAGGGAGCCCCGGCAACCCCGGCGAAAACCCCGCGTATAGGCATGGCCTTCGGCAGATCGAATATCGGGTTTGAGTTTAGTCAATGGTAGTGGCAAAAGTAGCGGCAAAACAACGGAAAAAAGGACAGTCGCATGAACATGACCCTGAGCATCGGCCCGCTGATATCGCTGATCGCCGGGATTCTGATTCTTGTTGTACCCCGGCTGCTGAACTATATCGTCGCGCTTTATCTGATCATCATCGGCTTGATCGGGCTTTTCGGTGCCGGCAATTTTCATTTCTGAGCGCCGTACAGCCCGCGGCAAAACCGGTGCATGCACTTTCATCCCGTCGGCATGCCGCCCATGCTGATCACATCCCGCAGCAAGTCCTGGAGTGAGATCATCATGTCTGGCGATGTGGCACTGACACTGCTGAAGATGATGGGCCACAGCGGCGCAGTCCCGGGCGCCCTGCGCTCCAGAAGCATCCCTGCTGCGCTGGCGCAGCTGAAGCAAGCGCTGGGTCGCGCCGGACCCGCTGCAGAAGCCGTGATAAACCCGTCACCGGGAACTGACAACGCGGATACCGCGCCGCTGGCAGCACTGATGCAGCGCTCTTACCCGTTAATCCAGTTGCTGTCCGCTGCGGCGCAACAGGAATGCGATGTCACGTGGGATAAAGATCATCCGACAGTTTATACGAGCACCCCGGCGATCGCAGTCAACAGACTGTCCGGAGAACAAAGTGGATGTTCCCCGAATGAAGGCTCAGTATCCCGGCGCACAGACCGTGATTGATTTCGGCGCCAGTTTCGACGCGCTAGCGCAGCAACGCGATTGACCAAAGCGATTGAACAAAAAATGTGGCGCACAAGAGCATTCCCGATCTGTCGGCAATCAATCATCGACAACGGTGTGGCGCTTTTACGAAACCGTTTTCCGGGTTTTCGGGCAGTGAATTACAAACTGTAACTGGAGCTTTTGACAGCTATGACTATGAACCAGATGCCGATTGCAAACAGCCTGCTGGCCGCACTTCCACACAAAGACTATCAGCACCTGCTCCCGAACCTCGAACAGGTTACGCTGACTTTCGGGGACACGATCTATGAACCCGAAGCGCTCATCCGGCATGTCTACTTTCCCGGCGACTCGCTCATATCGTTGTTGACCCTCGTTGAAGGCCACTTGGCCCTCGAGGTGGGACTCATCGGCCGCGAGGGGATGCTTGGAGTTTCCCTGGCGCTTGGGGTCAACAATTCCCCGGTGCGCGCCATAGTCCAGGGCACCGGCACAGCACTGAGAATGAAATCTGTGCGTTTTCTGCAAGAGTTCCGGCGCAGCCCGGCCATACAGCGGGAGATCTACCTTTATACCCATGCCTTGATGGCCCAAGTCACCCAGACTGCGGCATGCAACCGTTTTCATGTCGTCGAAGCACGTCTTGCCCGCTGGCTGTTGATGACCCGCGACCGCGTACGTTCGGATGAATTCCGCCTCACCCAGGAATTCCTGGCGCACATGCTCGGCGTGCGACGCGTCGGCGTCACCAAAGCGGCCAGCGCCTTGCAACGGCGGAAGATGATCAGTTACAGCCGGGGCAATATCAGAATCCTCAATCTGAAAAACCTTGAAGCCGCTGCCTGCCCGTGCTACGAATTCGTCAAGGATATGCACGACAACTCAGGCTGGGGTGCCGTGATCAAAAACGGCAAAAAACCCGGAACGGGATTACCGTTGCCGGGCCGCGTCGACACGCCAACAATGGTGTTGGTGACGTAGAGCGCGTCGTCCCCGCCGGACACCAGGAAACTGCCTGGCACCGTCGGCGCTCCGGATTACGAGATGCCGTAGCGCTTCTTTGCCTTGGCAATGCAGCCGTCTTTGGCTTCGTTGGAAAATGCATCGCATTTTTCCTTAGCCACCGCATAATCCGCATCACGCTTGTCGGTTGCAGCATCTTTGCGCGCATCGACGGTTTTTTCGTCGGCTTTCTGCCGTGCTTTCGTCGACTTCTCGTTGGCGACCGCATTCGCATCCGCAGTTTTCATTTTTGCCTTCGCATTGGCCTGGCTGGCGGTTTGCGCAGCTTTTGCCTCCTTCTGGCAGACATCCTTGGCATTACCCGACAGGTCATCACACTTTTCCTTGGCGACCGCGTAATCAGCATCTGCCTTGGCGACGCTTGCGTCGTAAGTGTTTTTCTGCGACGGCTTGTAGCGGGCCTCGAGTTCGGCCTTGGCGACCTTCTCCTTGCCCTTGACTTGCGCCACGCAGATGTCTTTCGCATTGGCGGAGAGCGAATCGCATCCTGCTTTGGCGGATTTCGACTCGGCCGCGATATCATCTTTGTTCGACTTGTATTGGCTTTTTGACATGGTTTGCGCCATCGCACTGGAACCAAATGCAAAGCTGATTGCGATTGCAATCGCACTGATATGGAAATTTTTCATTTTTAGTCCTTTAGTCCTTTAGTTGTTAAGCAGCTCATTTCATGATTCAGTACTGCGGCGCAGCGGGTAGCCGGCGCCGCCCTGGCGGGGGCGTTTCCGCCCCTGCCCCGCAGCATCATTACAAAGAGCGGATCGTTTCTTTCTGGCTGTCCTGCCAGCTGGCAAGCTGTTTTTCTGCCTCGTCTTTCGAGACTCCATAAGCCTCTTGAATCTTGCCGGCCAGGTGCTCCCGTTTCCCGGCAATCACGTCCAGTTGATCGTCGGTAATTTTTCCCCATTGCTGCTTCACGTTGCCCTTGAATTGTTTCCAGTCACCTTCAATGCGGTCCCAGTTCATATTAATTTCCTCATGGTGGTTTATTGACAATCGAGAGCGGACACGTCTCCGGGACACAGACGGCTTCCCCGGAATGTTCGCCATCGACAACGGACGGTTATGGAATTACGGCATCCATACGTCAACCATGCTCCAGTTACGGGCCCTGTTCTGTTCGCTGACACGCATAAATCAACAATGCGCGAGTCGCCCCGCTCCAGCGGTTCTGCCGGATAACGGGGATTCGATGCCGGGAATGAAGCAAAAACAGACCGATTACAGACAATCGGGTTTCCGCCAACCCCCGGTTTCCTCAGCCGTCCAATCCTTCCAGCAGAGACGACAGATCTTCTGCATGTTCCTCTTCGCTGGCGAGTATTTCCTTGAGCAAACGTTGCGTCGTGGGGTCCTGATCACCCAGATAAGCGATCATTTCACGGTAACTTTCAATGGCGATACGTTCGGCGATCAGGTCTTCCTTGATCATCGCCTTCAGGGAATCGCCCTCGACATACTCGGCGTGGCTGCGCTCCGACATTCCATCAGGTGAAAAATTCGGCTCGCCGCGCAATTCCACTATGCGTTTGGCGAGGCTGTCGGCATGCCGCATTTCCTCGTTTGCGTGCTCCAGGAACTCGGCGGCCACCGGGGCCGCATGGATTCCGGAAGCCATGAAATGATGCCTTTTGTAGCGAAGTACGCAGACGATTTCCGTTGCCAGCGCCTCGTTCAGTAATTTGATTACCGTCTCGCGTTCTGCCGCGTAACCCGACGTTACCGCGCCTTTGTCGATGTGCTGGCGGGCCCGTGCCCGCAATGTCTTGATATCGGAGAGCGCCGGTCGTTCCCGGGAAACATCCTGCTGCATGGTGGTGGTTTTCATTTTTAACCTTTCACTTTTATTTATTTCAGAGGATGCCGTTCAACGTGACTCGACGGGCCCGGCCAGAAGTCCGGCTTTGCAAATCGCATAAAACCGGCGAAATTCCCGCATTGGACGGCGGTTTACACAGGACTGCGGCCGCTGATGACTCTCAGCAGGACAACCACGATGGCGATTACGAGCAGGACATGGATGAGGCCGCCCATGGTGTAGGCAGTGGCCAATCCCAGAAGCCAGAGAATGATCAAAACAACGGCAATGGTATAGAGCACGATTGCTTTCCTTTCAAAGGACGGCACCAGTCGCCCGACTGCGCCTGTCGCTGCAATGACGCTGACAATGCCGCGTTCATCAACATTAATCTGTACGTTTTCCCACACAACAAGAATGGGACAATCACCGGTCACACGGGCCAAGGGGCCGGGACGATTTAGCAAAAACCTGCGAAAGCGTGCAGAAAATTCCCCGAAGATCAGATCACCATTGCGTCGAGAAAAATTCACTGCGCGAAAACCGCCATGAATCATGAACCTATCGATCCAGTACCTGCTCAGCGAGGACCAAAGAATATTTCAGTAAAGAACGGTCTGGATCACAATTCGCCATCAAGCGCACCGTCCAATGTTGCAGATCGGAAAAAAACGATGGATTATCCATGGAAAAATACCGCGCCCTGAGTACGCTGAATTCCATTGGTGATTCTGTTTTGTGTATCAACATCAAGGGCAAGATCACATATCTCAATGCGGTCGCAGGGAAATTGACGGGGTGGAGCATCGAAGATGCGCGAGGTCAACCGCACGACGAAGTGTTCCAGGCTGAGAACGGCACAACACATCAACCGCTCGCTCATGATCCGCTGATGCTCGCCATCGAACACGACAAGATCATCTGCCTGCCGAAAAGCAGCGTATTGATCCGGCGTGACGGATTTAAATGCGCCATCGAGGATTCCGTCGCCCCAATTCACGAGCGGAACGGCAGCGCAACTGCGGGCTGTCGAACGCAGATTGTCTCACCGGACTCAACACGACTTTCTTAACAGCCTGCCGAATACTGCTCTACACAACGACAGGATAGTACAGGCCATAGCCATGGCTCGCCGCAACGACGAGGAGTTCTCGTCTCTGTTCATGGATCTCGACCATTTTAAAGACGTCAATGACACGCTCGGACACGCCGTTGGTGACCAGTTGCTGCAATCGGTCGCGTAGCGCCTGAGAGCCTGCGTACGGGGCACGGCTGCGGTCGGTCGTAAGGGGGGGAGTTTGTGGTTCTGCTTTCCGAAGTCACGCATGCGGACCATGCTACCCGCAGCGCGGAAAAAATAATCGCTGCCATTGCCCTGGCTCACCGAATATCCGGGTACGAACTTCTGGTCACAGCGGGCATCGATATCAGCATCTACCGCTTAACGGATCAGACACGCAAACCCTGCCCAAGTCAGCAGATGAAGCAATGTATCAGGCAAAATATCAGGAAAAAAACGGGCGCAACCATTACTGTTTTTCGCGGCACAAAATCAAAAACCACACGGTGGCCAGTCCGTGGGAAATAGCGCTGGTCCCGGCCGCAGGAAAGCGGCAGAAAATCCGGTCAACTTCAGCGGCATGGCTGCGCCGCCCCTGGAATTACAACAATGTCTGCGACTCGCGTATCAGCACAATGGCATTATCCCTGGTCTTTGCAAGGTTGGTTGCAAAATCGCATCCGGCCTGACGTTCACTGAATGCTGCAAGTGGATGCTCAAAATCCTTCGCATACACCTCCCATTGCCCGCCGGCGCTGTGCGCTACCAGCACAAATGGAGAATTCTCCTGATGCCCCGTAACGCCCGCAGGCACGACCGCATCGGTTTTGCTGTCGACGAAGTTTGCGAGTGTTACACCCGGTATCAGACGGAGAATACCTGTGAAGAACTTCTTGATCGCCGGGGAATCCAATGCGCTCTCCATCACATTACCGGCTGGAAGTATCCCAGCGGCGATTGCGATGCCAGAATTCCTTCAGCGCACGCTGCGTTTTTTCCTTGTTGACCCCATACAGTTCCTGCGCCCTGCCGGCCGACTGATCTCGCCTGCCTTCGGCCACAGCCCGCCGGTCTGCAATCATCTCGCCCCAGCGCTCACGCAATGCGCCGCTGAGCTGCTTCCACTTCCCTTCGATCCGGTCTTGGTTCATGTCAGCAACTTCCTCCCTTTGAGCAAAATCATCTGTACGCCAACGTACGGATGGCGCGTGTTGTATCTGGACCACCGGCACATTCACTGCGCTCATTCGGCGCGACCTTCGCCCAAAAACGCAGATCTCCGGGGTGTTTAGGGCCTGTTAGCCATCACTTCTGCAGATGCGTTGTGGCCAAAATCGGGCTTCTTTCCGGTGCGCGCGGTCTCCTCCTCTCGCGCTTTGATCTTTGCATCAAAGTCGGCTTGCTCCTGCGCAACGCGCTCGGCGGCGCGTGCGAGCATCTGTTTGACTTCGCCCTCCAGTTGCGCCTCGATCTTCTGCGCGTGCCCGTAGGACAGCGCGCTGTGGCGCGAGGCGTTGGCGTGGATCTTGGTGCCATCGAGCGCGATCGTGCCAAGCTTGAGCAACTTCATCTGCCGGGCGATACACAGCACCTGCACGAACAGCACCTCGATCTCCTTCAGGAAGCGCTTGCGGAAGGTGCACAGCGAGTCATGGTCGGGTTGCTCGTCGGCGGCGATATAGCGAAAGGCGATCGACTCATGCGTCGCCGCCTCAATGCGCCGCCTTGATGCGCCGGCTCGAATCCACGCCCGTGGCGTAGCCGTAGATGAGCAAGCCGAGCATCACCGCCGGGTGATAGGCCGCCGAGCCCGTGCCACGATACTGCCGGGTGAGTGCCGACAGATCGAGTTGATCGACAATGTCGACCACGAAGTGCGCCAGGTGATCCCGGGGCAACCAATCCTCCACCGACGGGGGCAGCAGAAACGGCGTTGCGCGATCTACCGCACGGAAATTGGCCATGGCTGCACTCTCGGCATCATCAAACGGGACACATCTATACCGGGAGTCCGTGGGTCGGTATAGGGAGAACTAAAACGTTATGCAGATCCGAAGCTAATTCTTGGGCCAAGTCATTGGGGGCTGAATTAATGACACGGCTGAACACGTGAATCCTCACTTCAGGATGCAGCTCAGTCAGCCATGATTTCACCGACTCCCATCGGCGTCATCGTTCCGTCGAGCCGCAGAATTGTACCGCTTCCCGAGGAGACGTAATTCCCGGTGATCGCTGAAATCGTAACCTGATGCGTGACCAGAACCACCGGCGGGCCGTCCACTGGCAGCGCTGCGAGGAACCTGCGCAGCGCGCTGATGTTGGCGTCGCGCGTGTCGGTAAGCTCGAAGAAAGAGTTGAGTGCTGGCAGCTCGGTCACCGTCCCGAGGTTGAGAAGCCGCGCGGTCTCCAGCGTCCGGCACCACTGGCTGGAATAAACCCGCGCGCGCGTGATGCCTGCCTGCGCGAGGCGCTGGCCCAGTACTGCCGCCTGCTGGCGGCCTGTCGCGTCGAGGTTGCGTTGCGTGGTGCAGTCGCCCAGGCGAAAGTTTGACGGATCGCCGACACCCGGTGCAACTGCGTGGCGCAATATCAGCACACGTCCGGGTTTGGCCAGTTCGGCCAAGGGCAAAGGCGTGGCCGCGAAAACGTGGCCGGCAAGCAACGCGAGGGTGCCGGCAGCAAACAGTTTCAAGTAATGCCTGACCGGGAACAAGTTAATCACCAGTGACTCCTGAATACATTAATCAGCAGGCAGCCGGCAGCAGACCGGACCGTTCCTCAGTGGTTCGCGCGCGGCCGCAAACCGTCGAAAGTCGCGGCGACCATGGCCGCGACAATTTCATCGTGGTCCAGCTTGCCGTCGCGGAGCAGAAATTCCACCGTGGGATCGCAGGCCCGCGAGTAGAGCGTGTAGACAATCACTTCGTCGGGTACCGCAGCGGCAATGTGACCGGCACGGCGGGCCGCGGACACGAGTGCATGAAAACGCTTGTTCACACGCAAGGCGAGGGCTACGTATTCCAGATTGAGAATCAGGCTGCGCTGCAGCGCACGACTGGTGGACGGGAGATGCGGCATGCCACCGCGCAGGCGGTGCTGCAGCGACCAGCGCAGTATCTCTTCCAGCTTGCGCACTGCGGACCAGTCATCAGGCATGGCGTCGAGCACTTCCAGAGTTTGTCGCAGCAGACGCGACAACACTGCTGCTGCGAGCTTTTCCTTGGACGAGAAGTGTTTGTAGAGACTGCCTTTGGCGACACCGACCGCGGCGGCGACGTCTTCCATGGTCATCAGGTCGTAGCCCTTTTCCGACAACAGACCGTTGACGGCGTCGAGAATCGCCTCTTCGCGGAAATCAAATTGCTGTTTTCGAAACGGAATTTTGAATGTCATGGACAACAGTATAAATCCAATGAACTAAGCAGTTTTATAAATGACCAATGAGTCACAAACTGACCGGCTTGTATGAACAGTAGTTCCATCGGCAGCTTGTTAATTTTATTTATCATTTAAATCAAGGAGTTAATTATGTCTGTTTCACGTTCCCTCCGCGCCCTGTGCGCGGGTGCAGTTCTCGCCGTATCGTCGCTCGCGTCCGCAGCGACCGACATCGTTGATACCGCTGTTTCGGCGGGCAGCTTCAAAACCCTGGTTGCCGCAGTTCAGGCTGCCGGTCTCGTCGACACGCTGAAGGGACCCGGCCCGTTCACCGTGTTTGCCCCCACCGATGCGGCGTTCGCCAAGATCCCGAAAGCGCAGCTCGACGCGCTGCTCGCGGACAAAGCCAAGCTGACGGCCGTGCTGACCTACCATGTGGTTCCGGGTATCGTGATGGCCAAGGATGTCAAAGCGGGCAATGCGCCGACAGTCAACGGCAAGGCGCTGAGCATCACGACCACCGGTGGTAACGTCATGGTGAACAAGTCGAAGGTCGTCAAGACCGACGTCGTAGCTTCCAATGGCGTGATTCACGCCGTCGACACGGTCATACTGCCGTAAGCGCCACAGCACATAACAAAGCAATTTGTAGTGTCGCGTCCCCCGCGTGAGCGGGCGGATGCGACTGTCATTTCAGATTGGAGCCGTGCATGCTGTATCGAAAAATACTGATCTTTATCGCCATGATGGTGACAGGATTGCCTGCGATGGCCATTGAAGAACCGCAATACCGTGTGCGCGAGACGATAGGTCCCATCGAGGTGCGCGAATACGCGCCCTACCTCGTGGCGGAGACCCGCGTGGCCGCACCTTTCGAGCAAGCCGGCAACGAGGCCTTTTCCATACTCGCCGGCTACATTTTCGGTAACAACCGCAGCCAGCAGAAAATGGAAATGACCGCACCCGTCAGCCAGAGACCTGCCGGTGAAAAGATTGAAATGACCGCACCGGTGGCACAGAGCAAAGCGCAAGGGGCTGACGAGGCCTACGTGTTTTCGTTCACGATGCCGGCACGTTTTACGCGCGCCACCCTGCCTGAGCCTTCGGACAAACGCGTATTGATACGTGAAATGCCGGCTCGCGTGATGGCGGCGCTGTCGTTCTCCGGCACCTGGAGTCAGGCGCGTTATGCGGAGCACGAATCGCAATTGCTGGACGCGGTACGCGCCGCCGGTCTGAAACCGGCAGGCGAGCCGGTGTTTGCACGCTACAACTCCCCGTTTACCCTGTGGTTCCTGCGCCGCAACGAAGTCATGGTCGAAATCCAGCCATAACGAACCATCCGTCGTGAGCGCAAAAAAATCCTCAGCACCGGCCATTGCCATCATCGGCGCCGGCATGGCCGGTCTGACCTGCGCACAGCAGTTGCAGTCGCGCGGCTACCGACCGGTGGTGTTCGAAAAAGGGCGCGGCCCTGGCGGCCGGCTTGCCACGCGTCGAGCCGGCGATGCACTGGCTTTTGATCACGGCGCACAATACGTCACCGCCCACACTGCCGCATTTCAATCGGCAATGCTGCAGGCCATTGAATCCGGCGCTGCCGGCCACTGGCGCCCGTCGGGAGCCGCGGCAGCAGACTGGCTGGTGGGCACACCGGCGATGAACGCAATAATCAGGCCGCTGGCAGGCGGGCTCGATGTCCGCGCGGCCACCACTGTTACCGCGGTTGCACGCAGCGCGGAAGGCTGGCTGGTGCATACCGCCACGCACGACGCCGGCGAACCATTCGACATCATCGTCAGCACTGTCCCTGCGCCACAGGCCGCCATACTTTTCGCTGCAGAGATTGTAGTTGCACAGGCGCTGGACCGTGTAGTGATGGCGCCCTGCTGGGCGCTGATGGTGGCCTTTGCAACACCAGTCGCTGGCGGTGCAGATGTTTTTCAGTCCGAATCCGCCGATCTCGCATGGATGGCACGCAACAGCTCCAAGCCGGGTCGCAACAGCACGCAAGAATGCTGGGTGATTCACGCCAGCCCCGCTTGGAGTGCCCGCCATCTGGAGCTGGAACGCGGACAGGCTGCAGAGAAGATAATCGAAATGCTGCCACGCGCGTTCGATTGCGCGTTGCCGCGGATCGCACAGTCATCCGCGCACCGCTGGCGTTACGCCCGCACGACCACACCTTTGGGTGCAGCCTTTGTTTCCAGCGAGGACCGCAGGCTGTTTGTCGGCGGCGACTGGTGCCTGGGCGCGCGGGTCGAGTGTGCGTTTGAGAGCGGCCAGGCCATCGCCGCGGCATTGACCAGCACGCCGGATGAAGCCCATGACACCAGCTCAGCCTGAAACACCGCTTGCGTTGTCATCCTTCGGCGCGGATTTGAATGTGGCCGTCATCGGCGCATCCGGCGGCATCGGTCGCGCACTGGCTGACGATCTGGCGCAGTGTCCCACCGTTGCCCAGGTCTTTCGCCTGTCGCGGTCACATTTGCAGTCCGTCGGCAACAAGGACCGTTGCCTGTCACTCGACCTCGAGGATGAAACCTCCATCAGCGACGCGGCGGCGGAGATCAAAAAGTCTGCGCGGATGCTCCACCTGGTCGTGGTGGCGACCGGCATCCTCCACGTCAACGACCAGCTCCAGCCCGAAAAAACCTGGCGCAGCCTTGAGGGCCGTACTCTCGAAACCGCATTCCGTATCAACACCTTCGGTCCCGCGCTGGTGGCCAAACACTTCCTGCCGCTGCTCGCCAGGGACAGAAAATCGGTTTTTGCCGCGCTCTCGGCCCGCGTCGGCAGTATCAGCGACAACCGCCTCGGTGGCTGGTACGCCTACCGCGCGTCCAAGGCGGCACTCAACATGCTGATCAAGACGCTGTCGATCGAGCTGGCGCGGCGCAATCCCGACGCGCTTTGTGTCGGACTGCATCCGGGCACAGTGGATACGGGTCTGTCCAAACCCTTTCAGACCGGCGTGCCGGAAGACAAACTGTTCACACCGGCGCGGTCAGCACGACATCTGCTGCAGGTGCTGGACCGGCTCTCGCCGGATCACACCGGGGGACTTTATGCCTGGGATGGCCAGCCCATTCCCTTTTAGCCGGGCAAATGCCGCAGGTGACTCAGTGATTGCCGCTGTCGGTCTGGCCTGCCGGCGATGCGGCTTGCGGAGTTGCGGCTTTCGGAGTTTCCAATTGCGGGGACGACATCTTGTTGCCGTCCCATTTCTGCCCACACCAGCATTCACCTTGGGGGTTGATGATGCACACGCCTGAACCACAGCATCTTGGATCTTCGGTCATTTTTGGATCTTCGTTCATGATGGTCCTCCATAAAACAAGCAGTGATGTTGAATTTTCCCGGTGGAATCACGCCATGTATTCACGTGGGCGGCAAGGATGACATGGAAAGTCTGACAATTTATTACGACGGGCAATGCCCCTTGTGCCAAGCGGAAATTCACCTGCTGCGTGCACGTAATCACCGCGGCCTGCTGCGTTTTGAGGACCTCGCCGCTCCCGCCTTTGATGAGCACTCGCACCGCATATCCTGTGTTGCAGCACTCGAACGCATTCACGGCCGCCTTGACAGCGGCGCACTGCTGACCGGTGTGAGCGTGTTTGCGGAAGCCTATCGCCGTGCCGATCTGCCGACGCTGGCGTGGTTGTTTTCGCGGCCATGGCTCGCGCCGGCACTGAACCCGGCCTATCAACTGTTCGTGAAATACCGTCACGCCATTTCCCGAACAGTGGGTCCGCCCCTGTTGCGTCTGGCGCGGCGAATATATCGATAACAAATTGTTTTTAAACATAAATTAATTTGTTACCCCTGACTCGCCCGACGCCTCGTAGCCGCGCTGCAAAGCCGCGCCCAAGGGACTGATCGGGGGCTGGAAACGCGGACGTCGGCGCACGGTGGATTCCACGATGGCGAGCAGCTTTCTGGCGTAGCCCCTGCGTCGATGCGCGTTGTTGACGAATATATATTCGACTTCGCCATTTTGCGTGTAGCGGCAGTACGCGATGGTGGTGTTCACATCGGTAATGGTGACAATGCCGGGCGTGTGATTGACGTTGGCGTTCACTGGCAATTTCAGACCAATGCCGTCAGCGCATTTTTCTGCATCACTTCGATGACGTTGCCGAAGGGATCCTGCACATAAACCGAAGCCGTGCCGTCACGATGGCGCTTCAGCGGGCCGAATGTCTCCGCGTTCGGCCGCTCGATGGCAATATGCGGCGGGTGCTGGCCGGGCGACACCAGTGCGAGATCGATGTTGCCGAAGCGCAGCATCGCCCAAGTCTGGTCTTCATAAATGGTTTCAACCTCGAACTGGCCGCGATACCACGCCAGAGCCTGCGCGATGTCGGGGACAGTCAGGGCAATATGATGCAGTCGATCCATGAGAAATCCTCTTCTTGCTTGTCTGTGCAGTCAGAACGCAGCTGTGCGCCAGGAAATCGACTGTGCGTCGGTCACAACAGGCTGGCCAGCAGCAGCGAGGCCGACCCGGTTACCGTCAATACCGCGCGCAACCGCAGGAAGGCCGCAGGCACAGGAACCACCCGCGCCATCGCCAGATCAAAGGCATAACAGCCCAGCAGCGCCACGGCCTGCATGCGCAGGGCGGTCCACACATCGAAAAACAGCGACGCCCAGCCGAGCAATGCAGGGACGACACTGAAGCCATACTGCAGCCATGCCGTCTGTCCGCGCGCACCACGTTGCAGCGCACATCCCCAATGCAGCGCACCGACAAAGGTGAGTATGACCGCGCCGTATTGCGACAATGCGGTTAACGAGTACACGTACCAGGTGACCGGCCCCAGCGCGGCCAGTGCCGCGAGGGCGATGAAGGGCAGCAGCCCTGCTGCGCCCAGGACGGCGGCTGCGGGCGCAAACGGTGCTGCTGCGTTCATGGCGTTGCCGCCGCAACGCGGCGGGGCAGCGGCAGGCCCTCGGCAACCACGATCTGCAGCAGCGCGGCTTCAAGGCAGGCCCGCGCCTGTCCAGCGGCATGCAGCAGGTTTTGATGCAGTTCTGCATCGGCTGGACTGCGGTTCCGGCACTCAAGGCAGTAACGCTCGAAACTGCCGACAGTCAGCAGAATTTCGGCAAGGTGTTTGGGGCACTCGCAATAAATCGCGTTGGATGTTCCAGCAAGAGTTTCCAGGGCTGCAATATCAAAACGGACCCCCGGCACCGGCAACGCGGCAGCCGCCTGCTTCGCCGGATGCACAGACAATGCCGTGCGGCAGAGCAATTCGATTTCGTCGGCATCCAGGTTGGCGTGCGCGACAACGTAGCCTTCCTTGCGCAGACGCCGGACCGTTTGTCCGGGGGCGAAGCGGTAGAGAATGATCACTGCACTCGCATCGGTCACCCGTTTGATCACTTCAATTTCTTCACGCGCCAGGTCGAGCAGCGATTGTTGTTCGAACACGATGATGTCGGCCTGCACATCGCGCAACGCCTCCGGCGCTTTGTCGAGATCGGAACATTCTCCGACAACCGACAAACCCGGATGCCAGCGCAGGCGGCTGATGGCGCCGACGATGGCGATGCGCACCACGGCGGTCACCGGCGCAGGCGTTGCCGCGGACGCGCCGAATCCGGTAGTGGCTGCACGGACTTCGAGCAATGCCTCCAGCGGCAGGCCGGCGATCGATCCGACCGGATTTCCGGCATCGACCAGCTGCTTGACCAGGCGCAGGCGTTCAATGTTCTGCGTTGAATACAAGCGACGCCCGCGGCCGCTGACTTGCGGATCGCTGACTGAATAGCGGCGCTCCCAGACCCGCAGCGTACCCACCGGTATGCCGGCAAGCCGGGCAGCCACGCCGCTACGGTACAACGCCTGCTTGGGTGCTGCGTCAGCCGTGGGGAGGAGCTTGTTGGTTTGTTCGGGTATTTTCCGCATACCAACTATTATGCCCTGTTGACTCATTTTTGTATCCATAAAATAGATATTTTTGGGTCAAATAGTAGACATTTTACCAATAAAACGCTAAGTTTTGGCCTCCCATCAAGTCAACTCTGTAACAGCAAGGAGATCAACCATGGCTACTCGCCGTCAATTTGTACTGGGTGTTTTACCGGCCGCTTCTGCACTGATCGTCGCCGGCCCCGCCGCGTTTGCCCAAGCCGCACGACTCGACGAAAAAGATCCGCAGGCCATCGGGCTGGGATACCTGCACGACGCAACGAAAGTCGATGCCAAGAAGTATCCGCAATGGGCTGCCGGCCGAAATTGCGCCAACTGCCAGCTCTACGCGGCCAAACCTGCGGATGCCTGGGGTCCCTGCGGCGCCGTGGGCGGAAAACTGGTCAATGCAAAGGGCTGGTGCATTGCCTGGGTCAAGAAAGCCTGAACGACACCGGTCGGCGACGCGGGATGGCCGGACCGCTCCCCCGTCATAGCGACACTGCCCATTCACTCAGTTTCGGTCGGCAAGGTGAAATTCGCAACCAACAAGAAAGTTATTTAGAAATCTTCGACTTGGGCGCGATAAATTTCAGGGTGATCTGTTTTGTTAATCCTCAGGCCCCTGGTTAGAGACCAGGTCGGGAGCCAGAATTTTAGTTAGCTGTCTTGCACTTAGCCCTGCCACCCCGGCGGGGCTTTTGCATTATTTGGGGTCGGAATACCGAGAGTTCGTAGGTCGTTATCGGAAGACTTCGGGCTCTACAACCACCAGCAGCTCATTCGTGGGAGCAGTTCACAGGCCAGTTGCACAAACGTTTTGCATGCCGCAATTCTTATTTGTTTTGCGATGCGCGATAATCACCGCCTTGTAAAAACCCACTCAGGGAGTTCATCTTGGATCTGGAACTGCGCGGCAAAAAAGTATTGATCACTGGTGCGTCAAAAGGCCTGGGCCTTGCCTGCGCGCACGGCTTCGCGGCGGAGGGCGCCATTGTGCATATCGCCGCCCGCAACGAATCCGCCCTCAAGGCCGCCGCGGATGAGATCAAAAAGCAGTACAAGACCGACGCCTTCATCCATGCAGTCGATCTGAGCAAAACGGAAAATGCCGTTGCACTGGGCAAAGCCTGTGCCGATGTCGATATCCTGGTGAACAACGCCGGCGCGATCCCCGGCGGCAGCCTGTTGGAAATCAGCGATGAGCGCTGGCGCCAGGCCTGGGATCTGAAGGTCTTCGGCTTCATCAACCTGACGCGCGAACTTTACAAAAGCATGCGCGAGCGCAAGACCGGCGTCATCGTCAACATCATCGGCGTCGCCGGCGAACGCCACCGCTCCAACTACATCACCGGAACAACGGGCAATGCCGGGCTGATGGCATTCACCCGCGCACTGGGTTCGGAAAGTGTGGACCACGGCATCCGTGTCGTCGGCATCAATCCGGGACGCATCGAAACCGAGCGCCAGATCGGGCATTTCAAGGAACAGGCGCTGCAGCAATTCGCTGATGAATCACGCTGGCCCGAGCTGCAGGCCAAGGTGATCGCCTCACTGCCCTTCGGCCGCGCCGGCAAGCCCTCCGAAGTGTCGGATCTGGTGACTTTCCTCGCGTCGGCACGCGCCTCTTACATCAGCGGCACCATCGTCACCATCGACGCCGGCAGCTCACTGCGCGCGCGGGTCTGATCGCTCAGCTGGCCGGGACCGGCCAGCCGATCCATTCACACAGGGCTCGGCCCATGATCTGCTCCAGATCACCGGTCGTCAGCCAGGGCATTTCTTCGGTGAACATCTTCACGCACTGGCGATAGCTGCATTTCAGCCGCGTCAGGTCGCTGCCCCAGAACATGCGCCCGGGACCGAAGGCGTCATAGACGCGCTGCACATAGGGATGCAGATTGCGGCAGGGATAAGCCGCGGTTGTGTAGCCCGGCAGCGCGCTGATTTTCACCGCGACATTCGGCCGCTTTGCAATCGCCAGCAACAAATCCAGATCGCGAAAGGCTGCATCGTCCTTGGCGCCGCTGGCGAGTGCCAGGTGATCGAGGATGATGCGCAACTGCGGATGGCGTTTTGCGACCGCATCGACCAGCTTGACCGCCGAATGCTCCACGCCCACGTACATGGGGATTCCGGCTGCCTCGGCTTCCGCCCACACCCAGCCCATGTGTTCCGGGTTCAACAACTTTTCCATGTTCTTCTTGAAGTTGAAACGCAGGCCCAGCATGCCCGGCTCATTGCGCCAGTCCGCAAGCGTGCCACGGGGCTGGGTGGCCGGATTGATCTTGCCCATGACGGCAAACTGGCGGGGATGCGAGTGCGCCGCATCCAGCGCAAGGTCATTGCGGGTACGATCCAGGCTCGGCGGCACGAGTACTACACGATCCACGCCCGCCGCTTTCATCTCCGGCAGCAGCTCCTTGATGTCGAAGGGTTCCGGTCGGTGCGGTTTTGCTTTGTCTGCCCATGGTCGTTCCGGCGTATTCGCCGCCCAGATATGCACCTGCGAATCAACGATCAACATGGCCGAATCCTGATAAATTTCTTGCTCAATTTCTTGCTCAATTCGCAGTGATGCCCTGCTCCTTGATCACGCGCCCCCATTTCTCATATTCGGATTTGATGAAGGCGCCGAAGGCCTCCGGGCTGCTGGTCCAGACGTCGCCCTGGGTCAGCATCGCCTCCACTACATCGGGCCGGCTGAGGACCTGCACAATTTCCCTGTTGAGCCGCGCCACGATAACTTGCGGCGTTTTCGCGGCAACGACAAAACCGTACCAGCTTTTTGATTCGTAACCCGGAACACCGGCTTCGGCAATCGTCGGCAGCTGCGGATATAACTTCGACCGGGCAGCAGTACCGACTGCGAGCGCGGGCAAGCGTCCAGCGCTGATGTTGGCCGTCACACTGGCCGGCGAGGCAAACGCCATCTGCACTTCTCCGGACATCAGATTGACGATCGCCGGACCATTGCCCTTGTACGGCACGTGCAGCAGCTGGATTTTGGTCATCGACTGCAGCAGCCCCGCAGCCAGATGCCCCGATCCGCCCACCCCCGACGACCCAAAAGCCAACTGCCCCGGCCTGGCACGCGCCAGCGCCAGCAATTCCTTCACCGACTTGGCCGGCAGCGACGGATGCACCACCGGCACGCTGCCGCTGGTCACTGCCGTTGTCACCGGCGCGAGATCGCGCAAGGGGTCATAGGTCATGTTTTTGCTGAAAATCCATTCACCGCAAGGTTGCCAACCGCGCCGAGCATCATCGTGTAGCCGTCGGGCGCCGACTTGGCGGTGAGTTCGCCGGCGAGTGAGCCGTTGGCACCGGCGCGATTGTCGACCATCACGTTCTGGCCTATGGCATCGCCCAACCGGATCGCCACAATACGCGCCACCGCATCGATACCGCCGCCGGGGGACTGCGATGCAATCAGCCGGATGGGTTTTGCGGGATAGGTTGGCTGCTGTGCGACCGCAGACTGCGCCGCAGCCGACAGCGCGGCCACCACCGCTATATTCAACATGATTTTTTTGGGTCTATTCGGTGCTGTCATTCCTGCTTCTCCCGGGTCCTGCACAAATTGATGGTGATTGTCTTGGTGTTTTTGATTTATCCAGACTTCTGCATGTCCTGAAACTGATGCTGACAAGCAGCACAGCAAGCGCCAAGCCAGGAATTAACCAGTGAACATCATTTCGCCGATATCGTTATTTGAGGCGACGCGGATTGGACCAGCGTTTTTTCAGCATCGCCAGAAACTCCTGCGCCGCTGGCGACAGCGTCACGCCGCGGCGGCGGATCACCACCAGCGTGCGCGTGAGTTTCGGTTCGACCAGCGGCCGGCTGACCAGCCGCGGATTAAGCCGCCCCGCCAGCGCGAGCATCGGCACCACAATCACGCCGATGCCGGCCTCGACCAGACCGAGCCCGGTCCAGAATGAGTGCTGGACCTCGTAGGTCCAGCGCTGTTGCGGCAACGTGCTCGGCAATCCGAAATCGAGCAACGCACGGTTTCCGCTGAGGCGGCCAACAGTGATTACCCGGTGTTGTTCGAGGTCGGTCCATTTCACAATGCGTTTTTTGGCCAATGGATGATCCTTGCGGCAGGCGAGCACAAACGGATCATCGAACAGCGCTTCGGTTTCGATTTCAGGTTCGTCGGCACCGGACAGTGTCAGACCGAACTCGGCCTCACCACGCAGTACCGCCTGCAGCACTTCGTTGGCGTGCACATCAAGGATGCGGATGCGGTTGTCCGGATGTTTCGCGCTGTAGTCACGGATCACCGGCGGCAGGATATACAGCGCCGCCGTCGGCACACAGCCCAGCACCACCTGCCCCGAGCCGTGTTTCGCCATGTCGCGCAGGCCGGCAATCGAGGTCTCCAGTTCTTCGATCAGCCGTCGCGCCTGCGGCAGAAAGTCGCGGCCGACCGCAGTCAGCCGCACCCGGCGCGTGGTGCGGTCGAGCAGGCGAACGCCGAGGTCCGCCTCCAGTTTGCTGATACGCCGCGACAATGCGGACTGCGACAAAAACAGCGCCCCGGCCGCCTTCTGGAAGGTGCCGAGTTCCGCAATGCGGGCGAAGGCCTGCAGGCCGTGCACATCGAGATTCATGGTGGATCGGTGGTCTGGAATGTTTGAGGTTGCCCCTCACCCTGCCCTCTCCCCGCGACCTGCGGGTAGAGGGTAAAAAGCGCGGCCGCGAGCGTCGATGCGGCAAGGCTAATTAATGCACGATGACGAACAATTGTTGCAACAATCTCATTTTACTCAAGAGTGCACCCCGAGGATAATGTTCGGCCTGTTAACTATAGTTTCATGAGTGCGACGGCGTCCCGTCCCTTCGGGTTGTGGCCAAAATCGGGACTGGCTGCGTTGCCCGCCTTGCCACTGACGATTTTGGCCACAACGCATCTCACGAAACTATAGTTAACAGACCCTGACTCCCCCGGACCAGTTATTGAAAGGTAATACGCGATGTCGGCCAGCTCTGAGTTTTCTGAATTCGATGTAATCGTTGTCGGCAAAGGCAATGCCGCGCTGTGCGCAGCCCTGTCCGCCCATGATCAGGGTGCGCGCGTTGTTGTGCTCGAAGCCGCCCATGAAGATGAAGGCGGCGGCAACAGCCGTTTCGCCGGCGGGGTGATGCGCTTCGCCTACGAAACCGTGGAAGACCTGACCCGCATCACCGACATCACGCCGGAAGAAATCGCCAACACCGATTTCGGCACCAACACCCGCGAGGAATTCCTCGACAAGATCCACCAGCTGACCAGCTATCGCACCGACCCCGACCTGTCGGAATACCTGGTCAACGAAAGCCTGAACACCATGGTCTGGCTGCGCGAAAAAGGCGTGCGCTTCGTGCCGAACTGGGGACGCCAGTCGGCCGTGGTCGACGGCAAACGCCGCTTTTTCGGCAACATGCCGATCGAAGCGCATGGCGGTGGTGCCGGCCTGGTGCAGTATCTCGACAAGGCGGTGAAAAAAGCCGGTATTCCGGTACTGTACGAAACCCGCGCCCTCAAACTGTTGTATGACGGCGCCACGGTCAGCGGTGTGCAGGTACGGCAGAAGGGCAAGGCCTTCGAGATGAAAGCAAAGTCGGTGGTGCTGGCCTGCGGCGGCTTCGAGGCCAATCCGGAAATGCGCGCGCGTTACCTCGGCCCGGGCTGGGAACTGGCGAAGGTGCGCGGCTCGCGCTTCAACGTCGGTGACGGCCTGAAAATGGCACTGGACATCGGCGCCGCCCCGTACGGCAACTGGTCCGGCTGCCATGCCACCGGCTGGGACCGTTACGCACCTGAATTCGGCGATATCAGCGTCGGCGACCAGTTCCAGAAACACAGCTATATCTTCGGCCTGATGATCAATGCCGAAGGCAAACGTTTTGTCGATGAAGGCCAGGATTTCCACTCCTTCACCTATGCCAAATACGGCGGTGAAGTGCTGAAACAACCGGGTCAGTTCGCTTGGCAGGTGTTTGATGCCAAGGTCAGCAAACTGCTGCGCTCCGAATACCGCATCAAGTTCATGACCAAGGTCAGCGCCAACACGCTGGAGGAACTCGCGACCAAGCTGGAAGGCGTCAGTCCTGAAGGTTTCCTGAAAACTGCGCACGACTACAACAACGCGGTGATGAGGGATGTGCCCTTCAATCACGTGATCAAGGACGGCAAGGGTACGCAAGGCATCGAACCGCCGAAGTCAAACTGGGCGCAGGTGCTGGACACCCCGCCCTACGATGCCTACGCCACCACCTGCGGCATCACCTTCACTTTCGGCGGCCTGCGCGTGATCAAGGACAGCGGCCAGGTACTCGATACCAATCATCTGCCGATCCCCGGGCTGTATTGCGCCGGCGAAATGGTCGGCGGCTTGTTTTATTTCAATTACCCCAGCGGCACCGGGCTGGTTTCGGGTGCGGTGTTCGGTAAACTGGCCGGCACCGCTGCTGGTCAGGCCGCAAAGCAGTAAACCGGCATGTCATCCGACAAACCGCCGCTGCTCGCCGAAGCCACGCGTGACCTCGCGCGTTTCGGCGCAGCACTGCGTTACGACGACATCCCCGCGGATGTCATCGCCCGCATCAAGCTGAGCCTGCTCGACAGTCTCGGCTGCTGCCTGTTCGGCGCTACGTTGCCGTGGACGCAAAAGGTCGCAGCACTTGCCGACCTGGAAGGCGCAAAACCGGTGGCCACGCTGCTCGGCCTCGGCCGCAAAACCTCGGCATCGCTGGCAGCACTGGTCAACGGCACCTCGGGCCATGCCTTCGAACTGGATGACATTCACAAGGAATCGATCATCCACGCCGGCTCGATCGCCACGCCTGTGGCCCTGGGTCTGGCCGAATTGAATGCACAAAAATACGGAAAAGTTTCGGGGCGCGATGTACTGACCGCCATGGTCGCCGGTTATGAAATCGGTCACCGTGTCGGAAATGCCGCGACCATGAGTTTGTTTTTCCGCGGCTTCCATCCTCAGGGTACTTCCGGCGCGTTTGTCGCCGCCGCCACTGCAGCACGCCTGCTGAACCTAGATGCCACGCAATTCCAGCACGCGCTGGGCATGGCCGGCTCACAGGCCGGCGGCCTGATGGCGGCGCAGGAAGGCGCGATGGTCAAACGTTTTCACAGCGGCCGCGCTGCGCAAAGTGGTGTGTATGCAGCGCAACTGGCCAGTCAAGGCTTCACCGGTATTCTTGATGCACTGGAAGCGCCGTATGGCGGCTACCTGTCGACCTACTCCGACAAACCGAATCCGTCGCGACTGACCGATGGACTCGGCAATGAGGGCCTCGGCAAAACCTGGGAAACACTGAACGTCGGCTACAAACCGCATGCCAGCGTGACCAGCATCCACAGTGCGCTCGACGCGCTGTCGGAACTGATGAAAGAACATGGCGTCAAGGCCGCCGACATCGCGAAAGTGGATACCGGGCTGTCGCCAATGACGCATGTGCATTGCGCCTGGGAGTACAAGGCACAGGGCGTCACCGCGGCGCAGATGAATCTGTATTACGGCATGGCGGTGATCGCGCTCGACGGCGCGGCCTTCACCGAACAGTTCCGCGAAACGCGGCTTGCCGATCCGCAGATTCTCGATTTCATTTCGCGCATCACTGCGCATGTCGATCCCGAGATCGAAAAAATGGGCGCGCCGTTCCGCCACGCCTCCCGGGTTAAAATCACCGCGCGCAACGGCCAGGTGTTTGAAAAACTGTCGCTGCATCGTCACGGCAGTCCGGAAAATCCGCTGTCCCCGGAAGAAGTGGTGCACAAGTTCCGCAACGTTGTCGCACCGTGCATGGATAAATCCGCAGCTGAAGCCATCATCGCCGCGGTAAACGGTTTTGAAACGCTGACCGACATCAGCAGCGTGATGCCGTTGCTGGGCGCTGCGGTACGCACACCGAAGTGACCTGGGAATAGATATAAGTAATTGTTTTTATTGATAATTATTAATTCTTGCTGACTTACCCCGTTCGCCCTGAGCTCTTCGTTGAGCTCAGGACAGGCCTTATCGAAGGGGAACGGGCTTCGACGAGCTCAGCCCGAACGGTTTCATTTTAATTTTCATGCACCAGTACAGGAATTCATCACCATGGCCAAACAATCCACCAGCGACAATCCCTACACCCGCGGCATGGCCGCCTTCGTTTCCGGACTGACCTACGAGCAGATTCCGGAAGAAGTCCGCCATCGCAACAAGCTGCTGATGCTGGATTCGCTGGGTTGCGCGTTGTATGGCGCGGACCTGCAGTGGAGCCGCATCCTGCAGGACACACTGGAGCGCGTCGATACCACCCGCCAGTGCAGCGTGTGGGGCACCACCAAGAAACTTTCAGCGCCGCACGCCGCACTGGTCAATGGCACGCAGGTGCAGGGCTTCGAACTCGACGACGTGCACCGCGCCGGTGTGCTGCATGTCGGCGCCGTGGTGCTGCCGGCACTGATCGCCGTCACCGAAATGAAACCGGGCATGAGCGGCAAGGAGTTTCTGACCTCCGCCGTGGCCGGTTATGAAATCGGACCGCGCGTCGGTCTGTGCATGGGCCCCTCACACATCGCCTCGGGCTGGCATTCGGGTGCGACGCTGGGCGTGTTCTCCGCCGCAGCCGGTGCCGCACGCGGCCTCAAACTCGACACCGACAAAACCGTGCACGCACTGGGCATCGCCGGCACACAAGCCGGCGGCCTGATGGCGGCGCAGTTCGGCGCGATGGTCAAACGCATGCACGCCGGCCGTTCGTCGCAATCGGGACTCTACGGCGCGCTGTTCGCCGAAGCCGGCTTCACCGGCATCCTCAACGTGCTGGAAAGCGAATACGGCGGTTTCTGCTCGACGATGACGCAGTCGACCGACAAGTTTGACCTGAAAGAACTCACCGCCGGTTTCGGTGAAGTGTGGCAGACCATGGGCATTGCGCTGAAGTTCTACGCCTGCGTCGGCACCAACCACACCACGCTCGACGCGTTGCGCGACATGGACAAGGAGCGCCCGTTCAAAGCTGACGACGTCAAGAAAGTCGTTGTCCACGGATCTGAAGTCACGGTGCACCACGTCGGTTGGCCGTACGAGCCGCAGGGCCTGACCTCGGCGCAATTGAACATGCCGTACTGCATCGCCACCTGGCTGCTGGAGAAGGACTGCTTCGTTGACCAGTTCACCGAAGCCATGGTCGCCGATCCGCAGCGCATCGCGCTGTCGAAAAAAGTCGAAGTCCTGCACGACCCGGCGATCACCGCGCTCGGCGCCAAGCTGCGGCACAAGGTGCACGTGGAGTTACATCTCCACGACGGCACGGTGATGAAGCGCACCGTCGAAGCCGCGCGCGGCAGCGAAAAACATTTCGCGACCGATGCCGAGATCATCGAGAAATTCGAGAAACTCGCGGTCAAGGCCTTGCCCAAGGCGCGCGTTGCCGAACTGCGCGACGCGGTGATGGGCATCGAAAAACTGCCCGATGCCACCGTGCTGTCGAAACTGCTGAGCGCGTAACCCACTCCCACTCCCTCTACTTCGTTTCAAGTGTTCCCTTGCCCCCGCTGGCGGGATCGGTGCCGCTTGACGGGAGAGGGAGTAATTTCTCAAGGACTTTCGCATGACGAGTTCCGCTTCTCCAAAAACGGCAGCCCGCACGCTGGCCGAATTCGCCACCGCACTGCGCTACGGGGACATCCCTGTCCCCGCACGCGAACGCGCTCGCCAATGCATCATCGACACCACTGGCGCGGCGCTGTTCGGTTCGCGCCTGCCGTGGAGCCGCATCGTCGCCGGTCATGCGCAGAACTGCGGCGGCACGGGCATGAGCCGTGTCATCGGCACCGCGCTTAAAGTATCGCCGCCGGCAGCCGCCCTGGCCAACGGCGTCTGCAGCCACGCTTTTGAACTCGACGGCCTGCGGAAACCCAGCGCCGGCGTGCATCCCGGCGCGATCCTGCTGCCGGCGGCACTGGCCGCCGCCGAACATCAGGGGGCCGGCGGTCGCGACCTGCTGACCGCCTTTGTCGCTGGTGCCGAAGTGATGTTCCGCATCGGCCTCGCCGCCAAACAATCGACGGAATCGCTGGGCTTTCATGCGCCGGGCGTCAACGGCCCTTATGGTTCAGCCATCGTCGCCGGCAGACTGCTGGGTCTCAATTCCGATCAGCTCACCCAGGCCCTGGGCATTGCCGGTTCGCTGGGTGGCGGCTTGCTCGCCTTCGCCAAGGCCGGCAACGGCGCGATGGTGAAACGCCTGCACATGGGACGCGCAGCGGAAGCCGGTATGGTTGCCGCACTGCTCGCCCGCGACGGTTACGAAGGCCCGGACAGCGTGCTCGAAGGCCAATACGGCTACCTCGAAGCCTATGCCCGCGACGGAGATGCCACGCAGTTCACCAAGGATCTCGGCACGCATTTCGACATCGTTTTTGCCTGCCTGAAACGATATGCCTGCCACATCACTGCGCACACGCCTGTGCAGTCGCTGCAGGAACTGCGCGCCGAGCACAATTTCAACGGCGACGATGTGGTTGCGCTGACCATTTTTGCACGACACAAGGTGCTGTCCCACCATGACATCCGCGAACCCAGCGACGTGGCCGGCGCGCAGTACAGCGTGCCGTTCTGCTCGGCCATTGCTCTTTATTACGACGTCAACGATCCGCTGGCGTTTTCCGAAACCGCATTAAATGATGCGAAAGTACGGGCACTGGCGCTGAAACTCAAAGTCGTGGAAATGGGTCACGACGAAAAAGGCGGTGCCTGGTCGACGCGCGTCGCTGTGGAACTCAGGGACGGCCGCAAGTTCGAACGTTTCGCCGAAGAATTCAAGGGCACACCGGCCTCGCCGCTGTCGGCGGAGGAACTGCAGACCAAGTTCATGCGCATGGCCGGCAGCCATCCGCGGGCGGCGGAACTGCATGCACAACTGGCCGAGCTGGAAACCATTGCCGACTGCCGCACGCTGGCAATCAGCACCACACCATAATTTGTAATCAGGGGGCTCTCATGACCCGATTGCTGATCGCCGCATTCTGCGCAACAGCACTGTCCGCGCAAGCCGCATATCCGGAAAAGCCGGTGCGGCTGATCGTGCCGCTGTCGGCCGGCGGCGGCATGGATACCATCGCCCGTGCCGTGGCATCACCACTCGCGGAAAAACTCGCCCAGACGGTGGTGGTCGACAATCGCGCCGGCGGCGGCGGCGCGATCGGCGCCGAAATCACCAAGGAAGCGCCGAAAGACGGCCACACCCTGCTGATGGCCAGCGCGACCTTTGTCATTCACCCCCTGCTCTACCCGGCGCGTTATGTACCGACGCGCGATTATGCGACCATCACCCAGGTCACGCGCCAGCCTTATGTGCTGATGGTCCACCCCGGCATTCCCGCCAAAAACGTCAAGGAACTGGTGGCTTATACCAAGGCGAATCCGAACAAGGTCAATTACGCATCAGCCGGCCAGGGCAGTCTGATTCACCTGACCACGGAGCTGTTCAAGGTGCGCACCGGGGCCGACATGAACCACATCCCGTACAAGGGCATGGGTGGCGCATACGTCGACATGCTGGCCGGCCGCATCCAGGCCGCGTTCCCGAGCATCATCTCGGTGCTGCCGCATCTGAAGACCGGCAAGTTGCGCGCGCTGGCCGTCACCAGCGCCAAACGCGCGAGTTCCCTGCCCGAGATTCCCAGCCTGCAGGAAAGCGGCATTCCGGGCATAGACGTTTCGCAGTGGTATGGCTTGTTCGCGCCTGCCGGCACGCCGAAGCCGGTGATCGACCGTATCCATCGCGAGGTGGTGGACATCCTGAAGACCGCGGAAATGCACAAACGCATGGCCGGCGACGGCGCCGACGGTGTCGGCAGCACACCGGCCGAATTCGCCGCCTACGTCAAAGTCGAATCGGCGCGTTGGGCGGAAGTCATCCAGAAATCCAACATCAAGGCGGACTGAGTTTCTCGCGCTGCGTGGCGCGACGCATGCGTGACACGGCACACGTGTTGTTGCTGCCGTCGCCCGCGACACGCCGGCTGCGGTTACAATCCCGGCGGCCCGCACGCAACACCGCGGCCCGCCGCGTTATCCGTGTCACGGCACGATAGCACAAAATTAAAATAATCTAATAAAATCAATAGGTTATATAAATGCCGATTTACGCGCTGACCATTTTTGCGAGCGCGTTCCTGCTGTTTCTGGTGCAACCGATCTTGGCGAAACAGATCCTGCCTTGGTTCGGCGGTTCCGCAGCGGTATGGACGACCTGCCTGATGTTTTTCCAACTGGTCTTGCTGCTGGGCTACGCCTACGCCGACTGGACCGTGCGTTTCCTCAAACCGCGCCCGCAGGTCATGCTGCATGTGGCATTGATCATCATCAGCCTGGTGTCGTTGCCGATCATCGCCGGCAGCGGCTGGAAACCTGACGGTGACGAAGATCCGACCTGGCTGATCCTCGGCCTGCTGGCCGCAACCATCGGCCTGCCCTACTTCCTGCTGTCAACGACGGGGCCCTTGCTGCAGGCCTGGTTCGCGCGCAGTTTTCCCAATGCCAGCAACGTCTATCGCCTGTTCGCGCTGTCGAATGGCGCATCGCTGATTGCACTGGTGGCCTACCCGTTTGTCGTTGAACCGTACATCACCACCCGTGAACAATCGATCGGCTGGAGCTTCGGCTACGCGTTGTTCGTCGCGCTGTGCGCCGGTTCGGCACTGTTCAGCCTGCGCGCTTCGCGCCAGACCGCCAGACTGCAAACGGAAATACCAGCGGCGGAAGGACCAAAGCCGCGCGCCACCGATTACCTGTTGTGGATGACGCTCGCGGCGCTGGGCTCGTTCATGCTGATCGCGGTCACCAACCACATCACCCACGACGTCGCCTCGGTGCCCTTCCTGTGGATACTGCCGCTGACGTTGTACCTGCTGTCCTTCGTGCTCTGTTTTGAGGGCCGCAACTGGTACCAGCGACAGATTTTCTTCGGGCCGCTGCTGGTGATCGTCGGCGCGATGGCCTGGGCCCTGCACACCAACGGCGGGGTGATGGACATCAAGCAGGCGATCCCGCTGTTCGCCACCGGCCTGTTCGTGATGTGCATGTTTTTCCATGGTGAGCTCGCCGCACTGAAACCGGCGCCGCGCCACCTCACCAGTTATTACCTGATGATTTCGCTGGGCGGCGCGATCGGCGGCCTGCTGGTGGGATTTGTTGCCCCCAAGCTGTTCAACACCTATTACGAATTCGGCCTCGGCCTGTTTTTCACCGCACTGATTGCCGCGTACCTGGCGCGCCGCACCCTCGTCATCGTGCCGGTGCTGGCGCTGGTTGCCGCAGGTTTCACCGCATGGCAGATACACACCTACATCAACATGCTGTCCAAGGACACGCGCGTCATGTCGCGCAATTTCTACGGCACGCTGCGGGTCAAGGATTTCGGTGACGAAAACAGCGATGGCACGCGCCGGCTGATGCACGGCGTGATCATGCACGGCGAGCAGTTTCTGGCGCCGGCGCGGCGCATGGAACCGACCACCTACTATGGCCAGACCTCGGGTGTGGGACGCATCATCGACATCAAGCGCGACAGCGCGAAGGAAATCCGCGTCGGCGTGGTCGGCCTCGGTGCCGGCACTCTCGCCATCTATGGCCGGCCGGGTGACGTTTACCGCTTTTATGAAATCAATCCCGAGGTCATCGAACTCGCCAAAACCGAATTCAGCTTTCTCGGTTCCAGCAGCGCGCAAATCGAGACCCTGCTCGGCGATGCGCGCCTGACCCTTGAGCGCGAACCGGCGCAACGCTACGACGTGCTGGCGATTGATGCCTTCTCCAGCGACTCAATCCCCACCCACCTGATGACGTACCAGGCAATGGGCGTCTATCTGAAGAACATCAAGCCGGACGGCGTGATTGCCTTCCACGTCACCAACCGCTTCCTGCACCTGGCGCCGGTGGTCAAGCGCATTGCAGACGAGCACGGCCTGCATACGGTGCTGGTCGCCGACGATCCCGAAAGCGGATCGGACCTGGCCAATACCGATTGGGTGCTGGTGTCACGCAGCAAGGCCGTCCTCGAAAACCCACGCATTACCGAATCAATCGAAGCGATCGGCGAAATCCCCGGCCTGCGGCTGTGGACGGACAGTTTCAACAACCTGTTCAAGATCCTGAAATAAGCGGTATGGGGCGCCCGGCGCCCGGCTGCGAAATGCCTGCCGCTTGAAAACCGGCGGGGTGGCACCCATCTGGAGACCATGTCCATGCCTTTCAAGAACCTGTTCAGCATTTTTCGCGCGCCCTTGCTGCTGTTGCTGGGCGCACTGCTGCCGCTGGCAGCACCGGCGCAAACCGCGACCGAAGCACGCGGCCTGCCGACCCTGGCGCCGCTGGTCAATCAGGTCACACCGGCCGTGGTCAATGTATCGGTCATCACCCGCGCACCGGTCGAAGACAATCCGCTGTTCCGCGACCCTTTTTTCCGCCGCTTTTTCAACCTGCCGGACAAGCAGCAGCGTCAGGAGCAGTCCGCCGGTTCGGGCGTCATCGTTGATGCGGCGCGTGGCTACATCCTCACCAACAACCACGTCATCAAGGATGCGGAACAGGTCATCATCACGCTGAAGGACCGCCGCCAGTTCCCGGCAAAACTGGTGGGCACCGATCCCGGCACCGACATCGCGGTATTGCAGATCAGCGCGCCCAACCTTTCGGCATTGCGCATCGGCGACTCCGACATCCTGCAGGTCGGGGATTACGTGCTGGCCATCGGCAACCCCTTCGGCATCGGCCAGACTGTGACCTCGGGCATCGTCAGCGCGCTGGGACGCAGCGGGCTGTCGGTCGAGGGTTATGAGGATTTCATCCAGACCGATGCCTCGATCAATCCCGGCAACTCGGGTGGCGCGCTGGTCAACCTGCGCGGCGAACTGATCGGCATCAACACCGCGATCATCGGCCCCGCCGGCGGCAATGTCGGCATCGGCTTCGCCGTGCCCTCGGTGATGGCGCGCGCGGTGATGGAGCAGATCGTGCGTTACGGTGAAGTGCGGCGCGGCCGCCTCGGCATCGAAATGGCGGATGTCACTGCAGAGGTGCAACGCAAGTTGCGCCTGCCGTCATTTAATGGTGCGCTGATCTCCAATGTGCAGTCGGGCTCGCCGGCCGAACAGGCCGGCCTGCGTGAAGGCGATGTCGTCACCAACCTCAACGGCAGGCCGATTCGCAGTTCCGCCGAACTGCGCGCGCGGCTCGGACTGACGCCCGTCGGCGAGGAAATCGAAATCGCCATCGTCCGTGAAGGCGGCTCCCAGCGCATCCGCACACGCATCGCTGCGCCGCTGCCTTCTGACGGTGGTGAAACACAGACCGTGGCGCAGTTGCCGGGGCTGCGGGTGGTCGAGATTGAGCGCGGCAGCCCGCTGTTCCAGCGCCTGCGTGGCGGCGGTCTGGTCGTCGCCGCGGTGGATCCGAAAAGCCGCGCACTGCAGGCAGGCTTCCGCCCCGGTGACATCATTTACGCGGTGAACCGGCGCCGGGTGCAGACCGTGGCCGAATTCCAAGGGCTGCTGAAAGCTGCGGAACGCGGTTATGCAGTCAGTCTGCTGCGTGGCGATTTCAGCCTGACCATCATCGTCCGATAGCGCGACAGCAATCGGCTCTGTTCGATCTTTCTGTCAATGGTCAATAAACAAACCTGAGGAGCCATCCCAAAACTTGGTTTAATCTGATTTGAACAGATCCATCCAGGAGTGAAAATGACTTCCGCAAAAATCGTCGGCAATTTGTCTTTGACCAGCTTGCGCGTATTCATCGCCGTGGTCGAAGAAAAGAGCCTCACGGCCGCAGCCGCGAGAGAGCACTTGGTATTGCCCGCCGTAAGCAAACGGGTGAAAGAACTGGAGCGCGAGCTTGGGGTTCAGCTGCTATATCGGTCCACACGTGGGGTTACGCTTACTCAAGCCGGACAAGCTTTACTAGTTCATGCACGACAGATCATGGGCTCCTTAGCCGGTTTGAGAGGTGAGCTTGCAGAATACTCCCAAGGCATTACCGGATTCGTCCGCATATACGTAACCACTGCGTCTGTCACTCAGTTCCTGCCGGAGGAAATCTCCTCCTTTGTAAAGCACCATCCTTTAATTAAAATCGAACTCAGGGATGGCTCCAGCAATGCGATCGTTCGCTCTGTTCTGGATGGCACTTCCGATATCGGCATTATTGATTCCCGAACTGCAATCCACGGCCTCTTATCCGTGCCCTATCGAAAACATCGCTTGGTATTGATAGCCGCTGAAAAACATCCGATCGCCAAGTCAAGAAACGTGGATCTCGAGAAAATAGCCAAATACGACCTCATCGGAACACCTTCAAACAGTTCCTTGCATGCGCTCATCACCAGAATAGCTGCCGAACAGGGTGTAAGTCTCAAGCTAAGAATGCAACTGCGCGGACTTGACGGTATTTGCCGGATGATAAAAGCCGGATTGGGCTTGAGCATACTGCCAGAACCCGCCGTTCTGGATAACGTTAAATCCATGAAACTCAAGGCTTTACGCATCGACGGGGAATGGACGGATCGAGAATCAATCATTTGTTTTAGATCTCAAAATGATCTGCCTGTTGCAGCCAAACTTCTCCTCAGACATCTTGCGTCCCAGAATTAATCCGCCCACCAGCATGGCAAGTCGCCCCCCCAGATACGCCATTTCCTCCTGCGTTTTTTCGTTAAGTATTAATTGACGAAACAGCAATACCCCCCCCGCACCTTATCTATAAGCTTTGGCTGAATCGGGTTGTTCATCAGAGCAAAACACTATTCGGAGGGGGGTTCATCATGAACGTTGTTTGCATTTTTTTCACAGCTGCAATCAGCTTGATCCTGGGCAGCGTGAACGTTGCATTCGCTCAAGAACAATATCCGAATAGGCCAATAACAATTCTTGTGCCAAGCGCAGCGGGCGGCGGACAGGATGTGGTCATACGCCTGATTGCGCCCGCACTATCTCAAGCTTTGGGGCAAAACATCATCGTCGAGAACAGGCCCGGGGCCAGCGGAATCATTGCTTCTACCGCCGTAGTAAAAGCAAAAACGGACGGACATACGATGATGGTAACTTCAGCGACTCAAGGGGCGCTTAACAAGCATTTTCAGAAACCACCATATGATCCTGACAAGGACTTGGTTGCTGTCGCAGCCTTGGCTGCCGGACCCAATGTATTAGTTATAAGTACTGCGCAGCCGTTCAAAAGCGTTCAGGATCTCGTCGTACATGCGAGAAACAACCCCAACAAGCTGACGTTCGCCTCCAACGGGCAGGGTAGCGGACAACACATGGTTGGAGAGTTGTTTAACTATCTCGCAGGAACCCAAATCACTCATGTTCCCTTCAAAGGCTCCGGGGAGTATCTGTCGCAAATCATCGGAAACAATGTCACCATGGGTTTTGCCAGCACCTTGTCCACGATTCCTCTCATCTCAGCCGGGAAACTCCGGGCACTTGGTGTCACCACCAAGACCAGAGTTGAGTCTCTTCCCGACATCCCGGCCATCTCTGAATACAAACCGATGTCGGAATTCAGGTATGTCAACTGGGTAGGGCTGTTCACAACGGCCGGGACCCCTTCTGGCAGCATCGCCCTGGTCAACAAAGCAGTCGCAAAAACCCTGCAAGATCCGGTCCTGGCGAATGCCTTGAGAGCGCGCGGGAACGACCCGGTGATCATGAGTGCCACGGAGGTTCAAGAATACGTCCGGTCGGAAGCGGCTCGAATCACGAAGTTAGCGATAGAGCGCAACATACAGATTGGCCAATGACCTGTTCCCCCTCCCCTCAGGGTCGATAAATGTGGAAATCCATGAACACTTTCAACACTAAACTTTCGGTTGAGGGCGAGAATTTTTGTATCAACGGACGTCGCACCCATCAGAACCGCCTATATCACGGGAAATCGATCGAAGGATTGCTGTTCTGCGTTCGTGCTGTACAGGCGACTTTTGATGATGAGAATTGGCCTGGGGTCGAAAGGTACGATGCAGGTATCGGCCCGCGCAGCTTTGTCTATCCCGATACCGGCCAATGGGATGCCGAAAGAAATATCGAGGAATTTTGCGCCGCCCTTCCCTCATGGAAAGATCACGGTATTTCCGCTGTTTCTCTGTGCTTCGAGGGCGGACGGCCCATGCAGAACGTATGGAAAACTCGCTGCGACCCCCAACCTTGGCTGAATACCGCATTTAATTCAGATGGCAGTCTCAAGCCGAAGCACGCCAGACGCATGGAAAAATGTGTGGCGGAGCTCGATCGGCTGGGCATGGTGGCCATCGTGGGATTATTTTATTTTGGTCAGACAAGCCGCCTCGAAAACGAGGATGCCGTTCTCAGGGCGGTTAGGGAAGGCGCCGAATTTGTTTCCGGATTAAACCGGAAAAATGTGATTCTGGAAATCGCAAACGAAGTCGCACTGGATTGGCAGTCCTATCACTACCTTCAATTCAGAAACCTGGCGCTTGAGAAAATTCATCATCTAATCCGCTTCGCACAGGATATTTGTGAACGAAAAATCCCGGTTTCAGCCAGCCTTCTAGCATCGCAGGTGCCAACCCCGGAACTTGTTCGCACCGCAGACCTGGTTATCCCGCACGGCAATGATCTTGGGGCGTCTGGACACATCCGAAAGATCGAATATATCCGGAACATGCCGGCTTACAGGGAAAACCCCAAGCCGATCCTGTTCAATGAAGCCTCGGCGGATCTGACTGACTTCCAGGCCGCACTTGAATCACATGTATCTTGGGGTTACTACGATCATGGAACCAATGATTACACCAACGGCTTTCAAGCACCACCAGTAAATTGGTCCATTAACACTCATCAAAAACGGGCTTTTTTTGAGCGTGTCAGGGATATTACGTGTAGTGGTTAGGGAGACTCGTTTTCCGTTGCTTGAACCCGATGTGGCTTCTCCAGGGTAATTCATGCGCCGCGACGCACCAGCCAGCCGCCGATACCGAGCAACACGGAATTGGCATACCACACCGGCGCATAGCCAAACGCAGTGCCGATGCTGCCGAACAACAGCGGAATTACCAGATGGGTGACATTGTTGACGGTGACCCGCAATCCCGCCGCTTCCGATGCGCGGCCTGTCGGTGCCAGTGAATAAATCAGCGACATCGACATCGGCTGGCCGCAGCCGACACCGAGCCCGAGCAGGAACGATACCGCGCACAAGGCGTACGGGTTGTCGAAAAAGGGAAACAGGATGAAGGCGAAGGCGGCGAAAAAAATCGCATAGACGAGGATTTTCGCCTCGCTGGAGTGTTTGAGCAGCCAGGGGAGTGCTGCACGGATCACGAAGGTCGCCAGCGCAAAAACCCCGAGGATGATGCCGATCGCGGATGCTGACAGGCCGATGCCGTGCCCGTACACCGGCAGGTAGAAATTGAACAGGTCCCAGGCTGCGGAAATGAAACCGCTGGCAATGAAGGTATTACGCAATCGCGGCGCGCGCCACAGCTCCATCACGCCGCCGGTTGCAGCGGCACCGGGCAGCTTGGCTGCGCCCGGCAGGAAGCCCGGGCGCAGCCACAACATCAGCATCGGGATCACGGTAAACGCGGCGAGGATCATGAACGCCTCGACATGGCCGAGGTAGTCGATAGCAAAGCCGCTGATCAGCGGCCCGATGAACCCCGCCCCCGAAAAAGCCAGACTGACCAGCGCGTAGTTACGTGATCGATGCTGGGTGCCGCCGATGCCGCCGGCAATGCCGGTGACGGTGACAAAAAAGAAATGGAATGACGAACCCATCAGGAAAGCCGCGACATAAAGCGTCGCCAGCGCCGGCCACAGCGCCGTCAGCAACAACGCAACGCCCAGTCCGACAGTGCCCAGCAGCATCGGCAGACGCGGCCCGACGCGATCAGCCAGCCGCCCGATGGCGATCGCGAACAGCATCGGACACACCGCGTAGAGCGCCATCAGGAAACCGACCTGCATTTGTGTTGCGCCGGATTCCAGCGCAAACAGCGACACCACCACGCGGCTGCCACCGAAGGCAATGTGGTTGAGTACGATCAGGATCAGCGTGAGATATATGGCCATCGGCGCGCGGTTTCAGTGCCTTGATTTTATCAGCGCAGCCATCGATGACCGGCAATGATTCCATACTGTAGAGAACAATTCCACAGATTTACCCTGCAGGGAATTTTGCCGGTAATCGGCAACCAGCAGAACCTTCCGTATCGTGGCCCGCCCTCAGACTTCCAGCAGGTGCACCGCGAACAGCCGTTCGGCATCGACCCAGACCTGCGCCGGCCGGAAACCTGCCGCCTGCGCCAGGCGCTGGAATTCATTGACCGAATATTTGCAGGAATTTTCGGTGTGCATGCGTTCGCCGGCACCGAACACAAACGTGCGCCCGCTGACGGTGACCGTCTGCTCACGCAGGCTCTCGAGATGCATTTCGATGCGCCCGGCCACGGTGTTGTAAAACGCGACGTGGCGAAACTGGTCGAGGTCAAAGTCTGCGGCCAGTTCGCTGTTGATCCGGCGCAGCAGGTTCAGATTGAACTCGGCGGTAACGCCCTGCGCATCGTTATAGGCGGCATGCAGCACATCGGGATCTTTTTTCAGGTCGACGCCGATCAGCATCGCCCCTTGCGCGCCAGCCAGTTCGCGCGCGCGGACCAGGAACTCCTGCGCCTCTGCCGGTGTCAGGTTACCGATGGTTGAGCCGGGAAAATAAATCACCCGGCGCGACGCCTTGATGCGGTCGAGTTCCGGCACGCGCAGCGGCTGCATGTAATCGGCGCAGACAGCGACGATCGGCAATTGCGGAAAACCCGCCGCCAGCCGTGCTGTCGAAGCCTGCAGCGCATCGGCGGCGATATCGACGGGCACATAAGCTGCGGGACGCAGCGTGCGCAACAACACCTCGGTCTTGACGCTGGCGCCACTGCCGAATTCGATCAGCAGGCCACCCTCGCCCAACTGCGCAGCCATGTCCGCCGCGCAATCGTGCATCAGCGCGAGTTCGGTGCGGGTCGGATAGTATTCGGGCAATTCGCAGATCGCCTCGAACAACGCGCAGCCACGGGCATCATAGAAATATTTGGGTGACAGCGCCTTGGGCGAAGCACCAAGCCCGGCAATCACGTCGTCAAGGAAACGACCGACGGCAGGCTGCAGATCGACAAAAGAGATATGGGGCGAAACCGGGGGTGAAGATGGGGACACGGGTGAGGACGCAGATGAGGACAAAGGCGGGGACGAAGGGGGCGGTGCGGCGGATTTCATGTGCGATCCTGCGTGGTCATTGCCGACGCGGCACCGCGGCTGGGCACCCGGAATTCAGCCCGGGGGGTCCGCAGCGCTGCGGGTTTCCATCCACCGCTTGAGACGATTGGCATCGCCGATGCGGGTCAGTTTGCCCCAGGAATCCAGCAGCACGATGATCACCGGTTTGCCGGCAATTTTGGCCTGCATCACCAGACAACGCCCGGCCTCGGAAATATAACCGGTCTTGGACAGGCCGATCTGCCATTCATGGCTCTTCACCAGCCGGTTCGAATTGTTGTAGTTCATCGTGCGACCGTTGGCCATCTGCACGGTGGTACCGGTGTCGGTGGTGAATTCCCGGATCAGCGGGTAGTGGTAGGCCGCAGCCACCATCCTGGTCAGATCCTGCGCAGTGGATACGTTGTCGCTGGACAATCCGGTGCCATCGACAAACCGCGTGCGCCACATGCCGAGCTCCACCGCCTTCTGGTTCATCGCCGCAACGAAGGCCTTGGTGCCGCCAGGGTAAACCCGCGACAGCGCCTCTGCGGCGCGGTTTTCGGAAGCCATCAACGCCAGGTGCAGCAAATCTCGGCGGGTCAGCACGGTACCGATGCCCAGCCGCGAACGCGTACCCTTCAGCAGATCCTTGTCGTCTTCACTGATGACGATCTGTTCGGTCAGCGGCAGCCCGGCGTCGATGACCACCATTGCCGTCATCAGCTTGGTAATGGAGGCAATCGGCACCACGTGGTCGACGTTTTTGGCAAACAGCGTGCGTCCGGACTGGTCGATGACGAGTGCGGCGGACGACTTGAGTTCCGGTGCGCCGTCACGACCGGCAACAGCGGATTTAAGCTTGCGGCTGGTCCGTTCCTGCGGCTCACTGAGCGCAGGAGACGCAACCAGAATGGCGATCAGGATCACGATCAACCGGCGCATCGGCTTGCTTCCCCCTTGAAATATTTCCTGAATTCCCTTGTAAAATACAGCCTTAGCACGGTTTTTTCAAGTTTGATTACCGTGTGCGGCACTTGGAACATGGCGGGAACCCGCCATGGCAGGCAAAAAAAACTCCGCTCAGACAATTGTCCAAGCGGAGCTTAAAGAGGCCCTGCAGATTACCCGCTCAGCACAGGTCACTGCGATAGCCGGGCCTCCGAGGAGGAAAAATTGGGTTACCGGAATCCGTAACCCGGAGCAGCGGCTGCAAATCAACACCCCGAACAGCCCTGCCCCGACAAATTCAAGATAGACACTCCTGCTTACGTCAGACTTACAAACCGGCCGCTTCTGCGACATCGCACCGACCTGCTGCCGGCCCAGTATGATGACTTCCCGATTGCACCCTTACAATCCTTACCCGGCTATAACCCCACCATGCGCCTGCTGATCGTTGAAGACCATCCGATACTGGCCGACGGACTGATCATTGCGCTGAAAGGTGCCGATTACGCCGTCGACCACGCCGCCACCGGCGAACAGGCTGACCACATGCTGGCCACGCAGCACTACGATGCGGTCATCCTGGATATCGGCCTGCCCAAGCTCGACGGCTACGAAGTGCTGCGGCGCATGCGCCGCAAGGGCTCCAAAACGCCGGTGCTGATGCTCACCGCGCGCGATGCGTTGGAGGACCGGGTCAAGGGACTCGACCTCGGTGCCGACGATTACCTGACCAAACCCTATGATCTGCCGGAACTCGAAGCGCGGGTACGGTCGCTGATTCGCCGCGGCCAATCCGGCGGCGGCGCCGACCTGGTCCACGGTGATCTGACGCTGGACACCGCGGGACGGCGCGCCACCATCAAGGGGATGCCGCTCGACCTGTCGGCCCGCGAACTCGGTGTGCTGGAAGTGCTGATGCTGCGTGCAGGCCGCGTGGTCAGCAAGGAACAACTCGCCGAACAGCTCTACGGCTGGGGCGAAGAAGTCGGCGCCAATGCCATCGAAGTCTACGTGCACCGGCTGCGCAAAAAACTCGAACCAGCGGGCGTCAATGTGCGCACCATACGCGGACTCGGCTACCTGCTGGAAAAAGCCGCGCATGAGTAAAGCGCGCACGCTGCGCACCCGCTTGCTGTTATGGATCAGCGGTCCGCTCATTGCGTTATGGCTGATCAGCACCCTGATCGACCACGATATTGCCAGGGGCTTCGTCAATCTCAATTACGACCGCGCGCTGCTTGATACCGCGCTGGATCTGGGGCGCAATGTGCGCGAGTCGGGCAACCAGCTCTATCTCGATCTGCCGCAGCCGGTGATCGAAATGCTGATTTCCGGCGAACAGGGCCGTTTTTATTACCGTGCCAACGGAGCCGACGGCGAGTACATCACCGGCGACCCGGATCTCCCCGAGCCGCCGCCCGAGGCGCTGGGAGATCGTGTCAGCTATTACGACGCCCTGTTCCGCAACGAGCAGATCCGCGCCGTCGCGCTGCGCGTACCGGTACGGCCGGGCTCCGGCAAGGGTTCCATCCTGATCCAGGTCGCGGAACGATCAAAGCTGCGCGCCGACTTTGCCCGCCAGATCATGTTGCGCATGATGCTGCCCCAGGCCATCCTGGTGCTGCTGTCCACGCTCGCAGTATGGTTCGGCGTCGGCATCGGCCTGCGCGCGCTGACCTCGATGCAGCGGGAAATCGAGAACCGCTCACATGTGGATCTCAGCCCGATTGACGAAACCGGCGCGCCCGCCGAGGTGCGGCCGCTGGTGCGCGCGATGAACGACCTGCTGTCGCGGCTGAGCGCTGCTCTCGCCGCCCAGCAGCGGTTCATCGCCGACGCCGCGCACCAGCTGCGCACACCGGTGGCCGCGCTGAAGATGCAGGCTGAACTCGCCACGCGACAGGTGCGCGACGGCGAAGTCGCTGTCACGCTGCAGCACCTGCATACGGCTGCCGATCACGCGGCGCGGCTGGTCGCACAGCTGCTGACCCTGGCGCGCGCGGAACCCGGCTCGCACCGCAGCGTGATACGCCAGCCCTTCGCGCTGATGTCCGCGGCTCGCGATGTCGCCGGGGAATGGGTGCCGCGTGCACTGGCCCGCGGCATTGATCTGGGTTTCGACGACACCTCCGCACCCGCCGCAATCAGCGCAGATCCATTTCTGATCCACGAAATGCTCAACAATCTGATTGACAACGCCATCCAGTACACACCGGCCGGCGGCCGCGTCACCGTGCGCGTCCGGCGGCAGGGCGAACAGGCCATGCTGGAAGTCGAAGACGACGGCCCCGGCATCCCGGTTGAGGAGCAGGAAAGGGTATTCGAACGTTTTTACCGCATGCCGGGCGGTGCGCCGGAAGGTTGCGGCCTCGGACTGGCCATCGTCCGCGAAATTGCTCAGGGCCATCAGGCCATGGTGGCCGTGCAAGCAGGCACCGGCGGTCGCGGCGCCCGCTTCACCGTTACATTCCCGTCACCGCAATAGCCGGTGCGTTTTCCCGTTCGGTACGGCGCTGCGCATCTTCCTGCTGCTGCAGCGCCCACATCTGTGCGTAGGCACCGTCGCTGGCGAGCAGCGCGGCATGGCGACCGCGTTCTACCACCCGCCCCTGATCCAGCACCAGAATTTCATCGGCATCCATTACCGTCGACAAGCGGTGCGCGATGACCAGCGTGGTGCGGCCCTGCGCGATGGCGTTCAATTCCTTCTGGATTGCCTGCTCGGTGCGTGAGTCCAGCGCCGATGTCGCTTCGTCAAAAATCATGATGCGCGGATTTTTCAGTATCGCGCGAGCAATCGCCACCCGCTGTTTTTCGCCGCCCGACAGTTTCAGGCCGCGCTCGCCGACCATCGCCTCGTAACCATCCGGCAGACTCTCGATGAAGGCATGAATGTGCGCCGCCTTCGCTGCGGCAATCACCTCATCTCGCGGCGCTGCCGGCCGTCCGTACTGGATGTTGTAATAAATCGTGTCGTTGAACAGCACGGTGTCCTGCGGCACGATGGCGATGGCGCCGCGCAGGCTGGTCTGGCGCAGTTGCCGGATATCAATCCCGTTGATGCGGATCGCACCGCCGGTCGCGTCGTAGAAACGGTAGAGCAGCCGTGCCAGCGTCGATTTGCCGGCGCCGCTCGCCCCCACCACCGCAACTTTCGCCGCCGGCGGGATCTCGAAGGTCATGCCGTGCAGTATCTGGCGCCGCGGGTCGTAACCGAAATCGACCGCCTCAAATTGCACGGTCGCCGGCCCCTCCGGTACATCCTTTGCCTCCGGCGCGTCATCCACTTCACGGTTTTCTTCGAGCAGCCCGAACATGCGGTCCATGTCGATCAGCGCCTGCTTGATCTCGCGATAGGCCATGCCGAGAAAATTGAGCGGGATGTAGAGCTGGATCAGCAGGCCGTTGACCAGCACCAGGTCGCCCAGCGACAGTTCGCGCGCCACCACGCCCTGGGCGCAGAGGATCATCAGCAGCGTGGCGGCAATGGCAATGATTGACGCCTGACCAACGTTGAGCAGGCCGAGAGATGCCTCGTTCCTGACCGCCATCACCTCGTAGCGCTGCAGGCTGTCATCGTAACGCAGCGCCTCGTAATCCTCGTTGTTGAAATATTTGACGGTTTCGTAATTGAGCAGGCTGTCCACGGCCCGGGTGTTGGCCTTGGAATCGAGATCATTGGCGCGCCGGCGGATCGCAGTGCGCCACTCGGTGATGCCGATGGTAAACGCGATGTAGAGCACCACCGCAGCAAAGGTCACTGCGACAAATCGCCAGTCGAATTTGGCAAACAGCACAGCCGCGACCAGCGTGAACTCCAGCACCACCGGGATGATAGAAAACAGCATGAACGACAGCAGCGTGGAAATGCCGCGGGTGCCGCGCTCGATGTCGCGCGACATGCCGCCGGTCTGGCGGTCAAGGTGGAAACGCAGCGACAGTGCATGCAGGTGACGGAACACCGCCAGCGCGATGCGCCGCGTCGCACGCTGCGTGACCGGCACAAACACCACGTCGCGCAATTCGGCGAACAGCACCGTGGACAGGCGCAGCACGCCGTAGGCGACCAGCAGCGCCAGTGGCAGTATCAGCACTGCCTGTTTCGAATCAAGGCCGTCGACGATGTCCTTCATGATCAGCGGCACACCGACGTTGGCGAATTTAGCCGCCACCAGGAACAGCAGTGCCACCACCACGCGCCATTTGTATTCCCACAGGTACGGCAGCAGCATCGGCACCACGCGCCAGTCACGACCGCGCGCCGGTACTTCAGTGGGTGTAGCAATGCCCTTGTGCAGGGCTGCGCGATCAGCAGTCATGAAGTGTCCGGGAATCCACTTTTTTAAATTTTATCAATAAAAACAATTACTTAAAACACTCATTTACAACATCCACTGCGCAGCACTCAGCCAGGCAGACGCTCGAGCTGTGCCGTCAGCGGCGCATGGTCGGAAATCCGTCCCCAGCGCCGGCCGTGGTGAACGCGAACCTCATGCACCGCGAAACCACGCACATAAATCCGGTCCAGCCGCAGCACCGGCAACAGCGCCGGAAAGCTGCGCGCGGGTGCGCCGCCCGCCAGTTCGAATACTTCGTGCATGTTCAGCGGATGCGCCAGTTGCTGGGTCGCGCGGTGGCGCCAGTACCAGTCGTTGAAATCGCCGGCGACGATCAGCGGCGCATCCGGCGGCACCAGGCGCTCGATGCGCTGACGCAGGCGCTCCAGTTGCAGGCCACGGCCGCGCGCGGTCAGCGCCAGGTGCACGCATACACAATGCAGCGGTTGCGGCCAGCCGGGCACAGCGATTTCGCAGTGCAGGAGTCCGCGGCGCTCGAAACGATGCGACGACACGTCCTCATTGGCCCAGTGCGTAATCGGATAACGCGACAGCACGGCGTTGCCGTGATGGCCGGCATCGTACACCGCGTTTTTGCCGTAGGCATGGCTTTCCCACAGGCTGTCGGCGAGAAACTCGTATTGGGACTGCACCGGCCAGTCAAGATGACGTGCGGCGTGGACCGTATGTTCACCGACGACTTCCTGCAGGAACACCAGATCGGTATTGAGCAGGCGCAACTGTTCCCGCAACACATGCAGCGTCGGTCGCCGTGCGAACAGGGGGGTGACCGAAAAGCCTTTATGGATGTTGTAGGTCGCGACACTCAGCAGCAGCGACGCGCCGGTCACGTCATTCTCAGGATATGGCAAGCATACGGTCCAGCGCGATGCGCGCCAGTTCCGCCTCGTATGCGGGCACCTTGATCTGGTTCACCACCTTGCCTGCCACCAGATTTTCGAGTGACCACGCCAGGTGCTGGGGATCAATGCGCTGCATGGTTGAACACATGCACACCGTCGGTGCCATGAACTGCACCGATTTGCCCTGCGGAGCGAATTCTTCTGCAATCCGGTTCACCAGATTGAGTTCGGTGCCGACCAGCCACCGCGATCCCGGCGGGCTCGCCGCGATGGTCTTGATGATGTAGTCGGTGGAGCCGACGTAATCGGAGAGTTTGCACACTTCGAAGTTGCACTCCGGATGACTGATCACAGCCCCTCCCGGATGCTGCTGGCGCCAGCGCAGGATGTGCTGCGCCTGGAACATCTGGTGCACCGAGCAATGGCCCTTCCACAGCAGCACCTTTGCCATCTTGATCTGCTGCGGCGTCAAGCCGCCCATCGGCTCATCCGGATCCCACACCAGCATTTCGGACAGCGGGATATCCCTCAGGTAGCCGGTCCAGCGGCCGAGATGCTGGTCGGGGAAAAACAGTACTTTGTCACGCCGGCCGAACGCCCAGCCGAGGATCTGCTTTGCATTGGACGAGGTGCAAACGATGCCGCCATGTTCGCCGCAGAACGCCTTCAGGTCAGCGGCAGAATTGATGTAGGTGATGGGGGTGACGTGCTCATCAGGATCCAGCACTTCCGACAGCTCGCGCCACGCGCGCTCAACCTTGGCGAGGCTCGCCATGTCCGCCATCGAACAACCGGCGTTCATGTCGGGCAGGATCACTTTCTGCGAGGCGCGCGAGAGGATGTCCGCGACTTCGGCCATGAAATGCACACCGCAGAACACGATGTATTCGGAATCAGTGGTGGACGCCAGCTTGGACAGTTGCAGCGAGTCACCGGTCAGGTCAGCGTGTTTGTAGACGTCCGCCCGCTGATAATGATGACCGAGCAATACGACGCGATCACCGAGCTTCTGCCGTGCAGCCACAATGCGTGCTTCACACGCGTCATCAGCCAGCGGCTTGAAACCCTCAAAGGCTATCGTCTTGACTTCCATCGTCTGATCCTTCTCCAGTATCAAAGCCGGCATCACAGTCAGCCCCCGGCTTCGGGGAAAACTCTGACATTACAGGATTTTGACAGAAAAACCAGCCAAAAAATCCCGACAGGTCGCGTGATTTATGTGCACCGCCGCATACGCTGCGGCAACTCACGTATAACTTCAGCATTGCTCGATGAAAATACGCAATCCGCCGCCTCGCGCCATGGCAACCACCGGTAGTCCAGATGTTCGCGCGGAGCAAGCACGATGTCCTGAACGGCCGGCAATTTCAGACTGAAGACATGTTCCGTATTGTGGGTAACACCCGGCGCATAACGATTGCGCCAGTGTGGATAAATTTCATAACGGTTCTCGCGCTGCCAGTCATTCAGCATCGCAGCGTCGGCAACAATGCCGGTTTCTTCAGTCAGTTCGCGTTGCGCGGTCTGCAGCAGCGTCTCGCCTTCATCCTGACTGCCGGTGACCGACTGCCAGAAACCCGGGCGGTCAGCGCGCTCCAGCAGCAGCACCTGCAAGTCGGCAGTGTGCACCAGCACCAGCACCGACACCGGAGTCTTGTAATTCATCGCGCCGGAAACGCCGGCAGTCCGGTGGCATCGGTCAGCACGATGAACACCTGCCGCTGCCCCTGCCAATAATCCGCCGTGGCACCAAGAATTTCCAGCAGCACTGCGTGCTCATCACTCTTTGCCGCGGCAAAATCGGCTGCACCGCGCAGTGCCAGCACCCACCCTTTGTCCGGCAACCATGACAAATCCTGCAGACTGTCGGCCAGGGCATCCCAGTTGCCGCCGAAGCTGGCGGGGAATTTCAGCGCATGGGCAAACGCATTCAGCAGCGCGCGTTTGCCGCGTGCGCGCTGCAGATCAATGCCGATCCAGCGCAAGCCTTCATCTCCCACTGCGGCACGCAGCGGGTTGATGTCCGCCGGCGCCCGGTAAACACCGTTGTTTTTCCCGACAAATCCGCGGATTTTCATTCGACGATGCGCCTGAAGCTGCGGTAATGGTCCGCAGTGTAATAAAACACGCCGCCATCGCGACATTGCACAAGCCGCAGCGGGCCGGAGACCGGCGCTGCCGGGCGCTGTCGCTCGCAACCGACGACGATGCGCCGCGCACCGCGATGGCGCACACCGGGTGTGGTTACCGTGTACTCGCGGTAATAACCGCGCTGTGCCGCGGGCAGCAGTTTTTCGTAATTGCCGAAGGTGATACCGTCGCGCTCATGGGGATAAGGCCCGTCGCGCCGGATCAGCTGCATGGTTGCGCGGGCTTCCTGCGGCAGATCGGTGACACGGATTTCCTGCGCGTGCGACTGCAGAGACTGTGAAGACTGCGGAAGATCTTCGCGCGCTGCGGCCAGCGCAGAGAACACGACAGCAACGATGAACCACAGCAATTGCGGCATGCTGCGCCACGCTGTCCACATCGCAATGCTCTGCCTTCAGGCCGCGACCGTTTATTCGGCCGGGGTGACGTTGCGCAGGCGGATGTGCAGTTCGCGCAACTGCTTCTCGGTCACAGCGCTCGGCGCCTCGACCATCAGATCCTGGCCACGCTGGGTTTTGGGGAACGCGATCACCTCACGGATCGATTCGGCACCAGTCATCAGCGTCACGATGCGGTCCAGACCGAAAGCAATGCCGCCATGCGGCGGTGCGCCGTAGGACAAAGCATCCAGCAGGAAGCCGAATTTGGCGCGCGCATCCTCAGGCGCAATGCCCATTGCCGCAAACACCTGCGACTGCACCTCGGCGCGATGGATGCGCACCGAACCGCCGCCGATTTCCCAGCCGTTCAGCGCGACGTCGTAGGCCTTGGCCAGCACCTTGCCCGGATCGGTGGTCAGCAAGCCAACATGTTCGTCCTTCGGCGCCGTGAACGGGTGATGCGCCGCGTTCCAGCGCTGCGCTTCCTCGTCGTAATCGAAGGCCGGGAAATCAACAATCCAGCACGGCCGCCAACCGGCTTCGGCATGGCCTTTTTCATGGCCGACCCTGACCCGCAAGGCGCCCAGCGCGTCGTAGACCACCTTCTTGCGGTCAGCGCCGAAGAAAATCAGGTCGCCGTTGGTTGCAGCCGTGCGCTTGAGGATTTCAGCCAGCACCGGCTGCGGCAGGAATTTGACGATCGGCGACTGCAGGCCTTCGTCGTTCAGTTTGGTAGCATCGTTGACCTTGATGTAAGCCAGCCCCTTGGCGCCGTAAATTGAAACAAAGGCGGTGTAGTCGTCGATTTCCTTGCGCGTCAGCGCGGCGCCGCCGGGCAGGCGCAGCGCGACAACCTTGCCGTCCTTCAGCGCAATCGCCTGCTTGAACACCTTGAAGTCGACCTGGGTCATCAGGTCGCTGAGTTCAGTCAATTCAAGTTTGACGCGCAGGTCGGGCTTGTCCGAACCGTAACGCGCCATCGCATCGGCGTAGGTCAGGCGCGGAAACTCGCCGAGGTCAACGTTAAGCACGTTCTTGAACAAATCGCGGATCAGGCCTTCCATCAGGTCCTGGATTTCGCGTTCGCCGAGGAAGGAAGTTTCGATATCGATCTGCGTGAATTCGGGCTGGCGGTCTGCGCGCAGATCTTCGTCGCGGAAACATTTGACGATCTGGTAGTAGCGGTCGTAACCCGCCACCATCAGCAACTGCTTGAACAGCTGGGGCGACTGCGGCAAGGCGTAGAACTGGCCATCGTGCATGCGTGCGGGCACCAGGAATTCGCGCGCACCTTCGGGCGTCGACTTGTAGAGCATCGGTGTTTCGATGTCGATGAAACCGTTGCCGTCGAGGTAATTGCGCACCGCGCGCGCGGCGCGATGGCGCAGCCGCAGGTTGTTCTGCATCTGCGGCCGGCGCAAATCGAGGAAGCGGTACTGCAGCCGCACGTTTTCCGACAGGTTTTCGTCGTCCATCATGAACGGCGGCGTCTGCGACGCGTTCAATACTTCCAGCGCGGTCGCCAGCACTTCAATTTCGCCGCTGACCAGATTGGCGTTGATGGTGCCGGCCGGTCGTTCGCGCACGCGGCCTTCAACGCGCACCACGAATTCATTGCGCAGTCCATTGGCGATCGCGAAAGTTTCCGCACGGTCGGGATCACAGACGATCTGCACCAGGCCTTCGCGGTCACGCAGGTCGATGAAAATGACGCCGCCATGATCGCGGCGACGGTGCACCCAGCCGCAGAGGCTCACGGTCTGGCCGAGGAGTTTGCGGTCAACCAGCCCGCAGTAATGGCTACGCATATTCATAAGTAATTGATTCTAAATGATTATTTTTTTGAGTCCGCTATAGACAGCACAATGCCGCCGCCATTCGCCGGCACCACCACACCCATGGACACAATGTATTTGAATGCGGCGTCGACCGACATGTCGATTTCTATTGCATCTGCACGCCGCACATAAAAATAAAACCCGTTGACCGGACTCGGCGTGGTCGGGATGAATACCGCGACATATTCTTCTGGCAGGCGCGCCGCGACTTCCACCGGCACGTTAGTCTGGAACGCCAGCGACCAGGCCTCGGGATGCGGATAACGCACCAGCAGCACCTTGCGGAAAGCGTGGCCGGTACCCGAAAACAGCGTGTCGCTGACCTGTTTGACGCTGTGATAAATCGTATTGAAAATGGGAATTCGCGCGAGTATGCCTTCCCAGAACCGCACCAGACGCTGACCGAGAATATTGGCCGCGAGTACTCCGGTGAAAAAAACGATCAACACTGTCAGGATCACGCCCAACCCAGGCACATGAACGCCCAGCCAGTTTTCGGTGAGCAGCGCTTGCGGTAACAACTGCAGCGACTGGTCCATGATACCCACCAGCAGGTTGAGCACCCACAGTGTGATCGCCAGCGGCACCCAGATCAGCAGGCCGGTGATGATGTAGCTCTTGATGGCGGTTTTCTTGAACATGGATTCTGTTGAGGCTTGCGCGCGACTGCGGCGAATGCCGGACTGCAGCGCAACCCGGCCCGCCGCGACGCGCAGATGCCGCGCCCGGCGTAATCATCAATCAATTGCTGGCGGGGGCGGCTCCGGCCTTGGGTTCGGCCTTGGGTTCGGCCTTGGCTTCGTCCTTCTTCGGCGCATCGGCGGATTTGGCGGCATCTGCCTTCGGCTTGCTGCCTTTGTCCTTGAAGTCCGTCGCATACCAGCCGCTGCCCTTCAACTGGAAACCGGCCGCAGTCACCATCTTGTTCAATGTTTTTTTGCCGCATTCCGGGCAATCCGTCAGCTGCTGATCACTGATGCGTTGCAGAAATTCCTTCTGGAAACCGCACGCCCCGCATCGATATTCGTAAATTGGCATGGCGCAACCCAAAAAATCCAAAAAAGCATTATACCTTAGAAGGTTACATGCTCTTTCGGCAGATATCCGGGCGTCCCCGGCGCCGTGCAAGCCCCCCGCCGCAGCGCGCTTGGCGTGACGCATCAAGCACGGCACAATCAGGGTCAAGCCAGCTTGTTGAACAAAAAGCATTTCCCCCAAAAACACCCGCCATGCCCAGCCAGATTCTTGTCCTCAATGCCGGTTCGTCGAGCATCAAATTTGCGGTGTTTACTGCCGGCCAGTCCTTGCAGCGCACCGTGCAGGGCATGATCTCCGGCATCGGCTCGGTCGGCACATTTACCGCTCATCGCAACCAGCAGTCGCTGCCCGGCAACTTGCCCGCTGCGGCCCTGAACCACGAAACCGCGCTTGCCTGGCTGTTCGCGTGGCTGGATGCAGGAGATCACGCACGGCATCTGGTCGGCGCCGGCCATCGCGTCGTGCATGGCGGCGAGCGGCACGACACGCCGGTCATCGTCGATGAATTTAACCTCGCTGCGCTGGAAGCGCTGGTGCCACTGGCGCCGCTGCACCAGCCGCACAATCTGGCTGCCATCAAGGCACTGCTCAGGCTGCGCCCCGCGCTGCGGCAGATTGCCTGCTTCGATACCGCGTTTCACCACACCCAGCCCGCTGTCGCCCAGACCTTCGCCCTGCCACGCGCCGTGACCGCCGGCGGGTTGCGCCGCTATGGCTTTCACGGCCTGTCCTATGAATTCATTGCCGGCGCGCTGCCGGGCGCAATCGGTGAACGGGCAGACGGGCGCGTGATTGTTGCCCATCTCGGCAATGGCGCGAGTCTTTGCGCCATGCGTGGACGTAAAAGCATGGCGACCACGATGGGCTTCAGCACGCTGGATGGCCTGGTCATGGGCACGCGCTGCGGCAGCATCGATCCCGGCGTGCTGTTCTACCTGATGCGCGAAAAAAAAATGTCTTCCGCCGAAGTCGAGGACATGCTGTACCGCAAATCCGGGCTGCTGGGCATTTCGGAAATCAGCAACGACATGCGCACCCTGCTCGAAGCCGATGATCCGCGCGCGCGCGCCGCCATTGAGCAGTTCGTTTATCGCGCTACGCTGGAAACCGGCGCGCTCGCCGCCGCGATGGAAGGCATTGATGCGCTGGTATTTACCGGCGGCATCGGTGAGCACGCCGCACCGATCCGCGCCATGATCTGCGAAAAACTGGCGTGGCTGGGTATTGCACTGGATCCCGCCGCAAATGCGCGCAACGCCCTGCACATCTCAACCGCCAACAGCAGAGTCTCCGTTTGTGTGATTCCCGCAGATGAGGAAACGGTCATCGCGACACACACCGGCCGCCTGCTCGACGTGCCGCGCTGAAGGAATAAAAAAAACCGGGGATCACCCGGCTTTGATGATGAAAATCCCGGTCTAGAACGGAATATCGTCGTCCATGTCGTCGAAGCTGCCGCCGCTTTTTTTCGCCGGCGCCTTGCCACCACCACCTGCAGCCGCGGCGACGGGTTCGCGCATGCCACCGCCCTCTCCACCCGCGCCGCCACCACGTCCGCCGAGCAACTGCATGCGGTCAGCAACGACCTCGGTCGTATAACGATCCTGCCCTTCCTTGTCCTGCCATTTGCGGGTGCGGATCCGTCCCTCGACGTAACACGGCGAACCCTTTTTCAGGTACTCGCCGGCCACTTCAGCCAGCCGCCCGAAAAAAGAAATCCGGTGCCACTCGGTATGTTCCTGCTTGTCGCCGCTTTTTTTGTCTTTCCATGCCTCGGTCGTAGCCAGAGTGATGTTCGTCACCGCCTCACCACTGGGCAGGTAACGTGTCTCCGGGTCTTTGCCGAGATTGCCGATCAGAATCACTTTGTTAACCGATGCCATGTCAGTTTTTCCTTTTGATATTTAATGCCTGATCACTGCCTGAAGATCCGCCCGGCACATCCGGTTCAACGCAGCCATCGCCGGGAAGGTTTACTTCAATGCCGCCACCGGCGGCACGCGCATGCCGAAAGCGAGTATAAGCCAGATCGCCAGCAGCACAGCATCGAGGACGACGACACCGGAGGCACCCCAGTGCTTGTAGAGAATCCCGCCCGCTACGGCGCCGAGAAAGGTGCCGAAAAACTGTATGGTGCTGTAGAGGCCGATCGCCGTGCCCTTGGCATGTGCCGGGGCAAGACGCGTGGTCAGCGTCGGCAGCATCGCTTCCAGCACATTGAACGGCACAAAAAACACCAGCAAAAACAATGACAACAACCACAGGTTTCCGCTGAGCCACGGCAATGCGAGATGCCCCGCCAGCAACAGCGCCACCGCGATGATGAACCACCGTCGCAGCAGCTCCGGCTTGCCGGCCTGCATGATCGGCGGCAGCATCAGCACGAAGGAGCCCAGCATCACCGGCAGGTAAACCTTCCAGTGTTCGGCCACCGCGAGACCGGCGTCGCGCAGGCTGAACGGCACCACGATGAACAGCGCCATCAGCACCGCGTGCAGCGCAAAAATGCCCCAGTTCAGCCGCGCCAGTTGCGGATCCAGCAACACGCTCCAGAAATCTCTCAGTCCGCGGCCCGGCGCCGGCGGTACCGGTGGCGGATCCGGAATGAAACGCCACATGACAACCATGCCCGCCAGCGCCAGCACACCGGTCATCGCAAAAATACCCGGCACGCCGATCACGCGATCCAGCCAGGGACTTGCGATCAGCGACAGCGCAAACGACGCGCCGACGGTGGAACCGATCATGCCCATGGCCTTGGCGCGCTGCGATTCGCGGGTCAGGTCAGCCGTCATCGCAATCACCGCGGCCGAGATCGCGCCTGCGCCCTGCAGGATACGGCCGAGGATGACCATGTAGATGTCCGGTGCCAGTGCCGCGATGAAACTGCCGATCGCAAAAATCACCAGCCCGATGTAAACCACGGGTTTGCGGCCGATGCGATCCGACCACCAGCCGAAGGGGATCTGCAAGATCGCCTGAGTCAGTCCATAGGCACCGATGGCGATACCCACCAACGTCAGATCGCCGCCGCCGGGCAGGCGTTCGGCGTAAATCGCGAATACCGGCAGGATCACGAACATGCCGAGCAGACGCAATCCGAAAATTCCGGACAATCCGATGCTGGCCCGTAACTCAAGCGGGGTCATTTTGTTGCTGGATGACATGAAATGGGGCGCGGCGAAAAAAGGCGGCGAAATCCGGTGCCTGGGCGCAACAGTTGGGAGGAACAGCGTATGCGCGTATATTAGCAGGTTCACTTTTGCTCTCTCCGGGCCCTTTCATGACTGTGCATTCCACACCGCCGAAACTGGTCTCGCTGCCTGTGGTCGCCACAGCGGTCGCCACAATGGCCCCCAACAAAGCCGCACCGCAGGCATCCGACGTGCCGGTGCCGCCTGCGGGCAGCGCGCAAATCCGTGTGCGCGGCGCCCGCACCCACAACCTGAAAAACATCAGTCTCGACCTGCCACGCAACAGCCTGGTGGTGATCACCGGGCTGTCCGGTTCGGGAAAATCATCTCTGGCTTTCGACACGCTGTATGCGGAAGGCCAGCGTCGTTATGTCGAATCGCTGTCGGCTTATGCGCGGCAATTCCTGCAATTGATGGAAAAACCCGATGTCGACCTGATCGAAGGCCTGTCGCCGGCAATCGCCATCGAGCAGAAGGCATCCAGCCATAACCCGCGCTCGACCGTCGGCACCGTCACCGAGATCCACGATTACCTGCGCCTGCTCTACGCGCGCATCGGCGAACCGCACTGCCCGGAACACGGCACCCTGCTCGCCGCGCAATCGGTCGCGCAGATGGTCGACCATGTGCTGCAACTGCCGGAAGACACTCGGCTGATGATCCTCGCCCCGGTGGTCAACGACCGCAAGGGCGAGCAGAACAACCTGATCGACGAACTGCGTGCACAGGGTTTCGTCCGGGCGCGCATCGACGGCAAGATCCACGACATCGACGCGATGCCCACGCTGAAAAAGAACTCGAAACATTCCATCGACGTGGTGGTGGACCGGATCAAGGTCCGCCCCGACATCCGGCAGCGACTCGCGGAATCATTTGAGACGGCGCTGCGCCAGGGCAATGGCCGCGCGCTGGCGACGGACATGGACAGCGGCCAGGAGTTTGTATTCTCGGCGCGCCTCGCATGTCCGACCTGCGGCCAGGCCTCACCCGAAATGGAACCGCGGCTGTTTTCGTTCAATAACCCCGCCGGCGCCTGCCCGCGCTGCGACGGTCTGGGCGCGATCACCTTTTTCGACCCGAAACGCATCGCCGCATTTCCCGAGATGTCCCTCGCCTCCGGCGCCATCAAAGGCTGGGACCGCCGCAACCAGTTCTATTTCCAGATGCTGCAGGACCTCGCTGCGCACTACGGTTTCGATGTCGAGGCACCGTTCGGTGAACTGACCGAAATCTCGCGCAATGCCGTGCTCCATGGTTCCGCCAAGACGCAGATCAAGTTCACCTATGCCGGCGAGCGCGGCAAGTCGTATGTCAAGGAACACGCCTTCGAAGGCGTGATTCCCAACCTCGAGCGCAGGCACCGCGAGACCGACTCGCCGGTGGTCAAGGAAGAACTGTCGAAATACCTGAACACGCAAACCTGCCCGGATTGTGAAGGCACGCGACTGCGATCCGAAGCGCGGCACGTGCTGGTCGCCGGCCAACCGATTTACGCCCTCTCCGCACTGCAACTGGGCAACGCGATGCGTTTTTTCGAGGAACTGGCACTGACCGGCGCGAAACAGGCCATCGCCGAAAAAATCGCTGGTGAAATCCGCAACCGGCTGCGTTTTCTGGTCGATGTCGGCCTCGATTACCTGTCGCTGGATCGTTCGGCAGACACGCTGTCCGGCGGCGAATCGCAGCGCATCCGCCTCGCCAGCCAGATCGGTTCCGGATTGACCGGCGTGATGTATGTACTCGACGAACCTTCGATCGGTCTGCATCAGCGCGACAACACACGACTGCTCGGCATGCTGAAACGCCTCCGCGACATCGGCAATTCGGTGATCGTCGTTGAACACGATCAGGATGCAATCATGAGCGCTGACCATGTGATCGACATGGGCCTGGGCGCCGGCGAACACGGCGGCCACGTCATCGCGCAGGGGACTCCGGCCGAAATTACCGCACACGCCGAATCGCTGACCGGTCAGTACCTGTCGGGACGCCGCCGCATTGATGTGCCGGCCTTGCGCCACAAGGTCAATCTGAAGCGTCGGCTGGTCATCAGCGGCGCCACCGGCAACAATCTGAAGGACGTCAGCGTCGGCATTCCAGTCGGTCTGTTCACCTGCGTCACCGGTGTCTCGGGTTCCGGCAAGTCAACATTGGTGAACGACACGCTGTATCAGGCTGTGGCCCGCGATCTCTACGGCAGCAACCTTGATCCGGCGCCCTGCACGGCCATCGAGGGCACCGAGTTTTTCGACAAGGTGGTCAATGTCGATCAGAGCCCGATCGGCCGCACGCCGCGCTCCAATCCGGCAACCTACACCGGGCTCTTCACCCCCATCCGCGAACTGTTTGCCGGCGTGCCGGAAGCGCGCGCCCGCGGTTACGGCGCCGGACGTTTTTCCTTCAACGTCAAAGGCGGTCGCTGCGAAGCCTGTCAGGGTGATGGCGTGCTGAAGGTCGAGATGCATTTTCTGCCCGACATCTATGTGCCCTGCGACACCTGCCACGGCAAGCGTTACAACCGCGAAACCCTGGACATCCGTTACAAAGGCCGCACGGTGCATGAAGTGCTGGAAATGACCGTGGAGCAGGCCGTTGAATTTTTCAGCCCCGTGCCGGCCATTGCCCGCAAGCTGCAGACCATGATGGATGTGGGCCTCGGTTACATCACGCTGGGCCAGAGTGCGACCACACTGTCCGGCGGCGAAGCCCAGCGCGTCAAACTCGCGCTGGAGCTGTCCAAACGCGACACCGGGCGCACGCTGTACATCCTCGACGAGCCGACGACCGGGCTGCATTTCCATGACATCGACCTGCTGCTGCGCGTGTTGCACCGCTTGCGCGACCACGGCAATACCATCGTCGTCATCGAGCACAATCTCGATGTGATCAAAACCGCCGACTGGATCATCGACCTTGGCCCCGAAGGCGGCGACGGCGGCGGCCGCATCCTTGCCGAAGGTCCGCCAGAAGCCATTGCAGCCCATCCGTCCAGCTACACCGGCACCCACCTGAAGACCGTGCTGTCATGACACCGGAGCGCGCGCGGGAATTGCTGGATGGCAGCTTTGCTGCCGCGCTGGCCGCCGCTGATCCGCTGCAGATCGTCCCCGGCCACCTGCCCGCGCCACCCAAGGGGCGCACGCTGGTCGTGGGCGCCGGCAAGGCTGCAGCAGCGATGGCGCTGGCCGTCGAGCAGCATTGGCCGGCAACGGCAGCGCTTGATGGCCTGGTCATCACGCGTTATCAGCACGGCCTGCTGACCAACCGCATCACCGTGATCGAAGCGGGACACCCGGTGCCGGACGCTGCAGGCGAGCGGGCGGCTGCGGAAATCCTCAAAAAAGTCAAAGCGCTGACAACGCAGGATCTGCTGCTGGTGCTGGTCTCCGGCGGCGGCTCCAGCCTGCTGTCGCTGCCGACCGAAGGCATCACCATGGCTGACCTGAAGCAGGTGACCAAGCAGTTGCTGATGTCCGGTGCGCCGATCCAGGCCATGAATACGGTACGCAAACACCTGTCGCTCATCCAGGGCGGACGGCTCGCCGCGGCCTCACCCGCGCCGGTGCTGGCGCTGGTGGTTTCCGACGTCACCGGCGACGATCCGACACACATCGCGTCCGGTCCCTGCGCGCCGGACCCGACCACTTACCAGGATGCCATCGACATCCTCCAGCGCCACGGCGTCCAGCCGCCGCCAGCCATCGCTGCGCACCTCGCGCGCGGTGCGCGCGGCGAAATTGCGGAAACACCCAAACCCGGCGACCGTGTTTTTGCAAAAACGGAAAATCGGGTGATCGCCACTGCGCAGCAATCGCTGCAGGCTGCTGCGGATTATTTCCGCGGTTACGGCATCACGCCGGCAATTCTCGGCGACTCGGTGACCGGTGAGGCGCGAGAAGTCGCCAAGGTTTACGGCGCGCTCGCCCGCGGAATCCGCCAGCACGGCGCGCCATGGCCGGCGCCGGTGGCCTTGATCTCCGGTGGCGAATGTACGGTCACCGTGCGCGGTGAGGGCCATGGTGGGCGCTGTGCCGAGTTCCTGCTGTCGCTGGCCATCGACCTTGATGGCGCCCCCGGCATTCACGCCATGGCGTGTGACACCGACGGCATTGACGGTTCTGAGGACAATGCCGGCGCCGTATTGACGCCGGATACGCTGCAACGCGCGACGCGCAAACATCTCCACGCAACGGCACTGCTTGACCAGAACGACGCCTACCGCTTTTTCGCATCCACCGGCGACCTCGTGGTCACCGGCCCCACCCGCACCAACGTCAATGATTACCGGGTGATACTGTTAACCTGATCCGACCAGCAGAAACAGTATAAGCCATTGTTTTTAAAAAGTATTAAAAGGATTCGCCTGCGGGCAACGCCAACAAAAAACCGGGCAAAGCCCGGTTTTTTTGTGGATCACGCAATGCCGCGGATCAGGCTGCTTCCGGCTTGGCTTCGGTCTCCGCCACTTCCGGACGGTCCAGCAGTTCGACATACGCCATCGGCGCATTGTCGCCCTTGCGGAAACCGAACTTCAGGATGCGCAGGTAACCGCCATTACGCTTGGCAAAACGCGGGCCCAGCAGATCAAACAGCTTGACCACGTTTTCGCGGTCGCGCAGGCGATCGAACGCCAGACGGCGATTCGCCAGCGTGGGCTTCTTGCCAAGAGTGATGATCGGCTCCACGACTCGCCGCAATTCCTTGGCTTTGGGCAAGGTGGTTTTGATCGCTTCATGGCGCAACAGTGAATTGGCCATGTTACGCAGCATCGCGAGGCGATGGCTGCTGGTGCGATTGAGTTTTCGTAAACCGTGACGATGACGCATGATGCCCTCTTAGATCTTTTCCAGGCCGGCAGGCGGCCAGTTTTCCAGCTTCATACCCAGCGTCAGGCCGCGGGATGCCAGCACTTCCTTGATTTCGTTCAGCGACTTCCGACCCAGGTTCGGGGTCTTCAGCAACTCGGTCTCGGTGCGCTGAATCAGATCGCCGATGTAGTAGATGTTTTCGGCTTTCAGGCAGTTGGCCGAACGCACGGTCAGCTCCAGGTCGTCGACCGGGCGCAACAGCACCGGATCAATTTGCGTGGCTTTTTTCTCTTCGATCAGCGCCGGAGTGCCTTTGAGATCAGCAAACACCGACAGTTGTTCTACCAGCACACGTGCCGCATAACGAACGGCTTCTTCAGGATCAATCGCGCCGTTGGTTTCGATGTCGATCACCAGTTTGTCGAGGTCAGTGCGCTGTTCAACACGCGCCGATTCCACCGCATAACTGACGCGACGCACCGGGCCGTAGGAGGCGTCGAGCATCAGACCGCCAACGCTGCGCGTGTCATCGACACCGCGACGCGTCACTGCAGCAACGTAGCCGCGGCCTTTTTCGACCTTGATCTGCACGTCGAGCTTGCCGCCGGCAGTCAGGTGGGCAATCACGTGATCCGGATTGACGATTTCAACGTCGTGCATCGGCTCGATATCCGCAGCAGTAACCACGCCTTCGCCCGATTTTTTCAGGGTCAGGATGGCTTCGTCGCGGTTATGCAGGCGCAGCACGATGCCTTTGAGGTTGAGCAGGATGTCGACCACATCTTCCTGCACACCGTCGATCGTGGAATATTCGTGCAACACGCCGGCGATCTTGACTTCAGTCGCGGCGTAGCCGGGCATCGAAGACAGCAGGGTACGACGCAGCGCATTGCCGAGCGTATGGCCGTAACCGCGCTCGAATGGCTCCATCGTGACCTTCGCATGGAACGGGGATACACCCTGCACGTCGATGATCCGAGGCTTGAGGAAGGCGCTGCTGGACATGGCTTGACTACCTCTCGGGGATTATTTCGAGTACAGCTCGACGATGAGCGACTCGTTGATGGTGGAAGGCAATTCGGAACGTTGCGGCCGTGCCTTGAAGGTGCCTTTCAGCGCCTTCGAGTCAACCTCAACCCACTCCGGATACCCGCGTGATTCAGCGGCTTCGGCGGCGCCCTTGATGCGCAGCTGGGCCTTGGCGGCTTGCGCCACTTCAACAACGTCACCCGGGCGGCACTGGTAGGACGGAATGTTCACGCGCTTGCCGTTGACCAGGATGCCGTTGTGGCGCACTACCTGACGGGCTTCCGTGCGCGAGGCGCCGAAACCCATGCGGTACGTCACCGTGTCAAGACGGCTTTCCAGACCCTGCAGCAGCGCCTCACCGGTCACGCCCTTGCTCGCCGCCGCTTCCTTGTAGGTTTTGCGGAACTGGCGCTCAAGGATGCCGTAAATGCGACGCACCTTCTGCTTTTCGCGCAGCTGCACACCGTAACCCGACAGGCGGGTGCTTTTCTGGCCGTGCTGGCCCGGCGGGTAGTTGCGGCGCTCAATCGCGCATTTGTCGGTGAAACACTTTTCCCCCTTGAGGAAAAGTTTTTCGCCTTCGCGCCGGCATTGCCGGCATTTTGCATCGAGATTCCTGGCCACTGTGGGATCTCCTTAGATTCGACGCTTCTTGGGTGGACGGCAGCCGTTGTGCGGCACGGGCGTCACATCCGAGATGCTGGTGATTTTGAAACCGACGGCGTTCAGCGCACGGACCGCAGACTCGCGGCCGGGCCCCGGGCCCTTGATCAGGACCTCAATGTTCTTCACGCCGCATTCCTGTGCAAGGCGCCCGGCTTTCTCTGCAGCAATCTGCGCCGCAAACGGGGTCGATTTACGCGAGCCCTTGAAGCCGTTACTGCCCGAGGTCGCCCAGGCCAGCGCGTTGCCCTGACGGTCAGTGATGGTGACGATGGTGTTGTTGAAGGACGCGTGCACGTGCGCCACGCCTTCCGCCACGTTTTTCTTGACCTTCTTGCGAACCCTGGTGCTTGCCTTAGCCATAAATAGTCACTCTCTGTTACGCAGCGGTAGGCCGCTGGATTTTCACTGCAGCCTTGCGCGGACCCTTGCGCGTGCGCGCATTGGTACGCGTACGCTGGCCGCGCATCGGCAGTCCGGAGCGATGACGCTTGCCGCGCCACGTGCCGAGGTCCATCAGCCGCTTGATGTTCATTGAAATCTCGCGGCGCAGATCGCCTTCGGTCGTGACCTTCGCCACCTGCTCGCGCAATTTGTCCATGTCCGAGTCGGACAGGTCTTTCATCTTGGTCGCGGTGTTGATTCCGGCCGCAGCGCAGATCGCACGGGCACGGCTCCGGCCTACGCCGAAGATTGCCGTCAGCGCGACTTCAGCGTGCTGATGATTTGGTATGTTGACGCCACCTATGCGGGCCATCTGTTACCCCACCAATGGAAAACTCGAAATTATAACTTTTGACAGGTTCATATTCAACGAACCGGTCAACCCTGGCGCTGCTTGTGCCGCGGATCCTTGCAGATCACGCGAACCACGCCATTACGCTTCACAACCTTGCAGTTGCGGCACATGCGTTTTACTGATGCCTGTACTTTCATGTCATGCCTCTTTCGCTTGCTGCCTATTTCGCCCGGAAAGTGATTCGCCCCTTGGTCAGATCATAGGGCGTCAATTCCACCGTCACCTTGTCCCCGGGAAGAATGCGAATGTAATGCATCCGCATTTTCCCCGAGATATGACCCAGTACAACATGGCCATTCTCCAACTTCACCCGAAACGTTGCATTGGGCAGGTTTTCAACGACCTCCCCCTGCATCTCAATGGTGTCTTCTTTAGCCATTACCGCGCCGGGAACACACCGCCTTTGAAGTTTGCCTTCTTCAACAGACTTTCATACTGATGCGACATCACGTACGCCTGTACCTGCGCCATGAAATCCAGGGTTACCACCACGATGATCAGCAATGAAGTGCCGCCAAAATAAAACGGCACATTCTTCCAGACGATCAGCAATTCCGGCACCAGGCAGACCAGCGTGACATACAGTGCTCCCGCCAGGGTCAGCCTCATCGTGACTTTTTCAATGTAACGCGCGGTCTGGTCGCCTGGCCGGATGCCCGGAACAAACGCACCGCTTTTCTTCAGATTCTCGGCCGTCTCTTTCGGGTTGAACACCAGAGCCGTATAAAAGAAACAGAAAAATATGATCGCGGCAGCATAAAACAGCGTGTAGACCGGCTGCCCTGGATGCAGCACTGCGGCAACATTTTTCAACCAGGTCATTCCATCATTTTCACCCAGCCAGCCGGCTACAGTGCCCGGAAACAGGATGATGCTCGACGCAAAAATCGGCGGTATCACGCCCGACATGTTCAGTTTCAACGGCAGATGAGACGACTGCCCGCCATAGACCTTGCGCCCGACCTGCCGTTTGGCGTAATTCACCAGGATCTTGCGCTGGCCTTTTTCGACAAAACACACAAACGCCGTTACCGCGACCACCAGCACGAAAATGAACAATACAAACGGGATCGAAAATGCCCCGGTCCGCGCCAACTCCAGCGTGCCGCCAACAGCCTGCGGAAATCCCGAAGCAATGCCGGCAAAGATGATCAGCGAAATACCGTTGCCGATACCGCGTTCGGTAATCTGCTCACCCAGCCACATCAGGAACATGGTACCGCTGACCAGTGTGATCATCGCCGTCATCCGGAACATCAGGCCCGGATCAACCGCCACTTTCTGCTGCTCAAATGCAATCGCGATGGCCAGGCCCTGCACGATGGCCAGCGCTGCGGTGCCATACCGCGTGTACTGCGTAATCTTGCGCCGCCCCGATTCACCCTCTTTTTTCAGGGCTTCCAGGGTGGGCGACACCACGGACATCAACTGCATGATGATCGACGCCGATATATACGGCATGATGCCCAGCGTGAAAATCGAGAAGCGCGACAACGCGCCGCCCGAAAACATGTTGAACATGTCGAGAATGCCACCCCGCTGCGACCGGAACAATTCAGCGAGCTGGGCCTGATCGATGCCGGGCACAGGAATATAGGACCCGATGCGGAACACGATCAGCGCGCCAACGAGGAACAGCAGGCGACGCTTCAGATCACCAAACTTGCCCGAACCCGACAGTGCGGCACCAACGGCCAACGCTTAGCTCCCGGCCTTCTCGGTAACAGCCTGCTCGAGGCTGCCGCCGGCGCGTTCGATAGCCTCGCGCGCGCCTTTGCTGGCCAGCACGCCCTTGAGTGCAATCTTGCGCTTGAGTTCACCGGCCAGAATCACCTTGGCGCGAATCGCCCGCAGGGGAACTGCACCGGCCTTTTTCAGTACCGCGAGATCGATGGTATCGACTTTCAGTTTCTGCAGAGTATCCAGCCGCACTTCGGCGGTATCACCGGCCGACAGCGAATGGAAACCGCGCTTCGGCAGGCGACGGTGCAGCGGCATCTGGCCGCCCTCAAAGCCGACTTTGTGAAAACCGCCGGCGCGCGCTTTCTGGCCCTTGTGGCCACGGCCAGCCGTCTTGCCCCAGCCACAACCGATGCCGCGGCCAACGCGCTTCTTGTTACGCTTGGCTCCGGCTGCCGGCTTGATCTTGTTCAGTTCCATTTAACCCTCGCAGCGAACGAGATAAGACACTTTGTTGATCATTCCACGGATCGCCGGGCTGTCAGCGAGCTCGACCGTGTGGTTGATGCGCCGCAATCCCAAGCCGCGCACCGATGCCCGGTGTTCGGGGCGGGTACCGATCAGGCTGCGCACTTGCGTAACCTTGATGATTTTGCCCTGTGTTATAGCTTGCGTCTTGGCCATGGTTTATCCCTGGATTTCCTCGATCGATTTGCCACGTTTGGCGGCAATTTCGGCGGGCGTGTTCATCGCGGTCAGGCCGTTGATGGTTGCACGCACAATGTTGTAGGGGTTGGTGGATCCGATGCACTTGGCGAGGATGTTGGCAACACCCATCACCTCCAGCACTGCCCGCACCGGGCCGCCAGCGATGATTCCCGTGCCTTCCGAAGCCGGCTGCATGTAAACCCTGGACGCACCGTGACGCCCCATGACGGCGTGCTGCAGAGTTCCGTTTCTCAGTTGGACTTTAACCATTTTGTGGCGCGCCTCTTCCATGGCCTTTTGCACGGCGACCGGAACTTCGCGCGCCTTGCCTTTGCCCATGCCGATGCTGCCGTCACCATCACCAACAACCGTCAGTGCCGCAAAACCCATCACGCGACCACCTTTGACAACCTTGGTGACGCGGTTGATTGACACCATCTTTTCGCGCAAACCGTCGCCACGTTCTTCACCGGTTTGCATTTTCCCTGCCTGCATTTTTGCCATGGGCCGCTCCGTCAGAACTTGAGTCCGGCTTCGCGCGCAGCTTCCGCCAACGCCTTCACCCGACCATGATATTTATAACCGGCGCGGTCAAATGCAACCTTCTCCACGCCGGCCTGTTTTGCCCGTTCTGCGATACGTTTACCGATCGCCGCAGCCGCAGCTGCAGTTGCGCCTTTAGGCACGGCAGCGCGCACTTCCTTTTCGGAAGACGAAGCGCTCGCCAGCACCTTGGAACCGCTGGCGTCAAAAATCTGCGCATAGATATGGCCGTTGGAACGGTACACGGTAAGCCGCACCGCCTTGAGTTCGGCAATTTTGGCCCGTGTGCTGCGTGCACGCCGGAGACGCTCTGTTTTCTTGTCAAACATGATCTGTCCGCCTACTTCTTCTTCGTTTCTTTGAGCACAATGCGCTCATCGGCATAACGCACACCTTTGCCTTTGTAAGGCTCAGGCGGCCGGTAATTTCGAACGTCGGCAGCCACCTGGCCAACCAGTTGCTTGTCTGCGCCCTTGATGATGATTTCCGTCTGGGTCGGGGCTTCCGCCTTCACGCCTTGCGGCAGCTGGTGGACCACCGGGTGCGAAAAACCCAGCGTCAGGTTGATCTTGTCGCCCTGTACCTGCGCGCGATAACCCACGCCGACCAACGTCAGCTTGCGCTCGAAACCGCGGCTGACACCCTCAACCATGTTGGCAATCAGCGCACGCATCGTGCCGCTGATGGCATTGGCCTGGCGCGAATCGTCATTGACCTTGATCTCAAGGCGATTTTCGATCTTCTCCACCTTCACGTTGGGCGTCAGCTGCTGCGCCAGCGTGCCAAGAGGGCCCTTGACCGAAATACGGTCAGCAGCAATCGTTACTTCCACTTTTTCCGGCAACACGACCGGGCTTTTTCCGACTCTGGACATGGCTCGTTCTCCGTTACGCCACGATGCAGAGAACTTCCCCGCCGATGCCCATGCCCCGTGCCTTGCGATCGGTCATCACACCTTTGGAGGTGGAAACGATGGCAACGCCGAGGCCGTTCATCACACGCGGAATGTCACGGCTGGGTTTATAAATGCGTAGCCCGGGGCGACTCACGCGTTCGATTTTTTCGATCACCGGTGAACCGGCGTAGTACTTGAGGCCGACCTCAAGCACCGGCTTGGACGATTCGCCACGCACTGCAAAATCGTCGATGTAGCCCTCGTCCTTCAGCACCTTGGCGATCGCCACCTTGAGCTTGCTCGAAGGCATTGACACGGACTCCTTTTCCGCCTGCTGTGCATTGCGGATACGGGTCAGCATGTCGGAAACTGGATCATTCATGCTCATGCAAATTCTCCTGCGGCCTGCCTTACCAGCTAGCCTTGATTACGCCCGGGATTTCTCCGCGCATTGCAATCTCGCGCAGTTTTCCCCGAGCCAGCCCAAACTTGCGATATACGCCACGCGGGCGACCGGTCAGTGCGCAACGATTGCGCAACCGGACAGGACTCGCGTTCCGCGGCAATTTCTGCAGCTTCAGGCGCGCTTCATAACGATCCTCCGGAGCCAACTTCTGATCGTCAATGAGCGCCTGAAGCTCCGCCCGCTTGGCCGCGAATTTCTTTACGGTTTGGCGGCGTTTCTTGTCGCGGTTTATCAGTGCAAGCTTGGACATACGGTTTTCCTCTTAATTCCGGAAAGGAAATTTGAAAGCTGAAAGCAACGCCCGGGCTTCTTCGTCGGACTTTGCTGTCGTCGTAACAGTGATGTTCATACCGCGCAGGGCATCGATCTTGTCGTACTCGATCTCGGGGAAAATAATCTGTTCCTTGATGCCCATGTTGTAATTGCCCCGGCCATCAAAACTTCGCCCGGAGATACCACGAAAGTCGCGGATGCGCGGCATTGCAATGTTGACCAGACGGTCCAGGAATTCGTACATCCTGGCGCCGCGCAGGGTAACTTTACAGCCCACCGGGTAGCCTTCACGAATCTTAAAGTTCGCGATGGCCTTGCGTGAATTGGTTACGAGCGGCTTTTGTCCGGCGATCTTGGTCATGTCGCCAACGGCATTGTCCATGATCTTCTTGTCAGCAACCGCTTCGCCCACGCCCATGTTCAAAACGATTTTCTCGATCCTGGGCACCTGCATCGGGCTCTTGTAGGCAAATTTTTCTGTCAGCGCCTTCACGACCGTGTCCTTGTAATACAGACCCAGTCGGGCCGGTGCTGCAGGACGTGTCGGTTTGCCCTGCTTGGGTGCGACGGCGCCAGCAGTCTTGGGCTCTTTTGCCTGCTTTTTGACCGGTGCGGGCGCAACCTTGGCATCCTTCGCCGGCTTTGCTTTTTTGGTATCTTTATCAGCGCTCATACATCAACCACTTCACCATTAGACTTGAAATACCGAACACGGCGCCCGTCTTCCAGTTGCCTGATGCCAATGCGATCGGCTTTCTTGGTAACGGGATTGAACAAAGCCACGTTCGAAACATGAATGGGCATTTCCTTGTCGATGATGCCGCCGGTCTCACCTTTGGCCGGATTCGGCCGCTGGTGTTTCTTGACGCGGTTGATGCCCTCGACGAGCAAATGATCCTCATCAACAATCCGAACTACCGTACCCCGCTTGCTGCGGTCACGGCCGGTGACGACGATCACGTCGTCGCCTTTTTTGATCTTGCGCATATACGTATCCGTCCTCTACAACACTTCAGGGGCCAGGGACACAATCTTCATGAAGCGTTCGGTCCGCAGTTCACGGGTTACTGGTCCAAAAATCCGGGTGCCGATCGGCTCCAGCTTCTGGTTGAGCAACACTGCTGCGTTTCCGTCAAACTTCAACAACGACCCGTCATTGCGGCGCACGCCTTTGGCGGTGCGCACAACCACGGCGTTGTAAACTTCGCCTTTTTTCACGCGACCACGGGGCGCAGCATCCTTGATGCTGACCTTGATCACGTCGCCGATACCGGCGTAACGACGCTTCGAGCCACCAAGCACCTTGATGCACATGACTGCGCGTGCACCGGTGTTGTCAGCAACGTCCAGTATGGATTGCATCTGAATCATGATTTTTCCTGCTTAATTTCCCCAACTTGGCCACCCTTACGGCATGGAAGGCCAGTCTTGGAGCCCGTTCGGGCAAAGTCGCCGCCAACCGGGGGCTGGCGGGAAAATACAGCCAAAAATTATAGCGCGCGTATACCCCGTCGTGCAAGCAATATTTAGATATTCCGCGACTTTTCGATGAGTTTGATCACCCGCCAGGCCTTGGTTTTAGCCAGGGGACGGCACTCCTCGATCAGCACGGTATCGCCTTCCTTGTACTCGTCGTTGGCATCGTGCACGTGATACTTCTTGGAACGCGTCACAATCTTGCCCAACAACGGATGCTTGACCCGCCGCTCGACCAGGACCGTAACCGTCTTGTCCATCTTGTCGCTGACCACTTTGCCCGTCAGCGTACGTTTGTTTGCTTCAGTCATAGTCAACCCTGCCCGTTATGCCTTGGTTCCCAGCACCGTGCGCACGCGCGCGATATCGCGCCGCACTTTGCGCAATTGGCTGGTGTTCGATAACTGCTGTGTTGCTTTCTGCATGCGCAGGGAAAACTGTGCCTTGAGCAGGGACTCGAGTTCCTTGCGCAATTCTTCAGGGCCCTTTGCCTTCAGTTCGCTTGCCTTCATGTTCTAGCCCCCTACCAGGCGGTGGACAAAGGTCGTCGCAATCGGCAGCTTGGCCGCCGCGAGGCGGAAAGCTTCCTTGGCGATGACTTCATTCACGCCGTCCATTTCATACAAAACCTTGCCCGGCTGAATCTCGGCAACCCAGTACTCGGGATTACCCTTGCCGTTGCCCATGCGAACCTCTGCCGGTTTCCGCGAAATCGGCTTGTCCGGGAAAATACGGATCCAGATACGGCCACCGCGTTTGATATGGCGAGTCATCGCGCGCCGTGCAGCCTCGATCTGGCGCGCGGTCAGACGGCCGCGGCCGATGGCCTTCAGGCCATACTCACCGAAGCTAACTTTGTTGCCGCGCGTCGCAACGCCGGTGTTCCGGCCCTTTTGCTCCTTGCGGTACTTACGCCTGGCTGGCTGTAGCACGTTTTGCTCCTGTCTTTGCAATTGTCGTCCGACGCGGCTTGCGGGCCGGCGCTGGCGCGGGATCTTCTGCCGGTGCTGCCGTCGGGGCAAGCCCCGGATGCTCGTTCTTGCCGATCACTTCGCCCTTGAACACCCAGACCTTGACGCCGATGATGCCGTAACTGGTCTTGGCTTCAGAGAAACCGTAGTCGATGTCGGCGCGCAGGGTATGCAGTGGCACACGGCCTTCGCGATACCACTCGGTACGCGCGATTTCGATGCCGTTGAGACGCCCTGCGCTCATGATCTTGATGCCCTGGGCACCGAGACGCATCGCATTGGTTATGGCCCGCTTCATCGCGCGGCGGAACATGATCCGCTTTTGCAACTGCTGGACGATGGAGTCGGCAATCAGTTGCGCGTCGAGTTCGGGCTTGCGCACCTCCTCGATGTTGACGTGCACCGGGACGCCGAGCATTTTCTGCAGGTCGGCCTTCAGGCGCTCAATGTCCTCGCCCTTCTTGCCAATCACCATCCCGGGACGCGCGCTGTACACCGTAATGCGCGCATTTTTTGCCGGTCGCTCGATAACCACGCGTGAGACCGCAGCTTGCGACAAGCGCACCTTCAGATACTCGCGAACCTTGATGTCTTCAAGCAACATCGTCGCAAAATTCTTGTTGTTCGCATACCAGCGCGAAGCCCAGTTGCGGTTGAATGCAAGTCGGAAACCGATCGGATGAATTTTTTGGCCCATATCTACTTCCTTCCGTCGCCGACGGTGACATAAACATGGCACGTCGGCTTGATGATGCGCACGCCCCGGCCTTTGGCCGCCGATGAAAAGCGCTTCATCACCGGACCCTTTTCCACATAAATACTCGTGATCTTGAGTTCATCGATGTCCGCACCGTCGTTGTGCTCGGCATTGGCAATCGCCGACTCAAGCACCTTGCGGATGATCACCGCGCCCTTTTTGGGCGAAAAACTCAGGATATTCAGCGCGTGTTCCACCGTCTTGCCGCGGATCAGATCCGCAACGAGACGCCCTTTTTGCGCCGACAACCTGACGCCCTGCAGTTTGGCTTTGGTATTCATTTCGGTTTACCTTACTTGGCCGCCGGAGTCGGGGCGGCTTTCTTGTCAGCCGGCGAGGAGCCGCCAGCTTTCGAATGCCCCTTGAAAACCCGCGTATGCGCGAATTCACCCAGCTTGTGCCCGACCATGTTTTCCGTCACATAAACCGGCACATGCTGCTTGCCGTTATGTACCGCAATCGTCAGCCCGACGAAGTCCGGCAATATCGTTGAACGCCGTGACCAGGTCTTGATCGGCCGCTTGTCCGAACCAGCCCGCGCCGTCTCCACCTTTTGCATCAGGTGATGATCTACAAACGGGCCTTTTTTTATGGAACGTGACATTTCTACCCCTTACGCCGTGGCTTTCGCATTGCGACGACGAATGATCATCCCGCTAGTGCGTTTGTTCTTGCGCGTCTTGTAACCTTTACACATGACGCCCCATGGACTCACCGGTGCCTGTGCAGCTGCGGTCCGGCCTTCACCACCACCGTGCGGATGGTCAATCGGATTCATCGCCACGCCACGCACCGTCGGACGAATACCACGCCAACGCACACGACCAGCCTTGCCGATGGACTCCAGCGAATGCTCTTCATTGCCGACCTCACCGATCGTGGCGCGGCAATTGATGTGCACTTTGCGGATTTCGCCGGAACGCAGCCGCAACTGGGCATATTCACCTTCCCGCGCCAGCAACTGTGCCGAAGTGCCAGCAGCGCGCGCGAGTTGTGCGCCCTTGCCGGGCAGCATTTCCACGCAGCAGATGGTGGTGCCGACCGGGATGTTCCGGAGCGGCAGCGCATTGCCCGACTTGATCGGCGCTTCGGCACCGGAAACCAGTTGTGTGCCGGCGATGACGCCGCGTGTGGCTATGACATAACGCCGCTCACCATCCGCATAACACAGAAGCGCAAGGTGTGCGCTGCGGTTAGGATCATATTCGATCCGCTCGACTTTGGCCTGAATGCCATCCTTGTCACGCTTGAAATCAACCATGCGGTAATGCTGCTTGTGCCCGCCGCCCTGGTGACGCATGGTGATGCGACCATGGACATTGCGGCCGGCTTTTTTCGACTGGCTCTTGACCAGTCTCGCAACCGGTTTGCCTTTGTGCAGGCCCGGCGTGACCACCTTGACCAGGCCACGACGGCCTGGAGATGTCGGTTTGACTTTGATAAGCATTACTTCACCTCCCCTTCAGCAAAGGTGATTTCCTGGCCCGCCTTGAGGCAGACGTAGGCTTTTTTCCATGAACTGCGACGGCCAATAAACTTGCCGAAGCGCTTTTCCTTGCCGCGAACATTGACAATGCGGACGTTCTGCACTTCGAGCTTCTCGTCCTTCTTGCTCAACATTGTCTCAACCGCAGCCTTGATTTCCGGCTTGGTCGCGTCGCGAACAACCCGAAAAACCACCTGATTATGTTTTTCTCCGACGAACGTGCTCTTCTCCGAAATCACCGGGGCGAGCAGAATTTGCGCCAGACGTTCAGTATTGAATGCGCTCATGCCAGCAGCTCCTCTATCGTGCCTACTGCGCCCTTGGTCATCAGCACCTTGCCGTGACGAATCAGACTGACCGGGTCAGTATGGCTGACATCCACAATCATGACGTTGGGCAAGTTGCGCGACGACAGCCGCAGGTTCTCGTCAAGGCTGTCGGTGATGATCAGCACATCATCCATGCCCATGCCTTGCAGCTTCTGGGCCAGCAACTTGGTTTTCGGCGCATCGATGGTGAAGGTGTCGACCACAACCAAGCGATCTTCGCGCGCCAGTTGCGACAGGATCGACAGCATTCCCGCACGGTACATCTTGCGGTTAAGCTTGTGCGAATAGTTTTCGTCGGGTGAATTCGGAAAAGTCCGCCCGCCACCACGCCACAGCGGGCTGGAAGTCATGCCGGCACGGGCACGTCCGGTACCCTTCTGCCGCCACGGTTTTTTGGTGGAATGCTTGACCGTACCGCGATCCTTCTGCGCCCGCGTCGCCAGCCTTGCATTGGCCATATATGCCGTAACGACCTGGTGCACCAGTGCTTCGTTGTATTCGCGGCCGAACGCAGCATCCGAAGCCGCCAGTTTGGCGGTGGGTTTACCCTGCTCGTTGATGATATTGAGTTCCATTGCGCGCCTCTACTTCGCCGGAGCGGCTTTGCCGCCCTGTTTGACCGCTGCCGGACGCCGCGCACGAACCGCCGGACGCACCATGACATCACCGCCGCGAGATCCGGGAACTGCGCCGCGGATCAGCAGAAGATTGCGCTCAACATCGATGCGCACGATCTCCAGTGATTGCTGGGTCCGTGTAACGGCACCCATGTGTCCCGGCATTCTCTTGCCGGGAAACACGCGGCCGGGATCCTGCGCCATGCCGATCGAACCAGGTTTGTTGTGGGAAACCGAGTTGCCGTGGCTGGCACGGTTCGACGAAAAATGATGCCGCTTGATGACACCGGCAAAACCCTTGCCCTGCGACACGCCCGTCACGTCGACATACTGCCCGACCTCGAAAATGGTCGCGCTCACCGTGGAGCCGACTTTCATTTCGGTCAGCTTTTCTGCAGAGACGGGGAATTCCCGCATCACCCGGCCACCCTCGACACCTGCTTTGGCAAAGTGTCCGGCGGCAGGCTTGATGACACGCGAAGCGCGACGTTTGCCGAACGCCAGCTGCACGGCGGCATAACCGTCGATCTCAGGTGTTTTGATTTGCGAGACGCGATTGTTCGACACGTCGACGACCGTCACCGGGATGGTGTCACCGTCATCGGTAAATATCCGCGTCATGCCGACTTTGCGGCCGACTAATCCTAAACTCATGTTTTGTACCTTTTTTAAAAAGGCGCCGACTTCAATTGGCCGGCACTTCTATTTGTAAAACCAGGCACATCAGTGCCCGTTCCAACCTTGTTTACAACTTGATTTCCACATCCACGCCAGCAGGCAGGTCGAGCTTCATCAGCGCATCGACAGTCTTGTCCGTCGGGTCGATGATGTCCATCAACCGCAGATGGCTGCGAATTTCCAGCTGTTCACGCGAGGTCTTGTTGACGTGTGGCGAACGCAGCAGGTCGAATCGCTGCTTGCGCGTCGGCAGCGGAATCGGGCCCTTGACCACGGCTCCGGTGCGTTTCGCGGTTTCCACAATCTCCTGCGCCGACTGGTCGATCAAACGATAGTCAAACGCCTTGAGGCGAATGCGGATTTTCTGACTTTTCAGGGCGGCCATGTTTTACTCGATCACTTTTGCGACGACGCCGGCGCCGACGGTCCTGCCGCCCTCGCGGATGGCAAACCGCAGCCCCTCTTCCATCGCGATGGGCTGAATCAGCGCCACCGTGATCGAAATGTTGTCCCCCGGCATCACCATCTCCGTGCCCTTCGGCAACTCAATGCTGCCCGTCACGTCGGTGGTCCGGAAGTAGAACTGCGGACGGTAGCCGTTGAAGAACGGGGTG